>NZ_JBNNPS010000010.1:0-141217 GCF_050275975.1 Neorhizobium sp. NPDC001467 | reverse complement strand
TTTTCCGTCTCCCATGCTTGTCATCCGAGCCAAAAGCTCGGGTATCCGTTCAGGACGATTGGAAAAGATGGGGGCGATCAAACTCTAGCACGGCCTGGCATTCATCAGAATGGTGGCCTGCACGTCTCCGATCCATCCCCCATCGCCGGCCGGGCGGCTACCCGAGCCGGCGCTTCTTTTTCTCACAAGAAGCGCGGATAGTCATAAGACAAGCGGTTCATTGCGCAACGCGCGCACGCCTTGCCGGAAACCGACAGCTTGTCCATATTCCGGCTGGAGGATTTGTGTCATGACCATGCGCCCGATCACGGCGATCGGCTTTGATGCCGACGATACGCTGTGGCAGAACGAACAGTTCTTTCGATCGACCGAAAGCCATTTTTCCGGTCTGCTCAAGGAATTTGCCGCGCATGACGTGGTGGCGGAAAGGCTGCTGGCGGCCGAAAAGCGCAACCTGGATTTCTACGGATACGGGATCAAGGGTTTCGTTCTGTCGATGATCGAGACCGCGATCGAGGTGACGGACGGCAAGGTCGAGGCGCGCGTCATCGGTGAAATCCTCGATGTCGGACGCGAAATGCTGCGCCATCCGGTGGAGACGCTGCCACATGTGCGCGACGTGCTGGAGGCGCTTTCCGGCCATTACATGCTGGTGCTGATCACCAAGGGGGACCTGTTCGATCAGGAGCGCAAGCTGGCGCAATCGGGACTGGGCGATTTCTTCGATGCGGTCGAGATCGTCTCGGAAAAGACTGCCACCACCTATCGCCGCGTGTTCTCACGTCTGGCCGACGGGCCGGAACGGGCGATGATGATCGGCAATTCGCTCAAGTCCGACATCGTGCCGGCGATCGCCGCCGGCGCCTGGGGCGTGTTCGTGCCGCACGAACTCACCTGGGTTCTGGAACATGTCGAGCCGCCGAGCGATGCCCCGCGGTTCCGCCAGATCGCCCATCTCGGCGAGTTGCCGGGCATTCTCGAAACGATCATGGCCGCCTGAACGCCGCCCGCAGCCGTTCGATCTCCGGCTGGCAGAAACAACCGTCGAGATGGTCGTTGACCATGCCCATCGCCTGCATGAAGGCATAGACGGTCGTGGGGCCGACAAAGGTCCAGCCGCGCTTTTTCAGATCCTTCGACAGCTGGGTGGAGACCGGCGTGGTGGGATTGGCGACAAGGGTTGCGTGGTCCATTACTGCCGGACGCGTGTCGCCCTTCGGCTCGTAGCGCCAGAAAAAGCTGGCAAGCGAGCCGAATTCGTCGCGCAATGCCACCGCCCGGTGGGCATTGTTGATGGTCGAGACGATCTTGCCGCGATGGCGGATGATGCCGGCATCGGCCAGGCAGCGGGCGATGTCGTCCTCGCCGAACAGGGCAACCCTGTCGAAATCGAAACCGGCAAAGGCGGCGCGAAAATTCTCGCGCTTGCGCAGGATCGTCAGCCAGGACAGGCCGGACTGGAACCCTTCCAGGCAGATCTTTTCAAACAGCCGGATATCGTCGGTGACGGGTCGTCCCCATTCCTCGTCGTGATAACGACGGTAGTCTTCAAGACCGCCGTGCCAGGCGCATCGAAACCGGCCATCCGCGCCTTCGACAATCCCCGTCATGCCCTGCTCCCTGCCCGTTAATGCGATTTGCGCTTGTCTTCATAGCACGTCAACCATGTCTTCCAACCACCCGGTAACCCTGCCGAAAGCTTTACACCTGGCGCATCCCGGATTGGCGGCGGGATTTACCATTCGCTCGTGAATTGCCGCCCAAGGTCTGGCGAAACGCCGGATGCGGCCGCGCCGCCGACTGTCCATCAGCACCCATCTGTCCATCAGCATCCAAGGAGCCGATTGCCATGAAAATGAGCCTCTTGCCTTTTGCCAAACGCGCCGGCCTTGCGGCCCTTGGGCTCCTCCCTCTTGTCGCGGCCGCTCCCGCGCTCGCTCAGGACCGCTACCAGCAGCGCCCGCCGGTGATGGTCAGCCCGGACCTGACCGCGCCCTGGCTGCAGCAGCTCGGCGAAGCGCCGCGCCGGGCTGCGCCGCAATATCGCACGGCTGCACCCCAACCGCGCTATCACCAACCCAGATACGACCAGCCCCGTTACGACCAGCCGCCACGCCCCTACCCCCAGCAGCAGCGCCGCGGTCAGCAGGCGCGGCAATATCTGTTTCCGCCGGCGCCTGCGCGCGCGCCCCGTTCCGTGCGGCCGCAGCCGCGTGCGCAACAGGCGGCGCTGCGCCCGGACCTGCCCGTGATCCGCGGCCAGATCGAGCCGCAATTCCTGCCGCAGACAGTGTCCTACGACACGCAATATGCGGCCGGCACGATCGTCATCGACACCAATAACCGGTTCCTCTACCTCGTCATGGAAGGCGGCCAGGCCAAGCGTTACGGCGTCGGCGTCGGCAAGCCGGGCTTCGAATGGGCGGGCGAACACAAGGTGACGCGCAAGGCCGAATGGCCGACATGGATCCCGCCCCAGGAAATGATCTCACGCGAAGCCGCCAAGGGCCATTACCTGCCGGCGCGCATGGATGGCGGGCCGGAAAACCCGCTCGGCGCGCGCGCGCTCTATCTCGGCTCCACGCTGTACCGTATTCACGGCACCAATGCCCCCTGGACGATTGGCTCCGCCGTGTCCTCCGGCTGCATCCGCATGCGCAACGAGGACGTCACCGATCTCTACGGTCGCGTCGATGTCGGCACCCGCGTCATCGTCATCTGACGGCGCGAGGCCCGTGATCTCACCGGCGGGGACGCCATGCGGTATTTTTCCCGCAGATATGCGGCAAGATGTGACAGGATAGACACGCTGGCGCATGTATATCGCCGCGACTTTGTTCACATTCGCCCTGCCTGATCTTGCCGAAGCAGCCGCGCCGGGACATTTTGTCCCGGCTTTTTTATTGACATGGCCGAAGGGGGTTTGAATGAAACTCGGTAAGATCATGGCCGCGATTGCGGCATTGGGCGTGGGCATCACGCTGGCCCTGCCGGCCACGCAGGCTTTTGCACAGTCGCGCCAGCCGCAGACGACGGCAAGCGACGTTGCGCCTTCGGTTCGCAACAAGCCGGTGCCGGAAAAATACAAGCGCCGGATGGTGCGCTTTTCCACCAACGAGGCCCCCGGCACGATCATCGTCGATACCAACAACAAGTTCCTCTACTATGTCGAGGGCCGCAACCGCGCCACCCGCTACGGGATCGGCGTCGGCCGCGAAGGTTTCGGCTGGTCGGGCGAAGTGGCAGTGGGCCGCCGCGCGGAATGGCCGACCTGGACGCCGCCGGCCGAAATGCGGGCCCGTGAAGCGCGCCGCGGCATCAAGCTGCCGGTGGTCATGCCAGGCGGCCCGGAAAACCCGCTCGGGGCACGGGCGCTTTATCTCTACAAGGGCGGTCGCGACACCATCTTCCGCATCCACGGCACCAACCAGCCCTGGTCGATCGGCCTCAACCTGTCCTCGGGCTGCATTCGCATGATGAACAAGGATGTTGAGCACCTGTATGCACGCGCGCCCGTCGGCACCAAGGTCGTCGTCATCGGACCGGGTTCCAAACCGGGCGACGTCGCCTTCAAGGACCGCGGCGTCGATATCTTCCGCACCATTTTCGGCGGCTGATCGCATTCACGCTCAGCAGACCCGGCAGCCCTAGGGGCGCCGGGTCTCTTTCGCGATGGCCGCGTTTTGCGCAGACGCCTCCTTGGCATCCAACCCGTCGCAACTGTTTTATGGACAGATCAGGCTTTCATACACATATAGATGAACAGCTGTGCAATCGTCTCTTGACGGTTCTTGTGCGCCGGCCACACTTCACATCGTCACGAATAAGAGCGATTCTCTGCCGATTGAGCGAAGATGGTCTCGATTGTGACAGCGCAGCCCTGTATTAGGCGTGCATCATATAGGAGATTCGGAGAAATTGGGCTTCATCGATCGCGTTACCACCAATGTGCGCCTGATGCTGCAGCGCCCCCCGCGGCAGCAATATGCCGCACTGTGCTACCGCGTTCGCAAGAAGCAGGCGAACCGGCTGGAAGTGCTGCTGCTGACCAGCCGCGATACCGGCCGCTGGGTCATTCCCAAGGGCTGGCCGATGGAAGGCAAGAAGGCGCATGCCGTGGCCGAACGCGAGGCTTACGAAGAGGCGGGCGTGAAGGGTAAGGTCTGCAAGGAGCCGCTCGGTCATTTCCATTACGGCAAGACCCTGTCCAGCGGCATCAAGGTGCCCGTGATCGTGCAGGTCCATGCGCTCGAAGTGGAGGACATGCTCAAGAGCTTCCCCGAAAAAGGCAGTCGCCGCCTTGAATGGGTGAGCTGCGAGGAAGCGGCGCGCCGGGTCAAGGAGCCGGAGTTGAAAATGCTCATCACCCGGTTCGGCGACAGCATGGCTGCGGTCGAGACGCCGGCTGCCGCGCCGGTCGGCAAATCCGCCGAGGCGTGACGCAGTCCTTGCGCGGACCGGCCGGGAAGCGATGGCGCGAGCGACTGCTTTAGGTCCGCGCATCGTATCGGTCGGTCCCCTTTCCTCCCGACAACAGCCATCAGGATAAACAGGAATGTCCGCCAACAGGCGCCGTCTGGTCAAACCCACGCTGGACAAGGATCTCGCCAAGATATCGATGATCGAGGACGCCTCGCGTTATCTGTCGCGCGGCTTTGCCGTGCACGGCGCAGCGCTGATCTTCGTGTTTCTTGTGGCGGTCCTTGCCGGCAGCCTGGTCACGGGGCGAGCGGATGTCGTGGTCGTTGTCGGGGCAGCCGCGATCGCCGCCTATATGGCGATGAATATCGGCGCCAATGACGTGACCAACAATATCGGCGCGGCCGTCGGCGCGCGCGCCATGACGATGACCTTCGGCCTTGCGCTGGCCGCGGTCTTCGAGATCGCCGGCGCGGTGATCGGCGGGCGCCATGTGGCCGATACGATCGCCGGCGGCATCATGCGCGAGGGGTTGATCACCGGTCCCGACGTGATGATCTGGGCCATGATGGCGGCGCTGCTTTCGGCGGCGATCTTCATCAACATCGCCACGTGGCTGGGCTGGCCGATTTCCACCACCCATTCGATCGTCGGCAGCGTGATGGGATCGGGCATTGCCGCTGCCGGGCTTTCGGCCATCGACTGGAAGACCGTGGGGGGTATTACCGCCAGCTGGATGATCTCGCCACTGCTGGGCGCCGTCTTTGCCGCCGGTTTCCTCTACCTCATCAAGGAAACCATCATCTATCGCGAGGACAAGATCGCCGGCGCCAAGCGCTGGGTGCCGGTACTGCTCGGCATCATGACCGGAGCGTTTGCCGGCTATCTGGCCATTGTCGGTCTCGAACACCTCGTCGATGTCTCCGTGCTCATGGCGACGCTGATCGCGCTTGCCAGCGGCGTTGTGGCGTGGCGGCTGCTGATCCCGGTCATCGCAAGGCAGGCGGAGGGACTGGAAAACCGGAACCAGTCGCTGCGCAAACTGTTTCGCATCCCGCTTGTCTTTGCAGCAGCGCTGATGTCCTTCGCGCATGGCGCCAACGACGTGTCGAACGCGATCGGACCTCTGGCGGCCATCGTCTCGGCCACCCAGCGCGGGGTGCTCGGTACGGTCGAGGTGCCACTCTGGTCACTCCTCGTCGGCGGTATCGGCATTTCGCTCGGCCTGCTTCTTTACGGACCCAAACTGGTGCGGCTGGTCGGTTCGCAAATCACCAAGCTCAACCCGATGCGGGCTTTTTGCGTCTCGCTGTCGACGGCGCTGACGGTGCTGAGCGCCGCCTGGCTGGGCCTGCCCGTCTCTTCCACCCATATTGCCGTCGGCGCCGTCTTCGGGGTCGGTTTCTTTCGTGAATGGTATACCCGCCATTCCCGCCGCCGCTTCGAATATGTGCGCGTACGCTCAGGCGGCGACATCGACCCGGTCGAGCCTTTCGAGCGCAATGACGAAGAATTCCGCCACCGCTATCTGGTGCGCCGCTCGCATTTCCTCAGCATTATCGCGGCCTGGATGATCACTCTTCCTTGCGCGGCCGCCCTGTCGGTCGTTATGAGCCTGGTCATGTTCGCGATCTTCCTGTGATCGCCCAATCGGGATTTTGAAATCATGCGCGCCAATTTCCGCATGCAGCGGCTTTTCGTCGAGACCGATATCACCCTCGATACGCCGATCGCGGCGACGGCTGACCAGTTCAACTATCTCGTCAACGTGCTGCGGCTGGCGGCAGACGCGCAGGTGCTGGTCTTCAACGGTCGCCACGGCGAATGGCGGGCGCGCCTGGCCTTTCCCAGCCGCAAGAAGCTCATGCTCGAGCCCGTCGAGCAGACGCGGCCGCAGCCTGAACCGTCCGACCTGCACTACCTGTTCGCACCGCTGAAGACCGGGCGGCTGGATTATCTGGTGCAGAAGGCGGTGGAAATGGGCGCCGGCCTTCTGCAGCCGGTCATGACCCAGCATGTGCAGGGCAAGATCACCAGCATGGACCGGCTGGCTGCCAATGTTATCGAGGCGGCGGAACAGTGCGGCATATTGTCGGTGCCGCCGGTGATGACGCCGAAAAAGCTTGGCGAACTGCTGGACGGCTGGCCAGGCGATCGCCGCATCATTTTCTGTGACGAAGGCGATGAGGGGCAGAACCCTGTGCCGATCCTCGGCGCCATCAGGGAGACCAGACTTGCTCTTCTGATCGGGCCGGAAGGCGGGTTTTCCGAGGAGGAAAGACGCATGTTGCGCAGTCTTCCCTTCGTCACCGCCATTCCGCTCGGGCCCCGCATCCTGCGGGCAGATACGGCGGCGGTCGCAGCACTTGCCATCATCCAGGCCAGTATTGGCGACTGGCGCTAAGCACAAGCGGCAGAATTGACACACGATTGCCAGATTTTCTGAAAGCGCGTTGAAACAAAATCACTTGCACCGCACATGAAAGCGGTTCAAGCAGCGGCACGTTCGTCAGACTAAGCGCCACTCCAAAAGGTAATCTCTATGGCACGTGACACCACCGATCATACGCCCCTCACTTCGGTGTCAGAACTGTCGGCCTATCTGGCTGGCGGCGCCAAGCCCAAGGACCGGTTTCGCCTGGGCACGGAACATGAAAAATTCGGTTTCTTCACCGCCAATCTCGAGCCTGTTCCCTATGAGGGCGACGCCAGCATTTCCGCCCTTCTGAAAGGCATGCAGGAAAAGCTCGGCTGGGAGCCGATCATTGATGCCGGCAACATTATCGGGCTTGGCGAAAAGGACGGCATGGGGGCGATCTCCATCGAGCCGGGCGGCCAGTTCGAGCTTTCGGGCGCACCGTTGAAGACGCTGCATGAGACAAGAGCGGAGACCGAGCAGCATCTGGCGGTTCTCAAGGAGGTTGCCGACCCGATGGGCATCCGCTTCCTCGGCATTGGCGGCAGTCCCAAATGGTCGCTGGCGGAAACGCCGCGCATTCCGAAATCCCGCTATGACATCATGACCCGCTACATGCCGAAGGTCGGCACGCGCGGTCTCGACATGATGTACCGTACCTGCACGATCCAGGTGAACCTCGACTTTGCTTCAGAACTCGACATGGCGCGCAAACTGTCTTTGTCGATGAAGCTGCAGCCGTTGGCGACCGCACTGTTTGCCGCCTCGCCCTTTACCGAGGGCCGTCCGAACGGACTGCTTTCTTGGCGCGGCGATATCTGGCGTGACACCGACAACCAGCGCGCCGGCCTGATGCGGGCCGCCTTCGAGCCGGGTTTCGGCTTCGACAGCTATGTCGAATGGGCGCTCGACGTGCCGATGTATTTCATCGTTCGCGACGGCCGCTACCGCGACTGTACCGACATTACCTTCCGCCAGTTCATGGACGGCGCGCTGAAGGGCAAGATCGATGCCTTCGAGCCGACGCTGGGCGACTGGACCAACCACCTTTCCACGCTCTTTCCCGACGTGCGGCTGAAGCGCTATCTTGAGATGCGCGGCGCCGATGGCGGGCCGCTGTCGCATATTGCCGCGCTGCCGGCCTTCTGGGTCGGGCTTCTCTATGACGACCAGGCGCTGGCCGATGCCGAGACGATGACGGCCGACTGGAGCTTCGAGGAGGTGCAGTCGCTGCGCGATGCGGTTCCGGCCGCCGGGCTTTCGGCCGAGCTGCGCGGCGTACCGCTGTTCGACATCGCCCGCGATGTTCTGGACATTGCCACGCGCGGCCTGCGCTCGCGCGATTGCCGCAATGCCGAGGGCGCCGACGAAAGCATTCATCTGGCGCCGCTCGACGCGATCCTCAAGAACAAGGCGACGCTCGCCCAGGAACTGCTGACGCTCTATAACGGCAGCTGGCTGACCAGCATCGATCCGGTCTTCGAACAGTATCAGTACTGACGCCGGCGCGCCTGCGGGCATCTGCGTCAGAGCGGGCACGAAAAAGCCCGGCACGGGCGAACCGGGCCGGGCAAGAGGCAGGGCTATTGGCATGACCCTGCTGGGAAAACAATTCAGCCGTGAAATGACCGAAAATAGGCGCGGCGGCCCCGTTGGCGCGCCGCCGACAGGTGGCGATAGGGATCGTCCAGCACGCCGGAATGCAGCAGGGCCTGCTCGACATCCTGGCGGCTGAGGCCAAGATCGGCCAGTTGCTGTTCATCGAGATCAAGCAGCGGATTGAGCGCCATGCGGTTTTTGAGAGCGCGCCACAGGGCCGCCACGCGCAGAACCAGACGGGTCGGGAACATGGCGCTGCGGCTTGCGCCGGTCATTGCGATTTCGCTCATCCGTTCGTTCATGCGCATGGCCTTATCCTTCGCTTCAGGCACAAAAGACCGTTCCGCGACACGCGCAATGCGCTCGCCGGTCGTCAAACCCGTCACCATGGCGGGTCGTTGATCAATTTGAATGTGTTATGCAAGATCGCTATTGATCAGTCCAACGAATGTTTTTAATGATAAGCATCAACCCTACTTATGGATGACACCCATGTCCGCGCCTCTCGACATCGATCAACTGCACACCTTCGTCGCCATCGTCGATACCGGCAGCTTCACCAGGGCGGCCGACCGGGTGTTCAAGACCCAGTCGGCGGTTTCGATGCAGATGCGCCGACTGGAGGAGCGGGTCGGCAAGCAGCTGTTCATGAAGGACGGGCGCGGCAACAAGCTGACGGCGGAGGGCGACAAGCTGCTCAATTACGCGCGACGCATCGTCCGCCTTAATAGCGAGGCGATGGCGGCTTTCGATGACAACCGGCTGGAGGGCACATTGCGCATCGGCACGCCGGACGACTATGCCGACCGCTACATGCCCGAAATCATCGGCCGTTTCGCCAAGACGCATCCGAATGTCGAGCTTTATATCGTGTGCGAACCTTCGCCGAGCCTTGCCGAAAAGATGACCAGGGGCGAACTGGATATCGCGCTCGTGACCCACAACCCGCGCCTGCGAGTGTCCGACGTGGTGCGCACGGAGCCGCTGTGCTGGGTCGGTTCGGCCAACCATCCGCTTAAGGACGATGCCCCGGTGCCGCTCGCCGTCGGCCGACGCGACTGCCTGTGGCGCCAGCTTGCCTGTTCGGCACTCGATGCGGACGGCCGCGACTATCAGGTCCTGTTCACCAGCTGGTCGGCCACCGTGGTGGCGGCCGCGGTGCTGACCGGCATGGCGGTTTCCGTGCTGCCGGAATCGGCGCTCAGACCCGGCATGAAGGTGCTGACGGCTGCGGACGGTTTTCCACCCCTGCCACCGGTGCAGATCGGCCTGATGAAACGTGCGGGTCTGTCATCCTCGCTCATCAATGCCATCACCGACCATATCACCGCCTGCCTCGACAACATCTCGCCCGCCCCGCTCTCCGACGACATCGACGGCGAGATGAAGACGGTGACGCGTCTGGTGCGGCCGCGCCTCGGACAGGTCATGCCGGGCTGGTGAAAACTTTTCCGACTGCACAACCGCCGTTGCGCCTGAGGGTCGATCTCTGTATTTCCGATAGCGAACATCGTCTCTGATCTGAAAATCCTATCATGCTTACCCTGCGCCAGATGCGCTATTTCGAAGCGTTGGCCACCACCCGTCATTTCGGCAGGGCGGCCGCCATGGTCAATGTCAGCCAGCCGGCGCTGTCGGCTCAGATCATGGAAATGGAGGAGCATCTTGGTGCGCTTCTGGTCGAACGCCATCGCTCAGGCGCCCTTCTCACGCCGCGCGGCGAGGCCGTGTTGCAGCATGTGCGGCGTATCCTGCGGGATGTGGCGGGGCTCGAAGAATTTACCCGCGAGGGCGGCGGCGTACTGCAGGGCCTGACGCGGATCGGCATAATCCCGACCGTCGCGCCCTATCTCGTGCCGGCGCTCGTGCCGCATCTGCGGAAGCATCATCCGCAGGTGGAAATCGAACTGCGCGAAGCCGTCACCGACCGGCTGATCGCCGACCTTGTGGAAGGGCGGATCGATGCCGTGATCGCAGCGCTGCCGATCGATGGCGAGGGGCTGGAAAGCCGGCCGCTTCTTTCGGACCGGTTCTTCATGGCCATGGCGCGCAACGATCGCGACGTGCTGACCTCGCCGCTCACGGAGACGCAGGTGGATGCCGAACGCCTGCTCCTGCTCGAAGAGGGCCACTGCCTGCGCGACCAGGCGCTGGCGGTGTGCGGCACGGCGGGCAGGCGCAGCCTCGTCAATTTCGGTGCTACATCGATGACGACGCTTCTGCAGATGGTGTCGCATGACATGGGCATGACGCTGATCCCGGAAATGGCGATCGCCACCGAGGCGGCGCGAACCGACCTGCGCATCGTGCCCTTTGCCGAGCCGGCTCCCTCTCGGCAGATCGGGCTCGTGTGGCGGCGCTCGAGCGGGCGCGGCCAGGACATGGAAGCGCTCGCAGCGGCAATTGTTGCCGTCGCCCCGAAACCCGATCGAGCCGACCGGTAGCCGGCCTGACGCTCAGGATGTGGCCAGCCATACGGCCAGCCAGGCCCACAGAAGAAAGGTCGCGGCAAAGCCGACCATGAACAGCGGACGGCGCAGGCGCAGGCGATTGCTCGTCACATGCACATAGGAATGGGCATAGCGCGACAGCACGAATATCCAGGCAATGAGGATGGTGCCGATATTGTCGGCATTGCAGATGAAGGTTGCAAGAACGCCTACGTGAAACAGCATCGGCAGTTCGAACTGGTTCTTCAGGTTGTTGTGGATGAGAAGGCTGCCGGCCGGTTCGGACAGGTTTTCCCTGAACTGTTCCGCCTTTACCAGACCCGAACGCACGGCCGCGACACGTCGGCTGGACAACAGGTAGTAGAGGATGAAGACGAGGAATGCGTGGGCGATCATCGGCCAGAACATGGCGGTGGTATCGGTCATCATTGAAATTGTTCTCCGGAGCTTTGCCCGTTCTGACACGAAAATGGGCCGGGTTGAATGCCCGGCCCGCTTAAATCGGTAGGGATCGTTCCGGTGCTTTAAGAACTGACGCCCGGATAGTTCGGGCTTTCGCGGGTGATCGTCACGCCATGCGGGTGGCTTTCACGCAGACCGGCGCCGGAAATGCGCACGAAGGTCGCCTTTTCCTGAAAATCCTTGATGTCCTTGCCACCGACATAACCCATCGCGGCTTTAAGGCCACCGGCGAGCTGATGCAGCACGGCCGAGACCGGGCCCTTGTAGGGAACCTGGCCTTCGATGCCTTCCGGAACGAGCTTCAGCGTGTCGCGTACTTCCGCCTGGAAATAACGGTCTGCCGAGCCGCGCGCCATGGCGCCGACGGAACCCATGCCACGATAGGCTTTGAACGAACGGCCCTGATAGAGGTAGACTTCGCCCGGGCTTTCGTCGGTGCCGGCAAGAAGCGAACCGATCATGACGGCGGATGCGCCGGCGGCGATCGCCTTGGCGACGTCGCCCGAAAACTTCAGGCCGCCATCGGCGATGACCGGAATGCCGTGCTTGTTGCCTTCCTCGACAGCGGCCATGACGGCTGCCAGCTGCGGCACGCCGACGCCGGCGACGATGCGGGTGGTGCAGATCGAACCCGGACCGATACCGACCTTGATGCAATCCGCGCCGGCATCGATCAGCGCCTTGGTGCCTTCCGACGTCGCGACATTGCCGGCGATGATGCGGATGGCGTTCGACATTTTCTTGACGTGGGCGACCGCATCCAGAACCTTCTGCGAATGACCGTGCGCGGTATCGACGACGATGACATCGACGCCGGCATCGATCAGGCGCTCGGCGCGCTCGACGCCGTCATCACCGGTGGAGATGGCGGCGGCGACCCGCAGGCGGCCCTGCGCATCCTTGGCGGCATTGGGGTTGAGCTGCGACTTTTCGATATCCTTGACGGTGATGAGACCGACGCAGCGCCCTTCGTTATCGACCACCAGCAGCTTTTCGATGCGATGCTTGTGCAAAAGACGCTTGGCTTCGACCTGATCGACGCCGTCCTTGACGGTAACCAGGTTGTCGCGCGTCATCAGTTCAAAGATTTTCTGGGACGGGTCGGAAGCGAAACGGACGTCGCGGTTGGTGAGGATACCGACCAGACGACCCGGGCGACCGCCGTTTTCAACGACCGGAATACCGGAAATGCCATGCGCCTTCATCAGCGCGTGGGCATCGGCAAGCGTCGCGTCGGGGCCGATCGTGACCGGATTGACGACCATGCCGCTTTCGAATTTCTTGACCTGACGGACTTCCTCGGCCTGTTCGACCGGGGTCAGGTTGCGGTGGATGACGCCCATGCCGCCCGACTGCGCCATGGCAATGGCGAGACGGCTTTCGGTGACCGTATCCATGGCCGAGGACAGGATCGGCAGAGACAGATCGATATCCTTGGCGATGCGGGTGGAAATATTGGTCTGGCCCGGCATGACTTCCGAATGCCCCGGCTGCAGGAGCACATCGTCGAAGGTAAGCGCTTCCGCGCCGGTTGCCGAGATTACGATGCGTGCCATTGCCAATTCCTTCAGTTGGATAGGCAGAATCCTCCGGAAAAGGGAAAATCCCTGGTCCGGCTTCTTCTGCATGAAATACATGGAAGTTGGCGAGGGCTGGTAACACGTTCATGACGGATTGGGAACAGAAAAATCCCGGAGGGGAGATGCTCCGGGATTGCATGGCTTGTGTCAGAACCGCATGAGTTCCTCAGTGCGGTTCCCTGACTTCGTCATCCTCGGCCCTATGCCGAGGATCTGATCACATTGATAATATCAGGCCGCAGCAGATCCTTGGGACGAGCCCGAGGATGACGACGGAGGGGGCTCCGACCTGCGACGCGCCATCAGATCTCGAACTGGTAGGTCTTCGGCACGAAGCGATAACCGTTCTCGAATTTTTCGGCGTAACCGACCGCCGGGAACGGCATGTGGTAACCGAGGAAGGCCACCTTGTCGGCCGCGATCATGTCGAACACCTTGCGGCGGCTTTCCGCGGCCTTCGCCTTGTCCATGTCGAACCGCACCTGCCAGTCGGGCTTTTGCAGCGACAGGACATAGTGGTTGGCGGTATCGGCGGTCAGCACCAGACGCTTGCCGGCGGATTCGACGTTGAACACCATGTGGCCCGGCGAGTGACCGAAGGCGGCCATGCTGGTAATGCCGGTGACGACATCGGCGCCATCACCGATGAAGGTCGTTTTTTCGGCAAGCGGTTTGACATTGGCGAGCACGCCCTTGTGGCCGTTCTCGGCCGGCGTGCCGACACGCGCTTCATCGGTCCAGAAATCATATTCGACCTGACCCGCGATATAACGCGCATTCGGGAAAGCCGGCGCACCCTTTTCCATCAGGCCACCGATATGATCGCCATGCATGTGGGTCAGTACGACGATCGAAACATCCTCGCGCTTGTAGCCGGCGGCGGCGAGGCCTTCGATCAGGCGGCCATTGCCCTTCGCGCGGCCACCCTCGCCGAAACCGGTATCGAACAAGACAAGCTCGCTGCCGGTATTGATGGCGACCGGCGCATAGCTGTTGACGAACTGGTCGGTGGGAAGAAAGTTCTTTTCCAGAAGCGCTGCGACCGTATCGGGCGCCTGATCGGTGCCGAAGGTTTCGTTCGGCTTGGCGACAGCGCCAAAACCGTCACGGATGGCGAGAACTTCGAAATCGCCGAGCTTGAAGCGGCTCACTTCCGGCGGCATGGCGTGGTCCATGGGTAATCCCTTATTGGCTTCGGCGCCGGTCCTGACGCCCTGCGCGGTCTGGGCCTGGGCCTGGGTCTGGGTCTGGGCCTGGGCTTGGCCGGTCAGAATGGCCGGTGCCGCCAGCACGCCGAGGCCGGCGGTTCCAAGCATCGTCCTGCGATCGATCGTATAGCGCGTCATGATGATCTCCATCGTTTTCACCGGTCGAGCCAAGCAGGACCGTCCCGCCAGAAAAGATAGAAGGCGCGTGTGTCGAGCAAGCCGACGTCACGCAGACGTGATGCGAAATGACGAAAGTTGGCCGCAGATCATTGGCACGCCATCCAATCGGGAATAGACCCTTTTCAGGCGTTTCGAAGCCGCGGATCGACTTTTCCGCCCGGTCACGGTTTCGAGCCGATGCGCCAGCATGCAGCATTCTTTCCGTAAAGCGTATCCGATGAACCGCGCAGTGCCTCTCATTCTTGCCGTCGCCCTTTTCATGGAGCAGATGGATTCCACCGTCATCGCCACCGCCCTGCCGACGATCGCGAAGGATCTTGAGGTCGGGCCGATCACGCTGAAACTGGCGCTGACCTCCTACATGGTGGCGCTCGCCGTGTTCATTCCGATCAGCGGCTGGATGGCGGACAAGTTCGGGGCGAAGAAAGTGTTTCGCTCGGCCATTCTCGTCTTCATGATCGGCTCGATCTTCTGCGCCATTTCCTCCAGCCTGATCGAATTCGTGATGGCGCGGTTCCTGCAGGGCATGGGCGGCGCGATGATGACGCCCGTCGGGCGCCTCGTCCTCCTGCGCACCACCCGGCGCAGCGATCTCGTGTCCGCCATGGCGCTTCTGACCATTCCGGCGCTTGTGGGACCGCTGACCGGCCCGCCGATCGGCGGTTTCATCACCACCTATTTTTCCTGGCACTGGATCTTCATCATCAACATTCCGGTCGGAATTCTCGGGCTGATCATGACCGGCATCTGCCTGCCGGAAATCGAAAAGCGGGAGTCGCCGCGCATCGACTTTTTCGGCTTCCTGCTGACGGCCTTTGCGGCGGCCGGCGTGGTGTTCGGCCTTTCCGTCATCGGTCTTCCCGCCTTGCCACCGGCGGTCGGCATCGGCGCCACGCTGATCGGCATCGCCTGTGCGGTCGCCTATGTCTATCACGCCCGCCGGCATCCGTTCCCCATCCTCAACCTTGGGATCTTCGAAAACGCCGCCTTTCGCGCCGCAACGATCGGCGGCACGATCTTTCGCATCTCGACCGGCGCCATTCCCTTCCTGATGCCGCTGATGCTGCAGCTCGCCTTCGGGCTCACCCCATTCCAGTCGGGCCTGATCACCTTTGCCGGTGCCGGCGGCGCGCTGACGGTAAAATTCATCGCCAAGCGCGTCTATCGCGCCATCGGTTTCAAGACGACGCTGATCTGCGCCGGTTGCGTCGGCGCGGTCACCACCGTGGTCAACGGCTTCTTCACGCCGCAGACGCCACATATGGCGATCATCTTCTTTCTGTTCGTTTCCGGCCTAGCACGGTCGTTCTTTTTCACCGGCGCCAATGCGCTGAGCTATTCGGAAATCGAGGATGCGCAGGCAAGCCAGGCCACATCGATGTCCTCCGTCCTGCAGCAGGTGAGCCTCGCGCTTGGCGTCGCCTTCGCCGCCTCCATCCTGGAAGCTGCATCCGCGCTGTCAGGTACGCATCTGCAACTGGCCGATTTCCATCTCGCCTTCTACGCGGTGTCGGTCATGTCGCTGCTGGCGATCATTCCGCTTCTGCCGCTCGACAAATATGCCGGTGCGGTGGCGTCCGGTCATGGCGCGGGCCGGAAAGAGGCCATGCGGGCAAAACCGACGCCCGGTGAATAGGCCATTCTCCCGGACCATTCCCCCGGCCCCGTTCCTGCGGCAGCGTGAAGCCGAAAATCACCGCCCGTGATCTTCGGTCCAGTTCTCACGCTCGTCGACATAGTCGGCAGGCTCTTCCCGTTCATCCGAAAAACCAGGCTGACGGCCCTTGAACCCCTTGGCGAGCAGGAACATTTCCACCGATTCCTGGCGCGAAGCGCCGGGCTTTACATGGATGACCTGCTTAAAATTGCGCTTGAGCAGATCAAGCAGATCCTTCTCGGTGCCGCCCTGAAAGGTTTTCGCCAGGAAATGGCCGCCGGGGCCCAGAACCTCGATGGCGAAATGCGCCGCCACCTCGCACAGATGCATCGTGCGCAGATGGTCGGTGCGGTGATGACCCGTGGTGGGAGCGGCCATGTCGGACATGACCAGATCCGGCGTGCCGCCGATCGCCTCGATCAGCTGGCGCGGCGCGTCGTCATCCAAAAAGTCCAGCTGCAGGATTTTGACGCCCGGCAGAGGCGCCATTTCGAGAAAATCGATCGCGGCAACGCGGATATCCTCGTCGGTCGAATTCGTCACCTTGGCGGCGATCTGCGACCAGCTGCCCGGTGCGGCGCCCAGATCGATAATGCGGCGCGCACCTTTGAGGATCTGGTGCTTGTCGTCGATCTCCAGAAGCTTGAAGGCCGCACGGGCGCGATAGCCTTCGAGCTTGGCGCGCTGCACATACGGATCGTTGATATGGCGCTCAAGCCAACGGCGCGACGACGCCTTCAGCTTGCCGCTCTTGACCTTCTGGCCGAGCTTGCGGCCGATGGGCGGTTTCGTCATCGCCTTGCTCCTGAAGATTGCGGGGCCTGCTGTCCGGGGCGGGCGCTGCGGGCGCCGGTCTCGGCCTCTCGCGCGCCGTCCTTGCGCAGGCGGTGGCGGCGCCAGACGCCGTCATCGGCCATCATTTCGGTCAGAATGCCCTCGCGCAGGCCGCGATCGGCCACCCGCATGCGGGTGCTTGGCCAGCGGCGGCGGATGGCTTCCAGAATGGCGCAGCCGGCAAGAACCAGATCGGCGCGATCCGGCCCGATGCAGGGATTGGCGGCGCGCCCGGCAAAGTCCCAGGACAGGAGCTTGTTCTGCATGGCATCGACCTCGGCATTCGACAGCCAGACGCCATCGACACGCCGGCGGTCATAGCGCGGCAGATCGAGATGGACGCCGGCAAGCGTGGTGACGGTGCCCGACGTGCCGATCAGGTAGAAATCCTCCGGCCCCGCCCCGACATAGTTCATGTCGATCGGCGGGCACTGGAATTTGGCAAGCATGCCCTCGACTTCACCGACCATGGCGGCAAACACGTCCGGCGTGACATCGCGGCCGCCATGACGTTCCGACAGGGTGACGACGCCGACCGGCAGCGAGGTCCAGTCGGTGATATGGCTGGCAAGACGCGAGGAGCGCTGGTCGCCAATGCGGATGACGGCGATTTCCGACGAGCCGCCGCCGATATCGAACAGCACGACCGAGCGCGCCTCGCGCCCCACAAGCGACGAGCAGCCGGATACGGCAAGCCGTGCTTCCGTCTCGCGGTCGATGATCTCGAGATCGAGGCCCGTCTCCGCCTTCACGCGCGACAGGAACAGTTCGCCGTTTTCAGCGGCGCGGCAGGCTTCGGTGGCAATCAGCCGCATGCGCTTGATCGGCCGGTTGGCAAGTTTGGCGGCGCAGACGCGCAAGGCATCGACGGCGCGATCCATGGCATCCTGCGACAGGCGCCCGGTTGCGCCGAGCCCCTCGCCCAGACGCACGATGCGCGAAAACGCGTCGATGACGCGAAAATGGCCCGGGCGCGTCGGCTGTGCGATCAGCAGCCTGCAATTGTTGGTGCCGAGATCGAGCGCCGCGTAAAGATCCTCGTGCGGCCCGATATTGCCGCGTCCCGAATCCGCCGGCCCGCCCTTCTCAGGACTTGCGTGATGTCGCTCATGGCGGTTCGAACGCGGCTCGAAAGCCGGGTGCTGGCCGTGGCGCAATTTTGCCTCGCGGGCCATGTCCGGCAAGGCGGCGACGGCTTCGCGTGCATCGGTCTTGCGATGCGGATGCGACTTGTCAGACAGCCGGTCCGACGGCCTATCCGACGACTTGTCATCGGCCTGCCTGCCGGCCGGCGCCAGCGGGCGCACCTGTGGATTGCGGGCATTGCGGTTCCTGTTGCGGCGGCGATTGCGCCCCTTGCCGGCGCCGGGCCCCTGATGTTGGGAAGGGTGATGACCCTGCACCTGGCCGGACCGATGACCACCGGCACTGCCGGGGGTCGAGGAATGTCCCTCGCCTGCATGGCCCGTCCCATGCGCGGCTCCGGGCGCTGTTACATTCCCTGCCGCGGGCGCATTGCCTGCAACAGGCGCGGCCCCTGCAACGGGCGCTGCATGGTCGCCGCCAGCCCCATGGCTGCGGGAAGACGTTTCGGCCTGCCGGTCTCTTGGCGGATGGTCGCCATGCACCGGCGAGGGCGCGCCACCACGCGCGCGGCGACGCTTGCGCTTGCGCACGGGCATGCCGTCATCAATTGCTTCAGGGCGTCGGGCATCGCCGGTCACGCCGGCTTCGCCACCACGCGCAGGTAGGGCCGCGGAACGGGACTTGCCGTTCTGCTTTGCCTTGCGGCGCCTGCGGTTCTTGCCGCTGCGCCCTGCCGCCGACGCCCCGCCATCTGGCGGCTCTTTGCCGCTGTCGGGGTCCATCACTGATCTTTTCCGTCTCGCCGCGCAAGACCCCCGTGAGCGGGACTGCTGCAGGCCTCTGGTGTTTCGTTGCCATAAGGATAACAGCGACGCGCCCATTCGCCAACGCCTTTTTGCCGCCCCGCGGCAACGGCCCGCACCGGCCTTTTTCGGCCGTCCACAGGAGGACAAAAGCGCATGAAAGTTTTTTGAAAACGGCCTTTGCAATCGCAAAAACTTTGGTTATAAGCGCCGCACACCGACGAACCGGCGACAAGCCGTTTCCTGCTGGGGAATAGTTCAACGGTAGAACGACGGACTCTGACTCCGTTAATCTTGGTTCGAATCCAGGTTCCCCAGCCAATTCTCCCCTGCAGACAACCGGAACCGCCTTCGCCCGACGCCTCGCCGTGCTGCGCCTTCCCTTCAGATGATGACCACCCTTTCGCCGAACGGCGTGTCCTCGTCGAAATTCTGCGTGCCGATCCGTTCGCTTTCACCGGACAGCAATGCGGCTTCCGTCTCCTCCGATTTTTGCAGAACCGCGCAGTCGTGCGGCTGTCCGTTGTCGGCCTCCCCTTCCAAGGTATCGTGCTGCGACTTCTCCTGATCGGCCGTTATCCGATCCTGGCGGGCCGCCACCCAGACATTGTCCGGTTCGGACATGATCGAAAGGCTGCGATCAACCTGGGACGCCTCGGTTGCGGAGGTTGCGGATATGCGGGTTACGGGGTCCCATGCGCGTCCTCCTGTTTTCTTGCGGGCCTAGAACCAGCCCGGCGGGACCAAGCGCCCCTTAAACAAGCCCCCTTAACAGGAGATAGGCCGCACCGGCCATCATGCAAGCATGGCGCTCACCGCCGGCCCTTCGGCCTCGTTGCCAGCACGTTTCGGATCGAGAAACTGGAATGGATGCGCAGCACGCCCGGCAGGGCAGACAGGATTTCCTTGTGAATGCGCTCGAATTCCAGCGCGCTTTCCACTTCCACCCTCAGCAGATAGTCCGAATCGCCGGTCATCAGGAAGCATTCGCGGATTTCCGGGTATTTTCGGATCGCCGCCTCGAAGCGGTTGAGGTGATCTTCCGTCTGGCGTTCCAGCGTGATGTTGATGATGACGGCGAGCGTGTTGCCGCCGGCGCTTTCGATGAGGGCCGTGTAGCCCTTAATCACCCCGGCCTTTTCAAGAAGCCCGATGCGACGCAGGCAGGCCGAGGGCGACAGACCGACTTCCGCGGCGATCCGCGCATTGCTCATGCGGGCATTGAGCCGCAGGAGGCGGATGATGTCGCGGTCGGTTGCGTCGAGGGCGGACATGCAAATTATTCCTATCTTTCAACGATCGTTGCAAAAAACATTGCTTTGCACAATTAGCAAGCAACAAACGACGGGATATTGCGCGATCCTTTCAATAAGCTTGTGTGAAATGACCTTCGGTCAGGCCTTGGCGAGGCGCAGCGCATTTGCGTGCCTCGCCGAGGGCGCGCCGCCGATCGGTCGCAAACCGTCTCTCCCTGCCGGTGGCCGGCCGGCATGAAACCGCGAACCCCGACAGGAAACCGCGAACCATTGAGGACCGCATGAAAGTCTCCGTTCTCGGCGCCGGCGTCATCGGCGTCACATCCGCCTACCAGCTGGCCAAGGCCGGCCACGAGGTCACCGTCATCGACCGCCAGCCGGGTGCTGCGATGGAAACCAGCTTTGCCAATGCCGGCGAAGTGTCGTTCGGTTACTGCTCGCCCTGGGCCGCCCCGGGCATTCCCCACAAGGCGATGAAATGGCTGTTCATGAAACATGCACCACTGATCCTGCGTCCGAAAATGGATGCGGCGATGCTGTCGTGGATGCTGAAAATGCTGATGAACTGCACGTCGGAACGGTATGCGGTCAACAAGAGCCGCATGCTGCGGCTGGCCGATTACGCCCGCATCACGCTTGCCGATCTGCGTGAGGAAACCGGCATCGCCTATGACGAGCGCATGCAGGGCACGCTGCAGCTTTTCCGCACGCAGGAACAGCTGGATGCGTCCGCCAAGGACGTGAAGGCGCTGGCCGCCGATGGCGTGCCCTATGAAGTGCTGGACCGCGACGGCTGCGTGCGCGTCGAGCCGGCGCTTGCCCATGCGCGCCACAGAATCGTCGGTGGCCTTTTGACCCCGAAGGATGAGACCGGCGACTGTTTCAAGTTCACCAATGCGCTGGCGGCCAAGGCCGAGGCGCTCGGCGTGAAATTCCTCTGGGGCCATACGATCAAGGCCGTCGATATTTCCGGCGGCGCGGTGTCAGGCGTTCACACGGATAAGGGCGACATCAAGTCGGATGCGGTCGTGGTGGCGCTCGGCAGCTATTCGCCGCTCCTGGTCAAGTCCTTCGGCATCAACCTGCCCGTCTATCCGGTCAAGGGCTATTCGCTGACCATCCCGATCACCGATCCGACCCGCGCGCCGGAATCGACCGTGATGGACGAGACCTACAAGATCGCCATCACCCGGCTGGGTGACCGCATCCGCGTCGGCGGCATGGCGGAGATTTCAGGCTATACCAACGATCTGGGCCTTGCCCGCCGCCGCACGCTCGAACACTCCGTCATGGATCTGTTTCCCGGCGGCGAGGCCGGCACGGGCACGTTCTGGTCCGGTCTTCGGCCGATGACGCCGGACGGCACGCCGATCATCGGCAAGACACCGATTTCCGGTCTCTATCTCAATACCGGCCACGGCACCTTGGGCTGGACGATGAGCACCGGTTCGGCACGCCTGATCGCCGATCTCGTCAGCGGCCGTACGCCCGACATCGATGCAAGCGACCTTTCGATCAGCCGCTACAGCTGACCTGCAATTGAAGGCAGCGGCCCCTCGTCGCTGCCTTGCCTGCCGGCTCAGGCAAAGGGCCAGCTCAGGCAAACGGATCGTAACCGGGTTTCTTGTAGATGAGATCGGGTTTGTCCAGGATGTCGGGGCGATAGACCTTTTCCACCCAGTCGGCCGGATCGACATCCTCGATCGCGACCGAGATCGATTTTTCCGCCGAGCCGATCGCGCTTGTCAGCGCCTTCTGGATCTCGTCGGTAAGCGCCTGTTTCTGTTCTTCGGTCTTGCCGGCATACATTTTCACGATCACATGGGGCATGGGTTTACCGTCCTTTCATTCGCCACCCATTGAGGCGGACACAGGGGCGAATTGCAAGACCGGGCCTGATGGAGGCAGGCAGACGTCATTGGCGACACAAACCCGGATAGGTTTGCTCAAAGGCAGGCAGCCGGATCGAAGGCTTCGGGCAGCGGGCTGTGCGGCCAGGACCTTGGCCATCGGGCACCGGACACCGGACACCGGGCATCGGGTCGCCCTGCGGGAACCCGCAGCGAAAACGCGCGTTGCCTGACTATCGAACACGGAACCGGGCGTATCGCGAGGAAAGGCGGCCGTCCCAGTTTTCCCGAGAGATCGGAGCCGCCAACATGCCGTTTGCATCCAACGATATCATCGACAGCGAGGATCTGTCCTTTCTCCATGCGGTCCTGACGGATGTCTGCCGCGAGCGGCAGATCGCCCCCGGCAGCGAGGCCGAAACCCTGGTGGCCGATCAGTTGATCAACTGGTTCCTGTTTGGCATTCGCGATGCGCAGGAGCTGAAGTCCATGCTCGATCCGATGATCGACCCGGCCGAGGCTGCCACGGCTCGGTGAGATAGCGGCTTCCCTGAGCATCGCCGCTGTAGCGGCGGCGGACCGCCTCCCCCTCGTACGTAGGCATCTGCGAAGCGTCGCCTATTGACCCGAACCATTCGAGGGATTGCCGGCAGCGGGCATTTCATCCGGCGCAATGACGCGGGCCTTGCCCGTATCGGGTGCCGGAGTGACAATGTCCGGATCGCCGGTTTGCGGCGGCGTCAGCACGCCGTTGCACTTGTCCAGCTGACCGGAGGCACCGGCATCGCCCTGTGGCAGGCGATCGCCTTTCTGTGACGGGTCGGCGGGGGCGACGCATTCCGGTGTTGCGGCCGGTGGCGCGGATTGCGAGGCCGGGTTATCCCGGTTCCGGACGGGGTTCTGGGCCGACGCCATGTGCGGCAGCAGAACCATCAAACCCATCGCGCCGGCAGCAGCCATCCAATTCGTTCGTTTTCGTGCCATGATAGACCCCTTTCATGTGTCCAACCGATGATGGCGATCTTGGTTCCTGAGCAACGGGCGCTCGCCTGTCCTGCCCATCAGGACGGGCGGGCCGCCGCGCCGGCTTGCCGGCTTCGGCCACGATTGTAAGATGCCGCAATCGGGGCATCGCGCGGGCAGGGTTCATCATGGCAGCAGAAGTTATCGTTCTTGGTGCGGGGATCATCGGCGTGTCGACCGCCGTTCATCTGGCGCGCCGCGGAAAGTCGGTAGTTCTCGTTGACCGTCGTGATCCGGGCGAGGAAACGTCCTATGGCAATGCCGGCCTCATCCAGCGCGAGGGCGTGGTGCCCTATGGTTTTCCGCGGCAGCTCGGCACGCTTGCACGCTATGCGCTCAACACCCGTACCGATGCCTTTTATCACGGCCGCGCCCTGCCGAAGGTGGCGCCGTTCCTGTGGCGTTACTGGTGGCATTCGCGCACCGACCGCCACAAGCGGATCGCCGCAGATTATGCGCGGCTGATCGCCCATTCGATCTGCGAACACGCGGACCTGATCGAGGCCGCCGGCGCTGGGCACCTGATCCGCAAGGACGGCTGGACGGAACTCTTTCGCACAAAGACGACGCTTGACCTCGAACTGGCGGCGGCGCGCGTCAAACAGGCCGATCACGGCCTTGCCTACGATACGCTCGACCGGGCGACGCTCAAGCGCCGCGAGCCGCATCTCGACCACGATGCCTTTGTCGGCGGCCTGACCTGGCGCGATCCCTGGGCGGTGCGGGACCCGCTGGCACTGACACGGGCCTATGTCGCGCTGTTCGAAAAGCTGGGCGGCCGGTTCGTGCATGGCGATGCAACCACGCTGACGGCTTCTGCCGGCAGCTGGATGGTGACGACCGGTGAAGGACCGATGACGGCCAGGGATGTCGTGGTCGCACTCGGCCCCTGGTCCGAAGGCGTGACGCGGAGGCTCGGCTATCGCTATCTGCTCGGCGTCAAGCGCGGCTACCACATGCATTACGGCGCAAGGCAGGGCGCAAAGCTGAATGGCTGGGTGATGGATGCGGAGCGCGGATATCTGCTGGCACCGATGGACCAGGGCATCCGTCTGACGACCGGCGCCGAATTTGCCCTGCGCGACGCGCCGAAAACGCCGGTGCAGCTGGCGCGGGCGGAAAAGCTGGCCCGCACGGTCTTTCCGCTGGCGGACAGGCTCGACGAACAGCCATGGATGGGCGCGCGCCCTTGTACGCCCGACATGATGCCGGTGATCGGCAAGGCGCCCCGCCATGACGGCCTATGGTTCGCCTTCGGCCATGCGCATCATGGCCTGACGCTCGGGCCAGTCACCGGCCGCGTGCTGGCCGAAATGATGACCGGCAAGCCGCCGGTCATCGACATGTCGCCCTACAGGCCCGAACGTTTCCGGGCCTGAGACGAAAGATTACATCGAGGCCGGAAACTTGCCTTCGAAGTAATAGCTTGCCTGCGCACGGGTCAGAGCCTTGAACTGGGCTACCAGAACTTCGGCTTCCTTTTCCGGAACGATCAAGGCCAGACGCAGGGTTGCCGAGGCCATATGGAACATCAGGAACAGGGTGCGGCGATAGGCGTCGCGCATCTGCTGCGGAATGAACTGTTCGGTCGCGTCGTAGAACGTCTCCGACTGATAGCGGGTTTCCTCGATATCGCGGTCGGCGAGCCCCTTGTCGGCCTGGATGGCGTTAAGCAGATCCTGCGTCGACGGGTTCTGGCGCAGATTGTTGTAATAGACGTCGAACAAAGTGTCCGTGGCGTCCAGTGCATCGCTTGCCGACGCGATGCTGCCGATCGACTTGCTGACCATCACGCGGGTCTGCTCGACATAGCGATCATAGAGCATCGCAATGATCGCGGACTTGTTCGGAAAGTATTGATAAACCGAAGCGATCGGCCCACCGGAAAGGGCCGCGATCTCCTTCATGGTGACGGCGTCGATGCCTTTTTCACCAATGAGATGCATCGAAACCTTCAGGATTTCATCGATCCGGTCACGGCTTCTTCCCTGCTTGGGAACGCGACGGAGCGACGTTGAACTTCCACTATCATAACCAAGACCTGGCATACTATTCCTCAAACCGTTATCCCGCGTAGGGTAGCGCCGTCCCCAGACGAGCGAGGTATCCCGATACGCATTTCCAAACCTGACTACTGTACGGATGTGCGCCGTAAACGGATCACGTCCCCCGCATTTTTTATTTCTCACCGCGTGGACGGGACCACATGGTGCTGTTCGACCGCCAGACGCGCCTGCGCCACCGGCCCCTAGCCCTATCCGCACACGGCCGCAAACTGCTGACTGCCTACTCAT
This sequence comes from Neorhizobium sp. NPDC001467, assembly GCF_050275975.1. NCBI lineage: Bacteria > Pseudomonadati > Pseudomonadota > Alphaproteobacteria > Hyphomicrobiales > Rhizobiaceae > Neorhizobium > Neorhizobium sp. NPDC001467. The sequence goes on along the minus strand of NZ_JBNNPS010000010.1, from coordinate 116,100 downwards.
CAACAGACGAGACTTTGTCAGAAACAGTTTCACCGGCGCCGAAAAATATTTGGATCTGCATGCCGCCAAAGCGGAAGCTGCCCCTGCCCCGCAACACTCATGCGCAACAAGAAACCGACACGTGATTGTAAATGTACAATCACCAAGCACCAGTGTGCTTCAAATCAACTTCAATCAAACCATTAGCATGCAATGCATTTCCGCAGAACAACACTTTTTCGTTATGATACCGCCCCCGTCAAATCACCGCCGCCCCTGGACCAATAAATGCAAACTCATTCTTTATGAGTAATATGTACTTCATCGCTTTCAGTGCTTCAACAAAAATACCCATGTATACATGGATCGAAGTATTTTTTACGCAAAAAAACATATCAAAGCGGGCAGCACCGGGCGCCGCTCTACCCACGGCAGTGAAATTCAAGGCGGTGCGTGAGCACCGCACGTCAAGTCAAAAGCGAATCACCCGTTCCGCGGGGTCGGATTCACGCGCTCGCGCCGATCGCGATCATCGCCGCGCAACAAAAAAGCCGCGGATCGCTCCGCGGCTTCCAAGATCAATGCTGTGCGGTGACGAGGTCGAGAACCTCAGGCAGCCGGCGCCTGCAATGGCGACAGCTCGGCCGGCGGGAACTCGTCAAGCCCCAGCAGGAAGTTGATCTGCGGACGCGCCTTGACCAGATCGTCGATCGTGTAATCGGCCAGGACGTCGAAAAAGGCGTTAAGCGCCTTGCGCAACGCGGCATTGAGACCGCAGCTGTCGACCAGCGGACATTCCGCAACGCCATCCTCGAAACATTCGGCCATGGCGAAACTGTCTTCCGTGACCTTGACCACATCGAACAGGGTGATCTTCGCCGCATCGCGCCCAAGCCGCACACCGCCATTGCGGCCGCGCACGGTTTCGACGAGACCGGCCTTTGTCAGTGGCTGCAGGATCTTGAACAGGAACAGTTCGGACACGCCATAGGCTCTGGCGATCTCGGGAATTCGGCTCAAATGGCCATCATTGGCCGCGCAATACATCAGCATGCGAACGGCATAATTTGTCTGTTTGGTCAGGCGCATCTTCGTCTCCAGAGACTTTCGGAGTCCTATATAGGAGCTTTGCTAGTTTTGAACAATTCCAAAAAACAAAATTGTCCGGGACCGTCGCAGCCCTATCCCGTCGATCGAGAAAGGCGACAAAGGCGGATCACACGCAATGGTGATTTTACTACTCCAGTTTCTCTTATAGGCCCGATCGCCGCTGCGGCACAAGCCTGCGCATGCCGGCTGTGGATATGTCAGGCCTGCCCGCCCCCAGTCATCGCGCGGTCATGCTGCGGAGAAAAACCAGAATGCGACGGACAGGAGAGTGCCGGCCGTGACAAACGCAAAGCCCAGCTTGCCCAGCCGCGCACGGCGTGCACGCCGGGCGTCCCATTCGTAAACCATGACGGAAGCCCCCAAACTAGTTACTCGGCTTCTTAATTAGCGGCGTCTCGCAGCAGGTCAATGTCCCAGACCTGCACATCGTCACCGATCCTTAACGTCACCTTCAAGCTGCTGAGCATAATTACGGATATCGGCTTGCCGTGCCGGCGTCCCCGGATGGGTGGACAACATATTGGTATCGCCGTGATCGCCGAGCTTTTCCTCCAGGATCGCGAAGAAGCGTGCAAGCGCCGCAGCCTCGTATCCGGCAGCCTTCATCAGTTCGACGGAGCGACGATCTGCCGCTTCTTCGGCGTCGCGGGAATAGGAAAGCGCCACCAGTGTTCCGCCCTGGGTTAGGATATCCTCGACGCCGGAGCCGACATCGCCGGCAATCAGCATGACGAGCGCAGCAAAACCGGCGACCCGGTAGATCTGTCGCAGGCTGTGCTCCCCTTCCACATGGGCGATCTCGTGGCCAAGCACGCCCAGCACCATCTGGCGGTCGCCATCGGCAAGCTTGACGAGCGCGTCGGTCAGGACAAGCGTGCCGTCCGGCAGAGCAAAGGCATTCGGCCCCATCACCGGCGCATCGCGAAACGTCAGCTTGTAGGCTTGCGCGCCACCCCGGGCATGGGCGGCCAAACGGGCAAACTCGGCGCGGATCGCCTCCTGCTCCTGCGGTGGCAGCGCGGTCTGGCTCAGCAATGTCTGGTCGAGCGAGGCGAGCGTGCTTGCGCCGATCATCTGCGGTACGACCGGCGGCGTCACCAACACGGCGATTTCGACCATGACCGGCAGCGCATAGCGATAGATGCCGATCGCCAGAAGGAAAACCGCAAGCGTGAACGCGATCAGCCGCGGATGGAACTGTTCGAGCCGGTGGACCAAACCACCACGCCGTGAACCGTGGCGACTGGTGACAGCGTCGATCGCCTTGTTGTCGCGCGTTTCGAAGACGGAGCCGTCGAGGAATGTCAGGCGCCTGGGGATCGAACCCACCCGCTCGCTGATCTCGACCTCTTCGTGCAGACCGGAGGTCAGCGCCAGCGCATCGGCGGCAACGACCAGACGGCCGTCCTTTTCACGAAGATCCGCGGCGACGGCGCGGCTGGAATGGGCGGGATGCCATTCGCCGCGCGCAATCACCGTGTCGTCGTCAGAAGCCAAAGTCGAAGCCTTCCAGATCGAGATATTCGGCACTGACCGCAGAACCGCTGGCTTCCATCGAGGACAGGACCTCACCCAGATCGCCGACAACGATGACGCCCGTGTGAATGGCCATGAAGCGCGCCATGCGCACGGCCGCCCAGGGGCGCATCAGGCTGAGCGTCAGGACCGTGACGATGACGTTGGAGATGGCGATCCAGGCATACTGGAAACGCGGAGCATCGCTGACCAGCCGGTGGCGGCCGTCGAGCGTGGTGGCGTTGAACACGACGTTGCGCACACCGATGCGATACAGCAGGCCGGCAAGGCCATAGGCCAGGAACACGAACAGGATAGCCCAGTGGAAGACGCTGAAACCGGCCATGCCGTCGACCATTTCCGTCTCGGTCATGGTCGAGGCGGCGGAAGCGATCATTGCGCCAAGGCCCGCCACCAGCACCGTTCCGAAGACGATCAGCACCGCCGGCAGGATCCAGACGCGGTACAGCGCGCCGATCTTCGGATCGGTCGCAAACGGGCGGTCGCCGTAATGCAGGTTGTTGAAGACGTAGCGCCAGACCCAGCGGCTGGACAGCGGTGCAAGAATGCCGAAGGAGAGCGAAGCCACCATGCTGCCGAGCAGAATGGAGACGAAAGCGCCGCCGACCGAGCCCGTGAAATTGAATCGCACGTTGCGATAGCTGGTGACGCGGGCGCTGAAGCGCAGGCTGCGCTGGATAAGCCACGGCAAGGCCACGAGGATAAGTACGAAGACGATCAAGGCGAAGGGCGGAAATATCGTCGACAGTATGTTGGTCACGAGGAAGAAGCCGACGACGATCAGCCGGCCGATGAAGATCTGCTTGCCGGTGGCATGATAGTCGAAGGCGCGGTCGGCGATCACCGTATTGCCGTAGAAGTAACGGTTGCGGCGCACCTTTGCCCAGGCCGAGTAAATCCCGAGCGTCACGATGGTGAGGAGTACGTTGACGATCCAGATTCCAAAGTATTCGCGCGCATTGCCCGTAAAAGAAGCGCGTCTCACAGAACCGGCCGCGGACGGCGCCAAGTCAGAAATCGACATGTTTGTTTTCCCGATCCTCGAAACCCGCGTGATGATCATCCTCGCCACACGCTGCGGCAGATACCTGAAAATCAATCGATTTCAATCGCGGAATGACGACAGGGAAGTTTTACCCTCCAGCGGAGTATCTTTTCGAGTCCCATCGGAACCGAAGGGCGAGCCTCGTCCCGCCTCGTTTGGCCTTCAGTCGCTGACCGCCTTCCGGAGCGTTAAATCCTGCTGCGCGCGCCCTCCGCTGCCTTCGTGAAAAGTTTTCGGCAGGATCACTTCATGACAGGCATGACGAATTCGGCGCCATCCTTGATGCCGGAGGGCCAGCGGGCGGTCACGGTCTTGGTCTTCGTCCAGAACCTGATCGAGTCGGTGCCGTGCTGGTTGAGGTCGCCGAAGGAGGAAGCTTTCCAGCCGCCGAAGGAATGGTAGGCAAGCGGCACCGGGATCGGCACATTGATGCCCACCATACCGATATTGACGCGGGAAGCGAAATCGCGCGCCGCATCTCCGTCACGGGTGAAGATGGCGACGCCGTTGCCGTATTCGTGGCTCATCGGCAGTGCGAGTGCGTCTTCGTAAGTCCCGGCACGCACGACGGAGAGGACCGGCCCGAAGATTTCCTGCCTGTAGATATCCATGTCGGGCGTGACATGGTCGAACAGCGTGCCGCCGACGAAATAGCCGCCTTCATATCCCTGCAGCTTGAAACCGCGGCCATCGACCAGAAGCTTTGCGCCCTCCTCGACACCCCGGTCGATCAGGCCCTCGATCCGCGCCTTGGCCTCCCTGGTGACGACCGGCCCCATGTCGGCCTTGTCGTCGGTAAAGGGCCCGATCCGCAAGGCCTCGATCTTCGGCACCAGCTTTTCGACGAGACGGTTGGCGGTCTCCTCGCCCACGGGAACGGCAACCGACACCGCCATGCAGCGCTCGCCGGCCGAGCCGTAGCCGGCACCCATCAACGCATTGACCGCCTGATCGAGATCGGCATCCGGCATGACGACCATGTGGTTCTTGGCGCCGCCGAAGCACTGTGCGCGTTTGCCGTTCGCAGCCGCGGTGCCGTAAACATAACGGGCGATCGGGGTGGAGCCGACAAAGGAGATCGCGCCGATATCGGGATCGGTCAGCAGCGCATCGACGGCGTGCCTGTCGCCATTGACGACATTGAGAATGCCGGCCGGCAGCCCCGCCTCGATCATCAGCTCGGCCAGACGCAGCGGCAGGGACGGATCGCGTTCCGATGGTTTGAGAATGAAGGCGTTGCCGCAGGCGATTGCCGGTGCGAACATCCACATCGGGATCATGCCCGGAAAATTGAAGGGCGTGATCCCCGCCCCGATGCCGACCGGCTGACGGATCGAATACATGTCGATCGCCGGTCCCGCCCCTTCGGTGAATTCGCCCTTGAGCAGATGCGGCGCACCGATGACGAATTCGCAGACTTCCAGGCCGCGGACGATATCGCCCCTGCTGTCCTCGACTGTCTTGCCGTGCTCCTTCGACAGCATCGCCGCCAGTTCGTCCATATGGGTATTGAGAAGGTCGACGAAGCGGATGAACACGCGGGCGCGGCGCTGCGGATTGGTGGCCGCCCATCCGGGCTGGGCCTGACGGGCACTGGCGACGGCGGCGCGGACCTCATCGACGTCAGCCAGCGCCACCTGAGCCTGCACCTCGCCGGTCGCCGGGTTGAATATGTCGGCATGGCGGCCGCTGGCGCCGGCAACGCGCTTGCCATCGATGAAATGGCCCAGAACTGTCTGTGTCGTCATGATCGTCCTCCATTCGTTGTCGGGAAGGATGACATTAGCATTTGCACAGGGCAACGCCGTGATTTACGCATCCGTTGTGCAAATTTCGACATTATGCGCCAAGGAGTGGGGACAGAAGTGAACTGGGACGATGTCCGACTCTTTCTCGCAGTCGCACGCAGCGGGCAGATTCTGGCCGCGTCCCGGCGGCTCGGCATCAACCATGCGACGCTCGGTCGCCGGATCACGGCGCTTGAAGCGGATCTGCAGGTGCAGCTTCTCGTTCGCCGCACCAGCGGCTGCGAGCTGACGCCGCACGGTCAGGCGCTTTATGCCGCGGCCGAGCGGATGGAGGCGCAGACGCTGGCGATGCAGGCCATTGGCGGTGCCGGCGCCGACAATGCCGTTATTGCCGGCACGGTGCGCATCGGTGCGCCGGACGGATTGGGCGTTGCGGTGCTGGCTCCTCGACTTTGCGAACTGACCGAGCGTCATCCGCAGCTGAAACTGCAACTGGTGCCGGTGCCTCGGTCGTTTTCGCTGTCGCAGCGCGAGGCCGATATCGCCATCACCATCGAGCGGCCGCAGCAGGGTCGACTGATATCCGCCAAGCTTGCGGATTACACGCTCGGTCTTTACGCCGCACCGACCTATCTCGACAGGAAAGGCCGGCCGAGCACGGTGGAGGAGCTGCGCCGGCATGCGCGCATCGGCTATGTCGAGGATCTGATCTTTTCCCCCTCGCTACATTTCACCGCCGAGGTGATGCGCGACTGGGACGCGGGTTTCGAAATCTCGAGCGCGATCGGCCAGGTGCAGGCAGTCCGCGCCGGAGCGGGCATCGCCATCCTGCACGATTACATTGCCGGCACCGACCCGCTGCTGGAACGGGTGCTGCCGGACATCACCATCCGGCGCTCCTATTGGACGACCTGTCATGAAAGCATGCGCGACCTGCCGCGCATCCGTTGCGTGGTCGCCTTTCTCAAAGAAACGATCGGCCGCCTGGGCCTTGCCGCTTCGAACAGCTGACCCTTGCCGGGAGGGCGCCGGCCGCCGGACTGCGGGTTAGAGCGCGCCGGCGAGAGAAGAATTGCCGGCGCCGGAGATTAGCGGCGCGGAACGGATCGTTGCCCGCTTAGTCGGCGTGATGATCCGGGGTGACATGGCCGAGCCGGTAGGCCATCAGCATTGCCGTCAACTGTACGAGATTGCGGGCCCCCATACGGTCCTTCATACGCTCGATGCGGTGCTCGACCGTGCGCGGCGACACGTTGATCTGGGCCGCGATCTCCTTGGCGGTCGCGCCTTCGACAAGCAGTTGCACGATCGATTCGTCCGTCAGGTCCAGTTCCGCATGCTTTTGCGGTGCTACGAACATGAAACGGCCCATGGTGGAGGTAATCACCCATTCCGGCCGGGAAGCGTTCTTCTGCGGCAGCATGATGCGGTCATAACCGACGCTCAGCCCCATCACTTTGGTCGTGACCACTTCGATGACGGGCTGCTGCGTCTGGATGACTTCCTGCATGCGCGGAACGACCGCCTGCTCCATGAACTGCCGGTCCGAGACGTCGCCCAGCGGGCCATCGGGAAGCAGTTTCGACATGTCCAGCAGGCGTGATGCGAAACCATAGGTACGAATGGCGCGCATGCGCCATTGCCAGGGATCCCCGTCATCGACACGGATCAATGTCAGGCGCATGCGCGCCGAAAGAAGATCCACTACGCTGCGATAGATATCGATAGCATCGGCAGGACGGTTGGGATCGGATGCAAGCCAGGCATCAAGAAGCTTGCGGCTCACGACAGCAAAAGGAGTCTCTTTAGGCATAAGATAAGATGAAGTACCCAGCTAAAAACTGAGATCATACGAGCCGAATATTTTTGCCCAGACAAGCAGAAAATGCTTTTAAACGTAGATGCTTAATTAGTTTTCCCGGACTATTGCGACGCTGACGCGAAAACGACGACCGAAGGTTGCCGAATTCCCGAAATGACCCACTTCCTTCTCAAAATGGTAATAAATTATTCACCGAAAATCTCTGTAAGAAGAGCGGAAACAACGGTTTTTGAAGCCAAATAGACCTCCAGTCGCCACAGTTTCGCCCTAAACAAACATGGGTCGCGAAACGGGCCTATACTGAAGAAGCGGGATTTTTCATTATTTCGGATGGGCAATACATTGGCAGCGGCGTCACCGCTTCCCCGATCCGCGCAATCGGACCGCAGGGTCGCGATGCGACGGGAATGCCTCGAGGGGAAAACAAATATCCCCTCTCCGCGACAGTCGACCTAACAGAATGACTGACGGGAAGAGGGGAATGGTACGGTTGAGTGGGGTCGAACCACCGACCTCAGGTGCCACAAACCTGCGCTCTAACCAACTGAGCTACAACCGCACATCAGACGCGCTTGGCGTCTGCGGCTCACATACGAGGATCGAACTCGTTTGGCAAGCCCCTAACATCCGCAGATGACAGAAAGAACCGCCCCTGCCCGTGCATGCTGCGTCTGACCGACCGGCCTATCGTCCGGCAAAGCCGGTGGCGGCCGGCTCCCGCGCTTGCCGGGCGGGCCGCAGCATACGGTCCGCCGCGCTGTGGGCTGCGGCCTGCAGATGGCGCAGCTGCGCCATCGACAATGCCACATGCCGGTGCAGAAATGCGGATTGCAGTTCGAACAGCTCGGCCGGGGAACGAACGTCCCGCATCGCCCGCGCATGGGCGAGCGACAAGGAGGCGACGTCGCACACCAGGCTGGTCGTCTGGCGACCGAGCGCGAGCGTGTCGTCGTGCGCGTCCACAAGCAGTTCCTCCACAGTTTTCGTGGCTTCGGCAGTCACTGAATGAAAACCGGAAAAGGCGATGCGCGCCCCCTCGACCGCCGCTGTCGCCACGAGGTCGAAGCGCTCGGCCATCCCGGCGGATCGAAAGGGGAAAATCGAAACATATCATGGGTTTCTTCAGCCATACCATGTCCTCCTCGACACTGGTTCGGCAGCAGATGCTGGCTCCTCACCCATTATATCTAACATCGCTAATTGTGCGATGCAATATCGTTGTGCGCCGCACCCTCCGGCGTTAACCCTCTTGCCCGATAGCTGGGGGCCAAAGGTGGACCGCAGCCCCCTGTGAAGTTACTAACAATATGTTAACTTGGCATATCGCCGCGTATCTGGCGAAGGTGCTCCCAGGGTTCGTTCATGTCCGCTGTCCAGTATCCGTTTATCGACATCGCCGTTCATCCGCGCATTCGCGCGCGCTTTTCCGGCGGCGAGGCGATCGTGATTTTCTCGCCCGACATGAAACATGCGCTGTGGGCGAATGGGCGCGGCGCCGAACTGTTTGGCCACGAAAACATCTATGATTTTCTCGACCATGGCACGGCGCCGGTGGATGTGTCCTTCCGCCAGGCGGAAGCGGCCGCGCGCGGGCTGAAGCAGGACGGCGAGAGCCGCGCCTTTGTCATGCGCGTCACCAGCGGCTTCCAGCGCACCACCGTCACGGCGACCTGCGAACGCGTCACCATTGGCCGCGATCACGCGATCATGGTGGCCGCCCCGGCGCCGGAGGCGGCGATATCGCCGATCCAGTGCGCGGCACGCATGATCGAGGGTTTCGACGACACCGATACGCACCGCGCCGTACTCGACCAGAATGGCCAGATCCTGGCGGCCTCGCCGCGCTTTTCCGCACTCGACCTGACGCCGCATACCGCCCGCATGCTGGTCAACATGGCGGCCGTGAATGCCGATGGTCTCGTCAAGCGGCCGGTGCCGACCCGCATCGGCTACCTACCCGCCGCCATGGGCAAGGTCTCGGATGACCCGGCCATGCACCTTCTGTTCATTGTCGAGCCGGATGCGGAATCCGGCCTCGCCATTGCGATGGAAGACCGTCTTGGCGGCGAGGAGGCTGCGGGCGCGATCGATCCGCCGGCACACATTTCCGCGCCCCCTGCCCGACAGGACAGATCCGCCGATGGCTATGTCGAGACGCTTGATGCGCTGGCCGACATCGCCGACGTCGATGACGAACCGGTGGAAGAGGCGGAGTTCCGCCCTTCCGACGCCAGCACGAGCGCCAGCCTCGAAAAGGGTTCTGCGACGGAGCAGGCCATGGCCGAGGTGCGGCAGGCTTTGCAGGACAGCTTTGCCGCCCATTCCGATGCACGGCATGATGCAGACAATGACGCGGAGACGCCAGCATCGTCGGCTGACGGCCAGCCGGACGCGACGCCTGTTTCCGAAGCCGCGCATACCGATGCGGCGCCGGTTGGGCCGACACGGGCATCCGATACCCCGTCCACCGCTGCCGAAGGTTTTCAAATACGCGGATCCAAAGCCGAGGGCGGCGCGGCCGGGACATTCGGTCCGCAGACATCGGATAAAGACACATCAGGCCCAGGCGCACCAAGCATGGGCGCACCGGACATGGGTCCGTCCGACGCGGGGACATCCGGACCGCGGATTTCCGGTGAATGGACAGCGGCGGCAAACGCATCCCGAGGGGGTACGGGCGATCCGACGGATCGGGCCGGCAGCGATGCCGCGACGACGCCGGCAACACCGGCGACGATGTTTGGCAAAGCCAGGTCATCCCATGCCGAACCCTTCGTGTTTTCGCCCGACATGCGCGCCACGCGTTTCGTCTGGAAGATCGATGCCGAGGGTCGGTTCAGCGAAGTGTCCAGCGAGTTTGCCCGCGTCGTCGGGCCGCATGCCGCCGATATCGCCGGACTGTCCTTTTCGGATCTTGCGGCCCTGTTCAATTTCGACCCCGACGGCAAGATCGGCGAGCTCTTGCGTCGTCGCGACACCTGGTCGGGCAAGACCATCTGGTGGCCGATCGAGGGCACGACGCTGAAAGTGCCGGTCGATCTGGCGGCGCTGCCGACCTATACGCGTTCGCGCGAGTTCGATGGTTTCCGTGGGTTCGGCATCGTGCGGGTGGCAGATGCGGCGGAAGATCCACTGGCGATCGGCATCACCCTGACGCCGGCCCCAAGCCCCGCCGAGATGGCTCCACTGCCGCAAGAGGGTGAGGAAAGCCTGAACGACGCGGTGGTAGATACCGCGTCGCAGGCACAGGACGGGACGCAGCCGGAAATTGAGCGGCAGACGGCATGGTCACATGCCACGTCCGGCGATCCGGAACCCGCAGGCGCTGATGCTGGCTTTGAAGCCGTCGATAGCGATGATGGGGGCTATGACGCGGGCAACAGGCCAGGCAAGGGGGCTGGTGACGACAGCGCGCTTGCCCAGGACGTGTCACCCGTCGCAGCAGCGGGCGCGGTGTCCGATCCGCGGATGGAAAAGCCGGCACTGCGTCTTGCCGACACGCCGACGAACCGCCATTCCGACAAGGTCATCCGTTTCGAGGAACGCCGCTTTCGCCGGGATGGGCTGACGCCCGGCGAACAGGCCGCCTTTGTCGAGATCGGCCGTCGCCTCGATCCGCAGGCGGCGTTCGTCGAGGGGACTGTGGACGAGACCGGCCTCGGTCCGGACGAAGGCCGCGCGGAACAACGGCCTGCGCAAGAGATCTGGCACGACGACGCGCTGCCGGCAGCGGCGCGTCCCGCCAACGAAAACGCCCGCCGCGACAGCGAGACACCGTGGCAGGAAATGCCGCTTGCCGACCGCGACGCGCAGGCACCGGTCGAGCAGACCTTGGGCGCCGCATCCGAAAAGGACCGCGAACCGGGTACCGATGCGACCACGGACAGCATCACGGCAGCAAGGCAGCATGGCGGCCACGCCTCCGACGTGTCTATCGTGCGGGATGCAGACATCGACGGCGATGCCGAGCGTGAAGCCGATCCAGCCACTGCCGATCCCGTTGCCGATGCTGCTGCCGGCGCGGTTTCCGATCCCGGCGCCGAGGATGAGGTCGAGCAGGATCCCGGTCATGCGGGCGAGCGCGCCAATCCTGACGAGACACTCGCCCACGATGCCGAAGATAACGCCGGTGACATTGACGACCGGATGGGCGACGATTTTGTTGAACATGCATCGGCGAGCGATGACGGGGCCAATGAAGCAGGCGATACGCTGGAAACCGGCGACCTAGAAGAGGCTGCGGCAGCAGGCGGCGACGAGGCAACGAGCGGCGGCACCACCGGCCCGAACGGGCAAGCGGATGCCGACGCGACCGATGCCGACGCGCTGCCGCTTCTCGATCAGGCGCCGGTCGTGACCGACGATCGCGCGCCATCGGATAGCGATCGTGACGAGGCGTCGCCCGATACGGGGCCAGGGCCTGCCGATATCATTCCGGTGCGCGCGCGGCTCGGGCTGACGGCGGATATTCTCGATCAGATGCCGGTCGCCCTTCTCGTGCATGCCGGCGACCGTCTGTTTCATGCCAATGCCGAATTCCTGCGGCTGACCGGTTATGACAGCCTGCAGCAACTGGAGGCGCTCGGCGGTCTCGATGTGCTGTTGCAGCGTGACGAACTCGAGGCCACGACCGCGGAAGCGGGTGGCATGGTGGTGGTGCGGGCAGATGACACGCTGGTGCCGGTGAGCGCGCGGCTGCAATCGATCCGTTTCGAACAATCCACCGCTCTGATGCTGGCGCTGATGCCGGTTGCGGCAACGACGGCGCTCAAGCAAGCGCCGTCTGCGCCCACAGCCTCTGCGCGCTTCGGGTCCGAGCCTGGCCTGGCCGAACCCGTCACGCCCTCACCTGCCCACGCAGACGTCACGCCCGCCTCCGACGAACGGGCCGTCGACGAGGGCTCGGCCGCAGCCGCGGCGGCAGCGGCCGAAGTGTCGCGTCTCCAGGTCGAGGTGGACGAGTTGCGCTCCATCCTCGAAACCGCAACCGACGGCGTTGTCATCATCGGGTCGGAAGGCGACGTGCGCTCGATGAACAAGGCGGCAAGCGCCCTCTTCAACTACGACAATGACGAAACCGCCGGCCGCCCCTTCGTCATGCTGTTTGCGCATGAAAGCCAGCGTTCGGTCATCGATTATCTCGGCGGGCTGGCCGGCCACGGCGTTGCCAGCGTGCTCAACGACGGGCGCGAGGTGATAGGACGCGAAGCAGGCGGCGGTTTCCTGCCGCTGTTCATGACCATCGGGCGGCTCACCTCCTCCAACGGCTATTGCGCGGTGATCCGCGACATCACCCAGTGGAAGCGCACGGAGGAGGAGCTTCGCAACGCCAAGCGCGCCGCCGAGACGGCGAATGCGCACAAGAGCGATTTTCTTGCCCATGTGAGCCACGAGATCCGCACGCCGCTCAATGCCATTATCGGCTTTGCCGACATGATGGCCACCGAGCGGTTCGGGCCGATCGGTCATCCGCGCTATATCGAATACGCCAACGACATCGGCCGTTCCGGCCGCCACGTGCTCGACATCGTCAACGACCTCCTCGATATTTCCAAGATCGAGGCCGGCGAGATGGATCTGGAATTCGAGGCCGTGGGTCTCAACGAGACGGTGTCGGAAGCGGTCTCCATCATCCAGCCGCAGGCCAATGGCCAGCGGGTGATCATCCGCAGCGCGCTGTCGCAGGCCGTGCCGCAGGTGGTCGCCGATCTGCGCTCGATCAAGCAGATCGTTCTCAACATCCTTTCCAACGCCATCCGCTTCACGCCCTCGGGCGGGCAGATCGTCGTCTCGACGGCACTGGAACCGAACGGCAATGTCATCCTGCGCATTCGCGACACCGGCATCGGCATGACGCGTTCGGAACTGGAAATGGCGATGCAGCCATTCCGGCAGGTGACCGGTGCGGCGCGCAAGCGCGGCGACGGCACCGGGCTTGGCCTGCCGCTGACCAAGGCGATGGTGGATGCCAACCGCGCATCCTTCGCCATCTCGTCGACGCCGAACGAAGGCACGCTTGTGGAAATCACCTTCCCCTCGCCCCGCGTCCTTGCCAACTGAGCGGCGAGCGTTTGGGCAAAAAAGAAAGGCAGCCGAAGCTGCCTTTATATAAGTTGATGCTGCTATCCCAACGACGGGAAAAAAGTGTCAGACGGTGAAAGCGAGCGCCAGACCCGGCAACATTCGCTTTTCCGTTCGGTGTTAACCTTGCACGAAGAGGTCTTAACCAGCGGTAAATTTTCTCGTTATCCGCCAGGTAAAAGGCGCATTTTACGATAGAGAATCATCTATCTCCCGCAAAGAGACAACGAAATGTGTATGCGCGGCCGCGCCATGTGCCGAAGCGGGACAGGCGGGCATCCTCTCGTCACCCGCCGGGTGATGGAATTTCGCCATTCCGTTCGGACAATCACCGGTGGCATTGCGTCGAGGGATGCCAGATCGATCGCGTCTTTCGGGTCGGGACCTGCAGACCTTGGCCGACGATCGAGGCGGCACCCGACCGGTCGGCATCCGTCGATGGTCGGCGATTTGCATGGCTGCGGGATTTCCGCTAACGAAGGCGACGCATGGCCGAGGCCCCGAAACGCGAAGCCATGAGCGCTTCGAGGAAACATGTTCCAGTCGCTCATCCAGACGCTCAAGACCAGAAAAAGATACCGCCGGGCTCTCATGGTCGTGGCCGGCTGCGCCGTGGCGTTGGTGCTGGTCTCGCAGGTCGCCGCACCCTACCTGATCTCGACCGCGCTGGTGCGCAACGGCATGGAAAATGCCATCGAGGAATGGTTCGGTCACGAAGCGACCATCGGCGGCGATCCGGAACTGCATTTCTGGCCACGTCCGCACATCATCCTCAAGAATGTTGCCATTCGCGAAACGGACAGCGCCTCATCCCGCCTGCTTGCGCGTGTCGACAGACTTTCCGCCTCGTTCGAACTGTTTCAGGCGTTGCGCGGCACGCTGGTCTTTGAGGATTTCGACCTTGTGCGGCCAAAACTTTTCGCCATTCGCCGGGCACCGGGAGATATCGACTGGTCGATGGACGGACTGCTGAACGACGCCGTGCAGAGAGTGCGCGACCACGCCGGCAATCCGGCCCTGGACGATGCGCTCGATGCCGTCATCGGCGACATGACCATCGAAGAGGGGACGCTGGAAATCATCGATGCCGGCACCGGCCACAAGACGCTGATCAGTGCGCTCAGCGGTACGGTGGAGTGGCCGCGTCTGTCCGCGGCAATCTCCGGACGCCTTGCCGGAACGGTGAACGGCAGGACGTTCACACTGTCCGGGTCGGCGCCGCAGCCGCTGACCCTTCTGTCCGGCGGCAATGCCGATGCCGATCTGTCGCTGGCGTCCAACCTTTTTTCCGGACAGTTCAGCGGCACCGCCAATCTGGCCGCCTCGGCGTTTCTGTCGGGCTCGTTCAGCATCACCATGCCGCGGGTGCCGGACGTCTTGGACTGGCTGGACATCCACGTGACCGGCATGGATCGGCTGCAACAGCTGTCGCTCACCGCCCGGCTGATGAGCAGCGGCAATGCGCTGCGTTTCGAACAGGTATCGCTGCAGGCCAACGAGGCATCTGCGACCGGAATCATCGACCTCCTTGCACCGCCGGACGCCCGCCCGCGGCTGACCGGCACGCTCGCCTTCGATCGGCTGAACTTCGGGGCCATCATCGGCGCGCTTTCGCCGCAGCCGCAAACGGCCGAACCGCAGGATGTGACACCGGCTGCGCTTCTCGGTGACCTGATGGATATCGACCTGCGCCTTTCGGCAAGCGAGGCGCAGCTCGGGCCGCTGCCGCTGCGCGAGGCGGCGGTCAGCATGATCAATACACGGCAGATGGCGCGCATCGACCTCGTCGACAGCGCCATCGATGGCGGACGCCTGACCGGCCAGATGAGCGCGCCTAAAGGTCGCATTGCCGAGAGCGCCGACCTGCGCCTGTCGCTGCGCGATGTCGATCTGGCCAGCGTCTCGCGCCGGTTCGGTGCCGAAACGGTCATTCCGGAAGCGACCGGCTCGGCCGAACTGGCGCTGCATCTGAACAAGCCGTTCGGCATCGCCACCTTGCGGGACCTGTCGGGTTCATTCAAGCTTTCGGCACGCAACGGCCGGCTGAGCGGCATCGACCTTGCGGCGATCCGCCGTCAGGCAGCCCAGAACGGCTATTTCGCGCTGACCGATGTCAGCGGCGGCGACGTGTTCTTCGATCGCGCCGACATTTCGGCAACGATCGCCAACGGCATTGCCGAGCTTGGCGAAGCCCGGCTGGATGGAACAGGCGACCTCATCGTGCTGAGCGGCCTTTTGCCACTGCAAACGCAGGGTCTGGCCTTATCGGCGAACATCTATGCCAAGACCGACGGCATGCCTTCCAGCGATCCGCTGATGATGTTCATCGGCGGCGCCTGGCCGGCACCGGTCTTCTGGCCGATGACGCGGCAGTAACAGACCGCAGATCAGCCCTGGGCTGCCGCCTGTTCGTCGCGCTGGCGGCGGACTTCGTTGCGCTTGGTCGCAACCGACGCGGCGATCACGCCCAGTGCCACAAGCCCGATCAGGATGGTGCAGATGGCATTGATTTCCGGCGTCACGCCGAGCCGCACCTGCGAATAGATCTTGATCGGTAGCGTGGTGGCACCCGGACCGGTGTTGAAGCTGGCGATCACCAGGTCGTCGAGCGACAGCGTGAAGGCCAGCATCCAGCCCGCCAGCACCGCCGGCAGGATGAGCGGCAGGGTGATGCGGAAAAAGGTTTTGACCGGCGGGCAGCCTAGATCGAGCGCCGCCTCTTCCAGAGAACGGTCAAACGTCAGCAGCCGCGACTGCACGACGATCGCCACGTAGCACATCGAAAACGTCGTGTGGGCGATGATCACCGTCCAGAAACCGCGATCGATGTCCAGCGATACGAACAAAAGCAGCAGCGACAGGCCGGTTATGACTTCCGGCATGACGAGTGGCGCGTAGATCATGCCGGAAAACAGCAGACGACCGGGGATTTTTCTGAACCGCACCAGCGTCAGCGCGGCAAGCGTGCCGAGAATGGTGGCAATGGTGGCACTGATGACGGCGACGCGGGCGGTGACCCAGGCGGCATCCATCAGGCCCTGATTGGACCACATTTGCTGATACCAGGTGAGCGAAAACCCGCCCCAGACCGTGACCAGGCGCGAGGCGTTGAAGGAATAGATCACCAGAATGAGGATCGGGATGTAAAGGAAGGCGAAACCGAGGGTGAGAACGGTCGCGTCGAAGCGGGAATTTTTCATGACCTTACCCCGCCTTCTGCTGCTGGTTCTGGAAATAGGCGATCGGGATGACCAGCACCGCGAGCAGGATGACGGCTATTGCCGAGGCAAGCGGCCAGTCGCGATTGTTGAAGAACTCGGTCCACAGCGTCTTGCCGATCATCAGCGTATCGGCGCCGCCCAGAAGATCGGGAATGACGAATTCGCCGGTGATCGGGATGAAGCAGATCAGCGAACCGGCAATTACACCCGGCAGGGACAATGGGAATGTGATGCGCCAAAACGCTTTCCAGGGCGGGCAACCGAGATCGCTTGCCGCCTCGAGCAGCGTGTTGTCGAGCTTCTCCAGCGCCGCGTAAAGCGGCAGCACCATGAAGGGCAGGTAGGAATAAACGATGCCGATGAAGACGGCATAATCGGTGCGCAGGATTTGCACCTGTTCATCCGGCCCCATGAGGCCGATCGACTGGAACAGCACGGTCAGCAGGCCTTCCGGCTTCAGAATGCCGATCCAGGCATAAACGCGGATCAGGAACGAGGTCCAGAACGGCAGGATGACCAGCATGACCAGCGTCGGCCGGATGGAGGTTTTCGCCCGCGCCATGGCGAGCGCCATCGGATAACCGATCAACAGAAGCAGAAAGGTGGAGATGGCGGCGATGCGCAGCGAGTTGAGATAGGATTTGATATAGAGGCTGTCGCTCGCCAGAAACTCGTAATTCTCGAAATCGAGTGCTGAGAAGAATCCGCCGAATTTTGCAAAGCCGTCAAAGACCGGCGTGTAGGGCGGCATGGCGATCGCCGTGTCGGACAGCGAGATTTTGGCGATGATGACGAAGGGGGCTGCAAAGAACAGCAGCAGCCAGAGATAGGGAGTGGCGACAACCAGCCAGCGGGCTGGGTTGCGGCGGCCGGGGTCGGCGGCGACCGGCTCCGGCCGGGGCTGCGGGGAAAGCGTATCGACCACTATATCGCCCTCCTTCAGCGGGTCAGAACGAGGCCGGCATCACGCGACCAGTTGACCCAGACGCGATCGCCGAATGTGAGCGGGCGGTCGACGAGACGCTGGATATTGGCCTGCGCGGCGCGGATGATGCGACCGTCATCGAGCTTGACGAGAAAGAGCGAAAAGTCGCCGAGATAGCCGATATCCCAGACTTCGCCGGCCCCGGCGTTCACGGCGGTCTCGGTCGGCGGGTCGATGCTGAGGCGCACCTTTTCGGGTCGGATGGCGAAGGCGACGCGGTCGCCCGTGGAGGCCGGGCATTCCTGATCGACGACGATTTTCAGGCCATCGCAATCCAGCATGACGCCACCGCTGGCTGCACCGCTATTGGAGACGACGGCGCCTTCGATGATGTTGATATCGCCGATGAAATCGGCGACGTAGCGGCTGTTCGGCGCCTCGTAGATCTCGGCTGGCGTCGCCACCTGCATGATGACGCCCTTGTCCATGACAGCGATCCGGTCAGAGACGGTCATTGCCTCTTCCTGATCGTGGGTCACGATCAAAAAGGTGAGGCCCAGCGTGTGCTGCAGGTCGGTGAGTTCGAACTGGGTTTCCTCGCGCAGCTTCTTGTCAAGCGCGCCGAGCGGCTCGTCCAGCAGCAGAACCTTCGGACGTTTCGCGAGCGAGCGGGCGAGCGCCACGCGCTGGCGCTGGCCGCCGGAAAGCTGCGACGGCTTGCGTTTGGCGAACTGTTCCAGCTTTACCAGTTTCAGCATTTCCTGCACGCGGGCTTCGATCTCGCCCTTGGGCAGCTTATCCTGCTCCAGACCGAAGGCGATGTTCTTTTCGACCGTCATGTGCGGGAAAAGCGCGTAGGACTGAAACATCATGTTGGTGGGGCGGCGATAGGGCGGCACGCCCGCCAGGTCCTTGCCCTGCAGCAGGATGCGGCCTTCGGTCGGCTCCTCGAAACCGGCCAGCATGCGCATCAGCGTCGTCTTGCCGCAGCCCGAAGGGCCGAGCAGCGCGAAAAACTCGCGCTCGTAAATATCCAGCGTCAGGTTATCAACGGCGGTGAAATTGCCGAATTTCTTGGTGATGTTCTCGAAACGGATGAAGGGCACCGATGCGGGATCGGTCCAGGGAGAAAATTTGCGTTTTACCGGCCCGAGAGATTTCGCCATGCCTGTCCCTATTCATCCTGTCGTCGCCAGCCACCATCAGGCATTTTCGGGAACGGACGCGACACCCGTTCCCGATCCTTGTCCGGTCAGTTGCCGGTCTTGATCTCGGTCCAGACGCGGTTCAACACGCGTTGTTCCTTCGGCCCATAGGGCGAGATCGCAAACAGCTTCTTCATTACCTCTTCCGACGGGTACACGGCCGGGTTTTCCAGCACTTCCTTGTCCACGAATTTCTGGGAGGCGAGGTTGCCGTTTGCGTACTGAACATAGTTCGATGACTTGGCGATGACTTCCGGCTTCATCATGAAGTTGATGAATTCATGAGCCTCGGCGACATTCTTGGCATCGGCCGGAATGGCGAGGTTGTCGAACCAGACATAAGTGCCTTCCTTGGGGATGACATATTCGACATTGACGCCGTTCTTGGCTTCCTCGGCGCGGTCCTTGGCCTGCAGGATATCGCCCGACCAGCCGATGCTGATGCAGGTATCGCCGTTCGCCAGCTCATCGATATAGGCAGACGCGTTGAAGGTGCGCACCGACGGGCGGATCGCCTTGTAGACATCGCCGCCGGCCTGCAGGTCCGCCGTGTCCTTGCTGTCCGGATCCTTGCCGATATAGTTCATGGCGATCGCGAAGGTTTCGTCGGACGCATCGAGGATGTTGATGCCGCAGGATTTCAGCTTTTCGGCGTTTTCCGGCTTGAACAGGATGTCCCAGCTGTCGACCGGTACGTCGCCGAGCGCGGCCTTCACCTTGTCGACATTGTAGCCGATGCCGGTCGTGCCCCACATGTAGTTGACGGCATATTCGTTGCCGGGATCGTACTTGGCCAGACGCTCGGTCACTTCCGGCCACATGTTGGACATGTTCGGCAGCTTGGACTTGTCGAGCTTCTGGAAGACGCCGGCCTGGATCTGACGGGCGAGGAACGGGCCGGTTGGAGCCACGACGTCATAACCGGAGCCGCCGGCGAGCAGCTTGGTCTCCACCACGTCATTGTTGTCGAACACGTCGTAAACGACCTTGATGCCGGTCTCCTTGGTGAATTCTTCCAGCACCGATTCATCGATATAGTCGGACCAGTTATAGACATGCACCTCACGCGCCTGCGCAAAAGCGGCGGTGGCCATCAGCGTCGTGGCGGCAGCGGCGGTCAGAAGACGAAGCAGATGGGGTCGCATGATTTCTCCTGTTTGATGAAGGCCGCTCGCATCAAGCGCCGCGCCTCATTCCCTCTTTATGGACGTATTTTGCGTTAGAGTATGAAGGAACAACCCCACCCACAAGAAAAAACGCTCGCTGCAGCAGAGGCTTCGAACCCGTTTGGGAACGATCGGGCCCTGCGGCCGCGGTTACATCGCACCGATGTCGGCCATAACGAAAGGCAAGAGCAAGCGGCACGGTTACGGCAGACGGCCATCCCTGCCGAGCCCCGCACGCCGACCCCAAAATGCGAAAGGCCGGACTGCTTGCGCAACCCGGCCTTTCGCATGCGTATTCTTAAGAGGTTCAGGCGGCGTGACGCTTGTGACCGGCGGCGTGATCGGCTTCGAGGCGGAACTGCTGCACGAGGGACATCAGTTGGTTTGCCTCTTCTGCAAGCGCGCGGCTCGCTTCGCTGGTTTCTTCCACCATCGCGCCGTTCTGCTGGGTCATCTGGTCCATGCGGTTGACGGAGCCGTTGATGTCCTGCAGGGCGGCCGACTGGTCACGGGCGCCGGTGGCGATGGTTTCCACATGCTTGCTGATGCCGGTGATCTGCTCGCTGATCATGGCCAGAACCTGACCGGTCTGCTGCACGAGACCGGCGCCATTGCTGACCTCGTTGCTGGACTGATTGATCAGCGTCTTGATTTCGCGGGCGGCGTCGGCCGAACGCTGGGCCAGTTCGCGGACTTCCTGCGCGACGACGGCAAAGCCCTTGCCGGCTTCGCCCGCACGGGCGGCCTCGATACCGGCATTGAGCGCCAGAAGGTTGGTCTGGAAGGCGATGTCGTCGATCACTTCGATGATCTGCTCGATCTTCTTGGATGCCTCTTCGATACGGTCCATCGCCTGCACCGCATTGCTGACCACGGTGCCGGAACTGTCGGCATTCTGCTTGGTCTTGGCAACCGCCTCATTGGCTTCGCGGGCGCGGTCGGCGGAGGAGCGCACGGTCGCGGTGATTTCCTCCACGGCTGCCGCGGTTTCCTCAAGCGAGGCCGCCTGGCTTTCGGTGCGCTTGGCAAGGTCCGCAGAGGATTGGCTGAGTTCGCCGCTGTTGCGCTGGATGGCAAGCGTGCTTTCGCGGATGCGCGACAGCGTATCGCGAAGGCGCTCGATCGAGCCGTTGAAATCGACACGCAGCTGTTCGAGGCGGCCGGTAAAGGCGCGGTCGATCTTGACCGACAGATCACCCTGCGACAGGCGGGCGAGAGCCGCGCCAAGCTCGGTGACGGCGAGATTGATCTGGTTGTCGATTTCCAGCTTCTCGGCATCGTTGCGACGGCGGTCGGCTTCAGCGCTGGCGCGGTCGTCGGCGCTGCGGGCTTCGATCAGGCGCTTCTGGCGGGCATTGTCGCGGAACACTTCCAGTGCACGGGCAATGTTGCCGAATTCGTTGCGACGGTCGAGATAGGGCACGTCGGTATCCGTGCCTTCGGCCATGGTGCGGATCGTGCCGGTCAGCACGCTGAGCGGCTGGACCAGATGACGGATGGCGAAGAAGCCGACGAGACCCATGGCGACCAGGGCCAGGAAGCTGGTGACGGCCATCTGGGTGACGGCGGCAGAAAGCTGGGCAAAGTAGACTTCCATCGGGATGCCGATGAACATGACGCCACTGACGGCATTGGCCTTGTCCTTGATGGGGAAATAGCCGGTCATGAAGTCGCGGCCGAACAGGGCGGCCTGACCGAAATACGGCTGGCCGGCGGCGAGCGTCTTCTGGGCGGGATGTTCTGCCGCAAGCTTGGTGCCGACGGCGCGTTCGCCCTTCTCGTTTTTCACGTTGGTGGACACACGGACATAATCATTGCCGTCCTTGCGGAAAACGGTGGCAACGCCGCTGATCGATTCCGCGGTGTGGTCAACCAGTGCATGGTCCTTGAATTCGATCGGTCCGGCGCTGGTGATGCTGGTCACTTCGCCGTCCTTGACGGCAATCGCGATACCTTCCGCCTCGACTTCGTAAAGGACGCTCATGGCGCGCACGGCGCTGTGCGCATCGTCCAGCGCATTGTGCATGATGTCCGAACGAAGGTTGAGATAGGTCATTCCCGACAAGGCGGAAATCGACACAAACACAAGGAAAAGACAAAGGCTGACGATCCGCGCAACGACGGATGACGGCAGAAACTTCAACATACAGCGACCCCTAACAAGACATGCAGTCATAAATTAGGATCTACTGTACCTGAGATACGTAAAAATTTACTGAACTTCAGGCTAACCGCGAGGGCGCAATGCTGTATTACCTGCCCGCGCATGTTGAAATCGCTGCTATACCAACGAAAGGCAGCAAAGGTACTAATATATCTGACCAGTTGCTACGACCCGAATGAGGCGCGTTACAGGAGATGCGACAAGACCATAATGGCCGCTGTCGCACTGGCCGCGGTCACGAGCAGACGAAATGCGAAGAGGGCGGCGGTCTCGGTCTTTGCGATGGCGATGGCACGGGCACGGCGACGGTTCTGCATCAGGCTCAATCCCGACTGGAGGGGTTTCGGTCATCGCAGCGGCGACGACCAGCGCGTCGGGTCAGATAAGAATCCACGACTGTGCGCGCATTAAGGCAGGATGTCGCAGGCCTATTAAAAATTGCTAAAAGACGTCGTGAGGATCAGACCTGTTCGGACAATGCCGTCCCGCAGGCATGACCGCAGGCCCAGGCCCATTGGAAATTATAGCCGCCGAGCCAGCCTGTGACGTCCACGCATTCACCGATGAAATAAAGGCCGGGCACGGTCTTTGCCTGCATGGTCCGGGAATCGAGCCCGGCGGTATCGACACCGCCGATGGTGACTTCCGCGGTACGGTAGCCCTCGGACCCCGCCGGCACGAGGCTCCAAGCTTGCGCCGAGGCCGCCAGGGCTTCGAGCTTGCGATCGCCGTGATCGGCCATCTGGCCGGTCATGCCGGCATTTTCAGTAAGGAATTGCGCCAGACGTTTCGGCAGGATTTCGCCAAGCACGGTCTGCGCCGCCTGTTTGCCATTGGCCTTGCGGCCCTCCTTCAGGCGCGCGGCGATATCGATATCCGGTTCGATGGAAAGCGTGATCGCATCGCCTTCGCGCCAGTAGGACGAGATTTGCAGGATGGAGGGACCGCTCAGGCCGCGATGCGTGAACAGCAAAGCTTCGCGGAACGATGTCTTGCCACGTTTTACTTGCGCGTCGACAGCAATGCCGGATAGCGGCGACAGCTTTTCGAGTAAAACCGGATCGAGCGTCAGGGGTACAAGGCCGGGCCGCGTGTCGGTGACTTTCAGGCCGAATTCGGCGGCAATGCGATAGGCAAAGCCGGTCGCCCCCATTTTCGGGATCGACTTGCCGCCGGTGGCGATGACGACACTGCCTGCTTCGACCATGCCGTTCGATGTGACTACGCGAAAACCGTCCGGGCCTTTTTCGACGGCGGAGATTTCCGTGCGCAGCTCCAGCGTCACCCCGACGGCCTGCATCTCGTCGAGCAGCATGCGGATGATATCCCTGGCGCTGTCATCGCAGAACAATTGGCCAAGCGTCTTCTCATGCCAGGCGATCCGGTGCTTTTCGACCAGATCGAGAAAATCGCGTGGGGTGTAGCGCGCCAGCGCCGACTTGGCGAAATGCGGATTGGTCGAAAGGTAGTTTTTCGGCTCCGCATGAAGATTGGTGAAATTGCAGCGGCCGCCGCCGGAAATGCGGATTTTCTCGCCAGGGTTCCTGGCATGATCGAGCACGAGGACGCGTTTGCCACCCTGCCCTGCGCGGATCGCGCACATCAGCCCGGCCGCACCGGCCCCAAGGATCACCACGTCAAATCTGCGTGCCAAACGAAAACCTCCGGAAACGAGCGGCGTTTCTGTTGCCATCGCGTCTGCGTGTCAATGCCGACAAAGAGATCAAACATGACGCCCTGCCTATCGCCAATTGACGCAGGACGCTTATTATAGGCGTCTCGAACAACCTTTCCGGTGAGCCATGCCGCCCAAGAAAAAGCCGACGCCTTCCGTTCAGACACCAAAAATTCCCGCGTCCGTTCTGGAATCCCGACGCGGTGTCAAATCCTGGCAGGAAGCCGCCGCCTGGCTGAAAGCGCGCGGCATCGAGGATGTCGAATGCATCACGCCTGACCTTGCCGGCGTGCCGCGCGGCAAGATGATGCCCGCTTCCAAATTTACCAGCAATACCTCGCTGGCGCTGCCATCGGCACTCTACCGCCACACGATTTCGGGCGAATATCCCGACGAAACCGGCAATTTCCGTTATGACAGCCGCGATAGCGACATCAAGCTGGTGCCGGATCTTTCGACGCTTTCGGTCGTGCCCTGGGAAAGCGACCCGACGGCGCAGGTGATCTGCGACATCGTCGGCGCGGACGGCAAGAACGTGCCCTATACGCCGCGCAATGTGCTCAAGCATGTCGTCAAACTTTATTCGGATCGTGGCTGGAAGCCGGTCGTGGCCCCGGAAATCGAGTTCTATCTGGTCGCCGTCAACGAAGACCCGGATTATCCGCTGCATCCGCCGAAGGGCCGTTCGGGCCGGTCTATTTCCGGCGGCCAGAGCTATTCGATCGCCGGCATCAACGAATTCGACGAATTGATCGACGACATTTACCACTTTTCGGAAAAGCAGGGTCTGGAGATCGACACGCTGATCCATGAAGAGGGTCCGGCGCAGCTGGAAATCAACCTTCGCCATGGCGATCCGATCCAGCTGGCCGACCAGGTGTTCCTGTTCAAGCGCACCATTCGCGAAGCGGCGCTGAAACATGGCATCTATGCCACGTTCATGGCCAAGCCGATGCAGGGCCAGCCGGGGTCGGCCATGCACGTCCACCAGTCGGTGGTCGACATCAACACCGGCAAGAACATCTTCTCGAATGAAGACGGCTCGCCCTCGAAGGAGTTTTTCCACTTCATCGGCGGCATGCAGAAATTCGTGCCGAGTTCGCTGGTGATGCTTGCGCCTTACGTGAATTCCTACCGTCGCCTGACACCCGACATGGCCTGCCCGGTCAACAATGCATGGGGCTACGACAATCGCACCACGGCGTTTCGCGTGCCGGTCTCAGATCCGTCGGCGCGGCGCGTCGAAAACCGTCTTCCGAGTTCGGATGCCAACCCGTATCTTGCGCTCGCCGCCTCTCTCGGCTGCGGGCTGCTTGGCATCGCCCGGGAAATTCAGCCGACCGAACCGACCTCCGACACCGCCAATGAAGGCTCGATCGAACTGCCGCGCGGCCTTCTGGAAGCGGTGGCGCTGCTGGAGGGCGAGCCGGCCTTCGAAGAGGTTTACGGCGCCGATTTCATCCATATCTATGCCGGGGTCAAACGCGGCGAATTCGAGACATTCATGCAGGTCATCAGTCCCTGGGAGCGTGAATTCCTGTTGCTGAACGTTTGAAGGAGACCGCATGACCGCATGGCAGAGCCCGATCGCACCCGGTATGTCCTGGTATCAGACGTCGGCCGGAGAGCGCCCCACCTACCCCGCGCTCGACGGCTCCCGGGCGACCGACGTTGCGATCATCGGCGGCGGTTATACCGGTCTGCAGGCCGCCTTCTGCCTCGCCTCGGCCGGCGTGTCGGTGACGCTGATCGAAGCCTGCCGGGTCGGCGACGGCGCTTCCGGTCGCAATGGGGGGCAGTTGGGCACCGGCCAGCGCTGGTGGCCGGAAGAGCAGGAAGAGACGCTCGGGCTCGAACGCTCGCGGGCGCTGTTCGACATGGCCGAGCACGCCAAGCGCTATCTCCTGGATTTTGCAGACAAGCATGGCATCGACGCAGATTATGTGGCCGGCCACATGAGCGTTGCCCACAAGCCCGGGCATGAAAGGGACTACCGCGCCAATGCCGAGATCGCGGCGAGCCGATACGACTACCCTTACCTGTCCTACATGGACAGGAAGGAGACCGCCGAGCGGCTGGGCTCGAACCATTACCATTGCGGCGTCTATGACGCCGGTACCGGTCATATCCACCCGCTGAAACTGCTGATTGGCCTTGCCCGGACCGCTGCCGCTGCCGGGGCTGCAATCCACGAAAACACGCCCGCGACATCGATCGCGCAGACGGGCGGAAAAACGCTGATCGAGACACCGGGCGGCACGATTACCGCCAGCCGCGTGCTGATCGCCACCAACGCGCATATCGGCAGGCTGGAGCCGGTGACGGCGGCGCATGTCATGCCGATCCGTTCCTTCATCGGCGCGACCGCGCCGCTCGACGCGCATCCGACCATTCTTGCCGGCCATGAATCGGTCGCCGACTCGCGCTTCGTCGTGCGCTATTTCCGCAAGTTGCAGAACGGGCAGCTGCTGTTCGGTGGCCGCGAAGCCTATACGGCCGACAGCCCGCGCGACATGTCCCGTCATATCCGCCGCCAGATCGCCGAAATCTACCCGGCCCTCGCCGATGTCGAGATTACCCATTCCTGGGGCGGTTCGGTGGGGATTACCCTGACCCGCGAACCCTTCGTGCGCGAAGTCATGCCCGGCGTCATGTCGGTGGGCGGTTATTCCGGCCATGGCGTCATGCTGTCAAATTATTGTGGCAAGCTTTATGCTGATATGACACTCGGCAAAGCGACCGAACTTTCCTATCTTGCCGATCTGAACGTTCCGGCCTTTCCGGGGGGCACACGCCTGCGGGCTCCGCTCCTTTTCCTCGCCCTCACCTGGTATGCGTTGCGCGACCGGTTCTGAAGGCAAATGATCACGGCCATCCGTTTTCGGGCTGGCGCTTTTAAATCGATTAGATTATGACCCCTATCACCAACGCGACTTCGAGAGAACCAGGCATGAGCAGCCAGATCATTCCAGTTGAGCCCTTCGATTGCATCGTCTTCGGCGGCAGCGGCGACCTTGCGGAGCGAAAGCTTCTTCCGGCGCTCTACCATCGCCAGATCGAGGGTCAGTTCACTGAGCCGACCCGTATCATCGGTGCTTCGCGCAGCGCCTTGTCTCACGACGATTATCGCAAATTCGCCCGCGATGCTCTTAAAGAGCATCTCAAGAAGGGCGAGTATGACGAGGCCGAAGTGGAAAAATTCTGCGCCCGCCTGTTCTATGTCTCGGTTGACGCCAAGTCCGACCAGGGCTGGGGCGACCTCAAGGCCCTGCTCGACGAGGGCGCCGGCAAGGACCGCATCCGCGCCTTCTACCTCGCCGTTGCTCCGGGCATTTTCGGCGCCATTTCGGAAAAGATCCGCGACCACAAGCTGATCACGCCAAAGACCCGCATTGTCGTCGAAAAGCCGATCGGCCGCGACCTTGCCTCGGCACTGGTGCTGAACGACACGATCGGCAAGGTGTTCAAGGAAGAACAGATCTACCGCATTGACCATTATCTGGGCAAGGAAACCGTCCAGAACCTGATGGCGCTGCGTTTCGCCAATGCGCTGTACGAGCCGCTCTGGAACGCAAACTATATCGACCACGTGCAGATCACGGTGGCCGAGGCCGTCGGTCTGGAAGGCCGCGCCGGTTATTACGATACGGCGGGCGCATTGCGCGACATGGTGCAGAACCACATCATGCAGCTGCTTTGCCTTGTCGCCATGGAAACCCCGTCCTCGATGAATTCGGAAGCCGTGCGCGACGAAAAGCTCAAGGTTCTGCGTGCTCTGAAGCCGATCAATGCCGACAATGTGGAACAGATGACGGTGCGCGGCCAGTACCGCGCCGGCGCTTCCGCAGGCGGCCCGGTCAAGGGCTATCTGGAAGAGCTGGAAGGCGGCGTCTCCAACACCGAGACCTTTGTCGCCATCAAGGCCGAGATCGGCAACTGGCGCTGGGCCGGCGTTCCCTTCTACATTCGCACGGGCAAGCGCCTTACACAGCGCATGTCGGAAATCGTCATCACCTTCAAGCCGGTGCCGCACAACATCTTCGACAGCGCGGCAGGCCGCATTTCCGCCAACCAGCTGATCATCCGCCTGCAGCCGGACGAAGGCGTCAAGCAGTCGCTGATGATCAAGGATCCGGGTCCGGGCGGCATGCGCCTGCGCAACGTTTCGCTCGACATGAGCTTTGCCGAAGCTTTTCACGTGCGCTCGCCGGATGCCTACGAGCGTCTGCTGATGGACACGATCCGCGCCAACCAGACGCTGTTCATGCGCCGCGACGAGGTGGAAGCGGCATGGGAATGGGTCGATCCGATCCTGAAAGGTTGGGACGAGACCGGGCAGGTGGCACAGGGCTACACTGCCGGCACCTGGGGCCCGAGCCAGGCCATCGCGCTGATCGAGCGTGACGGCCGCACATGGCACGAGGGCTGAGGCATGTCCGGTAACCTGCATGAATTTCCCGATGCCGAAACGCTGGCGGACGAACTTGCCATCGACGTCGCGGCCCAGCTGACGGCGGCGATCGCCGTTCGCGGCTCGGCCTCGATCGCCGTTTCCGGCGGTTCAACGCCCAAACGGTTCTTCGAGGCGCTGTCGGCACAGGACATCAACTGGTCGAAAGTGACCGTCACGCTGGTGGACGAACGTTTTGTTCCCGCCGACGACGAGCGCTCCAACCACCGTCTGGTGGCGACGCATCTGCTGAAAGACAAGGCGGAGGCGGCCACGTTCGTGCCGCTTTATCAGCCTTCCACGACGGCGCAAGAAGCCGCAAAGATCGCGACGGAAAAGACGGCCGGTTTCGGCAAGCCTTTCGATGTCGTCATTCTCGGCATGGGCGGAGACGGGCACACCGCCTCCTTCTTCCCCAAGGGCAACAATCTGGCTCATGCCATCGATCCGCAAGGTCCGCGTGGCGTTCTGACCATGCAGGCCGAAGGTGCCGGCGAAGAGCGTCTGACCTTCTCCTTCACCAGCCTTTCAGATGCGCGCCTTCTGGTTCTGCATATCGAGGGCGATGCCAAGATGATCGTGCTGGAGAAGGCGGAAGACGGCGACGACGAGATGGACATGCCCATCCGCGCCGTGCTGAACCGCGCCGTTTCACCGCTGCAGATCTACTGGGCGCCGTAACAGGCGCCCTCTCCGGCCCTGCGGTCAACCCGCAGGCCGGCACATTTCAAGCATAGCAATCCCGGTGGCTTCGGCCTCTCCCCGACCGGGATTGACCGAAGGAGGATTGCACATGGCCGCCCATTCCAGCATCGAGGCGATTACCAAACGTATCGTCGAGCGATCAAAACCGCACCGAGAAGCCTATCTCGACCGTTTGAACCGCGCCGTGAAACGCGGCACGCATCGTTCGGTCCTCTCCTGCGGTAATCTCGCCCACGGATTTGCGGTCTGTTCCCCCGCCGAGAAGGACGCGCTCGCTGGCGACGTCGTTCCCAATCTCGGCATCATCACCGCCTATAACGACATGCTTTCGGCCCACCAGCCGTATGAAAACTATCCGGCACTGATCCGCGATGCGGCCCGCGAGGCCGGTGGCGTGGCGCAGGTGGCTGGCGGCGTGCCGGCCATGTGCGATGGCGTGACGCAGGGTCAGCCCGGCATGGAACTGTCGCTGTTCTCGCGCGACCTGATTGCCATGTCGGCCGGCATCGGCCTTTCCCACAACATGTTCGACTCATCCGTCTATCTCGGCGTCTGCGACAAGATCGTGCCCGGCCTTGTCATCGCGGCGCTGTCCTTCGGCCATCTGCCGGCCGTGTTCGTGCCCGCCGGTCCGATGACCTCGGGCCTGCCGAATGACGAAAAGTCGCGCATCCGCCAGTTGTATGCGGAGGGCAAGGTCGGCCGCGCCGAACTGCTGGAATCGGAATCCAAGTCTTACCACGGTCCTGGCACCTGCACCTTCTACGGCACGGCCAATTCCAACCAGATGCTGATGGAAATCATGGGCTTTCACATGCCCGGTTCGTCCTTCATCAATCCGGGCACGCCGCTGCGCGATGCACTGACCAAGGAAGCAGCAAAACGCGCGCTTGCCATCACCGCGCTCGGCAACGAATTCACGCCGGCCGGCGAGATGATCGACGAACGCTCGATCGTCAACGGCGTTGTCGGCCTGCATGCGACCGGCGGTTCGACCAACCATACGATGCACCTCGTCGCCATGGCGCGCGCGGCCGGCATCCACCTGACATGGGCGGACATTTCCGAGCTTTCGGACATCGTGCCGCTGCTCACCCGCGTCTATCCGAACGGGCTTTCCGACGTGAACCATTTTGCCGCCGCCGGTGGCATGGGCTTTTTGATCAAGCAGCTTCTGGCAGGCGGCCTTGTGCATGACGACGTGCGCACTGTCTTCGGCCAGGGTCTGGAGGCCTACACCATTGAAGCCAAGCTCGGCGACAATGGCGGCGTTGCCCGCGAACCGATCCCGGAGGTGAGCGGCGATCCGAAGGTGCTGACGACGATCGACAAGCCGTTTCAGGCCAATGGCGGGCTGAAAATGCTGCATGGCAATCTCGGCAAGGCCGTCATCAAGATCTCGGCCGTCAAGCCGGAACGCCACATCATCGAGGCACCGGCCATCGTCTTCCACACCCAGAAGGAATTGCAGGACGCCTTCAAGCGCGGCGACCTCAACAAGGACTTCGTTGCCGTCGTGCGTTTCCAGGGACCAAAAGCCAACGGCATGCCGGAACTGCACCAGCTGACGCCGCCGCTCGGCGTGCTGCAGGACCGCGGTTTCAAGGTGGCACTCGTCACTGACGGCCGCATGTCCGGTGCATCGGGAAAAGTGCCGGCAGCGATCCACATCACGCCGGAAGCTTCCGACGGCGGCCCGATTTCCAAGATCAGGGACGGCGATGTCGTCCGCCTTGACGCGACCACCGGCACGCTGGAAGTGCTTGTGGATGCGGCCGAATTTGCCGCCCGTCCGGCTGCTACCGCCGATCTTACGGAGAACGAATACGGCATGGGTCGCGAACTGTTTGGTGCCTTCCGCCGCAATGTCGGCCATGCCGATCACGGCGCCAGTGTGTTTGCGTAATGGGGCGGGCGGCCTTGGCGCCGCCCTCGCATTTCCGCGCCCGACATGCTATCTATAGTGGCATGAGCAGGAAACGCGGAACCACCGAAATGACTGTGACCGACCCGAAAACGGGCAAGGTTCTTGTCGTGCGCGGTCTGGGCTCGATGAAAGATCATCCGTTAAAGCTCGATCCGCGGATCGACCTGACCAAGCCGATCTATGAGCAGGTTCTGGCGCTCGAGAACGCCGACAAGGAGCGCTGATTGGCCGGTGCATTGCTCGACACGCATGCACTCTATTGGGCCGTCAGCGGCGAAAGCCGGCTTTCCTCACAAGCTGTTACCCTGCTTGGTGAAAGCCAGATCCAGGGTAGACTGTTCATCTCGCCAATAAGCGCCTGGGACATGTCTCTGGCACTGCAGAAGCGGTTCAATGCGTTGAACTTCGGCAATCTCACGCTGGAAGAATGGCTGAAGCAGGCGCAAAGACAAATCCTTTTCCGCTCTGTACCGATCAGCCAACGCATCGCCATCGAAGCAGCCACGGTCGCCAAAGACACCGGTCATCGCGATCCCGCCGATTGCGACATGATCGCAACCGCCCGCGTTCGGAAACTCCCGGTCATCACGCGGGATGCGGTCATACTAAAAGTAGCGGCGTCGGGATATGTCGAGGCCGTCGCCTGCTGAGCGACGACCAGCCGCGCGCATCCAGCGACGGCGAGTTTCGTCGCCGCCCTGTCTTTTGGCTGTCATCGCTCCGGCGACAGGATCACGCCGCAGCTACACCCCGTTCAAGCTCGAAACCCTCATCGATCCAGCCGGTGATCCCGCCCGCCATGATCTTGACCGGACGGCCAAGCTCGGCAAGGCGCAGCGCACCTCTGGCCGCGCCATTGCAATGCGGCCCCGCGCAATAGGTCACGAACAGCGTCTCGTCCGGCCATTGTTGCATCTTCGACCGCACGATCTTGCCATGCGGCAGGTTGATCGCACCGGGGATATGACCGGCGGCAAAAAGTGCCGGGCTGCGAACATCGAGAAGCACGAAATCCGGCACGCGGGACAGGGCATCATGCACGTCCCAGCAATCGGTTTCGAAAGTGAATTCAGCGGAAAAGTGCTCGCGGGCAATTTCGCTCGGGGCGGCAGCGATTGCGGTAACAGGGCTTGGCATCGTGATCTCCTTCAGTTGATGGCCGCATCTTGCTGCCGGCAGTTTTCGATTGCCATTGGCACGATTGCCATCATACATGTAAATCATGCCAAACACGTCTGGACCGCTGGTCACCGCACTGCTTTATGATGGCCTCTGCACGTTCGAGTTCGGAATCGTTGCGGAAATTTTCGGGCTGCACCGACCTGAGATGGGCGAAGGCTGGTATCGTTTTGCCAGTTGCGCAGTGGACGATGGCCCCCTTCGCGCCCATGGCGGTTTCACGATCATGCCGGATGAAGGCATCGATCTGATCGATCGTGCCGATATCATCGTCGTGCCGGGCTGGAAGGGTGTCCACGAGCCGGTTCCCGAGACGCTGTGCGAGCGCCTGCAGCAGGCGCATGACCGTGGTGCCCGCCTCGTTTCCATCTGCTCCGGCGCCTTCGTTCTTGCCGCAACCGGGCTGCTGGACGGCGGCAGCGCAACCACGCACTGGCGGTATGCCGCGGCGCTGCGCCAACGCCGCCCGGCCATCGCGGTGGATGACAGCTCGCTCTACCGCAATCATGGCCGCATTTTCACATCGGCCGGAAGCGCTGCGGGCATGGATCTGCTGATCGAGATCGTGCGGCAGGATTTCGGCCCAGAGGCGGCAAGCTCAGTCGCGCGGCGCCTTGTCATGCCGGCCCACCGCAATGGTGGGCAGGCGCAATTTCTGGAACGGCCGGTGCCGATCCGCCGGCAGTCGGAAATCGCCCCTTTGCTCGATCGGATGCGTGCAAATCTTGCCGCCGGCTGGACCTTGGAACGGATGGCAGCGGAAAGTCGCATGAGCGTGAGAACCTTCGTTCGGCGTTTTGCGGAGGCAACCGGCACCTCACCCGGCGAATGGCTGACAGCAGAACGGCTGGAGGAAGCAAAGCGGCTTCTCGTGACAGGGCGTCTCGGTATCGACGAGATCGCACTTGCCGCGGGTCTTGGTACGGCAGACACGCTGCGTCATCATTTCAGGAAACGGATCGGCATCAGTCCGCGCGAATATCAGTTGCGATTTGGGCAGGCTCAGCCGTCGTAACGCCCGTTGTCTGACTGGTTTGCGGGAACGGTGGACTCGATGCATCGGATGCGGTCGAGTGCCTCCCACAGCCGACGGGCGCAGGACACGCCGTCGGTCGCAAAGCCTGAGAGCGGAGCCCGCCGCAAGTCAGTTGCAGCAGGGTTGGGCATCGTTCAGGGCCAGATTTCGGCGGCGGTCAGAACCGGCACTTTCGAGCCAAGGGCATTCAACGCTATCTTGTGGACGACCTCGACCGGGGCGGCGCACAGATCCGCGACGACGCTGACCTCGAATGCGTCGGCCGCGCGCGACATTGCCGTGAAGACCACGCAGTTCTGGGTCATCATTCCGCAGATCAACAGTTTACCCGCGCCGCGCAGATGATCGGCGAGATCGGTTTCTTGAAAGGCATCGGCGAAACGCTTGGTCACAACCGGGGCATCCCCTGCCGCGGCAAGGACTGCGGGCCGAATGGCGATCCCCGGACCACCGGCGGCAAACAGTCCGGTCTGCGCCTGCGAGACGTGTCGCACCAGCACGATCCGTTCGCCTGCCGCGCGCGCCTTGTTGATCGCGTGGACGATACGCGCCTCGACCTGCTCGGCCTCATGAAGCGGCAAGGCTCCATCCGGGAAATAGTCATTCTGAACGTCTATGACGACAAGCACACGATCCATTGCAGCGCACTCCTTCTAGCTGGCTCTTTAGTCTTTATGCGAGTGATGCGGGGACCGGGAGTGGCCTGATGGTCATGTTTGGGGTATATCGGGCCAATGCGCATTGCCATTCTCGCCTATGACGGGATCAGCCCGTTCATGCTGTCCACGCCGCTTGCCGTGTCCGGGGAGGCCTGGTCCGCGAATAATAGCGAGGTACTGGTCTGTGCCGAAACGCCCCGGCTGACGGCGATCGGGGGAATGTCGATCGAGACGGCTTTCGATCTGCGTGATGCCCGCAAGGCGGACGTGCTGATCCTTCCGGGATGGCGAAATGCCGACGAACCCGTTTCGGCACCGATCATCGACGCCACCCTTGATGCGGATGCCCGTAGCGCGATCGTCGTCGGACTGTGTCTTGGAGCCTATGGCCTCGCCGAGGCCGGGCTGCTCGACGGGAAACGGGCGACGACCCATTGGGCAATGCTTGACGCCTTTGCCGCACGTTACCCCCGCGTCGCGGTCGATCGGGGTGCGATATTCGTCGATGAGGGAAGGCTCCTGACGTCGGCGGGCATCGCATCCGGGCTGGATTGCTGCCTGCATCTTCTGGCGCGCCTTTGCGGCAGTGCGCAAGCCAACCGGGTCGCACGCCATCTCGTCGTCGCATCGCAAAGAAGCGGTGGACAGCCGCAATTCATCGAGCGACCGGCGCCCAACTCCTCGGGCGAACGTCGCGCAGCCAAAATCCTGGAGGATCTGCTGGCCGACCCGTCAGATGTGCCGTCGCTGACCGACCTGGCGACAAGGGCGGGCATGAGCCGGCGCAGTCTCAGTCGGCATATTCGCGCCCAGACCGGTGACAGTCTGGGCGCATGGCTGCGGCGCGCGCGTGTCGCGCTGGCGCAGGATCTCATCCTGAAAGGTGCAACCGGGCTGGACCAGATCGCCGCGCGCTGCGGGTTTGCCGATGCGAAGTCGATGCGCATGGCATTCCGGACGGAGGCGGGCGTCAGCCCCCGGCAATGGCAGGCAAGGCAAAGGCTCGATTAGGCCTTCTCTGCCCGGCGTTCCGGCAAATCACCAGCTGCGCACATCCAGCTTGCGGTCGCGATGGGCCGGGTGCGTGGAGAACACGAAGATGCGGTCGAGTTCCTTCTGCGTCAGAAGGCGCAGGAAACGCACGTCGATCGTGTTATTGGTGTTCTGGCGCATCATCAGACAGCCGATCTTGTCGATGCGTGCGTCTGGAATGTCGAGATAGAACTGTTTCGGCAGATTGTACTGGGTGAGGATGCCGAGCACGGCGCCGCTCATGGAGATGCGCAGCACATCGCAGCGGCGGGCGGCGAGGTTCATCACCGCCTTTTCGGTATATTCGATGCGGGCGGCATTCATCGTGTCTTCCATGCGATACCGCGTTTCGCGGTCATACATGAAGGACTCTTCCTTGCTCAGATAACTTGGTCGTCCCCCGGCAATCGCAGCCACGTCCATTCTCCTGTTCTTTGACGGGAATCTAGCGCGCGAAACTTAATAGACCGTGTGAAGCCGACGACGGATCAGCTTCCCCGGCGTTTTTACCGGGCCGGCGAAACGGCGTTGCTGGGCATGTCCACCGAGCGGCGCAGGCTCAAGCCCTCCGCATCGAAGAGATGCATCTTTTCCGGTCTTGCGGTGAAGCGGACAGTGTCACCCTTCTGGACCGACAGGATGCCCGGGATCTTGGCAATGATCGGTTCGTCCTTCGTCAACCCTTCGATATAGAGCAGCGTCACTTCGCCCAGCGCCTCGACGATGCCGATCCGCCCTTCGAACAGGCCGGGATCGCCTTCGCCCGCGATGGCGAGATCTTCCGGGCGAATGCCAAAACTCGCCTGCCTGCCCTGCTGCGACGCATCGCTTCGAATATCGAGCGTCACCGATTTGCCGTCGGAAAGCTCGACCACGGTCTGCGCTCCCGCCATCGTGATCCTTGCCGGAATGATATTCATGGCCGGCGAGCCGATGAAACGGGCGACGAACAGGTTTTTCGGCCGCTCGTAAAGCTCGAGCGGCGGCCCGACCTGCTCGATATGCCCGGCCGAAAGCACGACGATGCGATCAGCCAGCGTCATCGCCTCGACCTGGTCGTGGGTGACGTAGATCATCGTCGTGTCCGGCATGCTTTCCTTCAGCTTGGCGATCTCGATGCGTGTGGCGACACGCAGCGCCGCATCGAGATTGGAGAGCGGCTCGTCGAACAGGAAGACTTTAGGATCGCGGCAGATGGCGCGGCCGATGGCCACACGCTGGCGCTGGCCGCCGGACAGCGCCTTGGGGAGACGCTCGAGGTATTGGGTGAGCTGCAGGATCTCGGCCGCCGCACGCACGCGGCGATCGACCTCCTCCCTGCTTTCCTTGGCAATGCGCATGCCAAAAGCCATGTTGTCGTAGACGGTCATATGCGGATAGAGCGCATAAGACTGGAACACCATGGCGATGCCGCGCCGTGAGGGCGGCACTTCGTTGACGACATGACCGTCAATCGACATCTCGCCCGACGTGATATCCTCCAGACCGGCGATCATTCTGAGAAGCGTCGACTTTCCGCAGCCGGAGGGGCCGACAAAAACGACAAACTCGCCCTGTTCTATCTCAAGATCGATGCCGTGCAGAACCTGCACCTGGCCATAGGATTTCTTGATATCCTTCAGCACCACTCCGGTCATGTGCATCCCTCCCCTTTTGTCAGCCGAGCCTTGCGAAGAAAGCGCCCCAGGCCGGCAGTTCGAC
This sequence comes from Neorhizobium sp. NPDC001467, assembly GCF_050275975.1. Classification (NCBI taxonomy): domain Bacteria; kingdom Pseudomonadati; phylum Pseudomonadota; class Alphaproteobacteria; order Hyphomicrobiales; family Rhizobiaceae; genus Neorhizobium; species Neorhizobium sp. NPDC001467. The sequence goes on along the minus strand of NZ_JBNNPS010000010.1, from coordinate 79,734 downwards.
GTTTCCGTTATCGACCGTGCTTGCAAAACCATGGCCTTCCAGCGCCTGCCAGTTGCCTTCAGGCAGCGCGATGGTCTGGCCATCCGGCCCCATGTTGAAGACGCAGAGCAGCGTTTCGTTGCCGAAGATGCGCTCATAGATGAGCGTCGGACCTTCGGCGATCACGAACCGGATCTCGCCCTTGGACAAAGCCGGATGCTGTTTGCGGAAGGCAATGAAGCGGCGGTAATGCTCCAGCACCGAATCCGGATCGCCATATTGGGCGCTGACGGCGCGGATCTGGTGTTCGACCGGGATCGGCAGCCATGTCTTTTCCGCCGTTGAGAAACCCGCCTGAAGCGCCTGCGCATCCCAGACCATCGGCGTGCGACAACCATCGCGGCCCTTGAATTCCGGCCAGAACTGGATGCCGTAGGGATCCTGCAGATCGGCAAAGGCGATATCGGCTTCGGTCAGGCCCAGTTCTTCGCCCTGATAGATGCAGACCGACCCGCGCTGGGTCAGAAGCAGTGCCGCCAGCAATTTTGCAAAGGCATCGCGGTCTAGAACGTCGGCGCCCCAGCGGCTGACATGGCGGACGACATCGTGGTTGGAGAAAGCCCAACAGGCCCAGCCCTCCGGGGCTGCGGCTGAAAACGCGTTCTGCACCTCGCCGACGCGGGGTGCGGTCGGATAATCCGGCGCCAGGAATTCGAAGGCGTAGCACATCTGCATCTTGTCGCCGCCGGACGTGTACTGGCCGACGATTTCCAGACCATACTGGCTGTCACCGACTTCACCGACAGCGGCGATCGCCGGAAACTCGTCCAGCACCGCGCGGAAACGCTTGAGGAATTCGAGGTTTTCCGGGCGGTTCTTGTCGTAGAGATGCTCCTGGAAATTATAGGGGTTCACCGCCGGTGCGGTGGAAGCGTTGCGGCGCGACGGATCGAGCGCCGGATTGTTGCGCAATTCCTTGTCGTGGAAATAGAAGTTGATGGTATCGAGCCGGAAACCATCGACACCGCGCTGCAGCCAGAAACGGGTGACGTCCAGCAGCGCATCCTGAACCTCGGGGTTATGCAGGTTCAGGTCCGGCTGCGAGGTCAAGAAATTGTGCATGTAATATTGCATGCGCGTCGGGTCCCAATGCCATGCGGACCCGCCGAAGATCGACAGCCAGTTGTTGGGCGGCGAGCCATCCGGCTTGGCGTCGGCCCAGACATACCAGTCGGCCTTGGGGTTGAAGCGCGACGAGCGGCTTTCGATGAACCAGGCGTGCTGATCCGACGAATGCGACATGACGAGATCGATCATGACGCGGATTTTGAGGCGATGCGCCTCGGCGATCAGCGCGTCGAAATCCGACAGCGAACCGAACATCGGATCGATATCGGTATAGTTCGAGACGTCGTAGCCGAAATCCTTCATCGGCGACGGAAAGAAGGGTGAAATCCAGATCGCATCGGCACCCAGCGCAGCAATATGCGGCAGGCGCGCGGTAATGCCTTTCAGGTCGCCGATGCCGTCACCGTTCGAATCCTGATAGGAACGTGGATAGATCTGGTAGATGACCGCGCCGCGCCACCAGTCACGATCGAGCGGCGTTTCGGTCAGCTGCGTTACATTGCTCATTCATAAATCCTGTATCGAAAACATATATGCGGCGGCGCTCAGCCGCCCTTGACCGAGCCTGCAAGCAGGCCGCGGACGAGATAACGCTGCAGTGCAAAAAAGACGAGAATGGGAACGATGATGGTGATGAAGGCCGAGGCGGTGAGGATTTCCCACTTGCCGCCCATGGAGCCTAAAAGCGCATTCAGCGCGCCGGTCAGCACCAGCTGATCCTTGCCGGTACCGAGGAAGACCATGGCGACCAGCAGGTCGTTCCAGGTCCAGAGGAACTGGAAGATCGAGAAGGAGGCGAGCGCCGGAAAGGACAGAGGCAGCACGATCTTCACGAAAATTTCGAAATCGCTGGCGCCGTCGACGCGGGCGGATTCGATGATTTCCTTGGGCAGGCCGGCGATGTAGTTGCGCAGGAGGTAGATGGCGAGCGGCATGCCGAAGGCGGCATGCGCCAGCCAGATGCCGACATAGGAACGTGACGGGATGCCGAAAAAAGCGCCGATATCGTTGTAAAGCGTCAGAAGCGGGATGAGCGTCATCTGCAGCGGCACGACGATAAGGCCGACCACGAGCGCCACCAGCAGGGTGCGGCCGGGAAAATGCATCCAGGACAGCGCGTAGGCCGCAAAGGCTGCAATCAGGATCGGGATAATGGTGGCCGGAATGGCAACCGTCAGCGAATTGACGAAGGCCTGGCCGATGCCGGCAGACGTCAGCACGTCGCGATAGTTCTCAGTCGTAAATTCGGGCGGCGTCGACAGGGACAGGTAGACGCGTTTCGGACGCTTGTCGTCGAAGGCGGCAGCCTTGCTGTAGACATAGGACCCGTCCTCGTTGATCTGCAGCGTTTCGCCGTCGCCAATATCGGCCGGCTGGCCGACCTCGAAGGCGGCCGGATCCTGCACGCGCACGCCGAAGGCCGAGACCGGCGCGCCACTGCCGCTTTCGAACACCGAGCCCGAGATGACGAAGCGGCCGCCCTCTTCCCGCTGGGTGGCCGGATCGGCAAGCCGCACCGCCTCCATCTGGGTGGAGCCGGCAAATGCCGTCCACCAGCCCGTGGCGGTGATCTGGTCGCGGTCGCGCACCGAGGTGACGAGAATGCCGAGCGTGGGGATCAGCCACAGGATGACGATGGCGAGCACAGCAAGATGAACGAGCAGGCGCGGCAGGCCGATACGGCGAAGGCGCGTGCCGAGCGGCGCCGCCGGGCTGCGCTTGGGCAGTGCCGGGACGGTTGAAGTCGTGCCGGTCGGGTCGGCAGTGTTTGCGTCGGCCATGTCAGTGTCCCTCCGCATCGCGATGCGCCTGGCGGATGTTCCAGATCATGATAGGCGTCACCGCCAGCATCAAAACCAGCGCGATGACCGCACTGCGGCCGCTATCGCCGCCGCCGCGGAACATCCAGTCGAACATCAGGTTGGCGAGCACCATTGTGTTCCACTGTCCGTTGGTCATGGTCAGCACGATATCGAAGACTTTGAGGACGAGAATGGTGATCGTCGTCCAGACGACAGCGATCGTGCCCCAGATCTGCGGCACCATGATCTTCCAGAAGATTTGCCAGCCATTGGCCCCATCGATCACGGCAGCCTCGATGGTTTCCTCCGGAATGCCGCGCAGGGCGGCGGAAAGGATGACCATGGCAAAACCGGTCTGGATCCAGATGAGGATGATCATCAGAAAGAAATTGTTCCAGAACGGCAGCGAGATCCAGATCTGCGGATCGCCGCCAATCGCCTGCACGATGGCGTTGAGGAGGCCGATCTGGGTTTCGTTGCCGCCGCGGAATTCGTAGATGAACTTCCAGATCACCGAAGCGCCGACGAAGGAAATCGCCATCGGCATGAAGATGATGCTCTTGGCGATATTGCCCCACCAGATGCGGTCGGTCAGCACGGCAATGACGAGGCCGAAGAAGGTGCAGGCGGCAGGCACGACCGCAAGCCAGAGGATATTGTTGAAGATCGACTGGCGGAACTGCTGGTCGAAAAACGCCCAGCGGTAATTGGCAAGGCCGACATACTGATCGCCGGACCGATCATAGAAGGAGAGAATGAAGGTGGCGACGACCGGATAGACGAGATAGACGCCAAGCAGGATCAGCGCCGGGCCCAAGAACAGCCAGGGCCGGATGGTGGCACGGCGGTTGAGATTGACCGAAGCCTTCCGGACATTGCCTTCGGGTACCGGCAGCGCCAGGGACAGAAGCCGGTCGGACAGCCAGAAATACAGCGCGCAGGCGAATACGCCGGCGACCATGACCCCGATGGCCGAAACGATCTGCGAGACCATTGTTACCCTCCCCTTTGTGCCGCCTGCTTGTTGTGTTGATTGCGGCAGCGTTTTCCCGGTATGCGCCTGCTGTGTGGGGGTTCCTCGGGTCACGCCCGAGGATGACGAGTGCGTGCGGCTGTGCTGGCCAGATCGAGCGTTCGCGTGTTGAAACGTCGATGGGGGGAGGAACCCTCCCCTCCTGCGTCACCCTGGGGCTTGGCCCGGAGGATCCATGCACGCTCGCCAGCCTCACATGCATGAACCAATACGCTTACTTCAACCCGTCCCACGCCTTCTGGATATCGCCCGCCGCGGTCTTGGCGTCCTTGCCACCGACATAATCGATCATGCCGGTCCAGAACGCGCCCGCCCCGATCTTGCCGGGCATCATGTCGGATGCATCGAAGCGGAAGGTGGTCGCGGTGGTCAGCAACTCGCCCTGCTTGCGCAGCACGTCATTGGCATAGGCTTCCGGCTTGACGCCCTTGAACGGGGTCAGGAACGAGGCCTGCGCCATGTAGATCTCATGGGCGATCGGCGTTTTCAGGAATTCGATGAAAGCCTTGGCCGCCGGCGAATCCTTGGTGATGGCGAACATCGTGCCGGCGCCCAGAACCGGCGTGCCAAGTTCCGGCTTCGACGCATAGGTCGGCAGGTAGAAGAAGTCGGCATCGACGCCGAGCTCCTTGTCCGGCGGGAAGAAGGACGGCACGAATGAGGCCTGATGGTGCAGGTAGCATTTCGGCGGAATGTCGAAGAGGCCCTTCGGGCTGTCGCGGAAATCGGTGGAGGCAACGGCTGCCGCGCCGCCCGAGACATATTTGTCGTTCTTGGCGAACTTGCCGAATTCCTCGATGGCGCCAACCACTGCCGGATCGTCGAACTTGATCTCGTTGGAGACCCACTTGTCGTAGGTTTCCGGCGACTGGGTGCGCAACATCATGTCTTCCACCCAGTCGGTGGCCGGCCAGCCGGTTGCGCCGCCCGAACCGAGGCCGATGCACCAGGGCACGCCGCCATCCTCGACGATCTGGTCGGAGAGCGCGACCAGCTCCTCCATCGTCTTGGGAACCTCGTAGCCGGCCTCCTCGAAATTTTCCGGCACGTACCAGACGATCGACTTCAGATCGGCCTTATAGGGAAAACCGAAATAGGCCTGCTTGCCGTCCTTGTCCTTGTAGGTACCGTATTTCACCCAGTCTTCGCCGGACCCGTAATTGGTCTTGACCCACTCCTGGGTTTCCTCACCGAGCGGCGTCAGAAAGCCTTTGGTGGCCAGGTCGGCGAGCAGGCCTGGCTGCGGGATGATGGCGATATTGGGCGGCGAACCGGCCTGCGTATCGATGACGATCTGCTGCTCGTAATTCTCGGAGGAGGAGTATTTGCCGTTCGCGCCGGTGGCGGCGTTGAAATAGGCCAGTACGCTGTTGAACAGGACTTCGTCCTCGCCGCGCCAGGGGCCGAACAGGGTCAGCGACTGGCCCTTGAGGTCCCCGTGCGCCGCCTTGAAATCCTCAAAACTCTTCCAGTTGAATTTCTGGTCCTCGCCTGGCGCGAACTTCAGTTCCTGCGCCCCTGCGCTTGCCACCACGCCCGTCGCCAGGACCGCCGCCATCGCGGTTCCCATCCAGAATGACAGTTTCATCGTCAGCCTCCCGCCTGTGATGCGCGGTCGTGCCGCCGCGCCGCTCTTGTGCCGGCACGTGACAGTACCGTTACAAAAGACATAAGGCGTTCTGGGAGGAGTCAAGCCCCCGTGATCTTTCAGAATTTGGGGACAGCTACCCCAAGCGCGCGGCTGGCGGCGACCACGGTGTTGGCCATCAGCATGGCAATGGTCATCGGCCCGACGCCGCCGGGTACAGGGGTGATCGATCCGGCCACCTTTTCGCATTCGGTGAAGGCGACGTCGCCGACCAGACGCGTCTTGCCCTCGCCCCTTTCGGGCGCATCGATGCGGTTGATGCCGACGTCGATCACCGTTGCACCCGGCTTGACCCAGTCGGCCTTGACCATTTCGGGGCGACCAACGGCGGCAACCAGGATATCGGCGGCCCGGCAGATCGAAGCGAGATCCTTGCTGCGCGAATGCGCCATCGTGACCGTGGCATTGGCGGCAAGCAGAAGCAGCGCCATCGGCTTGCCGAACAGGTTGGAGCGGCCGATGACGACCGCGTTGAGGCCGGAAAGATCTGCCCCCAGAGCCTGCTTGACCAGAAGCATGGATCCGGCCGGCGTGCAGGAGACAAGGCCGGTTTCGAAATCGCCGGTGGCGATCTTGCCAGCATTGACGACATGCAGGCCGTCGACATCCTTTTCGGGCGCGACCATCTGCGTCACGCGCTCGCTGTCGAGATTTTTGGGCAGCGGCAATTGAACGAGAATACCGTGAATGGCCGGATCGGCATTCAGCTCTTCGACCAGCGCTTCCAGGGCCTCCTGCGTGGTGTCGCCGGGCAGGCTGTGCTGGACGGAGTTGAAACCGCATTGCTTGGCCATGCGGCTCTTGGCAGCGACATAGGTGTGGCTTGCGGCATCGTCGCCGACGATCACGACAGCAAGACCCGGACGCACGCCTTTCTGGCTTTCCAATGCGGCGGAGGCCTGCGTGACCGTGGCGATCACCTTTTCCGCCGCCAGTTTGCCGTCGATTACCGTTGCCATCAGCGCCATGCCTCCCGAAGTCCGTGAATGATGCCCGTTCCAACGCCTATGCGGGCAAAAGGCGCCGAAGGCAAGCTTCGCATCGGACAATCCTTGCGCCATTGGCGACACGGATAGGGGTGAGGATCAGCGCTGCCCTGCGCTGCGGCGGGCGCCGAAAAGCGCGACGCGTTCGCGCAGCGCCATGATGTCATTGCCTGGCGCGTCGGTTTCGGCCATCGTCACCGACGGCCTTTCGGCCCATCCACCGGCATCGTCTTCGCCCTCGACACGGGGCGCGGCCACAACGCCGCCCGCCATGACGGCCGCCACAAGCGGCGGCAGATGGACTTCGGCTTCCGTCTCCCGCATTCGGTTGGCAAGCAGCAGTTCGCGCACCCGGTCGGCAAGCGGCGTCGCGCTGACGGCCGGCATCGGAAGCGGATCGGCCGGTTCAGGGGCGTCGCCATGGAACACCTGCCCGCTTCGGAACCGGGCCCCGGCCTGCGCGTGATAGACACGGACCGGCCGCGCTGCGGGTGCTGGCGCTGCGATCGCTGCCGGCTGCGGAGCAACCTGCGCTTGGCGGTCGGTGAAGGTTGCGGGATCCAGAAGATCGATTTCTTCGCCATCGAAGAAATCCGGCTGGTTTTCGTCGTCGAAACCGGTCTGCCGATATCTATTGCCTGCGGCGCGCGCCCAGCCCGCGAAGGCCAGTATCATTGCAACGCCAAACCCCGCCAGCGCACCCATGAGGGACAGGACCCACATCGGAAAGCCATGCATTCTTGCCGAAGCCGGATCGGCCGGCTTGACGGTGGTGGCGGAGATGGCGCCGGCATTCGACGCGGCATCGAGCCTTCGCACGGCGGCCAGATAATCCTGCCTTGCCTTTTCGGCCTTGGCCTCAAGCTCGGCAAGAGCGGCGGCCTGCGGCGTCTCTTGCGCGGCCGCCATCGTCTTTTCGCGCCCCTTCAGATCGGCAAGCTCACGGACCGCACTCTCTTCCCGCTGCCTCAGCGAGGCCGCCAGACGCATCAGCGCCGTCTCGATCTTGCCGTGCATTTCCCCAAGCGCCGCCTGCGCGGCCAGAAGGCGTGGATGCCGGGGACCGAGGCTTGCCGACAGTTGATCGACAAGAATTTTTGCATCCAGATGAAGCTGCCGCATCTGGTCGATGCCGGAAAAATCGAAGGCTGACGACAACGGCTTCGTCAGCACGTCGGAAGCGGAAGTGGCGTCGACGGTCTTGGCATCCTCGCGCAGTTTCGAAACGTTCGTTTCCAGCGCGGCGATATCCTGCGCCAGCATCTGTCGCTCGTGTTCGGCACGGCGCAACACATCCGGATCGCCGAGCTGCGCACGCGCCTGCGCCACCGCGTTTTCCGCATTCTGCATGGCGCGTTCCAGGCTTTGCGCCAGCGCGCCAGCAGAGCGTGCCGCCGCGCCGGCGATCTCCCGCCGATAGCTGCCGGCAACCGCGTCGGCAATATCCGCCGCGGTTTTTGCCCGCCCCGCCTTGGCTGTGACGGTCAACCGGCTGACGCTCGCATCCGGCTTTGCGGTAAAGGTGGAGGACAGGCGTTCGCGCAGCACGGCGTCTGTCGCAGCAACGGTCATGGCCTTGCCGGTGACGATATCGGAAAGGATGGCGAGCGGACCGGGCGCGGCCACGGCAAATTCCTGGTCCCGGCCAAGCTTCAGCGTGGCGACCATGTCATCGAGACTGGCCGCGGCACGCACCGCCTTGCCGGCATCGGTCAGTGCTTGCTGCCGCTGGGCCTTGGAAAGATCCGGGGCATCGATCAGCAGCACCGTATCGACGGCATATCCGAGCTTGTAATCGGCGGCGAAGAAAACCGGTGCTGCGGCGCCGGCAAGGACGAGCGCGGAGGTGGTCAGCGCCAGAAGCGCCCTGCCGCCGTTGCCGCTGCCCGCGTCTCCCCGTGAGCGCGATCCTTCGATCTGTCTGGATTGAAACATCTGCCGAACCGCGCGCCTGTCCAAGATTAAGACATGCTAAACTTTTCTGGCAAACAAAAGGTTAACGGCGCAGCGCGGGCACTCGCTCCATCGGCTGGACGCTGATATCAAAAACGTCTAGCGACCCCGTCCATCGAAGGCGGTGCCCGCCATGATGATCAGACCGTTATGGCGCAGACCCACCGCCTGCTCGAAACGGACTTCCTCATGGTAGCCGTCGGAATCGACGATTACCACATCCGGCACGGAGCCGACATAGCCGGCAACGGCGCCGTGGGCGGCGATGCCGCTGCCCAGATCGGCGGCGCGCACCACAGACAGCATGTGCCAGGGGGCATGGCCCGACAAATGCGCCCGCATCGCTTCCAGCCTTCCCAGCCTTGCGCCGACCAGCGCCACATGGCAGCGCGGCACGAAGGTCAAAAGCGCATCGACGAAACGCGTCGCATCGAACCGGGTTTTGAAAGGGTCGCCACCGCCGAGACGCGCGGCGACGTCGAGACTGCGGCTGGCGGGCAGAAGGATGCGACGGCCGAGAACCGCCCGGCAGCCGGCATCGAGCGACAGGCGAAGCACAGCGCGGCTATCGACGAAAGAGAGCGTCCGCGCATTCTGCCGCAGGTTCGAAACGAGCTCGACATAGGCGAGCGTCTCGGTCCAGCCCATGTCGCAGATCTGCACGCCGCAGAACCTGCGCAGACCGTCCGGCTGCATGGCGGCGATCCACTCGCTCCTTGCCTCGACATGGACGGCCTGAAGTTGCGCGAGCGCGTCGAAAGGGGCGGGCCGGGCATTCGGATAGGGAGCGGGTCGCATCATCGCCGTTTCAACCAGTGAAATCCTGCGAGGAGCTTTATCACAAGGGTCGTGAAACCGCGTTTAAGCCAATGGCTTCAATCCGATGCCGGGCATTAACCCCTGATTGACCATAAGCGGGCTGGCCGCATCTGTTGCGGCCGGCCGGGGCCAACGGATCGAGGGTTTCGGTCCGTCCGCAAACGGTTCAATGACCGCCGCTTGCCGGCGCCGCGACGGGTGTGCCCTCGACGATTTTCGTCGGCGCCACCTGGTTCTTGGCCGAGCGCGAGGTGTTCTCGCGAATGTCGTCCTTGCCGAGATAGTCGATCTGCTCGACCATCACCTCGGTGACGGCCCCCTCGCCGATCTTCTGGTTGAGGCCGTCCTTGATCTGCTGCTTGAAGGCTTCGAGCTGGAAGGCCTTGGTATTGTCGAGATCGATCATCTTGTTGCCGACGAGCAAAGTGTAGAGCTCGTCGGTCATCATTTCCGTCAGCGGCATCTGAGCCACGACATGCATCTTTTCCTTCGCCATCAGGAAGGAAATGCGGGTGATGAAATAGCCCTTCACCGTGCCGTTCGACAGGAGCGGCACGTTGATCGCTTCGCCCTTCACGACCTGCATGTTGGCCAGGCGCTGCGCCTCTTCATCGAGCGGCGGCGGCGGTGCCGCGGCCTGAACGGAAAAGTAGACGGCGCCAAGCGTGACGACGCAGACCCACAGGCCTGTGAGGATGAGCTTGACCATCAAGCCTCGCTGTAAAGGAACTGTTCCTGCGTATAGGTGCCATCGCCGTCGGCATCGCGCACGGCATTCTTCAAGAGATCGGCAACCGTACGCACGGCATTGAGATGGGCTTCGACGCGGCGGGCATTGACCTTGAGCTTGCCCTTGAGGACATGCAGCTGCGCGACATGATTGGCCGCCAGTTCCTTCGGGTCGGCGCTGCGGAACAGCATGGTCAGTTCATACAGGCAGCGGCTCTTGTGGGCATTCGAGACCTTGAAGTCGAATTCGGGATCGTGGCCGATCCGCTGGTTCTCGTTTTCGATAATCATCTCCAGACGGCCGAGCACCGTGCGAATACGATAATCACTGGAAACCGCTTCCATATGTTCCATTCCTGCTTTCGTCATGTCAAACCTCCCCCTGCTTCATGTCCTGCGTGCTCAGCGTGCGGCGCTGAAAATCCTCGATCATGCTGGTCGCACGGGCGCGATCGTCTTCATCGGTCTGGGCGTTGAGCGCCTTCTTGGCATCGAGGCGGTCAAGCGCCTGCGAATACATCTGTTCGGCAATGCCGATGCCGCCGGTCCTCGACATGGAATCGGCGATCTGTTCGGACATCATGCTCTTCCAGAACTCGCCGGCCGAACCCTTGCCATAGACGTTTTCGCTGTCGCTCGGCATCATCGTGTTGACGAAATTCTGCAGGATCGTCGCCTCGAACTTGCGATATTCCTCCGGCATTTCCGCGGTCTTTGCAGATTTGTCGACGCGACCGAGACCGGCCTTGAAGGCGCTGGTGTCAAGAGCGGCGCCAAAACCGGCGCCGGCCTCGGCCAGGCTGTTGGCGGCAAAGGCGGCCCGGTTGGCCTTCAGCTTGGCCTGCGCTGCCTGGACATCCGTCGGGTCGGCGGCGCGAAGCACGTCAAGCACGAGGTCGCTTGGAGGAGATATAGCCACGTCAGCTCCTGATCTTTCGAAAAACTTGGAGCGGACTATGCCGGGTGAAGCTTGCTGCAGGCTGGCGTGGAAATTTTAAAGCCCGGCGACGGGAGAGGTTTCCGCAGAAACCCGCGGATGGCCGGCATCTGCCTTAAAAGGCGCGCCCGGTGCCGCCGGTCGAAAGCGTCATTTCCAGAAGGTCGTAGATGGCGTTGTCGTCCTTCTCCCGGTCCTCCGCCTCGCGCGCTTCGAGCATCTGGTCCTGCAGGCGGTCGCCCTTGGTCCGTTCCTTGATGACGCGCACTTCCTGGGCCTTCTGGATATCCGTCAACTGCTTTTCGCGCAGCATCAGCTTGCCGAAACGGCCCGCGTAATTATGGGCGAACTGGATATGGATCGGGATAACGGAGCCGATCGCCTCGATGACGCGTTCCTTGGACTGATTGACCTCGACGATCTGGCGCCCGGTGGCGGCCAGTTCGCTTTCCGCCATCTTTTCCAGATGCCGCTGCAGATTGACCAGCCGCTTGAGTTTCTTCGATCGTGTCTGTTCGCCGCCGGCCATGGTTCAGCCCTTAGAATGACGTGAAGACCGGCACGAAGCCGTCGGCGAATTGCCGCAACATCGCACCGATGGAAAGATAAAGCAGGAACAGCCCGCCAAACAGCAGGAAGGGCGCCGAAATGAACGACACCGGTACCTGCGGTGCGAGCTTGTTGATGAGGCCGATGGCGATATTGAAGATCATGCCGAACAGCAGGAAGGGTCCCGCCAGCCGCAGCATGATCATCGTCGAGGCCCTCAGCGTATCGGTCAGCGTGATCAGCATCTTTTGCGGTTCGATAATGGCGCCGACCGGCGTCACCGCGTAGGAATCGACCAGGGCGCGAAAGATCACGTGGTGGAAATCGAGCAGGAAGAGCAGCATCAGGCCGGCGAAACTGATGAGGTTGATCAGCTGGTTTTCCGGGAAATCCTCAAGGATATCGCTGCCGCCCGGCGCATTGAAGCCGATCGAAAGGCTGATGATCGTGCCGGCGAACTGCAGGCCAATGACATAGAGACGGGCGATCAGACCGTAGATGACACCGACAAAGGCTTCCGACACGATCAGGCCGACATAGGCCGCGCCGGGATTTGAGACGCGCGGATAGATCGTGTCCCACAGGACCGGCATGATGGCGATCGACACGGCAACCGCCACGAACAACCTTACCTGCGGCGGAATGCGGGCGCTCGAAAAACCGGGCATGACCATGATGCAGGCGCCCATGCGGCAGAAGCAGAGGAACAGCGTCAGTACGATGCCTTGCGCGTCTATCGGGCCCGTAAACATGGTGACTTCCTTGGTGACGGTTGCGGCGCGGCGTTTTTCGGCCGCGCGCCGTCACGAAATGGCGCCGAGGATCTTGATCTCCAGGCCCTTGGCAAGCTCCACATGCGACAGGACCGGAAGCGTTGCGAACAGCCGTTCGATGATCATGCGCACATAGGAGCGCGTTTCCGGCGAGGTGACAAGGACGAATGGCAGGCCGCGATCCATGAATTCACGGATTGTTTGGCTGGCCTGCTCGGAAAACTCCTCGAGCGCGCGCGGATCGATGTCGAATTCGATCACTTCGCCCTTGGCATCGCGCTTGAGCGCCTGGTGGAAGATCATGTCCCACTTGCTGCCAAGCCGCAGCACGCGCAACACGCCATTGTCGGCCAGATCGCCGCAAAGCTGCTGCGACATGCGCACCCGCACATGCTCGACGATCTGCTCGGTCTTGCGCACATGCGGGGCAAGCTCGGCGACGGCTTCCAGGATCAGATGCAGGTTGCGGATCGACACGCGCTCGGCAAGCAGCAGTTTCAGCACCGCCTGCAGGCCGGAATAGGACATGTGCGAGGAGCAGATCTCGTCGGCCAGCTTCTTGTATTCCGGGTCCATGCGATCGATGAGGATCTTCAGGTCCTTGTAGGAGAGAAGCTGCGGCAGGTTGTTGCGGATCACTTCCGACATGTGGGTCAGCACGACCGAGACATTGTCGATCGGGTGGAAACCCTCGCGCTTCAGGTCTTCGGCGAAGTTTTCGAGGATCGCCACCGCCGGCATGCCGAAAGCGGGTTCGCGGATCTCGTCGCCCGGAATGGACGGCTTGCGGCCGGAGCCGGTGACGACGATGACATCGCCGACACGCAGCGTGTTCGATGCGATCGTCGTGCCGTGAATGCGGATCTGGTAGGACTTTTCCGGGATCGAGATATCGTCGGCAACCTTGATCTCGGGAACCACGAAACCGTACTGGGTGGCGAACTTTTTACGCATCTTGCCGACGCGGAAAGCCAGTTCCTGATGCGCGCCGAGGAGACGGGTCGAGACCTGCTTGCCGAGCGCCAGTTCGATTTCGGCGGTCTTCAGCGCTGACTTGACCGAGTCGCGTTCGGCTTCCTTGGTCTGGACGACCTTTTTCTCCTCGGTCTCGCGGGCTAGCTTGCTTTCCGCCTCCGCCTGGCGGGGAATGTACCAGGCACCGAAACCCATGGCGCCGCCAAGCGCCAGGAACGGGATCAGCGGCAGGCCCGGCACCAGCGCCAGGACAGCCATCAGGCCGGCCGACATGGCAAGGGCGCGCGGATAGCCGCCGAGCTGATCGGCGAGCGCCTTGTCGGTCGGGCCCGACGTGCCGCCGCGCGAAACGAGAAGACCGGCTGCCAAAGAAACGATCAGGGCCGGGATCTGCGACACGATACCGTCGCCGACCGACAGCTTCACGAAGACATCCGCGGCTTCGCCGATTTCCATGCCGTGGCGGAAATAGCCGATAAGGATGCCGCCGAAGACGTTGATGGCGGTGATGATCAGGCCGGCGATGGCATCGCCGCGCACGAATTTCGAGGCACCGTCCATGGCGCCGAAGAACATGCTTTCCTCTTCGAGCTCGGAACGCCGGCGTTGGGCTTCCTTCTCGTCGATCGTGCCGGCGGCAAGGTCGGCGTCGATCGACATCTGCTTGCCGGGAATACCGTCGAGGGTGAAGCGCGCGCCGACTTCGGCGATACGCGTCGCACCCTTGGTGATGACGATGAAGTTCACGGTGACGAGGATGAGGAAGACGATCAGACCGATCAGGAAGTCGCCTGACATGACGAGCGCGGCAAAGCCGGCAATGACGCCGCCGGCCGCATCATGGCCCTGATGGCCGTGCGACAGGATCACACGGGTCGTCGCAATGTTGAGCGACAGGCGCACCATGGTCGAGATCAGGAGAATGGTCGGGAAGGACGAGAAATCCAGGGGCTTCTGGATCCACAGCGCCACCATCAGGATCAGCACCGAGAATGCGATCGAGAAAGCGAGACCGAGATCGATCAGGAAGGTCGGGATCGGCAGGAACAGGATGCACAGGATCGCGATGATGCCCATCGCAAAACCGATATCGCGGCCGCTCGGATTTACCTTCGGAATGGACAGTGCAGGTGGTTGCGCCATGGGTCTTCCGTCTCTTCATGAGAAGGCGACGGGATACACAACCCCGCCAGTTCACCATGCGTCTTAGAGGCCGAAGCTTGCGCGAGGATGGCCCGGACGTGGCACAGCCCCTGCCCGGCGGGAAGGCGCTGCGTCAGAACCCGGACTGCACGCGGGAAAACACGAGTTCCGCGAAAAGATAGACCTGACCACCGATGAAGGGCGCCGAAATGGCGATGGTGATGAGGATGGCGACGATCTTCGGGACGAAGGTCAGCGTCATTTCCTGGATCTGGGTCAGGGCCTGCAGAAAGGCGATGCCGACGCCGACGATCATGGCCGCCAGAACGGCGGGGCCGGAAGCGATCAGGACCGTCCTGATCGCCGCCTGCATGATCTCAAGGGCGTCGGCTTCATTCATTGGAGCTCTCCGTGGCCGCGAATCATCCGCGGCCGTCGCGTCAGCTCGTCTTACCGTCCTTGTCCGTGTCCGTCGAGTTATCGGTCTCGGTCTTGGTATCCGCGACGATCTCCCTGTCGGACACGACGACGCCGGCCTGCAGCAGAACCTTGTCGCCCTTTTCGGTGACGGCAATGACGCCATCGGCATAGACCTGGACTTCCTTGACCTTGCCCATGGTCTTGTCGTCGGCGCTCATGACGTACTTGCCGACCATGTCGCCGGCCTTGGTCAGGGCTTCGGCCTGAAGCATGCTCTTCAGATGCTTGTTGGTCTGGATCGTCTGCTCGACCTGCGAGAACGAGGCCAGCTGCGACACCTGTTCCGACGCATCCATCGGATCCGTCGGGTCCTGGTTCTTCATCTGCGCGATCAGCAGCTGAAGAAAGCTGTCATAGTTCAGGCTCGCCTTGTTGGCATCGCTGTTCGATGCGCCGGCATTGGCCCACGGATTGGATGCCGCGGTCGCCGTGCTGACTGCGTCTATCGCCATGGCGCGATTTCCTTGCGAATGGTCTCGACCATGGCCGGCGCGATTTCCTGATTGTTGAGGATCCGGTCCTCGGTCGCGTAAAGGCTACGGATGGCCTTTAGGGCGTCGAAGGCGCGGCCGGATGCGACCATCGCGTCGATGCGCTTGAGTTCGGCCAGAACGTCGGCATCGTGGAAGCAGGTCAGAAGCATGGCGACCGACTTCTTGAACATCGCCATCGACTGATCCTTGCCCTCGGGATTGATGAGGATCATTTGGGCGATGAAATAGAGCTGACGCAACGGGGTGGTGGCATCCTGAGGCTGAAGAACGTGGTTTTCCAGGAGGAAGGTCACATCGTTGAGAAATTCCAGGGCAACCTTACGATCGACGCGCAGAACCGCACCATTGATGAAGATTCGTTCGCCGGACTTGAGCGAGATACGCAGAGTGCTTTTCATTTAATGCCATCCCTGATGATGGTGGTTACGTCGATAATGCCTTGGTAATTGTCGGACTGGCGCCGCCGGATCTTTTCGCATTCCTTCAAGATCCAGATGGCGATGGAGATCAGATTGGCGCGCAGTTCGGTATTCAGTTCGTTTTCCGGCTGCCGCAGGTCCTCGATGAACCTGATCCAGACGCGCCGGGTATAAAACAGCGCCTCCACCGCGGAACGGGAATAGTCATTGTCGGCACGAGCCGCCTGAAGGAGCTCGATCGAGCGATCGAGGGTCTGCCGTTCACGCGCTTTGGCGTCGGCGACGTCATCCTTCATGATCTCGGCATATGAAAACTGGAACATTCATGTACCCTTTATTTTCAATTCCCTACCCTTGTTTCATCAAAGGTAGTTCACAAGGCTCAGTTGCTGGATCCTTGAGGTCAGTGTGTAGGATGCCTCGAGAAGCGATTGCAGGGCGCTAACCCGGGTCGATGCCTCATAGACATCGACACCCTGCAGCTCGTTGATATGCGTCTCGATGATCGCCTTCTGGTCGGCGAGCGATACGGTCGCCTTGCTGACACGCTCGGTCGACAGACCGATCTGCGACCGCTGGTCGTTGACGCCGGAAATCGCCTTGCCGATGGCATTGGTGGCGCTGTCGGTCACCGCACGGCGCGTCTGTTCGGGCACGTCGTTGGTGAGGAATTTAGCCGAGATCACCGAAGCGAAGACGAAGCTTCGAAAGCCTTCGCTATTGGCGTTGGTTGAGGTCTCGACAACTTCCGTCGGGCTGATGCGCGTGGAGATATTGGCGTTGCTCGACTGCGAAACATTGGTCGACCAGAAGGCGTCGTCGTTGAACTGCGTACGCAGATCCGTCAGAAAGGTCTCCATCTCGCCGGCCGTCATGTCGGCCGGTGCGGGATAGCCGCCGGCGACGCGGAAATCGTCGATCGCCTGGCTGAGGACGCCGTCCTCCTCATAGGAGATCATCGGCTTGACGTCGCTATTGGTGCCGGAAAACAGATATTCGCCGCTGACGGACGTGTTGGCGACATCAGTGAACGTGCTGAGCGCCGAACTGATGGTACCGCGCGCGACATCCAGCGTGGTGGAACTGCCACTCAGGCCGACCAGCGAGTCCATCACGGCCTGGCCGATATCGGCAAGCTGCGAGAGCGCTTCTTCCGACGAGGTCAGACGCTGGGTGGCGACCGAGTTCGTCGTCATCTGCGATTCAATCCGCAGCATGTCGCGGGACAGATCGAGGCTGCGCGACGTCTTGGCGCCAAGCTCGGCGCCGAGATCGGCATAGACGCCGGTCGTCACTTCCTTGTTGGCCTTGGCCAGATCGTTCTGCGCCCTTGCCATCGTTTGCAGGAGCGTCGTCTGTATGGAATGCGTGGAGCTAAAGGAGGTCTTCATGATCAACCTGCTGCGGTAAGGAGCGCACTGATCATTTCATCGATCGTGCTGACGAGCTTCGTTGCTGCCTTGTAGGATTGCTCAATGTCGAGAAGCAGCGAGAGTTCTTCATCAAGGCTGACGCCCGTCTCCGAGGACAGGGCTTCGGCAGCGCGGGACTGCATGGCCGTCTTGGTTTCAGTGGCGGTGACGGAGGAACTGCGAAGCGCTTCCAACCAGCCGGTCGAATCCGAGGCGAAGGACATCAGGTCGATATCCGTGCCGCCGACGGCGGTGTCCTCGTCGAAACTGCCCTTGGCCTGCATCATCTGCGAATAGTGGTCGAGCAGGGCCGAATAGCTGCTGTCTGCAGTCGGGTTCCACGCATAGGCCGGGCTGGCGCCGTTGATATCACCATCGCGCAGCAGCGTCGGCTTGTCCTTGACAAAAGCGTTGACCGAAATGGTCGCCGCAAGCCCCACGACGCGAGAGCCGCTGTCGTTGACCGTCTTGTCGATGCCATTTGTGAACAGCCCCGCCAGCGCCGGCTGATCGTCGTTGGGACCGGTTTCGGCAAAAGCCACGATCAGGCCGCGGGCGATCTCGTCGAGCTGGCTCTGAAAGGTCGGGGCGATGTCGTCGCGGATCTGCAGCAGGGCCTGAAGAGAGCCGCTGGCGCTGGTCTCGCCGCCGACGCCGGGCTTGAGCTCGAATCCGTCGATCCGCAGCACGGAGCCTTCGGTGGCCGCGGTATAGGTCTTGGTCGGCGTGAAGGTGACGGCGCGCGGAATGGTTTCGAACAGCGTCGTGCCGTCACTCGTATAGAGCGCCATGTCGCCGCCTGCGCGGATGGTCGAGGAAATGCCGACGATCTCGGAAATCTGCTTGAGGAGCGTATCGCGCGTATCGAGCGCGTTATTGTCCTGCCTGTTGATCGCCTGCGCCTGCACGACGGCAGTGTTGGCGGCTTCGAACTGGGACAGGAGGTTGTTGAGCTTGTCGACCTGGGTCTTCAGTTCGGCATCGGTGCGGGCGCGGATGGCCTGCAGCTCGGTGGAGGTGGTGCGCAGCGTGTTGACGACATCCTGCGCCGAGGACACTGCCGTCGCCGCCAGGGTGGCCTCGCTCGGCTTGGCCGCATAGGCACCGAGGTTGTTGAGCAACGTCGTCATCTTCGTGCTCATCGAGGTTTCATAGTCATTGCCGCCGAGCAGGCTGCGGATCTCCTCGAGACCCGCAGCCAGCGTCGACTGGCCGCTCGCCAGCGCGGTGCTGGCAATCGTCTGCCGCAGAAGCGGCTCGTTCTGTTCGCGTGTCGTGGATGCGACCAGCGCCCCATTGCCGTTGCTGACCAGGACCGCAGTACGCTTGGCATAGTTGGCGTTCTGGGTATTGGCGATGTTCGTCGACGTCACCGACGTTTGCGTACCGGTGTTGTTGAAGATCTGCTGGGCAGTGGAAAGCGCTGCACTAATCGACATCTATCTGACCTTTGCGGGTATCATTCCCGCTGTTATCTCTTCAGGTTGACCAGGGTTTCGAGCAGTTCGGAACCGGTCTGGAAGACCTTCGAGTTTGCGGTGTAGTTGCGCTGCGATTCGATCATGCCGGTGAGTTCCTCGGCGATATCGACGTTGGAATCTTCCAGCGCGCCAGAGAGGACTGAACCGTAACCGCTATTGCCGGCATAACCCATGACGATGACGCCCGAATCATTGCTCTGCGAATAGACGTTGCCTTCGCGCGGCGTCAGGTTGTTGGGGCTCTGCACGCTGGCCATGGCGATACGGTAGGCCGGCATCGACTGGCCGTTCTTGTAGAGAATGGAGACGATGCCGTCCTTGCTGATCTCGACCTTGTCGACGGCGCTCGCGGCCTGGCCGTTGATATTGCCCTTGATGGAATAGGCCGCGCCGAGCTGCGACATGTCGCTGATGTCGATGTCGAGACCGTTCAGGTCAGCGCCGTTGATGCCGGAACCACCGCTGACGAGCATACCCGCTGTGGTGATCTCGCCCGAAGGCGGCGTGATCAGCTTACCGGTGGCGTCGAATTCGAGCGGATACGTGCCGAGGTTATGGAGCGTCTTGTTCTCATCGGTGTAGCTGACATCCAGCGTCCACTCGTTATTGGCGGTCTTCGTGTACTTCAGATCAAGCAGTCGCGAGTTGCCCTGGCTGTCATAAGCGACAAGCGACGACGATTTTTCGTAACCGATCGCTTCGCCGGCGGGGAGGTTGCCCGAGACGACGCCGGTCGTCGAGGGCGTCGAGCTCATGCCGCCAGCCTGGACGTTGATCTGCGCCAGACCGTCGAAACCGTTGATGACGATGGTCGGATCGGTCGTCGACGAATAGGGATAGCCCATCAGCGTGAAGCCGGCGGCGTTCATCAGCGAACCGTCCGGCTGCACTTCGAAATTGCCGGCGCGGGTCAGGTAGTTCGAACCGTCGGCGCCGCTGACGATGAAGAAGCCTTCGCCATTGATGGCAAGATCGGTCGAGGACGTCGTGTAGGTGAACGAACCCTGGTCGTTGATCGAGTAACGGACCGTGGTGTTGACGCCACCCGAATTGTACGAGCCGTTCGAAGACGGCAGGATCATCGACGAGAATTGCGTCGAAGCCTTCTTGTAGCCGACGGTGCTCGAGTTGGCGATGTTGTCGGCAACCGTGCTGAGCCGGTTTGCCTGCGCATTCATCCCGGACACACCCGTCCGCATGGTTCCGTAAAGGCTCATCTCAAATCCTCGTTCTGCCTATGCTGGCGAACCTAGATGACGGGCCTTGCGTGAAGCTGTCTGTTTTGGCCTTTGCCGGCGCTTTCGATCAGTCTTTGCTTCATTTGCAAACACGAAAAGACGCGGGGTGCGAAAACGAGAAAAGGCCGGCATCCATGATCGGATGCCGGCCTTTTCTCTGATTTATTTCAGAACCTTAGTTCCAGTCGATGCAATAGCCGAGGAAGCGTTTGGAATCGACCGGGTCGAAGCCGAGCTTCTTGCGCAGCTTCTTGCGAAGCTTGCTGATATGGCTCTCCACGACGTTCTCCTCGACCTCTTCATCGAAGATGCCGTAGATGGCGTTGAAAATCTGGGTCTTCGACACGCGACGGCCACGGTTGGCAATCAAATATTCCAGAATGCGGCGCTCGCGGCGCGGCAGGGCGAAGATTTCGCCGTTGATTTCCGGATCGCGACCATCGGAGAAGACGCGGATCGCGCCGACATCCGTATGGGTCGAAAGAGCCTTGAGACGGCGACGGATCGCCGCTGCGCGAGCCAAAATCTCGCGGGGATGCACAGGCTTGCGCACCACATCGTCGACGCCGCTGTCGAACAATGCCAGTGTGGCTTCCAGCGAATGTTGGTCACTCACCGCAATCACCGGGGCCTGCGAACGATCGCGGATGGCCCGCGGCAGTTCGAGAGCCCGTTCGCTCTGTCCAATCAGGAATGCTTCCACCGCCGCTATGTCGGTATCCGCTGCTGTGTTGACCCACTCACCGAACTCGCTGGGATCAAACCCAGTAGAGGGCACGCCCTCACGTCCAAACAGGGATGTATATCCCTCTTTCACCAGTTCACGTTCATCAACCACTACGATCATTCGTCCGCCTCCGAATCACTGTGGCAACCTCGATGAGCAATGGATACGAATCGAGCCCCAGACGAACAACTGGGTAAAATTAACCATGTAATTTAATAGTTGATTAAGGTCCTGCTCGCGATTTGCACTACATCTAGTGGGTCACCGCAAAATTCATACAAATATCCGGTGGAAAAGGTTAATAGGTTTGAAAATTGGGCTTGCTTGACACATTGAGACCAAAACATGAACATAACTGTGGCGCCGGGGAAAATCTACCCGGTCAATCAACCGCTAATAGTCATCCCCGACAAAATTGGGAGGCGGTTCCGGTCCAGCTGCCATAGCCGGTGGCGACCAGATTGGCGATGACGCGACAGACATAGCGCTTCTGGGCTGGGTCGTTATTGGGGCCGGCGTGGTATCTCGCTACCGCCATTGTCCAGGTCTCGTGACGGCCGTGAAGGTTGCTGAGAAACTTCGCGGCATATTCCACGTTGAGGCGTGGGTCGAACATCTGTTCCGCAGAGGCGAAGTTCTCGCCGTGGAAATGGTGATTGATCTGCATGCAGCCGATGTCGATCAGCTTGATACCCTGGCCACGCGCCTCCTCGAACCGGCGCATCGCGTCCTGCCGGCTCGACGCGAAGAAGGCTTTGCCCTCGATATTCATGGCGAAGGGATAAAGACTTCCCTTGCGGCCGGTTTCCGTCAGGCCGACCGAATAGAGAATGCCCTCCGGTATGCCGTATTTGGCAGCTGCGGCCTGTATCTGTGCCTCGCAGACCCCGGCGCCGGCAGCGCCGCCGGCGCTCACGGGCGGCGCCGTCCCGATCTTGGCGCGCATGGCCGACGGAGGCTGACTGGCGGCCCGAACGGCCGGAGCCGGCGACTGCATGGCGGGCGTCGGTGTCGAATAGAGGCCGGCTGCCCGCGATGCGTCAGAGGTAAAGCTGGTCAGGGCGAGCGTTGCCAGCAGCGACAGTGTCGGATACCGGGTCATTCGTGCCTCTTGCGCTTTCGCCTGTCATCGAGCCTGGCTGGCCCTGGTTCTGCTCGCGACCGGCGCCAGCACCCTGGCGTCCGTCATGGGCGGCTGCCTGCTGTTGAGCCGACTGGCCGGATTGCTGCCCCTGCTGCTGGCCGGACGTGTCCGACTGGCTGGTACTGGCGACGCTGATGGTCACCTGATCGACGGCAAAGCCCTGGGAGCGTAGCGATTCGATCATGCCGGAACTGTCGTCGGTGAGCTGGCGATAGGCGGCGTGGTTTTCGACCGTCAGGTGAACGTTGAGCGTTTCGCCGGTCAGCCGAAGGGTTGCCGTCACGGATCCGAGATCGTGCGGATTAAGCTGCAGCTTGAGTGTATTGACGACATTGTTCGTGCTTGAGGCCAATGGATCGCCAAGCGAGGTGCCGGACGTCATGGCAGCCGCCCAGGTCTTGTCGTCGGCCATGGCCGCTGTCAGGGCCGCGCCATTGGCGCTCTGGCCGAAGCCGAGGAAGCGGCGCGAATCGAGGACGACGACGTTTTCGGCAGCACCATTGCCACCGACCCGCGTCTCGAAGGCGACCTTGCCCTGTTCGTCGGTGCCGACCGTCATATCGAGGCCCTGCCCGCCCCGGCCGGAGGAGAGACGGAAGGTGCGCTCGTCCACAAGCGCCCTGTCGCTGCCTTCCGGCATGTCGAGCGCATCCGATGCCTTGGCCGCGGCAGATGCCTGCGCGCCGCGTCCCGGCGCGGCAGCACCGACGGTTTTTTCGCCACGCGTTTCGTCGCGCTCGCGCATCTGAACGGATGGTTTTGGAGCTGCGTTTGCAGATGTGTCCACCGGCGCGCCACCCGCCAGCAGGGACAGCATATCCTTGAGGCCTGTTTCCTTGCCGGCTGCAATCGCGTCCCTAGCGTCCGCGCCGGCACTGCCGTCGAGATCGGTTTCGGTCCTGTCGACCTTGTCCCTGTCCGTCTTGTGGGCCTTGTCGGCCTTGTTCGGCTGGTCTGAACCGGTGGTGTCGATGGCCGTTGCGCCATCCGCGCCCGGCTTGGCGTTCTTTCTGGGCGTCGCCGCATCCGGATCGGGCGTGGCATTGGTCGTCGCCTTTGCGTGGCCGCCCATCGCATCGCTGACGGAAAGGGTGCTGCGCCCCCCATCCTCGGCCTTGCCGAACAGGACCCGAGCCGTCAGATCGAGCGTGCCGCGCGCCTTGGTCGGCGGCGTATCTTCGACGGCTTCCGCTGCGGCCGGCGCGCTGTCGGTATCGCCTTCGGCCACGGTGTCGTCGTTCTTGCGCGCACTGTTGCCGGCGCTCGACAGCGCGTCGGAAAACCCGCTTTTATCGCCGTCACCGCTCTGCTTTCCGGCCAATCCCCGCACCGCACCGGTCGCGTCGGACGCACCGGCTCTTGCCGTCACCTCGGCATTGATCATTGCAAAACACCCTCTTCCTTCAGCAGATCGTCGATCGCATTCAGTGTCGAACGGCCCCTATCGACATAGGTCTGGAAGTCGGAAACGTCCTTCGCCGCGCTGTCGCCGGCGGTCTGGCCAGGGGCAGAGCCCGATCCGCGCACATCATTGGCGGACGACGCGGTGTCGATCACCGCGTCTCTTGTGGGCGCGACAGTGGCGCCCGTGTCTTGTGCCAGCCTTTCCGAGCCGGCGCCTTGCGCAACAGGCGGGCGTACCACCGCATCGGCAATCGCCTGTGCCGCCGCACGCAGGGCCTGATCGGCCGGCGAAAGGGTGGCCATCGGCAGATCGGCGATCGTTTTCATCGCATCGCCGACCTTTTCGCTCGGGATATCGGCCATGCCACCGTAAAGCCGCGCCAGCTGTTCCGCATTGCGATCGTCCGCTCCGCCGCTGATACCGGTCGCCTGTTCGGATGCGTAGCGCGTCAGATCGTTCTTTCCGGCGATGGCCGCCTGGCGGGCCATGCGTAGATAGACCTCGCGGCGGCGATCGGCATCCATGAAGGCAAGCGTGCCCTCGACATCCGCTGCGGCTACGTCCTTGCCGTAGTGGCGCACGACCAGAAGAACGAAGAGATCGGCGAACTGGCTGGCATAGGGCGAGTGCACGTAGCGCCGCGCATATTTGCGCGCATAGCCCATGCCCCTATCGACCAGATCGGCCTCGACGGCGATCGACACGGAACGGCGCAGCGCCGCCTCCTCGACGATCGTGCCGGGCGCCGCCAGCCGTGCCCAGTCATAAAATTCCAGAGCTTCGAGCGGCGTGCCAGCGACGGCGACATTGCCGGCAACCAGTGCCAGATAGGGCCCGATCCGCTCGTTCCTGTATTCGGGCACCATGGCTTTCAGCGTATTGACGACCATCGTGCCCTGGCCGCTCAGATATTTGCGCAGGATATCGGCGACACGGTTGTCGAAATTGCCGGCCACATCGCGCGAGACCAGGTATTCGAGCGTCGACGGATTTCCGCCGCTCATCGCATAGATCAGCGCCGCATCGACATTACGGGGGTCGGAATAGACGGAAGGGTCCACCGCACGCAGCCGCTTGTCGATCGCGCCGATCAGGTAGCGCTGCATTTCGCCGGCCGAATGATCGCCGGTCACGACCGTGTCCTGCACGAACTGCAGCGATCGCAGCATCTGGTAGGGGGCAAGGTTCTCCCCCTCCTGCTGTGCGGCGGCGCCTTGCAGCGAGACCGCCGCAAAGGCGGCCGATGCCAGGCCGAGGAGACGATGCGGAAAACGCGCCATGTTCATCCCTTGGCTGCGTCGAGAAGGATCTCGATGCGACGATTGGACTGGGCGAACGGATCATCCGGCACCTGCAGGCGACGATCGGCGAAGCCCGAGATCTGCTTGACGCGATCCTCGGCAAGCCCGCCCTTGACCAGCATGAAATAGGCGCTGTGGGCGCGTGCCGAAGACAGGCGCCAGTTGTCGTTGCCTTCACCCTTGAACTGATGACCATCGGTATGGCCGCGAATGACGACGTCGCCGCGGCGATCCTTGAGGATCTGGCCGATCTTTTCCATGGCCAGCACCATTTCGCGGCGCGGCACGGCGGAAGACAGGTTGAACATCGGCGTATCGCTCTGGTCAGAAATCGTGATCAGCAGGCCGCCTTCGGATGTCGTGACCTGAAGACCCTCGGCGAGCTTGCCGGAAATGCCGGCAATCTGCTGTTCTATCGCTTCGCGCAGCTCGGCCGCCTGTTTGCTGGCCTGCGCATCTGCCTGAGCGGCATCCTGCCTGACGGTGGCCGGATCGGGCCGCGACTGCGGAACGACGTTCGCAGCCTGGGGCTCGGCCGGGTTCGGCTGATTTTTGCCATTTGCGACAGAAGGTGTCGGCGGCAGCATTTCAGCGGGCGTATCGGTGTTCACCGCTTCGCTCAGGCTCGCCTGCTGCTGTGATGCGACGGTCTTTTCCGCTTCGTTTCGCGCGAGCGTTTCCGTCTCGCTTCCCTCGGCGCGAACCACCTCGATCTGCTTGGTCCAGAAATCCGGATCGAAAGGGTCGCGATAGGCTTCGCCGCCATCGGCGCCGGTCGCCGGTCCGGAGGTCGACGCTCCGCCCTCGCCCTTGGCGCTGACATTGGCCTGCTGGCCGACTTCCTGTGCGATCTCGGCCAGAACCGAATAGGGGTTTTCGAAGAAATCGGCTTCGGAGTAGTTCTGTTCCTCGCCGGCGCTCGATGTCATGTCCTCGCCGCTTGCCGCAGCCGAACCGACGGTCTGGCCCTCATCGGCCTTGACCTTCGAGCGATCCTTCTTTGCCTGCCCCTCGGACGTATCGACGGGCTTTTCCAGCCCCTTCTTGGCGGGCGTTTCGTCGGACAGCTTGATCGGATTGAAATAGCTCGCGACCGAGGCCTTGGTCTCCTCGTTGGCGGCGTTGACCAGCCACATGACCAGGAAGAAGGCCATCATCGCCGTCATGAAATCCGCATAGGCAATCTTCCAGGCGCCGCCATGGTGCCCGTCGTGACCGCCGCCGTGCTTCTTGACGACGATGATCTCGTTCTTGCCGTGATGATGGTTTTCGCTCATCCGAGCACCTTTCTCAGGCTCGCCGCCCAGGCCGAAAGCCTGGTGACGAGCACGCTGCCGTCGATGTCGACCGACAGGTCGAGATCATCGGCTTCGACGTGACGCAGGACAGGCGCATCGGAGCCGAGCGCCGCCTTCAGTTTCTCGTACATCGGTCCCGGACCGGACACGGTAATGGTGCCGATATCGCCATCGAACAACGCCTTGCGGATCAGGTCCGCCAGTTCCTCGACGGCCTTGGCGGCAAGCGATTCCTCCAGGAACGGTATCAGCGCGCCGACGGTCTGTTCGCCGATCGTTGCGGCAAGCTTGCTCGCAATTACATTGAGGCCGGCGTCGATCCTTTCGACCGCCTGAACCTCGCAGCGCGCGCGAAGGGCGTCGAGTTCGCTCGCATAGGCGGCTTCAAGCGCCTGTCTTTCCTCGGCCCATTGCCGCTGCGCCTGCGCACGCCCGGCCTCCACGCCCTCGGCATGGGCCGCGGCCCGTTCGGCATCGATATCGATGGCAGGTTCCGCCGGCGCGATCGTGGGAAAATCAAAATCTGCGGCCATATCACCGAGATCGAATTGCGGCGTCAGCAGGACCGGTGTCGGCTGCGGTTCGCTGAAATCCTTGAGATATCTTGCAAGCGACGCGCTCATGCCCGCGCTCCGTATATTCTGCCCGGGACTGCGGACCGGCCGCGCGCACAGGCGGGCCAAAGCCAAAAATTCACCACTGCAATCATTGCGCTGTCCCGTTCAAGAGCGGAGGACCGGCACGCGGCAGGCAAGCCTCGTGCGGATACGTTTGCGACAAACTAGGCAGTCAAACTTGTGCGAAAATGAAGATGCTGGACCGCGACAGGGCAAATGCGCGGTCCAGCGTCGCCGTTGCCGATGACCGGGGCCCGGCGAAAAGACGATGCCAGAAACAGCCTGTAAAGGAGGGAGGCCGGTCGCCTCCCCGAGCCCGTTACTGCTGGAACAGCGTAAGGATGTTCTGGGCGTTGGTATTGGCGATCGACAGCGCCTGGATGCCGAGCTGCTGCTGCGTCTGCAATGCCTTCAGGCGGGTCGATTCCTCGTCCATGTCGGCGTCGACCAGACGTCCGACGCCCTTGTCGATCACATCCATGAGGGTCGACACGAAGGTGGTTTGCAGGTCGATACGGCTGCTGACGGCGCCCAGATTGGCGGCCGAATCGGTCAATTGCTGCAGCATCTTTTCAACCGCCACCAGCATGCCGTCGATCTGCGTATCGGTGGTGTTGTCATCCAGCTTGACCTCGGTTCCGGAGGCCGGATCGGTGCTGTCGGCGTCGATGAGGAAATAGGTGCCGATAACGTTGCCGTCTGCGTCCGTCACGTCCCAGTCCCTGGTCAGGATACCGCCGCCGGCGCTGGACGTATCGATCATCACCGATTCCGCCGCATCGAAATTGAGCGTCGTCAGCGACACCGCACCATCCGTCGAACGGTTGAAAGAAGCGACGATTTCCTTGGTCGGCATGCCGGTGGTGGCGGTGTTGTAGAGCCAGTTCTCGCCCGAGAAGGACGCGGATTCGGCAATGGAGGACAACTGGTTCTTGAGCTCGGAAAGCTCCTTGTCGATCTTCGTCTTGTCGACGCCCGGCTCGCGCGAGGCGGTAATCTTCGACTTGATCTCGGTCATCACGTCGATGGCGGCTTCGAGACCCGTATAGGCGGTATCCGTCTTGGCGGCACCGAGACCGAGCGCGTCCTCGACGGTAGAGAGCGCCGAGTTGTCGGAGCGCATCGTGGTTGCGATCGACCAGTAGGCGGCGTTGTCCGCAGCGGTTTCGACCCGGTAGCCCGAGGAGATGCGGTTCTGCGTCGTCTCCATGTCGGAATTGATCGAACGCAGGGTCTGCAGCGCCGCCATGGCACCGGTATTGGTAAGAATGCTGGTCATCTGAAATAAATGCCCCTTGAGGAGTGCGGGACATACCGGAGCCTGCCGGCAACGTGCGGACGCATCATGCTTGCCGACCAGCCATTTTGCCCTGTTGGTCGACCCATACGTTCTTTAAACTACGGTTAAAGCCAATATGGTTAATGAGGCGTTAATGCAATACGGAGTTTTAACCTTGCTTAAGCACGGGTTAAGCCTCGCACCAGCCTCGACCCGGAGGGCACCACCGTACCCGAAAAATCAACGTAAAAAGGCCGCGCTGGAGAGCGCGGCCTTCGTATCTGGGAGTTTGAGCGTCTTACTGCTGGAACAGCGACAGGATGTTCTGCGAAGAGGTATTGGCGATCGACAGGGCCTGGATGCCAAGCTGCTGCTGCGTCTGCAGGGCCTTCAGGCGGGTCGATTCCTCGTTCATGTCGGCGTCGACCAGCTTGCCGACGCCGGTTTCGATGCTATCCATCAGGTCGGCGACGAAGGTGGTCTGCATGTCGATGCGCTTGTTGATCGAACCGACGTCCGCGGCAGCGTCCGTCATGTCCTGAAGAACCGTGTCGACCGCCTTGAGGGCCTCGTCCAGCTTTTCAGCCGTGTCGAGCGTGCTGACGTCGAGCGACATCACCGAGAAGTCAGCCGTTACGTCGCCGTTGGTGCCGGCATAGGTGATGTGCTGCGAGAGCAGAGCGTCGCCGTTGCTGTCGATTGCACCATCGCCGTCGACGTAGATCAGCGAGGATTTGGTGGTGTCAAAGTTCAGCATGGTCAGGCTGACATTGCCTTCGCCGTCACGGTTGAAGGAACCCACGATGGATTCGGTGCCGGCAGTCGCGTCGGCGCTGTGATAGACCCAGTTTTCACCCGAGAAGGAAGCCGACTTGGCGATCGACAGAAGCTGGTTCTGAAGCTGCTCGATTTCCTTCTGGACCTTGTCCTTGTCAACGCCCGGCTCGGAAGCCGCGGTGATCTTGGACTTGATCTCGTCTACGACGTCGATCGAGGCTTCCAGAGCCGTATAGGCGACATCGGACGTCGCGGCGCCGAGGCCGAGCGCGTCCTGGACGGTGGAGAGAGCCTTGTTGTCTGAACGCATGGTGGTCGCGATCGACCAGTAGGCAGCGTTGTCCTTGGCAGTCTCGATTTCGTAACCCGACGAAATGCGGCTCTGCGTGGTCTCCATGTCGGTATTGATGGAGCGCAGGGTGGACAGAGCTGCGATTGCGGCCGTGTTGGTGAGGATGCTGGTCATGGATCGATGCCTCTCAGTACGAACTGAATCTGATAAAACAAACTCCGGTTTCTCTCCGGCAAGGGGTGAGCCGCATCATGCTCGTCTCGACTGCTTACGCTGGAGACGCACCGCTTGAGTAGGACCAATTAACCATAACGTCCTTAATGAACCGTAAATCCAAAACCGAATATTCGTTAACGAGGTCAGGAAGTTAGACTTTATCGCCCAGCACCTCGGCGAAGGGGCGCGAAAAGCGCGATCAAAAAACAGGATATAAGCTCAAAAAAAAATCGCGCCCCGGAGGGCGCGACCTTTGTTCTGGCAGATGAAGCCGATCTTACTGGAAGAGCGACAGGATGTTCTGCGTCGAGCCGTTTGCGATCGACAGGGCCTGGATGCCGAGCTGCTGCTGCGTCTGCAGAGCCTTCAGGCGGGTCGATTCCTCGTTCATGTCGGCGTCAACCAGCTTGCCGACGCCGGTTTCGATGCTGTCCATCAGGTCGGCGACGAAGTCGGTCTGCATGTCGATACGGCTGTTGATCGAACCGACGTCCGCGGCAGCGTCCGTCATGTCCTGAAGAACGGTGTCGATGGCCTTGAGGGCTTCGTCCAGCTTTGCATCCGTGTCGAGCGTGCTGACGTCGAGCGACATGACGGAGAAGCCAGCCGTTACGTCGTTGCCGTCGGTGCCGACATAGGTGATGTTCTGCGAGAGCAGAGCGTCGCCCGAGCTGTCGACCTTGCCGTCGCCGTCAACGTAGATCAGCGAGGAGTTCGACGTGTCGAACTTCAGGGTCGTCAGGCTGACGCTGCCTTCGCTATCGCGGTTGAACGAACCGACGATGGACTGGGTGCCGGCAGACGAGTCGGCGCTGTGGTAGACCCAGTTTTCGCCCGAGAAGGAAGCCGACTTGGCGATCGACAGGAGCTGGTCCTGAAGCTGCTTGATTTCCTTCTGGACCTTGTCCTTGTCAACGCCCGGCTCCGAAGCCGCGGTGATCTTGGACTTGATCTCGTCTACGACGTCGATCGAGGCTTCCAGAGCCGTGTAGGCAACGTCGGTCGTGGCAGCGCCGAGGCCGAGAGCGTCCTGAACGGTGGAGAGAGCCTTGTTGTCCGAACGCATGGTAGTTGCGATCGACCAGTAAGCAGCGTTGTCCGAAGCGGTTTCAACCTTGTAGCCCGACGAGATGCGGTTCTGGGTCGTCTCCATTTCGGAGTTGATCGAACGCAGCGTGGAGAGAGCGGCGGTTGCACCGGCGTTGGTGAGAATGCTGGTCATGGAATTTAGTCCCTTTTAAACAGAATACGGTGGGGACATACCGGGCTGTAAATACCGGCGATGACGTCTGGCTTCATGCCCACTCGGCTTCTCTCGCTGGAGAAAACCAAACCCGTCATGTGATGCTGACACTCGCAAACAATGATTTCGGATTCCTTAAGCGGCGCGTCGCAACATCTCATAAAATCCAACATTTTTGCATAATCCACACCCGCTTCGGGCAAGCTTGAGCGGCTATCGCTGGCACGGCGGGGGATCGTGCGCATTTGCCGGCGCCCTCCCCTCTCGAAACCAGATCGCCCGGAGCCCGCCTTGACCCCTCTGACCCTGTTCGCCGATGCTTCAAAGAGCTTTGAGCGTGGTCGCTATACCGATGCCTTGACTGCGCTCAACAGGCTGCTGGATCATGCCAAGGACGCCAAGACCTACGCGCTTCTGGCCAGGACGCTGATTGCCCTCAGTTTCAAGACGGAAGCTGCCCATACCTATGTTCTTGCCGCCGAACTGGGCGGCCCGGACGCGGACACCTATTATGCCGAGGCAATGAAGCTGCATTTCGAACTCGGCCATGACGATGCGGCCCTCAGCCTCGGCCTGCCCCTGCTCCAGAAGGCCCAGCACGATGCGGATCTCGCCTTCATCATCGCCAGCCTGTTTCGTAAGCGTGGCGAGAAGCAGGCAATCCGCGCCTTCCTGCCCGTCCTTTCGGCAAGCAGCAATCCCAAGCATACCGGTCTGGCCTTCATGCTGCTGACCGGTGCTGCGGACGACACGGCCGACCGCGAGGCGCTGGCGGCCATGCAGGCACGAATGCCGAAAAGCCTGCCGCTTTTGATGGCCCATCTCGTCACCCAGCGCGAGGTCAACAATTACAAGGAAATCGAACGGCTGCAGCCGCAACTTGACCGCATCCTTGCAAAAACGCCGCAGACGCTGTTGCAGGTCGAGGCGCCCTTCTACAACCTGACCTGGCTCGCCAACGAGGCGATGAACAAGAAGGTCGGCTATTTCCCCGACGCCTATTCCCTCGACAAGCAGCGGCAGCGCCGTTCGGCCCCGCATCAATGGGCTCGGAAAATCCGCATCGGCTATCTGTCGTCGGATTTCTGGGCCATGCATGCGACCATGAAACTGCTCAATGCCGTGTTGCGGGCGCACGATACCGAGCGCTTCGACATCACCCTGTTCTGCTATACGGACGGCAAGTTCCTCGATGAACAGGAGGCAGAGCGCCGGCAGTGGGGACGCATCGTCTCTGTCGGGGACATGACCGACGCCGAGGCGGCGCAGGTGATCGAACAGCACGGCATCGACATCCTCATCGACCTCAAGGGCCATACCCGCGGTGGACGGGCGATGATCCTCAACAAGACCATGGTGCCGGTCCAGGTCGCCTGGCTCGGGTTTCCGGGCACGACGGTCAATGTCGATCTCGACTATGTCATCGGCGACCACAAGGTCCTGCCGGATCGGGCCAAGCCGCATTACTGGGAAAAATTCTGCCGCATGCCGGAATGCTACCAGCCCAACAATCCGAACCAGCCGGCCGCGCAGACCGGCATGTTCACGCGCGCGGAAGCCGGGCTGCCGCAGGATGCCTTCGTCTTTGCGTCCTTCAACGCCACCCGCAAGATTTCGCTCCGCACGATCAACCTGTGGATCCGCGTGCTGAAGGCGACCCCGGGCAGCGTGATCTGGATCATGGTCAAGTCGCGCGAGGCGCAGAACAATATCGAGCGCAAGCTGACCGACGCCGGCATTGCAGCCGAGCGGATCGTCTTTACCAGGGTCGTGCCCTTCGAGCAGCATCTGTCGCGCATCACGCTGGCGGATGTCGGCCTCGACACCTTTCCCTATAACGGCCATACGACGACCTCGGAACAGCTCTGGGCCGGATTGCCGGTACTCACGCTGAAGGGAACGCATTTCGCCTCGCGCGTTTCGGAAAGCCTGTTGTGCGCGATGGGCCTGCCGGAAATGGTCGCCCGCGACGAGGCGGACTATGTGCGCCTGGCTGCCGAGCTTTTTTCCGACCGCGACAAGGTCGCCGCCTTCAGCAAACGGCTGGAGGAAAACCGCATGGTCAAACCGCTCTTTGATGCCGAACGCTTCTGCCGGCACTTGGAAACCGCGTTCGAGATGATGGCGGAGCGTGCGCGAAAGGGCCTGCCGCCGGAGCATATCGACGTGCCTGCCCTGCCCGACCGCACGGCGCCGTTTCTTTAAAGGGCGCCAATACAGTAGATACGAGAAAGGCCGCTTCAAGGGCGGCCTTTTTCGTATCTACTGTATTGGCGAGCAAGCTTTCAAAGGCTTCAGCCCGGGCTCGCGGCCCCGGCGTCCATGACGGATTTCAGCTTTTCGGCCTGCGACTGCCGGCTGATGATATCAAAGCCGTTCTGCGCCAGCGCGCGGCGATCCTCCTCACTCGCAACCAGCATGATCGCCCGGCCGATCAGCGTCTCATACGGCTCGACCGCCAGCCCCTCGATCAGCGGTTTGACATCAGGGTCGGCCGGATCACCTTCCGTCAGGACGCAGACATGGTTGGCCAGAAGATAAGACACCCGGACGATCTCGAACACCTTGCTGTCGAACTGGTGGATGTTCATGACCACCTTGGCGCGGGCGATCGCCGCGTCCCGCTGCTCGCCATAGACGCTGAACAGATGGATGACGTTAAGCCCGGCGATCTGCAGGGCGCGCAGGATGTCGGCGCGGCGTTTGTTGAGCGAGCCGTAAAAGAGAATGTCGATATCCTTGACGGGCGCCGGCGCGATCCGGGTCAGGCACGGGCTGTAGCCGATCTCGAGAAGGCCCGCATGAACGATGCCCTTTTCCGTCAGCCGGTCGCGGTTGCGTGCGCTGTAATCGAGGACCGGGAAATTGCGCAGCACCGTCAGATATCGCGCATTGATCCAGACGCTGTCGTCAGACACCTGTTCGAGATTGATGATGACGCTGTCGGCCGGCAGATGCGGGATGATCTCTTCCGGCAGCAGGTTGCCGCCATAGATGATCGGCGAGCGGCCTGCAAAGTCCTTGAACTCTGTGACGATCGGCAGTGACCCGCCAAGCTCCTGCCAGGCCCCCTGCATTGCGAGCGCGACTTCGTCGAAAGCATGGCTGTGCGGGTAGTTGTTCGGCGTGACGATCCAGATGCAGCGCCTGTCCTTGTGGGCTTCCCATCCGCCGGCAAAGGGCGTCAGCCGCGCTGGTCCGGCGGCCTTGGCCCGGGGAGCCGCGGTCTTCGTAACGGACCGGGTGGCGGAACGCCTGCGTTGAAGCTTGGTCATGGCTTTGTCCTTGCTGAGGGCATATCGTTGCGGCCTTGGTCTAGCGCGCCGGCATCCAGGCCGGCGGATCGTCCATCTGCCAGATCACCTGCGGCTGTTTCACCAGCGGCTGACGCGCCGTCTGCCAGGCCGCGATGGTTTGCTGGTCGGGGCGGGCGACGAAGCTCTGCTTGAGATCGTAGAGACGGTGCAGCAGGCGGCCGAGGCGTGGCCCGAACTTCCATTCGAAATCGCCGGCATGCGGAATATAGGTGCTGATCTTCAGACCCTGCGCCATCGGGCTGTGCAGATAAAGGCCGAGCAGCCTCTCGATCACGAACGGCCGCATCAGGGCATTGCGATCGCGGCCGTAATGGCCCTGACCGGCATAGGCCAGGCCGACGGTGGTGCCTCGGCGCGCCTCGTCGTCGAGCATGCCGAGAACCATCTCGCAGAAGCCGAAATAGCCGTCCCAGAAGGCACGGTTGCCGCACATGTAGTTGCAGAAGAAGAAACGGTTTGCGGCCTGAGGCAGGGCCGCGCCGAAACCCTTTTCGTTGAGATAGGTGAAGATCGGCTCCATGCCGGGATGCCCGCCCAGCATCGCCTGTTCCCAGACATTGGCATAGATGGCCGCGCAGCCGATCAGCGGATTGTAGAGATAGGCATCGGCACCTTCGGCATGGGCCTGGCCCGCCTGCGCGACGAAATCCGCAAAGGAGGATACGGATTTCAGCTCGAACTTGGTGGAGACCAGTCCCCAAAATGCCGTGTCGTCGAACCCTTCGGCGGCATGGCGGTCCCGCAGATGGGCGAAAAGCTCGTATTCACGGCTGGCCGCAGCGGTATTGAAACCGATGTCCAGCGCCACCGCCTGCGGATGGACCTGGCTTTTCTGGGCGTCGTTGAGATAGGGCTGGTAGATCACGACCGGCACAACGGCCGGGTGGGCATAAGGCGCAGGATCCGCGAAGTGCTGTAAAGCGGTGGACGGGTTGATCGGCACGCGAAGGTCCTTGACGACACGATAGGGCTTGACCCGATTATCGGTTGGCAAACTTGTGCCGCGCTGGCGCTGTGGCGCGGCCGGCCATTAACCGCCCTCTGTATCGGCGTCTTGCGCCGCTGCCTTCCACCGCTTATTGGCGCCGCCTCGCAGCCCGCAAGCCTCACGACAGGTCGTCATGCGATCGTCCCAGTCTGACCGTCATGTTCGATTCGACGCGACAGGTCATGGCAGGATTTGAGCGTCGGGAAGACCTGGATGAAAAACGCAACGACTTTTGTGACCAAGCCGAGCCTTCCGCCGCTTGAGGAATTCATTCCGTCGCTCGAAAAGATCTGGGACAACCGGGTGCTGACCAATGGCGGGCCGTTCCACAAGGAACTGGAGCAGAAACTGTGCGAGCATCTGGGCGTGCAGCATGTCTGCCTGTTTGCCAACGGCACGATCGCGCTGCAGACCGCGCTTCAGGCGCTGCGCATTACCGGCGAAGTGATCACCACGCCCTATTCCTTTGTGGCAACCTCGCATTCGCTTCTGTGGAATGGCATCCAGCCGGTCTTCGTCGATGTCGAGCGCGACAATCTCAACCTCGATCCGGCCCGGATCGAGGCGGCGATCACGCAGAACACCACCGCGATCGTGCCCGTTCACTGCTATGGCCATCCCTGCGATACGGATGCGATCCAGAGGATTGCCGACGATTACAATCTCAAGGTCATCTACGACGCCGCGCACGCGTTCGGCGTCCGCGACGTCAATGGCAGCATCTTGAATTACGGCGATCTTTCGGTCCTGAGCTTCCATGCGACGAAAGTGTTCAACACGTTCGAGGGCGGCGCGATCATCTGCCCCGATGCCAAGACCAAGGCGCGCGTCGACAACCTGAAGAATTTCGGCCATACCGGCGAAATCTCGGTCGTGGCCTCCGGCACCAACGGCAAGATGAGCGAGTTCAATGCGGCGCTCGGCGTGTTGCAGCTGAAATATATCGACGTGATGATCGAGGCGCGCCAGCGCATCGATACCGCCTATCGGGAACGGCTGGCGGGCGTCAAAGGCATCCGTTGCCTCGATCCCTCGACCGAGACCGTTTCGAACTATTCCTATTTTCCGATCCTCGTAGGGGAAGATTTTCCGATTTCCCGCGATGCGCTCTACGACGCGCTCAAGGAAAACGGGGTCCATGCGCGCCGCTATTTCTATCCGCTGATCTCGAGCTTTGCGATGTATCGCAGCATGCCGTCGTCGCAGGAAAGCAACCTGCCGGTGGCGACCCGCGCCTCGCAGCAGGTTCTCTGCCTGCCGATCTTCCCGGATCTGGAAATGGACGTCATCGAAAAGATCACGGATTTCATCCGCTCGTGCTGAACGGGCACATAGTTTGGGTACACCGCCTATGACGAGCGCCCACCCCCCTGCATCCCTCCTGAAAGGCCTGGAAGAGCGTCTGGCGGACGATCTGCTGTGGCTGAACATGCCGGCCAAAAGCTGGATTCCGCCGCGCCAGGTGGATGGCCGCGACGTGCTCGATGTGGCGGTCGTCGGCGCAGGCCTGTGTGGCCTGACGACCCTGTTCGCGCTTCGCCGTGCAGCGATCCTGAATGTCGCCTGTTTCGACCGCGCCCCACAAGGTGCCGAAGGACCGTGGCTGACCTATGCGCGCATGCCGGTTCTACGCACCCGCAAGGAATCGCAGGGGCTGGCACTGGGCGTTCCCTCGCTGACATTCCGCGCCTGGTTCGAGGCGCAATTCGGCCGACAGGCCTTCATCGACATGCCCGCAATTCCACGCGACATGTGGATGGCCTACATGGTCTGGTATCGCAACGTCCTGGATCTGCCCGTCGAGAACGACACCGATGTGTGCAACATCAGACTGACGTCCGACGGGCTGGTCGAGTTCGACGCGGTGACGGCTGGAAAAAGCCGCACCCTGCTTGCACGCAGGCTTGTTCTGGCAACCGGTATCGACGGCATGGGCGGGGCGGCCTTGCCGCTGATCGCTCGGTCGGTTCCAGCCGCTTATATTGCCCATGCCAGCGATGATATCGACATTGAAGGGCTGCGCGGCAAACGCGTCGCGGTGGTCGGCCTTGCAGCCTCGGCCCTCGACAACGCGGCCGCGGCGCTGGAAGCCGGTGCTGCGCGAGTCGACATTTTCGCACGGCGCCCGAGCTTTCCGCGCGTCGACAAGTTTTCCGGCATTGCCGGGCCGGGAATGATCCATGGCTATGTCGATCTTCCCGACGCGGTCAAATGGCAACTGAGCGTTGCTGGCGAACGCAATGCCGTACCACCGCCGCGCCACAGCGTGCTGCGCGTCTCGGCGCATGCCAATGCGCATTTCCATTTCGGCAGCCCCGTACAGGCGCTGAAGGAAACCGGTGGAGCCATCGAGATCGTTACCCCGAAAGGCCGGTATGGCGCCGACCTGGTGATCTTCGCCACCGGCTTTCGCGTCGATCACACGAAAGCGCCCGAACTCGCGGCCCTGTCGGACAGGATCGCCATGTGGCAGGACCACTTTCGGCCCGAGCCGGAATGGGAACGGCAGGATCTCGGTCGATATCCCTATCTCGGCCGGCATTTCCAGTTCCTGCCGAAACCGGGCCGGGAAGTGACGGATGCGGCGATCTCCCACATTCACTGCTTCACTTTCCCTGCGGTCATGTCGCATGGCAAGATCACCAGCGGCGTTCCATCGGTCGGCGAAGGAGCGTCCCGCCTCGTTGAGGGCCTGGCAAGCTCGCTGTTCGTCGAGGATCGCGATCGCCATCTCGAAGCTTTTCACGGATTTAGCCGACCCTCGCTCAGTGGTGACGAGTGGACGGATGCCGATGCCGCCGTCGCCCCATCAAGGGAAACCCCGCTCGTCGCCTGAGAGCCACCATCACGTCCGCAACGAACCGCCACAGAATGATCGGAACGGCCAAGATGCCCCGCGTTTCCATCTGCATACCGACCTACAAGCCGGACTTCTTCGAATTGGCACTGCGCAGCGCGCTTGCCCAGAGTTACGAGGATTGCGAGATCATCGTCTCGGACGACTGCCCGACCGATGCCATCGAGCGCATCTGCGCGCGCTATGCCGAAAAGGTCTCCTACAGCCGCAATCCCAAACCCAGCCAGATCAACAATATCATCCGGCTCGCCACGATCGCCAATGGCGAATACATCAAGTTTCTCTTCGATGACGACGTGCTCAATCCCTTTTGCGTGCAGTTTCTGCTGGAGGCGCTGGAGGGCAGCCGGGCGCACGGAACCGTCATGGCCTTCTCGCCGCGCTATTTCATCAACGAGCACAGCCGCGTCACGCGGCTGGTCAACTATTTCAAGGTCGAGAACGACGCCAAGATCATTAGCGGTCGCGACTATATTCGCCTGACCGCCATCAACCACGTCAATCTGGTGGGCGAATATACCACTGCTCTCTTCCGCAAGAAGGACTGCTTCGACGACAGTGGCACCTTCTGTCTCTACCGGCTGACCGACGGATATTTCGCCGGTACGCTTGATCTTTCAGGTTGGGTCGAACTCGCGCAGCGCGGCGCCTTCGTCGCCCATCCGCATCCCCTCTCCTATTTCAGGCAGCACGGCAACTCGTCTTCCAACCACACGATCAGCAAGACCTTTATCCACGTCATCCGCTATCCGGGCGTCATCCTCGAGTTTGCGAAGAACAACGGCTACCTGTCGGAGAGCGACATTCCGCTCGCGTATACCAACCTGCTGCGGGAATACCGCTACTGGGCGCCGCATTATCCCGAACTCAACCCGCTGATCGACGAGATCAACGCGATGCTTACCGGCACGCCCGATGCCGGCTGACCCCAGGGACATGGACCATTCACCGGCAAGCTCGGCCGCACCGAACGTGCTGGTGACAGCGATCGGCTCTTTATCTGCGGAACCGGTCATCGCCTCGCTGCGGCGTTTCGGCGTCGGCCGGATCGTCGGATGCGACATCCATCCGCAAGCCTGGCTGGCCAGTGCCGCTGGCGTTGATGCCTTTTTGCAGGTGCCGCTCGCGGCGTCCGAGCCCGATCTCTATTTGCAGGTGCTTGGCGACCTATGCAGCCGTCATGCCATATCGCATCTGATACCCCTGACGGATGTCGAGGTCGATCTGTTCGCCCGCAGGGCGGCGGCGCTTCCGCGCGGCGTCACCATCTGCGCGCCGCTCGATCGCGCGGCGCTGCTGCGCGACAAATACGCCTGGCAGCAGGTCTTGCGGCAGAGCTTTCCCGACCATGTCATTCCGACCGCCACCTTTTCGGAAGCGATCGCCGGTGCACTGGCCTTTCCGCTGATCGGCAAGCCGCGAAACGGTCGCAGCATGCAGGGCTTCGTGAAGGTCCCGGCCTTGGCGGACCTTTCGGCGATCGGCAGCACGATCGATCGCGACAGCTACATCTTCCAGCCGCTCCTGACATCCGCGGTCTTCGTCGTTGACGTTCTTCGCGACAGGCACATATCGAAGACGGTCACAGTGGGGCGCAGGGAACTGACCCGCACGGCCAACGGCGCGGGGCTGGCGGTTCAGCTCGAACCCTCGGCTGAACTGGGACGGATCGCCACCGAGCTGGCCGATGCGCTGGATATTCACGGATGCATCAATTTCGAGTTCATGCGCGCTGACGACCGCTATCTATTAATGGACATCAATCCGCGGTTCTCTGCCGGTGTCGGGGTCTCGGCCGAGGCCGGATACGACATGGTGCAGAACTGCCTGAAACTTCACATGGGCCTGCCGACGGGAGAACAGATCTCCTACGCGGAAACGATCTTCTCGCGCAGGATCGGCACGTTCGAACGCATAGGTGAATGACGATGACGAATGCACTGGCGGATGGCCTGAAGGAAGACCACGAGTGGGACCGGACCTGGACGGATGTGTTTAACCAGTACCAGCGTGACCTGCGGCATGCGCATTACATCCATGCCTTCTGCCGGCCGCAGGACAGGGTCCTGGAGATCGCCGCCGGCAGTTTTCGCGATGTGGCCATGCTGAACAGGCTCGGCATCGACTGCCACGGCATGGATTATTCCGGCGAAGCGGTCAGCCGCACGATCGGCGAATATCCCGACCTCAAGGACAAGGCGACCAAGATGGACGCTTTCGCTCTGACCTATGGCGACAAGGCCTTCGATGTCAGCTATCACAATGGTTTCTGGGGCCTGTTCGGCGACGAAGACATGGCCCGGCTGGCACGCGAACAGGCGACAGTGTCGCGCCGCCTGATGATCGCCACCGTCCACAACGGTCACAATGCTGATTTCGTCGATTATTTTGCCCGCGTCTCGCAGACCGACCCGCTGTACCGCATCCGCTTCTTCACCGTCGATGAGATCACCGACATCATGAAGACGGTTGCCCGCAATGTCACGGTCATCCCGGTCGGCAAGGGCAAGAAGTCGCATGAGGACGAGCTGATCAACCGCGGCAAGACCGATCCGGCGATCTTGAAGCGCTATTTCGATCGCTGCGGCCATAAATTCCTGGAGCAGAGCGAAAGGCTGCTGTGCATCGGCGAACTGTGACCGGGACATGAAAACGGCGGCACCCGGCCGCCGTATTTTGTCCAGGAACCGGAACCCGGGGCTCAGTTGAACGAGCGCACCAGACTGCCAACCAACAAATTCCAGCCATCGATCAGCACGAAGAACAATATCTTGAAGGGCAGCGAGATCGAGGTCGGCGGCAGCATCATCATGCCCATCGACATGGTGATGGCGGCGACGATCATGTCGATGACCAGAAACGGCAGGATGATCAGGAAACCGATTTCGAAGCCGCGGCGGATTTCCGACAGCATGAAGGCCGGCACCAGCACCCGGTAATCGATCAGTTCCGGCGTGCCCACCGACTGGCCACGCTCGCGGGCGATATCGACGAACAGCGAGAGATCCTTGTCGCGCGTGTTGGCGCTCATGAACACCCGAAACGGTTCGGCAATGCGCGGCAATGCTTCGGCTTCGGTGATCTGGTTCGACAACATCGGCTGTACGCCCTCGTTCCAGGCGCGGTCGAAGGTCGGCGACATGACGTAGAAGGTCATGAACATCGCCATCGATACCAGCACCATGTTGGGCGGTGCCGTGCCCATGCCCATGCCGGAGCGCAGGATGGAAAAGGCGATGACGAAGCGCGGAAAGCTCGTCACCATGATCATGATGCCGGGAGCGATGGAAAGGACGGTCAGCAGGCCGAATGTGCGGATAATCCACGAGGCTGCGGAACCGTCGGTCGGCAGATTGAGAAGATCTGCCGGCGACTGCTGTGCATGGGCCAAGCCCGGTGCCGCGACAAGGACGGCAAGCAGTACGAGAAGTCGAATCATTCAATCACGAAGGTTCTGAACATTACCTTCGATACGCGCCCTTTCGCGCGCAGGTCAACACGCTCCTGGAGGTCATCCCGAAGATATTGGAAGCCGCGCGGGCCCTCGATCTGCTGCAGCGAAACGGTGCGCAGATAGGCGAGGATATCCTGGTGGATTTCCTGGGCGAGCGGCGTGTCGGTCGGACCCCGGAACATCAGCGCTACTTCCAGCCGCACCCAGTTGTCCGAAGGATAGGCGAGATTGGTGGTGATCGGGTCAAGCAGCACGATGCCGTTGGCCTCGGTCGAGATCGGCTGGATGCCGGCATCCTTCGCATCGCCCTTGCCGTGGCCTGCGGCTGCCGCAGGCTCGGCCGCGGCAGCCGGCGTTTCGGGCACGGGCGGCGCGATCATGCCGCCCAGCACCCAGCCGCCACCGGCCGCAACCAGCGTGACGACGGCCACGCCGGCAATCGTCATCAACAGGCCGCCCTTCTTCTTGGCAGCGCCGTCTTCCGGGGTCGTTTCGTCCATAGCCATATTCCCTTACCCGATCCCCCTGGCGCGATCAGAACGGCGAATAGAGGTCGACGACCTGCTGGCCGATCGGCGGCTGCTGCACTTCCATCAGACGGCCGCGGCCGCCGTAGGAGATGCGGGCTTCGGCGATCTTGTCGTAGGAGATCTTGTTGTCGGCATCGACATCCTTGGGACGTGCGATACCGGCAACGTTGAGGATACGGATCTCGTGGTTGACGCGCACTTCCTGCGAACCGCTGATCAGGAGGTTGCCGTTTTCAAGAACGCCGGTCACGACGGCGGCGACCAGAAGCGTCAGCTTTTCGGCGCGCTTGGTCGAGCCCTTGCCCTTGCTCGACGAGTCGGAATCGGTGCCGAGATCGCCGGACGTGCCGGTATCGGTGTTGAAGCCGAGGATGTTCTTGACGTTGGCACCCCAGGTGAGGCTGGTCGAATTGGTACGACTGCGGTCGGTTTCATTGTCGAAATCGGCCTTGTCGTTGATCTGGATGTCGACGGTCAGGATGTCGCCGATATTGAGGGCGCGCGCATCCTTGAAGAGGGCAGCCTGGTTGTCGCTCCACAGCGAATAGCCGCTTGCCATCTGGCGCGGCTGTTTTGGATAGGACGACATCTGCGGCGCCTGCGCATATTGCAGACCGCTGCCGATCGGGCTCATCGCCGGGGCATTGCCGATCTCCTTCAGCGTCTGGTTCTGGCAACCCGCCAGAAACAGCGCGGCCATCACGGCGGAAGCACGCTTCATCATGTACGGTCCTTCGAAGTCTTGGGGTCTGACGCGCTGGCGATGATCGTCGAGATCATGCCCGCCTTTTGCGGGTCCATCTCGGCAAGGATCAGGCCCGACTGGCGCGGGGGCAATTTCATGATGATCGCCGCGGCGACCTCCATCTTCATTTCCGCAAGCTGCGGCGCCGCGGCATCCGGCTTCATCGTCTTGAAGATGTCGACGAGACCGACCTCGGCACTCTTCAGGAAATCGTTGCGGCGCTTGAGCCATTCCTCGTATTCCGCACGGCGGGTTTCGAGCGTGGCGATGCGGGTATCGACATCCGACTGCAGCTTTTCCAGTTCCTGCTTTTGCAGAAGATAGCGCTGGTCGCGGGCCGGATCGGCGATATTGGTGCAGAAACGCTGGATATCGTCGGCCGTGGTCGGCGCGATCTGATCGGCGGCCTGCTGCGCATTGACTTGCGGCACGGCGGCGAGAACCACGCCAGCGACCAGGAGCCTGCGAACGGTCGATGCGGAAATCGTGATCGTGAACATCGCTTGTCTCTCCGTCATTGCAGCACGAGTTCGGCCTGAAGGGCGCCGGCGGACTTGATGCCCTGCAGGATGGCGATGATACCGTCCGGCTTGACGCCGATATTGTTGAGGCCGGCGACCAGCGTGCGCAGGTCGGGACCATTGAGAATGGCAACCTGGCCGCCATCCTTCATGGCCATGATGTCGGTCTGCGGCTGTACGGCGGTCACGCCATCGGAAAACGGTTCCGGCTGGACGATCTGCGGCGTTTCCGAAACCTGAACGGTGAGCGTGCCATAACTGACCGCGACGCGTGACACTTTCACATCCGCGCCGATGACGATCGTGCCGGTGCGCTCGTTGATGACAACCTTGGCCGGGGTATCGGTCTGCACGACCAGGTTTTCGATCTCGGCCATCAGCCGCGTCAGATCCGCCGAGCGCGGCTTGGAGATGATGATCTCCTGGCTGTCGCGGGCTTCCGCGACAGGGCCGCCGTAGCGCTGCGAGGCAAACATGTTGACGGCATCGGCCATGCGCTGCGCAGTCGAGAAGTCGGGGTTGCGCAATTGCAGCACGAGATTGACCCCATCCTTGAACTTGGAGGGCAATTCGCGCTCGATGATGGCGCCGTTCGGCACGCGGCCGGATGTTGTGACGCCTTCGGTAAGCGTCGCGGCCGCACCTTGCGCCTGAAAGCCGGAGACCACGACCGCCCCTTGCGCAACCGCATAGATCTGGCCATCGGCGCCCGACAGCGAGGTCATGACCAGCGTTCCGCCGCGCAGCGAGGTGGCGTCGCCCAGCGACGAGACATTGACGTCGATGCGGCTGCCGGGGCTGGCAAACGGCGGCAGGTTGGCTGTGACCATGACGGCCGCCAGGTTTTTCGCGCTCGACTGGCCGCCTTGCGTCGAAATGCCAAGATTTTGCAGCATGGCGCGCATCGACTGTTCGGTGAACGGCGAGGAGCGCAGGCTGTCGCCGGAGCCCTGAAGGCCGACGACGAGACCGTAGCCGATCAGCTGGTTTTCACGACCGGCCTGCAGCGAAGCGATATCCTTGATGCGGGCCGCATCGGCAAAGGCCGGCTGCACCGGTGCGATGAGCGTCGCGACTGCGAGGGAAAGGG
This sequence comes from Neorhizobium sp. NPDC001467, assembly GCF_050275975.1. Taxonomy (NCBI): domain Bacteria; kingdom Pseudomonadati; phylum Pseudomonadota; class Alphaproteobacteria; order Hyphomicrobiales; family Rhizobiaceae; genus Neorhizobium; species Neorhizobium sp. NPDC001467. Next base: position 35,955 of record NZ_JBNNPS010000010.1, on the reverse strand, counting down.
CAAGGAGACGTTTCATGATCATTTCGCCATCACCTGCACGGTGCCGTCGGCCATGACGGTGCCGCTGACGGACAGGCCGGAATCGATGTTGCGGACACGGATGACATCGCCGACCGAGCCGTTCTGCAAGGGCGATCCGGAGGCCGAGATCACCATGTTGCCGATGCCGAAGGTCAGACGAACACTGGCGCCGCGCTTGACGAGATAGGGCACGCGCAGCGAGGACACGAGAATGGTGCGGCCGGGCAGAAGCGTGCGGTTGGTGATCATCCCCGTCACCTCGTCCACGGAGCGTGCAAAATCGCCCGCGAGATTGGGGTTGGTCACCTCGACCACGTTGAGGGAACCGGGCTCGATTTCCTCGCCCGGATAGATGATCCGCGTCGGCACGACGGCCATGCCCATATTGGCGCCCATGTCGGCTGCAGCCGGCGAGGCCAGACTTGCAGCGAGAAGCGACAGAAGGGCAAGGACGGTCTTTCGACCGGTCCCTGCTGCATTTTCGTGTGTCCGGCGAAACATCATGTCTGCCCTGCCTTTTGGGTTTACTTGAGGTTCTTACTGACGATCGAGGCCATTTCGTCGGCTGTCGTGATGACCTTGGAATTCATTTCGTAAGCGCGCTGCGCCGAGATCAGGTCGGTGATTTCCTTGACCGCATCGACGTTGGACGATTCGAGATAGCCCTGGCGCAGATAGCCGTAACCCGGGTCTTCCGGAGCCGCGATGACCGCTTCGCCCGATGCCGGCGTTTCGGCATAAAGGTTGTCGCCAAGCGGCTTCAGGCCGGCTTCGTTGGCGAAGTTCGCCATGGTGAGCTGGCCGACCTCGGTATATTCGGTCGCGTTGCCGATGCGCACGCTCACCTGACCGGTACGGCTGATGACGGTTTCGGTGACATCGGCCGGAAAGGTGATGTTCGGCACGACCTGGTAGCCTTCGATGGTGACCAGCTGGCCCTCGGCATTCTGGTTGAAGGCACCGGCGCGGGTATACATCGTGCCGCCATCCGGCGACTGCACCTGGAAGAAACCACGACCGACAATCGCGAGATCGAGGTTGTTTTCCGTATGCGTCAGCTGACCCTGCTCATGGATATAGCGAACGGCCGCCGTCTGCACGCCGAGACCCACGTTCGCGCCTTCCGGCACGATCGCCTGGTTGGCGCGGTTGGGCACGCCCTGGGCGCGTTCGGTTTGATAGAGAAGATCGGAAAACTCCGCACGGCCGCGCTTGAAGCCGGTCGTGTTGATGTTGGCGATGTTGTGGGCGATGACCTCGAGATTGGTCTGCTGGGCATCCATGCCCGTCGCTGCAACGGAAAGTGCTCTCATCGGTAAAATTCCCTATCCGCTACTAGATCTGCATCTTTGAAATATCGAGGTAGGCCGAGATCAGCTTGTCGCGCAGCGCGATTGCGGTCTGCAGCGACTGATTGGCTTCCATGACGGCATCGACGACTTCACGCGTATTGGCCTTGCCCTGGATCGCTTCGAAAGACTTGGTTTCGGCCGTCTTGAGCGTTTCCATGGCGTTATTGGCGACACTGCCCAGCACGCTTGCGAAGCTGACGCCGGCGTTTTCGACCGGCTTCTGGGTCTGGCCGAGCAGCGAGGTCGTGTTCTCGTCCGACGAAATGGAGCCGATGCCGCGGGACAGCGAAAGCGAACTGACGTTCTTGATTGCGTCGATCATTGCGAGCCCTTGAGAAGTTCGAGCGTGGAGGAAACGATGTCGCGCGTCTGCTTGATCATCTGGAGATTGGCGTCATAGCTGCGGTTGGCTTCGCGCATGTCGGCCATTTCGATGAGCATGTTGACGTTCGGCATCTTGACCATGCCCTTGGCGTCGGCGGCCGGATGGCTCGGATCGTATTCCTGGGCGAAATCGCCGCGATCGACGCCAAGCTTCTTGACCGCAACCAGTTCCGTGCCGGCAGCCTTGTCCATCTCGGCGCCGAAGGTGATGGTCTTGCGGCGATAGGGATCGGCGCCGGGCGTATCGCCCGTGGTGCGTGCGTTGGCGATGTTTTCCGAAACGATGCGAAGTCGGGTGGCCTGGGCCTCCATCCCCGACCCTGCGATCTTCGAAGCGGCTGAAAGCGGATCCATTTACTTACCTCTTCACAGTCAAGAGCATCATGCTGTTGAACGACTGCACCAGATTGGAGCTGAGCTCGTACTGGCGCTTGATTTCACCCGCCTTCGACAGCTCCTTGGAGAGCGCGACGGTGTTGCCGGATTCCTGAATGCCGATCTCGTCGTTGAGCGCGGCGTCCTCGACCTTGACGTTGTTGCTGAGAGCGCTGTCGCCGAAATGGGCGGCATTGGTGCGCGCCATGCGCATCGACGTATTGTCCATCACGGCGTCGAAGGATGCGACATCCTTGGCGCGGTACTGCGGCGTGTTGGCGTTGGCGATGTTGGTCGCAACGACTTCCTGGCGCACAGACAACCACTCGGCCTGCCTGGATGCCAGCGCGAATAATTGAATGGGTTGCATAGGCTTCTCTCCATCTTGTGGCTGAAGCCTATGTTAGCAATCTTGCGTCAGACTTACGGACGCGACGTTCCCTCGTTGGAATAGATCTCGCCGGCCGAGGTGACGATCACCCATTTGCCGTCCCGCTGTTCGAGCGTGGCAAGCCGGCTGTTGTCGGGCAGGATCGAGCCCACCCGCACCATGTACATGCCGGCAGCGTCCTCGATCAGCGCACGGCCATTCGACACATGCATCAGGCGAAAGCCGCCGCGGCCGGGAAGCGGCTGGTCTTCCAGCAGATCCTGCGGCGGCGCCTGACGGATGGCGCCGACCGAAGAGGTGGTGGCGGTGGTGATGGCATCGATCGGATCGACCGGCGGTTTGGGCTGCTCTGTCTTGTTGCTGTTGGCCATGGCGAGCGGCGAAACGCTGAAGACATTGGTCACATGGCCGGGCGGCAGGTCGCGGGTGTGGTCCATCGGCGCCACCTTGATGCCGAACTTGTCCTCGTTCAAAAACACGTACCACGGAAAGAAGGCGGACGCGCCTGCAAGCACGATGCCTATGGTCAGCACCAGATGATCGGAAAGTTTTGATTTCTGCCTTGCGGTCCGGATCGGCTTGACCGGAACATCTTCGTCGTCTTCGATCACGGTTTATCCTCTCGGTCGCTGCTGCGGCGCCATGCCGGCGCGAAGGGCATTGGCAAGGTCGCCATAGGCATCGGTACTGGCCGGGTCCGACGGCGTCTGTTTCAGGACGTCGTAGATGATCGGCACCTGCTTGATCGCCATGTCGAGATCGGGATCGCTGCCGGCGCGGTAGCCGCCGATCAGGCGCAGGTCGCGGGTTTCCTCGAAACGGTGGATCAGCGATTTCAGCCGCGCCACCAGCTTTTCCTGGTCGCCGCTCCAGGCCTTGCGGGCAAGACGCGAGATCGAGGACAGCGGGTTGATGGGCGGATAGCGCCCCTCCTCCGCCAGGCTGCGTTCGAGCACGATGTGCCCGTCGAGAATACCGCGCGCCGAATCGGCGATCGGGTCGTTGTGATTGTCGCCATCGACGAGGATGGAGATGATCGCAGTGATCGTGCCGGTGCCTTCGGGGCCTGGGCCGGAGCGTTCCAGAAGGCGCGGCAGTTCGGTAAAGACCGAGGCCGGGTAGCCACGCGCCACCGGCGGTTCGCCGGCGGCGACTGCCACCTCGCGGATCGCATGAGCGAAACGGGTGACGCTGTCGGCGATGAACAGAACGTTCTCGCCCTTGTCGCGAAAGTGCTCGGCGATGGTGATGGCAACGAGCGGTGCCATCTTGCGCAGCATCGGGCTTTCGTCGGAGGTGGCGACGACGGCGATCGATTTCGCCATATTGTCGCCGAGCGTGTCCTCGATGAATTCGCGCACTTCGCGTCCACGTTCGCCGACCAGCGCGATCACCACCTTGTCGAAGGCATCGGCGCGGGCGAGCATGGACAGAAGCGTCGACTTGCCGACGCCGGAACCGGCAAAGATGCCGAGGCGCTGGCCGAGGCACAGCGGCGAAAAGATATCGATGGCGCGCACGCCGGTCGTGAAACCGGTTTCGACGCGCTTGCGCGTCATCGAGGGCGGCGCGGTATTGGCGATCGATCGGCGTTCCAGACCGGACGACAGCGGTCCGCGATTGTCGATCGGCTCACACAGCGAATTGATGGTGCGACCGCACCAGCTATCGTCCGGGGCGACGCGGAAGGCGCCCTTCTGGATGACCACGTCGCCGATGCCGATCGGTTCGCCCGGCTCGATCGGGCAGACATAGATGAGATCCGGCTCGACGCGGACGACTTCACCCAAATGGATGCCGGTGGCGCTGCGATGGCCGACGAATTCGCCGAGCCGCACATGCCGGGAAAGACCGCTGACCGTATAATGGCCGGCGGCGATGGTGCGCACGCGCCCACCATGGGCGACGGAATGTTCCGGCGCGGCGTGGCGTTTGGCAAGCCCGGCGAGATGGGCCAGACGGCCCGAAGCCAGGGTGGCGGCAATGATGGTTTCCATGCCTTGCATGATCCTTTAGCGCGAGCCGCCCAGTGTCTTGATCGCTTCGGCAAGCGAGGTTTCGCTGTCGCGCATCAGCGACGCGATGCCTTCGAAGGCGCGGTTGACCTGAATGAGTTCGGTCATCTGGCCGATGCCGTTGACGTTGGATTCCTCGACATATCCCTGCACCACGGCGGTGCTGATCGTATCGACGATCGGCTGCGGTGCTTCGGTCGGGATCACGCCCGAGTTCTCGTAGCGCAGGTAGCCCTTGGAGATATCGGCGCTAAAGACGCCGATCTGGGAAACGCGGATGCCGTCCTGCAGGATGCCGCCATCAGCGCCGACCTGCGGCGGACCACCGGCCCGGTTGAGCTGGATCGGCGCGCCGCCGGCATCGAGAACCGGGAAGCCCCGCGACGACACGAGCTCGCCGGTTTCCTTCATGGTGAAGCGACCGTCGCGGGTGAGAACCTGGCCGGCCGGCGTATCGAGCGCGAACCAGCCATCGCCCTTGATGGCGAAATCAAGCGAATTGCCGCTGGCTTCCATGGCGCCGCTGCGGGTGGAAAGATAGTCGTTGCCCTGGGTGACGAAGGCGACCTTGGCGTTGATATCGTTGCGGGTCTTGCTCATGACCTCGTCGAATTTCACTTCCGTGGCACGGAAACCGACAGTGTTCATGTTCGCCATGTTGTCGGCGATCGTGTTGAGCCGGCGCTCAAGCGCGATCTGTGAGGAAATGCCGACATACAGTCCGGATTGCATATGGTCTGCCTCCGTTTCGGGGAATAGGGCGAGGAGCATGTCCAGGGCTGTGACATCGCAAGGAGGCCGCCGCGGCATGCTGTTGCGGGCGGGGATTCCGACCGATCGTGTGCGGAAACTAGGCGCGAAGACTTGTGCGAAACTGTCTCGGATATGGGCAGCGAAACGTCAGCTACAGCCAGCCTCACGCAAGCCAGAACCCGTATCCAGTCGGCACGAAAAAACGATCGGGCATAGACACGCGATGACTATTATTATCGGATTTGTGATCACCGTCGGCTGCATTATCGGCGGCTTCATGGCGATGGGCGGGCATGTGGACGCTCTTTTCCAGCCGTTCGAGCTGGTGATCATCGGCGGGGCGGGTGTCGGCGCCTTCATCATGGGCAACCCGCTGAAGGTCGTGAAGGATTCCGGCAAGGCAATGGCCGAAGCCTTCAAATACGCGGTGCCGAAGGAACGGCATTATCTCGACGTGCTCGGCGTTCTCTATTCGCTGATGCGCGACCTGCGCACCAAGTCGCGCAACGAGATCGAGGCCCATATCGACAATCCCGACGAATCCCCGATCTTCCAGGCGGCTCCGACCGTTCTCAAGAACAAGGAACTGACGTCCTTCATCTGCGACTACGTTCGTCTCATCATCATCGGCAATGCCCGCAGCCACGAAATCGAGGCGCTGATGGATGAAGAAATCGAAACGATGATGCATGACAAGATGAAGCCGTATCACTCGATCGTTGCGATCGGCGACAGCTTTCCGGCGATCGGCATCATCGCCGCCGTTCTCGGCGTCATCAAGGCCATGGCCAAGATCAACGAATCCCCGGAAGTGCTCGGCGGCCTGATCGGCGCCGCTCTCGTCGGCACCATGCTCGGCATCTTCCTCTCCTACTGCCTGGTCAACCCGCTCACCTCGCAGATCAAGATCGTGCGCGGCAAGCAGCACCGTCTCTACATCATCGTCAAGCAGACCCTGCTCGCCTACATGAACGGCTCGGTGCCACAGGTCGCGCTCGAATACGGTCGCAAGACCATCTCCAACTACGAGCGCCCGTCGATCGACAGCGTCGAGCAGGAGATGATGAACCCGGGCGGTGGCGCCGAGAGGGCGGCCTAAGCCATGAGCGACACGAACCTCTCCGAAACGCCCGCCGTGGCGCCCGCTACCGCTCCTGCAATGGATCCCTCCCTGCTTGCCAAGCTGACCGGCGGGCTGGGCGACCGCCAGACGGTGGAGCGCATCTGCGGCGATTTTGGTCAGCTTTATACCGGCTTTCTCCCGGACGTGTTTCACGCCGAAACCGGTATCGCCATCCAGATCGGCTATGTCGGCTGCGAAAGCGGCCTGATGACAGAACTGGTCGCCGATCTGGGCGACACGTTTTCCTTCGTCAACGGCGGCCTGCGCAACTGGTGCCCGAATTTCGTTCTCGCCTGCGGCAATGCCTTCGTCATTTCGTTGATGGAGCTGATGCTGGGCGGTGAGGAGGAAACCATCGAACAGCCGGCAGAGCGGCCTCTTTCCGAGATCGAACTCGACCTTGCCGCGATGGTGTTCGAGAGGATCGGCAGTGTGCTGCGTTCCGGCGTCAATGCCGAGGGTGGGTTCGAGCCGATGCTGGAGCCGCCGCACAATGCCGACGACCGGGCAAAACACGAGCCGGAGGCCCGCACCGATTTCGGCGCCGTCGTCCGCCTGTCGATCGAAATGGGCAAGGTCAAGTCAGAGCTTGCGCTGGTCATTCCGCAGCGCGCCCTGTTGAGGACGCGGGTCGAACTGCCCAGGCCGAGCGGACAGATTGCCCGCAGCAAGCAGGAATGGAGCGACCGCATCAGCGAGCAGGTACGCCGCTCGCAGGTGACGCTCGAAGCCCGCATCCGGCTGGAAAAGCTCACCCTGTCGACGATCTCGCGTCTCGCCGCCGGCGATGTCATCGGGTTCGAGGACAAGGGCGACGTTTCCGTCCAGGTCAGCGCCAACGGCAAGGACATGTATCTGTGCGAATTTGGCCGCGCCGGCGAGCGCTACACGGTGCGCGTCAAGGACAATATCGGCAGCGAACAGGATATCATCAAGCATCTGGCAGGATGATCGTCGATCACCTGCAACACATGAAATCATGCCCTTGGGCAGGCTGACGCAAGTTTCATAAGGAATAATGTTTTCCATGGCTAAGAAAACGACCCCCATTAACCAGAGTGATGCGCTGTCTGCGGTCGGCAACGAGGCTGATCTCGACCAGGCGATCGACGATCTGCGCGGCGTCCTGAAAGCTGATGCCAGCGGCGAGACGCCGGCCTTCGATGCCGAATTCGGCGCGGGCACGAGCGATTTCGATCTCGACGCGCAGTTCGGCGGCGGCGGTCTCGACACCACTGCGGACTTCGGCGCGGCTGATGCCGGCACTTCGGATTTCGGCACTTCGGATTTTGGCGGCACCGACTTCGGCGGTTCCGACCTTGGCGGCGGCGATTTCGGCGGCGGCGCAAGCTTTGGCGGTTCGGATTTTGCAGGTGCCGATTTCGGCGGCTCTGCCGGTACGGCTTCGTCTGCTCCGGGCAGCGCGCTCAATGCCAATCTCGACCTGATCATGGATATCCCGATCAATCTCGAGATCGTGCTTGGCACCAGCCGCATGCAGGTTTCAGGTCTGATGAACCTGGAAGAAGGCGCGACCATCGCGCTCGACAAGAAGATCGGCGAGCCGGTGGAAATCACCGTGAACGGCCGGCGCATCGCAAAGGGCGAAATTACCGTCCTGGAAAACGACGATACGCGCTTCGGCGTGAAACTGACGGAAGTTTTGAGCACCAAAGCAATCTGATCCCGATGTAGGGACAGTGAGGTTAAGACCATGATGGACTTCGAGGATTTCGGTGGAGGCGCTGTAGCCGGTTCACCCCTGTCCCAGGCTGAGAAAGCTGCTGCGGTGCTGCTTGCCATGGGCAAGGGCGTCGCCGGCAAGCTCTTGAAATATTTCACCCAGGCAGAGCTGCAGACGATCATTGCCTCGGCCCAGAACCTGCGTGAAATTCCGCCGGACGAACTGCTGACGCTGGTCAACGAGTTCGAGGACCTGTTCACGGAAGGTGCGGGTCTGATGGACAATGCCAAGGCCATCGAAAGCATTCTCGAAGAAGGCCTGACCCCCGAGGAAGTCGATGGCCTGCTTGGCCGTCGCACCGCCTTTGAAGCCTATCAGACATCGATCTGGGATCAGCTGCAGGATGCGGAGCCGGCTTTCGTTGGCAAGTTCCTCAGCCGCGAGCATCCTCAGACGATCGCCTATATCCTGTCGATGATCCCTTCGGCCTTCGGCGCCAAGCTTCTGCTGGAAATGCCGGAAAGCCGCCGGGCCGACATCATGAACCGGACCGTCAACATGAAGGACGTCAGCCCGAAGGCTGCCCAGATCATCGAAAACCGGGTGCTGGATCTCGTCTCCAAGATCGACGCCGAGCGCAATTCCAACGGCGCCAACAAGGTGGCCGAACTGATGAACGAGCTCGAGAAGCCGCAGGTCGATACGCTGCTCAATTCGCTCGAGACGATGAACAAGGCCTCGGTCAACAAGGTTCGCCCGAAAATCTTCCTGTTCGAGGATCTTCTGGCCATGCCGCAGCGCAGCCGCGTCCTGCTGCTCAACGACATTGCCGGCGACATCATCACCATGGCGCTGCGTGGCGCCTCGATGGAGATCAAGGAAGCCGTGCTTTCGGCGATCAGCCCGCGCCAGCGTCGCATGATCGAATCCGACCTTGCGGCAACCAATACGGTGATCAACCCGCGCGAGGTGGCGATTGCCCGCCGCGCCGTGGCGCAGGAGGCCATCCGGCTTGCAGCCAGCGGCCAGATCCAGCTCAAGGATCCGGACGCCGCCGTCGAACAGCCTGCCGAGGACGCCGCGGAAGCCGCCTGATCCCTTCCCCGATCCCTCCCTTGCCCCCCTTGCGGAGCGAACAGATTGAGAGCCGGCGATGTCGATCGCCGGCTTTTTGTTGTGCATGCTCTGCCGCGAACCCCGAGTGCTTGCGGGCCCCAACTGCGCAAGGCCGCCTGATGCGATAGAATGCCCCGATCAGGCCGAGCGATTCGCAACAGGGACGTGGTTTATGTCCGACGAAGACAAAGACAGTAAAACAGAAGACCCGACAGCGAAAAAGCTGAGCGACGCTGCCCTCAAGGGCAACGTCGCCATGTCGCGCGAGATCACGCTGTTTGCCTCGTCGCTCGCCTTTTACGTCTATCTCGTGTTTTTCCTGCCCGGGGCGATCGCCTCGCTGACCGAGCGTTTGAAGGATATTTTCGAGCAACCGGATCGATGGCCGCTGGAAAATGCGACCGACGTGGTGTCGATCGGCAGTCGCATTGGCTGGGACATGGCCGGCTTTCTGGCGCCCGCGATGATCCTGATGATCGTTTTCGGCCTTGCCTCGTCCTTCGCCCAGAACCTTCCCTCCTTCGTGCTGGAGCGCATCCGGCCGCAGGCGGAACGCATCTCGGTCTCGAAGGGCTTTTCGCGCATCTACAGCGTCGCCGGCCTGGTGGAATTCGGCAAATCGCTCTTCAAGCTGCTGGTCGTCTCGGCGATCTTCTATGTCGTCCTGCATCGCGATTTCATGGGATCGCTGGACATCATGTTTTCCGATCCGGCCAATATTCTCGTGAAGCTGGAAACGACGACCAAGAAGATGATGGTCATCGTTTTGATGGCGACGGCGACGCTTGCGGTGGCGGATTTCTTCTGGACCAAACACCAGTGGTTCACCAACCTGAAGATGACCAAGCAGGAAATCAAGGACGAGCACAAGCAGTCGCAGGGCGATCCGATGGTCAAGGCGCGACAGCGTTCGGTGATGCGCAGCCGCGCCCGCCAGCGGATGATCCAGAACATTCCGCGCGCAACACTGGTGATCGCCAACCCGACGCATTACGCGATCGCCCTGCGTTACGTGCGCGAGGAAAACGACGCACCCGTCATCGTCGCCAAGGGGCAGGACCTTGTTGCCTTGAAAATCAGGCAGATAGCGGAGGAGAACAACATTCCGGTGTTCGACGATCCACCGCTGGCGCGCTCCATGTTTGCGCAAGTCTCGGTAGATAGTGTGATTCCATCAGCTTTTTACAAGGCTGTGGCGGAACTCATACACCGGGTTTACGCCGCCCGGTCGCCCAAACAACGGACACGCCAACCGCAATGAAAAAATGTAACTTCTCTCAAGAACGCGAAGAGATCCTGGCCTATGCAATCGCACCGGTGGCATCGGAGTTACGATTACTGGATGCCGGCGATCTGATCGCACTGTTGCGACTTGAACGCTACACCAGCGTGGCGGATCTGGTGTCCTCGGCGGCGGAACTGTATTTCCATCCCGGCACGGTCAATTTCGGTTCGGGTGGGGATTACCGTCTGGAATGGAGCGGCGGGCCGGAAATCACGCTCGATCTGGAAATCAAGCCCAAGGGCGTGTCCGTCTATGCGCGCCTCATGCTGGCTGATCAGCAGGCCGCGGTCGAGATCGACCATATCGCCTTCCAGAACCCATCGGAGGATCCCGACGAGAACACCCGCTTCCTGGCGCACAGCCTGGCAGAATCCAAGTTCGCGATCAGCCGCCAGGCCGAAGCGGCCTGAGACACAATCGCCTTACGACGAGGGCCGCAGCGCGCGATCGCGCTGCGGCCCTTGTCGTTTCGTCAGTGGATATAACCGAGGCGGATCGCCTTGGCGATGGCCTGGATGCGATTGACCGAATCGAGCTTGATCGTGGCCGAGCCGAGATAGGCGTTGACCGTATGGACGGAAAGGCCAAGCTTGTCGGCAATTTCCTCGCTGATCTGGCCGTCGCCGGCCAGTTGCAGGCAAGCGATTTCACGATCGCTCAGGGTTTCGGACGGTACTGCACGCTTCTCTTCGAGCGCCAATAGATCGACCATGATCTGGCAGCTGCGCACATGCTGGTCGACGATGATGTCGCTGGTAACATCGAGCGTGTTGGAGAAGAACGCCACATAGCCATTGCCGACTGCGCCCAGACGGACCGGAAAGGCGATGCCGCCAAACGGCACGCAAACCTGCTCCAGCCGCTTGATCATCGGGGCGAATTCGTTGGTATCGACGCGGGTGGCAAGCTCCGTTCCTTCCCATACGACGGGCAGCAACGAAAAATCGATGTGCTGGAGAAACAGTTCGCCGCAGGCGTCGATCAGCCTGTTGCCGTTTTCGAGCCCGGACGCGCCCCAGTTTTCGAGCTCGCAGACCAGCTTGCGCTTGTTCGGCAAGCCGGCGCCGGCAATCCTGAATACCGCGAAATTGCGCGCGTTGAGGTTCTTTTGCATCGAGACCAGCTTGGGAAACAGGTCCGACCGGCTGGAGGCCCGCTGAACGCGGACATATTGAAAGCCGGTACCGATATCGGACACGTGTTCGCGCGAATAAGCCATTTCAGGTGCCGGCCCTATACGAGGTTGTTACGAACAGCATAAGCAATGGCTTCCGAGCGCGTCTTGGTCGCCGTCTTGCGCATGACGCTGGTGATGTAATTGTTGATCGTGTTGCGCGAAATGCCGAGGATCATGGCAATCTCGTCGCTGGTCTTGCCTTCCGCGATCCAGAACAGACATTCCAGCTCGCGTTCGGTCAGTTCGAAATCACGTTCGACCTTGGCGCCTATGCCGGCGCCCAGGCTCAACGAATAGGCGGCCATCAGGCCGACTTCTCGTAGGCGTTCCTGCGACAGGATGATGCCCTCCAGAAACAGCAGCATCAGCGAAAACCGCGTGCGGCCGGCACAGAAGGTCAGCGAGCAATATTGCCGGCTTAACTCCTGCGGCGTCGTCACCTCGTCGGGCAAAAGCGCGAATTGCGGCGTCAGGCTCGACAGGCATTTTTCAAGTTCCGTCGACTTGGCATAGCCGCGCGCCAACTCCGCGCCCAGACGACGCACCAGATCGAAAGGCCAGTTCGAGGCCACGATGAAATCGAGACCCTGGTCCTGAATGAGGTCGTAGCGCGCCAGCAAAAAATGCGATGCGCCGACATATTCGCACAAAATGCGCATCGTCGCCGGGACATTGCTTGCCGCCGACGTGATCGCCAAACGGCGAATGATTTGGTCGCGCAATGCCGTGCGCGGTGGTATCGACTCCAGAAAAGGCCGACCCTCAGATTTGCTTTCTGCCCCCAGAAGCTCCATTTCGAATTTCTCCCCAACAGGGATAAGCGTTCAGTTCGCAATCGTCAGCATGATTCACGATTGAGCACCGACCCGCGGTAAACATGACCTCCACGAACACAACCATTCGCCGCAACGAATCACTGCATTGTAGGAATCCGTAAAGGAATTGCTATCGCCGCTCCGCGATTAATGCTGTGCACTGCACAAGTCTGCGGGCAGGTGTGGCTGTCACCACCACTGTTTCGCCGCAATGACCAACGAGTCTGGACCGAAAAAAGGGGCCGACTTGCGTCGACCCCTGTTATCACGAAGGCGTGAATCTGCCTCAGGCGGCGCGATCGACAGCCCATTTGCGCAGGATCTTGGCTGCACGTTCTTCCGAAATCTCGACCATGCGCGACAGACGCTTTTCCGGGCCTTCCTTGACGCGACGGTTGAAGCCACCGTTCGGATCGTCGCCGCCACCGAAGACATCGTCCGAGCTGTCGAAGCCGAAGTCCGCGCCGAACCCATCCATCAGCGCAGGGCTTGCCGTGCCAGGGGAGAAGTCGGGCAGTTCCAGGCCGAGACCTTCTTCGGCAAGTTCCCCTGCCGGAGCGGCGCTGCTGCCGCCACCGGCGACGCTGCGGATCATCGGGCGCAGGCCAAGCCAGACCACCAGGAAAGCGACCAGGACGAAGGCAAGCGAGTTGATGATGCCGCCGAGATTGCGGTTGAGCACATCCGCGAAACCCGGGCCGGAGGTGACGGCTTCTTCGAGCAGCTGGTTTTCGAGGAAGTCCATCGCCGTCAGCGTCACCACGTCGCCGCGCTCCGGATTGATGCCGGCCGCCGATGCGACGATCTTCTGCATCTCGGCGAGATAAGCGTCGATCTTGGCCTGATCGACCGGTTCGCCGACAAGCTTGCCGATACGACCCTTGTTGACGACGACGGCGACCGAGATCTTTTCCAGCTTGTAGCTGTTGCGCGTAGTTGCGACCGTCTTGGAATTGATTTCGTAGTTGGTCTGTTCTTCGCGCTTGTCGGACTTGTCGGAAGATTGCGGACCGTTGGCGCCCCCCGTTTCCGGTGCGGCCTGCGGCACGTTCTGCTCGACAGTGGTGGCCGAGTCGTTCTGCTGCTGCTGCGACTGCTGGTTTTCGCGGGTGGTGCGGACCGAGCGCTCGACGCGCGATTCCGGATCGTAGACGGTTTCCTGGATCTGCTGGCTGTCGGTGTTGAGTGCGGCCGTAACGCTGGAGCGGAAATTGTCCATGCCGAGGAAGGGGGCGAGCGCCTTGTCGATATTCTGTTCGACTTCCTGCTGCACCGACTGGACGATGTTGAGATTGCGGCTAAGCGCGCTGTTGCCGTAGTCGTCGCCCGAGGCGAGCAGCTGGCCGGTGGAATCAAGGATCGTCACGTCGTCGACGTCGAGGCCGGGAACGGCAGAGGCAACGAGGTGGCGGATCGAGGACGCGGCCTTTCGACCGGTGGTCGTGCTGGCGCGGATCATCACCGATGCGGTCGGCTTTTGTCCGGCGCGGCGGAAATTGCCGACATCGGGCATGACGATGTGGACGCGGGCCGCGGCGACGCCGCTGATCTGCTGGATCGAACGACCGATTTCGCCTTCAAGCGCGCGAACGCGGGTCACTTCCTGCATGAACGACGTGAGGCCGAGCGAGCCGACCTTGTCGAACAGTTCGTAGCCGGCATTGGCGCTGTTGGGCAGGCCGCGTTCGGCCAGCATGATGCGCGCCTTGCTGGTCATGCCGACTGGAACGGCAATGCTTTGCCCATCGGCACCGACCTGGAAATCCATATTGCTTTCGGCAAGCGCGATCGAGACCTGATTGAGGTCCGTCGTCTCGAGACCGACATAAAGATTTTCATAGGCCGGCTTATTGACGAACATGGCGGCCGCAATGACGATCGCCATGGACACGATACCGACGCCTGCCAGCGCCAGCAGTTTGGTCTGGCCTAATGACGTGATATTTTTACCGATTTGCTGAAATTGAGCTAACAGATTCATTCTGTTCCCGCATCATGAACAAGAGTTTTGAGCCTTATGCCCAATGGCACCCTAGTTCGCGAAGCTTGTGCGAGCGTTTCGCTTGCGGGACAGATACCCCCGAAAGTCAGGGTTTATTAGAAGAAGTCGAAATCTCCGGCGACCTTGCTCAGCGGCTGCGAATGACCGTGACGCAGTCCCTTTCCGAGCGCCTTTTGCATGTCCGCGAGCTTGACGAGACTGAGCGCGGTGGAGACATCGACCATCCATTCCTGCGGAATGGAGGCGGTGATCGTGTCGATGAATTCGGCCAGACCGCGGGTCTTCTGCACGGCCAGGTCTATGCCCTGGATGATCTTGATCGTTTCCGCCGACATGCCGGCCTCGGGACCACCAATCTCGAGCAGCTGCGGCTCGATCCGCTCGATCAGATAGGCGACATCGTGCAGCTCGGTGACGAGGCGCATCAGGACGTCGGGCAGCGCTTCCTCGAGGGAAGCGGATGGCGGCGGCATAAGGTCGTTCATGGCTTTCCTCAAAATTGGCAGGCAAAAGATCGCAGCGGCCCCCGCCCCCAACGATCCGACATATCGTAATAAAAGATTTCAAAAAAATTCGATTGAGTCTTCGACCGGCTTGGGGGCCGGTTTGGGAATGCGCTGCTCGGCCGCGACGGTCTTTTGGGTTTCCGCGCCGGTCAGCGGATACTGGCGAGCCCGGCCGCTGACGGGCCAGTATTCGAGCTTGCGTCCGAACTCTCCGCCCGTCGACGCGCCGACCACGGTAATGCCTTCGTCGCGCAAGAATTCGGCGGCGAAAGCAGCATTCTGTTCCCCCACATTGGAGAAGCTGGCAATGGTCTTCGCGCCGCCGAAGATCTTGGCTTCCAGCCGTTCGCGTCGGGCGCCCTTCTTCAAAAGCCCGTTGATCAGCAGTTCCATGAGATGCACGCCGTAACGGCTTGCATCTCCGCCTCCGTTCATGGCACCGCCGGATCCGGGCAGGAGAAAGTGGTTCATGCCGCCGACGCCGGCGACAGGATCACGAAGGCAGGCAGCCACGCACGAACCCAGGATCGTTGAAAGGACGATGTTTGGATCGTCCACGACCTTGAATTCGCCCTGGATTATATGGACTCGCTTGGCACCCGCCAGGTCATTCATTTAAGGGCTCCGAATACTGCCTCGATGGCAGCCTTCATCTTTTCGATGGTAAACGGCTTGGCCAGAACGTTGTTGGCGCCAAGCTGGGCAGCCCGCTGAACCAGCGCGCGGTCGCCCTGCGCCGTCAGGATGATGAAGGCGGCCTTCTTGGTGTTGGGATTGGCGCGAACGGCCTGCAGGAAGCCGATGCCATCCATGTTCGGCATGTTGAAGTCCGAGATGACCAGGTGATGCGGCTGCTCGCTCATGATCTTCATGCCCTGGACGCCATCACCGGCAGCGGTGATCTGCTTGAAGCCGAGCTGGGTCAGGGCGTCGCTGAGCAGGAGGCGGCTGGTGACCTGATCGTCGACGATCAGAACTTTGATTTTTTCAGCGATAGACATTTATTCAGTACCTTCTTTGCGGGCGGCGGTTAATTTCAAAACTTCCTCACCGATGGAGCTCAAGGGCAGCTGGGTCTCAACCGCCCCTATTTCGTATGCGACCCGCGGCATGCCGTAGACCACACATGTCTTTTCGTTCTGGCCCACCGTGCGCGCGCCGGCCTGGCGCATCTTGAGCAGGCCCGAGGCTCCATCGCGGCCCATGCCGGTGAGGATGACCCCGACGGCATTGCGACCGGCCAGTTCGGCGACCGAATCGAACAGCACATCCACCGACGGCCTGTGGCCGTTGACCGGATCGCGCTCGACCAGTCGGCAGACCGGAGCGGACGGATTGACCACCTGCAGGTGCCGATCGCCACCGGGCGCCAGATAGATCTTGCCGATCTCCAGCCGGGCACCATCGGTGGCTTCCTGCACAACAGGCGCACAGATACGATTAAGACGTTCTGCAAAACTTTTGGTAAACGTCGACGGCATGTGCTGCGTAATTACTGTCGGCGGGCAGTTTTTTGGAAAGTTCTGAAGTACTGTTATGAGCGCCTCCACCCCGCCGGTAGACGAGCCGATGGCGACAACCTTACGGCCGACCTTGTATTCTGTCGTCGGCGTCACGGCGGCGGCCGGGGCTGCGCTGCGGCGAAGGGTGGAGCGGGCAGCCGCCTTGACCTTGTCGGCGAGATCGCCAAACGGACGCACGTCACCCGGCGCGGGCTTGCCGACGCAGTCGAAGGCGCCGATTTCGAGCGCCGCAAGCGTCGCATTGGCGCCGTGATGGGTCATGGCCGAGACCATGATGACCGGCATGGGCCGCAGCCGCATGATCTTGTCGAGGAATTCCAGCCCGTTCATGTTGGGCATCTCGACATCGAGCGTGACGACATCGGGATTGAGTTCCTTGATCGCTGCGCGCGCTTCCATGGCATCGCCGGCCTGGCCGATGACGCTGACGTCAGGATCGGAATTCAGGACCGCGGTGATGAGGCCGCGCATGGTGGGCGAGTCATCTACGACGAGAACGCGTGCCGGCATGCTCAAGCTCTCCTTCCTGCACCCTTACCGGTATAGCGGTAGGTGGTTATTCCGATGTTATCGAAAAAGTTCTTCGAATCCCCCGACACACGCTCGGAATGGCCGATATAGAGGTGCCCGCCTTCGGGAAGCAGGGTGGAAAAGCGCGTCCAGATCTTCATCTGCGTCGGCTCGTCGAAGTAGATCACCACATTGCGGCAGAAAATGACGTCGAAACCGCCTTTGAACGGCCATTGCGCCATCAGGTTCAATTCGTTGAAGGTGATCAGTTTCTTGACACGGTCATCGACCTGGAACTTGCGGCGCCCGCCGGCATCGACATCGCGGAACCATTGCTTGCGCATGGCCGGCGAGACGGTCTCCAGGGCATTTTCGTCGTAGACGCCGGCGCGCGCCTGCGCCAGGATCTTCGGGTCGATATCCGTCGCCAGAATGCGGAAGTCGTAATCGGCGACATTCGGCATCATCCCCAGCACGGTCAGCGCGATGGAATAGGGCTCCTGCCCGTCGGAACAGGCAGCGGACCAGATGCGCACGCGGCCGCCAGAGCGGGCACGGTTGAGAAGGCCCGGAAGAACCTCGTCGCGAAGATGTTCGAAATGGTGGTTCTCGCGGAAGAAGCGGGTGAAATTGGTCGTCAGATGCGACAGCATTTCACGTCGCGGTCCCGCACCTTCCGGCGAGGAAACCAGCGCGCAATATTCCCGAAAGCCGCTGAGACCCAGGTTGCGGATATGTTTCGACAGGCGGGAATAAACCAGCGACGCCTTGCTGTCGTTCAAGTAGATCCCGGCATCGGCATAGATCATCGCGGCAATATCAGCGAGGTCCTTGCGCGACAGCGGGTATTCCCCGCTGGCGAGGATCTCGTCGGGTGACTGCCGGCTATCCAGGGCGCTCATCGCCTTCATGCGGCTTCGCTTTCGGTCTCGGGGAACAGGGAATCGAGTTCAATCATGCAGATCATGCGCTTTTCGATCGCGAGAATGCCCCGCGCATATTGCTTGACCAGGTCGGACGCGACTTCCGGCACCGGCTGGATGTTTTCCTGCGTGACGGTGAGGATGTCCGACACCGCCTCGACAAGAAGACCGACGATGCGCGAGCCGACCTGCGACACGATGATGACGTGGCGGGCGGTCGGCTCGGTGCGGCGCATGCCCAGACGGGCGGAGAAATCCACGATCGGCAGGACCGCGCCGCGCAGATTGATCACGCCGATGACGTAGGAGGGCGCGTGCGGCATGGGCGTGGCTTTCGTCCAGCCGCGAATTTCGCGCACCGCCATGACATTCACGCAAAATTCCTGATCGCCAACGCGGAACGCGATGAGTTCCCGGTCACCCTGAGCAAGATTTTTCACGATATACGACATGCTACGTTTCCGTCTGTTGAGACTTTGCTATCAACCGGCCGCTGCCAGCGACACGTCCGCCTTGAGGGCGCCACCATCCTGTTTCATCGACTGTCCGCGCGAGGCGCCCACGACCGCATCGACATCCAGGATGAGTGCGACCCGGCCATCCCCGAGGATGGTTGCGGCAGCGATGCCCGGAACATGGGTGTAGTTGGCTTCGAGCGACTTGATGACGACCTGACGCTGGCCCTGGATGGCATCGACCATGAGGGCGCGCTGACCGCCGCCTTCCGATTCCACCAGCAGCGCCACGCCTTCGACCGGGTTTGCCTGGGTGGCGCGGAAGTTGAGGATGCGACCGACATCGACCAGCGGGCAGAAGGAGTTGCGGATCGAGATCAGGCGCTGGGTGGCGCCGAACGAGTGGATGGCAGACGCTTCGGGCTGAAGCGTTTCGACGATTGCCGTGAGCGGCACGACCAGCGTCTGGCCGGCGACCGTGACGACCATGCCATCGAGGACGGCGAGCGTCAGCGGCAGGCTCATGGTGAAGGTCGAGCCGAGGCCCGGACGCGAGGAGATCGAGATACGACCGCCGAGTGCCTGGATCGAACGCTTGACCACGTCCATGCCGACGCCGCGGCCGGAAATGTCGGAGATCTTGTCGGCGGTCGAGAAGCCCGGCGCGAAGATGAGGTTGTCGATTTCCTCGTCCGACAGGTTGGCATCCGGGGAGATCAGGTCGTTGTCGATGGCCTTCTGGCGCACGCGCTCACGGTTGATACCGCCGCCATCGTCGATCAGTTCGATCAGGATGCGGCCCGAACGGTGCTTTGCCGAAAGCTTGATCGTGCCTTCCGGATCCTTGCCGGCGGCCTCGCGCTTTTCGGGGCTTTCGATGCCGTGGTCGACGGCGTTACGGATCATGTGGGTGAGCGGCTCGGCGATCTTGTCGATAACCGTCTTGTCGACTTCGGTGTTTTCACCTTCGGTGACAAGACGGATCGACTTGCCGACCATGTCGGCCACTTCGCGGACGATACGCGACATGCGCTGGAAGACCGGCTTGACCGGCTGCGCACGGATGGCCATGACCGAGTCCTGAATCTCGCGGGTGAGCTGCTGCAGCTCTTCGAGACCCATGTTGATGGACGAGGTGCCATTCGTGTCGTTTTCGACGACGCTCTGCGAGAGCATGGCCTGGTTGATGACAAGCTCGCCGACGAGGTTGATCAGGCGGTCGACGCGATCGAGGTCGACGCGGATCGTCTGGCCGGCGGCGTTGGCGGCAGCCGCAGCATTGTTGGCGGCGGCAGGGGCCGGAGCGGCAGCCGCTTCCTTCTTTTCGACGCGGGCAGCGGCGGCGGCCATCTTGGTTTCGGCCGGTGCTGCGGCAGCAGCGGCCGGTGGAGCGGCGGGCTCGTCGTCGAGCGCCGACAGATCGAATGGAACCGGCACCATCGGCAGTTCTTCAGCGGCTTCCGCAGCCAGTTCCTTCACCTCCAGATCGCAATCCCATTCGGCGAATTCGAAGACGGACCGGATATCCTCCTCGGTCTTGTCGGTCGTGATGGAAATCGTCCAGGAAAAATAGGTCTCTTCCGGATCCATCTTTTCGAGCGAAGGCAGGGCATCGATATCGCAATTGATGGCCATGCTGCCGAGACGCGACAGGTCGCGCAGAAGCAGAGCCGCCTCGTTACCCTTGGAATACAGCTCGCGACGCGGCTTGAAGGTCACTTCGAAGACCGCCTTGTCGGCATCGTCGTCGCCGCCGAAATCGTCATCGAACGAGAACGGGACCGGCTGGAAACCGCTGTCGTCGGTCGGCGCGGGTGCGGCGGCAACCGGTGCGGCTGCAGCCGACTTCGGGGCCTCGGCAGCACCACCGCTCGGCATTTCGCCCTTGGCCAGCGCTTCAAGTTCCTTGACGAGCGTGCGCGAACGGCTTTCGTCGACGCTGCCGCCATCACGCGAGGCGGTGACGAGGTCGGCCAGAACGTCGGCCGATTTCAGCATGACCTTCAGAACGTCCTGATTGGGCTCCAGCTTGTTGGAGCGCACGCAGTCGAGAGTGGTCTCGAAGACGTGAGCGAACGAAACCAGGTCGTCGAGACCGAAGGCGCCGGCGCCGCCCTTGATCGAGTGGACGGCACGGAACACCGCATTCACCGTTTCCGGGTCGCGGTCGCCATCATTCAGCTTGAGAAGACCGGATTCCAGTTCGGCGAGCTGTTCCTCGCATTCCTGGAAAAAGATCTCTTTGATTTCGTTCATATCCATTTCAGGAATTCCCGTATCAGGCGGTTACACGCTCAATCGCATCGATCAGTTTTGCAGGGTCGAAGGGCTTGACGATCCAGCCCGTCGCACCGGCCTGGCGGGCGCGGTTCTTCTTTTCCGCATCGCTTTCCGTGGTCAGGACCAGGATCGGGATGGCGCGGTACTTTTCGTTGCGACGAACGCCTTCGATGAAGCCGAAGCCGTCGAGACGCGGCATGTTGATGTCGGTGACGATGACGTCCGGGTTGCAGCCTTCGAGCACTTCGAGGCCTTCGACGCCGTCTTCGGCCTGAATGGTTTCAAAACCGGCATTGTTGAGGGTAACCAGAAGCATGTTCCGGATCGTTCTGGAATCATCCACTGTCAGGACTTTTTTCTTCACTGCCGGATCTCCTTGGCGAGCAGATGTTCAATATCGATGCCGATGAGCTGCATCGTCTTTTCGAAAGCCTCCGAAACCTTTTCGAAGACAAAATTTTTCTTGTCGGTTTCCCAGGTCTTGGCCGCGGCCAGAATGACCTGGACGCACTGGACGCCGACGCGCTCGACTTCGGAAGCGTCTATTCTGACGTCCTCGCCGCGCATGTTGGTCAACTGGCCATGCAGGACCGACGCTTCGTTGAGGTCGAGTATGGGAACCAGCTTGAGGCTTCCCTTGTCTGCTTTCTTGCTCGCCATCAGCCGATCCTTGTCGTTGGCATAAAAAGAAAATTGCTTGTCGGCATCTCAGCCCCTGAAAGCGGCGAGTTGCGCCGAAAACAGCTGATGCACCGGGTTATGGTATTCTTCGGCTTCGCCTTCTGCCTGCTGCAACTGGACGCGCGGGGTTGGGCGATTGGCCTTTTCATGGGCCTGGCGGGCAATGCGAAATTCGCGCACCGTCTGGCCCAGTTCGAGAATGACGGTATGCAGTTCGTCGGCATTGGCACCGGAGCGCGACGCGATATCCGCGGTCGCCAGGACGCGTTGCCCGATCCCGCCGATTTCGCCGCTGAGGCGATCGAGACACTGCGCCTGTTCGCCGCTATCATGGGCTATGCCGGCAATGCTGTCGTTTATGTCGGAGACCTGGCGGACGATGCCGGCAATGGCATCCTGCGTGCGATGAACCATGTCGACGCCGGCGCCGACCTGGGTCTTGGTGCCGGACACCAGCGTCTTGATCTCGCGGGCGGCATCGGCCGAGCGCTGCGCAAGCGCGCGCACTTCCTGAGCGACAACGGCAAAACCGCGACCGCTCTCGCCGGCACGCGCCGCCTCGATACCGGCGTTCAGCGCGAGAAGATTGGTCTGGAAGGCAATTTCGTCGATGACGCCGATGATCTCGCCGATCTTTTCCGCCGATTGTTCGATGTCGGTCATGGCGTTGATGGCGCGACCGACGATCTCGCCGCTTTCCTCAACCGATTTGCGGGTCTCGCTTGCCGCCTGTTCGGCGGCAACGGTACGGCTGGCGGTATCGCGGAAACGGATGGTCAGTTCGCGCAATTCACCCGAGGTATCGGCAAGATGGCGGGCATGTTCGGCCGTCTCGGTGGCAACGGTGCGGGCGTCGGCGATGAGGCCGCCGGACAGCGCATCGATGCGGCTCATCCTGTCGCCGACGGTTTCGATCGCGCCGCGCATGGCCTCAGCGGCCTGATTGAGAATGCCGGCCAGTTCCGAATAGACATCCGGCACGTCGCCTTCCACGCGCGCCGTCAGATCCTTCATCGAGAGAGCGGAAGCAAAATCGAAGAACGTATCGACAGCCTGGGCCTGATCGCCCTTCCGCTGTTCCTGCGCGGAGCGCTGGTGGCGCTGGCGCAACTCGTTGAAACGCAGCGAGACGGCGATCTCGACATCGACCATGACGAGGCGGATGACAGCGGCGATGGCTTCGGAGATTTCCTGGTCGCGACGGCGCGCGCCCGGCAGAAGCGACTTTGCACCGATCTGTTCGACCAGTGCCGCCACCAGATGTTCGAGCATCACCGCATGACCGGCCACATGCCAGCGTGGATCAAGGCCCATGCGGCTTTCGGCGTCAGAAAGAACTTTTACCCGCTCGGCATAGAGCGCATCGAAGCGGGCATCGGTCAGCACGCTCCAGTGGGAGGCCTGCAGGTCATGCAGACGATCGAGCTGGCGTTCGTTTTCGAAATTGCGGGCGGCATCGGGGAAAGATTGGAAACGGAGAAAAAGATCGCGCAGGCCCGTCTGCAGCTGCTCTTCGAGCATGGGGCGGAAACGGCGCAGCAGATCGCACTGGCCGGCGTCGAGACCGGCAAAGGCTAGGCGGTCACGCAGGCTGCCCGCCTGTGCGCTTCTCGCCTGATCCATTGGCGTATCCTGCCCCAAAATCCAGTCCCCGTTGACGTTCCGACATGGTCGGATGGCTGCACTTTCGATCGTTCCCCACTGCCGGCCTGCCCGAGCCTGCCGTGATGCGGCCGACCGTTCGAAGAACCCTACGCGGAACCCTTGGCGCACTCTGCGCGCCTTTCGCGTTCCGGCCGCCAGGCCCCTTGGCAATGTCATGATGGATACCGGATCGGAACCGGTACGACGTCGGCGGCTTCATGCCTGACGGTCGGACGCAGGTCCGGCCATTCGCCGTGTGTCCTCATATGTATGGTTAATTCCTTGCCCGAAGGTTAATGAACGGTGCAACGGAGAGGTCTTTTACGCGTAAACTTCGACCGATAGATGCTCGGAAAATTTTTCAAAGTGCAAACAGGTAAGCTTCGAGCAAGATTGAGGTCCAATACTACATCATCCTCAGGCCATGACGCCATCAGAGAGAGAGCAATGATTGTTCTTCAAGCATGCGCAATGTTTATTTCTATCGTATTCCTGCTTGCAATGGCACAGATCCTTAGACTGGATCAGAAGCGCACGGCGGCATCGCGCCGTATTCTGTAACGGCCATCGTCCGCGCCGCATTTCCATTCGATTGCGCTCATGAACCGATCCAGCCCGCACCCGACTGTTCTTTTCCCGGCCGAAATTCCGCCCGATTGAAAAGGGATTGCTTGCCCTGAATTGCCGTTGGGTTAAACACGGAATTCGCGCAGCCGTTGATCAGGTGCCCCGTGACGCTCTCAAACATGCCCGCCTCTCCAGACGCTGCAGCCGGCGCCGTCGAACGCCGTCCGCTTCTCGTAGCGCTGCTGCGCTTCAGGACCTATCTTGCCTCGCTTGCCGTGATCGCGGTGTTCGGCCTGATGACCGTCGCGGTCTACAAGCTGACGCAGGAGGTTCGTTACGACGAGGTGCTCGATGCCCTGTCGCAGACGACCTGGACCTCCATGGCACTGGCAGTGCTGTTTACCGCCATCAGTTTTGCGGCGCTGATCTTTTACGATTTCAACGCACTCGACCATATCGGCCGCAAACTGCCGCCGGTGCCGGTGGCGATGACGGCGTTCAGCGCCTATGCGATCGGCAATACGGCGGGCTTCGGCGCATTGAGCGGCGGCGCCATCCGCTTCCGCACCTATTCCCGGCTCGGGCTGACGCCTGAGGAGATCGCCCGCGTGATCGCCTTCGTCACGCTGGCTTTCGGCATCGGGCTTCTCGCCGTGGGCGCCTTCTCCGCGCTTGCGACCGCGCCGCGCCTGGCCACCGTGGCCGGCATGGATACCGGTCTCCTGCGGCTGATCGCGCTTTCGGTCATCGCCGTTCTCGCCGTGCTGATGTTTGTCGGCCGCAACGGCCGGGTCGTCACGCTTGGCAAGCTGAAGCTGCGCCTTCCCGACACGCTGACCTCTTCGCGCCAATTCCTGATCACGGCAGCCGATATCGCAGCGTCCGCTTCCGTGCTCTATGTGCTGCTGCCGGAAACCAATGTCAGCTGGCCCACATTCTTCGCCATCTATGCGACGGCGGTCGGACTGGGCGTGCTCAGCCATGTCCCGGCGGGACTTGGGGTGTTCGAGACGGTGATGCTCGGGGCGCTCGGCAATGCCATCAGCCTCGACGCGCTGCTCGGCAGCCTTGTGCTCTACCGGGTGATTTATCACGTGCTGCCGCTGGTGATCGCCGTGCTGCTGGTTGTCGGTGCCGAACTGCGCGAGGCGATGCAGCATCCGGTCGCCAACGACATCGGCAATATGGCCGTGCGACTGGCGCCGCATCTGCTTTCCGCCTACGGGCTCATTCTCGGCGCCATGCTGATCTTTTCCAGCGTGACGCCGACGCCGGATACCAATCTCGATTTTCTGTCCGCCTATCTGCCGCTGCCGGTCATCGAGGGCGCGCATCTGTTTTCGAGCCTGCTCGGCCTCGTCCTCGCCATCGCCTCACGCGGGCTCGGCCAGCGGCTGGACGGTGCCTGGTGGGTGTCGCTGATCTGCGCGATCGGTGCCTTCGTGCTTGCCTTCCTGAAGGGCATTGCCGTGGTCGAAGCGACCGTGCTTGCTCTCTTCATCTTCGCGCTGATCCTCAACGTCAAACGCTTCAACCGCCCGGCATCGCTGTTCGGCCAGGCATTGAGCCCGGCATGGCTGGCGGCCCTGCTGGTGATCATAGCCAGCGCCGTGACCATCCTGTTCTTCGTCTATCGCGATATCGATTACAGCCGTGATCTGTGGTGGCAGTTCGAATTCGATCAGGAAGCCCCGCGCAGCCTTCGCGCGCTTCTGGCGCTGACGCTTTCGGCCTCGGCCATCGCCTTCTTCAGCCTGCTGCGTCCGGCCTTCAGCCACCCGGAAGAATTGCAGCCGGACGATCTGGAGAAAGCCGTGGCGATCGTCGGCACCCAGGATCTGGCCGATGCCAATCTGGTACGCATGGGCGACAAGCGGGTGATGTTTTCCGACAGCGGCAAAGCCTTCATCATGTACGGCATCCAGGGGCGGTCGTGGATTGCGCTTGGCGATCCGGTGGGCGCGGCGGACGACACAGCAGACCTGATCTGGCGGTTCGTGGAGACGGCACGCGCCGCCGGTGGCCGCGCCGTTCTCTATCAGGTCTCGCCGTCGCTGCTGTCCTACTGCGCCGATGCCGGCCTGCGTGCCTTCAAGCTGGGCGAGATGGCGTCCGTGAACCTGCCCCATTTCGAACTCAAGGGCGGCCGTTTGGCCGGTCTCAGACAGGCGCTCAGCAAGGGGGTCCGCGAGGGACTGGAGTTCTCGATCGTGGCGCCGCCCGATGTGGCGCCGATCCTTTCCGAACTGCGGGCCGTTTCCGACGCCTGGCTGTCGGAGCACAATACCCGCGAAAAAACCTTCTCGCTGGGCGCGTTTACCGACGACTACGTCACCGCTCAGCCGGTCGCGCTTTTGCGCAAGGAAGGCCGTGTCGTCGCGTTTGCCACCATCTTCGTGACCTCGACCAAGCATGAGGCGACGGTCGACATCATGCGCTTTGCCCCGGACGCGCCGAAAGGATCGATGGACTTTCTCTTCGTCAGCCTGCTGGAACAGCTCAAGAGCGACGGATACCAGGTCTTCAATCTCGGCATGGCGCCTCTTTCCGGCATGTCGAAACGCGAGATCGCACCGGTCTGGGACCGTATCGGCGGCACGATGTTCGAGCACGGCGAACGGTTTTACAACTTCAAGGGCCTGCGTGCCTTCAAATCGAAGTTTCATCCGCGCTGGCAACCGCGCTATCTTGCCGTTTCCGGCGGCACCGGCGCGGTGCTGGCGCTGATGGATGTCACCCTCCTGATCAGTGGAGGTGTTCGAGGAGTGGTCGGCAAATGAACCGTTTCGTTTCCCTGATGATCTGCGCAGCCCTTGCCGGCGCGAGCGCCCTGCCCGCAAGCGCGCAACAGGCCGCAGCCGGCTACGATACCGGCCTCATCCCTTCTCCCCACATCTTCCAGCCGAAGGGCGAGGTCACCGCCAGCGTGTTTCTGATTTCGGACGCAGCCGGCTGGGGGCCTGCGGAAGAGAAACAGGCGCAGGCACTGACGCAGAAAGGCGCGATCGTCGTCGGCATCGACTTTCCGTCCTACATGGCCTCGCTGGCCAAGGACAGTCAGGACTGCATCTACACGATTTCCGATATCGAATCGCTTGCCCAGCAGGTGCAGCGCGCGCGCGGCAACAGCCGATATCATCGTCCGATGCTGGCCGGCATCGGCGCCGGCGGTGGTCTGGTTCTCGCCATGATCGCCCAAAGCCCGTTCGCCACGATCGACGGAGCGATCGCCGTTAATCCGCTCGCGCGCGTTCCGCTGACGAAGCAATTGTGCACCCCGGCCGCCAAGACGCCGGTCGAGGGCGGTATCGTCTATGCCCTGACCGAAGGACCGCTTCCGGCGCCGGTCACGGTCGTGCTGTCGCCGCAGGCCGATGCGCAGGGCAAGGCGCATGTCCGCGATCTTGAAAAGACCTGGAGCGAGATCGAGGTCGACGAGAACGACGGCGATCCGAACGAGCTCCTGGCCGCCACGCTGTCGGACCAGATCGATGCCGCCGCCGGCACCGACCAGCCGCTTGGCCTGCCGCTGACCATCCTGCCCGCAACGCCGACCCTCGATACGCTGGCGATCATCTATTCCGGCGACGGCGGCTGGCGCGACATCGACAGCGAGATCGGCGAGACGCTTCAGGCGCAGGGCATTCCGGTCGTGGGCATGGATGCGCTGCGCTATTTCTGGACCGAGCTGAAACCGCAACAGGTGGCCGACGATCTCGAGCGCATCATCCGCACCTACCGGCGCGAATGGAACGTCAAGCATGTGCTGCTGATCGGTTATTCCTTCGGCGCGGATGTGCTGCCGGCGACCTATAATCGCCTTCAGGCCGATCCCAAGGCGAGCGTCGTGCAGATGTCGCTGCTCGCGCTTGCCCGCGAGGTGGATTACGAAATTTCCGTCACCGGGTGGCTGGGTGTCGCCGGCGAGGGCAAGGGCGGCGACAGCATCGTGGATCTGGGCAGGATCGATCCCAGGATCGTCCAGTGCATCTATGGCACGGAAGATGACGACGACCCCTGCCCGACGCTTGCGTCATCCGGGGTCGAAACGGTGCGCATCGAAGGCGGCCACCATTTCGACGAGGATTACAAGGGCCTTGCCGAGCGCATCCTTGCGGGATTGAGGACACGTCTGGACAGGAAGCCCTGACGAACCCTGTCCATGTCAAGTTTTCGCTTGCCATCCTCACGCAAATGTCAGTACCCGTGACCGTGGAGTTCAAGAGCCCAAACCCGTAGCGACAGCACGGATCATGCCGTTTCGAGGCAAAATGCCGGCATGATGCCGACCGCTTGCGGCCCGCAGGCTCCAGAGGAGAAGGTACGTCACACTATGGAAATCTTCACAGCTGCCGGTTTTGCAGCGCTGTTGCAGGTCATTGCAATCGATCTGGTTCTGGCGGGCGACAACGCCATCGTCATCGGACTTGCCGCCGCCGGCCTGCCGGCCGAGCAACGCAAGAAAGCCATTCTTGTCGGCATCATCGCAGCGACCGTGCTGCGCATCGGCTTTGCCGCCGTGACCGCGCAGCTTCTGGGCATTGTCGGCCTGCAATTCATCGGCGGCCTGCTGCTGGCCTGGGTCTGCTGGAAGATGTGGACCGAACTGCGCTCCGCCGACCACGCCGCCGAAGATGCCGAGAACGCCGCAGCGGCGGCTGAAACGCGGGTCGAGAAGACATTCGCACAGGCGGCCATGCAGATCGTGATCGCCGACGTTTCGATGTCGCTCGACAACGTCCTGGCTGTGGCCGGCGCGGCCCAGGACCATACGACGGTGCTCATCATCGGCCTGGTCATTTCCATCGCGCTAATGGGGCTTGCCGCCAATCTCGTCGCCCGCCTGTTGCATCGCCACCGCTGGATCGCCTATGTCGGCCTGGCCGTCATCGTCTATGTCGCGGCAACGATGCTCTATCACGGCTGGGAGCAGATGTGGCCCTATATCCAGCAATGGATGGCCTGACGCGGAAAGACAGCCATCAGACCGACAAGGAAGGCGCCCATGACCGACAGTCCGGACACCGTGAACGCCTTTCTTGACCGCCCGCCGCTGCGCGACCTGCCTTTCGACGGGCATTCGGGCCCGCTCGCCGGGTTGACGCTGGCGGTCAAGGATATTTTCGACGTCGCCGGAGACCGTACCGGCTGCGGCAACCCGCAGATTCTCGAGGCCTCCGTGCCTGCCGCCGCAACCATGCCTGCCGTGCAGGCCCTCATGGATGCCGGCGCGCGCTATGTGGGCAAGACGCAGACCGACGAACTTGCCTTCTCGCTGATGGGTCAGAATGCCCATTTTCCCCATCCGATCAATTCGGCGGCGCCGGACCGCGTCACCGGCGGCTCGTCCTCGGGCTCGGCGGCAGCGATCGCCGCGCGCCTTGTCGATATAGCCTGCGGATCCGACACGGGCGGTTCGATCCGCGCGCCGGCGAGCTTTTGCGGATTGATCGGCCTGCGCACCAGCCATGCGCGCATTCCGATGTCCGGCGCCATGCCGCTTGCCGCGAGCCTTGATACATTCGGCTGGTTCGCGCGTGACGCTGCGGTATACGAGGCCGTCGGTGCGGTGCTGCTGGGCGAAGACCCCCATGACGAAACGCTGGTCCGCGCCATCGCCGTGCCGGCGCTCGATGCGGTTCTGCCGGGCGCTGCGGAAACGGACGAATATGCCCGTATGCGCGATGCCGCACGCCCCATCCTCGGCACGCCGCGCATCGCGACGATCGCGCCCCCTTTCGGCATTGACGGCCTCTACACCTTGTTCCGCAGGATACAGGCCTATGAGGCATGGGCGGCGCATGGCGCTTGGATTTCGCAGACCGACCGAGAGCTTGGACCCGGCGTGCGGGACCGCTTTGCCTACGGCGCGCAGATCGACATCGCCCGTTACCGGCAGGACATGGCCGACCGCGCCGTCTTCCGCGACTATCTCGCCGATCTTCTAGGTGGCGACGGCTTCCTCGTTCTTCCCACTGTGCCGGGCGCAGCACCGCTGAAGGACCTCTCCCTGGATGCGCTGCAGGGTTACCGCGAACGGGCGCTCAGGCTGCTTTGCTGGGCCGGACTTTCCGGGTTTCCGCAGATCACCCTGCCTCTGGGGCGTGTCGATGGCGCGCCGTTCGGCATTTCCCTGCTGGGGCCGGCCGGCAGCGATCGGCAATTGATCGCGCTCGGTCGATCGCTGCTGAGCGCCAGTGGCCAGGACGGCGGCTGACCGGCATGGCGACGAACACCAAAGACGGCGCGCGGATCGCTATTATCGGCGGCGGCCCGGCGGGCCTGATGACCGCTGAAATCCTGTCCGCCCGCGGGCATGCCGTGCGCGTCTACGAGGCGATGCCGACAGTGGCGCGCAAATTTCTGCTGGCAGGCAAATCCGGTCTCAACATCACCCATTCCGAAGCCTTCGAGACGTTTTGCGGGCGCTACGGAGAGGCCAATGACTGGCTGCACGCGTCGCTGCAGGCGTTCACGCCTGATGACGTTCGCGCCTGGGCATCCGATCTCGGGACGGAAACCTTTGTCGGCACGTCGGGCCGAGTGTTTCCAACCGTCATGAAGGCCTCGCCATTGCTGCGGGGCTGGATGGCGCGGCTGCGCCAACAGGGCGTGGAGATCATGACCCGCCATCGCTGGGCGGGCTTTGAGGGAAACCGTCCGGTGATCGAGACGCCGGATGGCCCCTTGATCCTTGAGGCGGATGCCGTGCTGCTGGCGCTTGGCGGCGCAAGCTGGCCGCGGCTCGGCTCGGACGCTGCCTGGGTGCCATGGCTCGAAAGCCGCGGCGTGGAGATTGCCCCGTTCCGTCCCGCCAATTGCGGCTTCGACGTTGCCTGGAGCGACCATTTCCGCGACCGCAATGCCGGCGCCCCAGTCAAGTCGGTGACCGTGTCCGTTGCCGGCAGCGACACGCTGCCCGGTGAATTCGTGATCTCCCGCCACGGCATTGAAGGCAGCCTCGTCTATGCCTTTTCAGGCAGCCTTCGCGAGCGCCTGCGCATGACGGGGAAGGCGGCGCTGGTGCTCGACCTGATGCCCGGACGCAGCCAGGATCGGCTGGCGCGCGATCTTGCCCGCCAGGATCGCAAGGCGAGCCTTTCCAACCGGTTGCGCAAGGGGGCGGGCCTCGACGGCACCAAGGTGGCGCTGCTGCGCGAACTATCGAGCGCCGGCACGCTTGCCGGTCACGAGATGCTGGCAGCACGGATCAAGGCCCTGCCGGTACCACTCGTCGCGCCGCGTCCGATCGCCGAAGCCATCTCCTCAGCCGGCGGCATTGTCCGCCATGCGGTCGATGAAGGCTTCATGCTGCGGGCTTTGCCTGGCATGTTCGTGGCCGGCGAGATGCTGGACTGGGAGGCGCCGACCGGCGGCTATCTGCTGACGGCCTGTTTCGCGACCGGCCGCACTGCCGCAGCCGGCATCGAGACCTGGCTGGCATCGCGGCCCGCCGGCGCATAAACCCTACAGCCCGACCACCCGCCATTTGCCGTCGACCATCTCGACGGCTGCCTTGTAATGATGGCCATGGGGCGATTCCAGCACGACGTCATGCTGTTCGACGGCCCGCACGAGGATATCGCTGTCGCCGCCGATCGGGCTCGGGTAGATCCGCTTGCTGCCGCGCACGCTTTCGAAATGGATATCGCCAGATACCTCGTGACGCGACCCGTCTTTCAGCACGATCTGCCATGTCATATGCATTCTCCTCCGACATCGCGGCGCGGCAAGCGCGTGATGCGCCGGCCCCTCCCCCGCGAATGCGTCAGGGTCGCGCCCGGGCGGCTGCATGTCAAGCATGGCCGCAATATGGAATGGACTATATACGGCGACAGCAGGGGTTCTGATGTAGAAAAATGGTGCCCGGAGGCGGATTTGAACCACCGACACGCGGATTTTCAATCCGCTGCTCTACCAACTGAGCTATCCGGGCATCTGGGCTTTCGTCAAGCCTATCAGCCGCTTCCGGCTGACCGGAGGTCGTTTCCCCCGGGAGCGAGCGGGGTTATAACATCTTGTTCGGCCATGGCAAGCGCTCCATTGCACTTTTTTGACGGTTCCGCACTTTTAGCGGACATGCCCTGTGCAGAAGCGGAAAAAGCGCCGGTCGCACCGAGGCTTGGGGTCAGCGCTCGTCGACGTCGTCGGCCTTTGCCTCGTCATCGGCGACCGGAATGGCATAGGATCCGCTCAACCATTTGGACAGATCGAGCGTGCGGCAGCGGTCCGAACAGAAGGGGTAGTGGTCGCGTACCGACGGCTTGTTGCAGACCGGGCATGGCATGGTCTTTCGCAACGGCTCGACCTTGCCGCCGGTCCTGATCGGATCAGACATGTTCATCCTTTCAATCGGGTTATAGTCCCCTTCCGCATACCGGCTGCAGAGAGGCGCGGGCGGCATGGCGCCGGAATGGAGCCGGCCTTTGCGGCGACGGGATATTATCCCTCGGCCCAGCCCGCGGTCACGTCGAAACCCTCGCCGGACAGAAGTCCGAGCGTCTCGTACAGCGGCAGGCCGACGACATTGGTATAGGAGCCTACCAGTTTCTGCACGAAGCCGCCGGCAATGCCCTGGATGGCATAGGCACCGGCCTTGCCGCGCCACTGGTCGGAGGCGAGGTAGTGGTCGATCTCGAGGCCGGACAGACGCTTGAAGCGCACCTTGGTCTCGACGACGCGGATCCGGGCCTGACCACCGGGCGTGACGAGGCAGATACCGGTATAGACCTTGTGGCCGCGGCCGGACAGGAGATGCAGCGCCGAGGAGGCTTCGTCGGAATATTCGGTCTTCGACAGAATGCGCCGACCGACGGAGACCACGGTGTCGGCCGAGAGAATGTAGCTATGGCGCCATTCCAGATCGCCCTTGAGGACAGCGAGAGCCGCCTCGGCCTTTTCCGTTGCCAGCCGGCGGGCCAGCGAGCGCGGATGCTCGGACTTTTTCGGGGTCTCGTCGATATCCATCGGCATCAACCGAGCCGGCCTGATGCCGGCCTGGTTGAGCAAATCGAGCCTGCGCGGAGAGCCGGAGGCCAGGATGAGCTTCTGTTCCTGCGCCATGAGGCCCGCTTACTTGAAGCGATAGGTGATCCGACCCTTGGTCAGATCATAGGGCGTCATTTCCACCAGCACCTTGTCGCCGGCGAGAACACGGATGCGGTTCTTGCGCATGCGACCGGCGGTGTGAGCGATGATCTCGTGTTCGTTTTCCAGCTTCACGCGGAATGTCGCGTTCGGCAACAATTCCGTCACGACGCCCGGGAATTCGAGAACTTCTTCTTTAGCCATCTAGAGCTTGTCTTCCTGTTTTTTTGAATGCGGAATAGGCCGCCGGACCGGCAGCCTTGGAAATTTGCGCGGAAACTACACAATCAGCGCGGCTTTGTGAACATCGATTCTCCGTCTTATGCAGCGCGCGGTCAATTCGTCGCCCGCCGCCAGCTATCACGGCGTTTGCGCGCGCCGCGGCAGCCCACGAGCAAGACGTTCGTCGATCAGCGCCCAAAGCCGATCACGCACGGCGCGATACGCCTCCAGCCGCTGCTCACGCGATCCGGTTTCCACCGTCGGATCCGGCGTCGGCCAGTAGATCACCTCGACGGAACTGGACCGTGTCAGTTCCAGGGCCGCGTGATGCGCCTCGGGTGCCAGCGTGATGATCAGGTCGAAAAAGTCGTCCTCGAGGTCTTCCATGGTGCGCGGCGTGTGGCGCCGCAGCTCAAGGCCGAGCTCTTCCAGCACGACATCGACGAAGGGATCCGCATCGCCGGCCCGCACGCCGCCCGACTGGATATAGATATCGTGCGGCAGGAGATGTTTTGCAATCACCTCGGCCATGGGCGAGCGAATGGCGTTCATGCCGCAGACGAACAGGATCGCATTCGGCCGTTCGACATGGGTTTCGAAGGCAGCGGCGGTCGGCATGACCCTAACCCTTCCAATAGAGCACGCTGACCAGCGTGAACAACCGGCGCGCGGTATCGAAATCCACCTCGATCTTGCCCTTCAGCCG
Organism: Neorhizobium sp. NPDC001467; assembly: GCF_050275975.1. Classification (NCBI taxonomy): domain Bacteria; kingdom Pseudomonadati; phylum Pseudomonadota; class Alphaproteobacteria; order Hyphomicrobiales; family Rhizobiaceae; genus Neorhizobium; species Neorhizobium sp. NPDC001467. Next base: position 2,358 of record NZ_JBNNPS010000010.1, on the reverse strand, counting down.
GTCCTGCAGGGTTTCCGATCCTTCGTTGTGAACGCCCCGGCGGCCCATATCGATCGCCTCGATCTGGCTTGGGGTAGAGGAGCGGATGGCCTCGTAATAGCTTTCGCAGATCAGGAAATAATCCTTGATGATGCGGCGGAACGGCGTCAGCGACAGGATATGGGTTGCGACCTCGCCGCCCTCCTGCGTGGTGATGACAAAGACCAGACGCGGACCGTTGACGGCGATGCTGAGGCAATAGGGCCCGCCGTCATGGCCGATCGGCTGAAAACTGTTTTCTTCAACGAGATCGAAGATGGCGACGGCGCGCTCATGCTCGACATCCGGCGTCGACCGGCCGACACTGCCGTCGAGGACGATGTCGCAGAGCCGGAAGTCGCCAGCCGCCATGGCTCAACGCTCCCGGTTGAGCCGGATGGCGACGGAACGGGCATGGGCATCGAGCCCTTCGGAATGGGCGAGCGTGATCGCGGCAGGGCCAAGCGCGCGCAGCTGTTCCGGGCCGAGCCGCAGAATGGATGTGCGCTTGACGAAATCGAGCACGCCGAGGCCCGACGAGAACCGCGCCGAACGTGCGGTGGGCAGGACGTGGTTGGAGCCGCCGACATAATCGCCGATCACTTCCGGCGTGTGGCGGCCGATGAAGATCGCGCCGGCATTGGTGATACCGGCCATCAGCACATCGGGATCGGCCACGGCCAGTTCCAGATGCTCTGCCGCGATGCGGTTGGCAAGCGGTATGGAGGCTGCCAGATCATCGACCAGGATGACGGCGCCGAAATCGCGCCAGCTGGCGGCGGCGGTTTCGGTGCGGGACAGCGTCTTCAGCTGGCGCTCGACGGCCGTCTCGACGGCGCGGCCGAATTCGGCATTGTCGGTGATGACGATCGACTGCGCGCCGGCATCGTGTTCGGCCTGGGCCAGAAGGTCGGCGGCAATCCAGTCGGGATCGTTCTCGGCATCGGCAATGACCAGCACTTCCGAAGGCCCGGCGATCATGTCGATGCCGACCGTGCCGAATACCTGACGCTTGGCAGCGGCGACATAGGCATTGCCGGGGCCGACGATCTTGGCGACCGGCGCGATCGTTTCCGTGCCATAGGCGAGTGCCGCGACAGCCTGCGCGCCGCCGACGCGATAGATTTCCGTGACCCCGGCGATGCGGGCAGCGGCCAGCACCGCGGGATTGATGGCACCGCCACCGGCCGGCACGACCATGACCATGCGCGGCACACCGGCGACACGAGCCGGCACGGCATTCATCAGAACCGAGCTCGGATAGCTCGCCGTGCCGCCCGGCACATAAAGCCCGACCGCCTCGATGGCCGTCCAGCGCGAACCGAGACCGACGCCGATCGCATCCTCGTAGATGTCGTCCTTCGGCATCTGGCGGGCATGGTGTCTTTCGATGCGTTCCGCCGCGAGCTTCAGCGCGTCGAGCACTTGCGGATCGGTGGCGGCGACGGCGGCATCGACTTCGGCCTCGGTGACGCGCAGCCCGACCGTATCGAGATCGACCTTGTCGAACCGCAGCGAATAATCGGCAAGTGCTGCATCGCCGCGCGCCTGCACATCCTTGACGATATCGCGCACCACCGCATTCACATCTTCCGACACTTCCCGCTTCGTCGTCAGGAAGGCCTTGAACTGCGCCTCGAAATCCGCTGCCCGTTGCTCAAGCCAGATTGCCACTCGTCATCCCCTTTCACATCTTCCTGCAACGCCTAACGACGCCGATGGCGTGAATAAAGACACTGCGACATTCATGCTGCCTGCCAGCCGCCCGTCAGGCGTGGTTCGGCCTGTTGGTGGTTTCCCAAGCGCCGCCTGTATCGGCAAGCTGCGCCTCGATGCATTCGACATCGAGACTAATGGCGGCCTCGCCCGCAAGCGTCAGCTCGATCGTGCCCTCCGGCCCTTCGCCCTTCTGCTCGAAGCGCACTGCCAGCAACGCATGCACGGCCGCGTCATCGCCGCGGCTGACGCCGAGCGAGCGAACTGCCTGCACGCGCTTGAACACCAACAGCGCACGGCGGCGTTCATGCCCCCTGGCGCGGCGATCGCTCTTTTCCCAGACGAAGCGGTTGACGGCGAGCGAAAACTGCTGGCGCCTGGCATCCCAGACGATATCCGGCGCCTTGAACACGCTGTCCTGCATATGCGCCGAGACGATATCGAGATCGTCCTTGTCCATGGCCAGCAGCCTGAGATCGCTCATTGCGAGTTCCATCCTTGGCGGCGCTTTTCCGAAGAAGAGCGCATCTTTCACACGGTTCTGGAAATAGAATGGCATGCGACGAGAAGCAACAGCAATGCTCAGGCGATCGCGGGTGATAGCCGTGTCGCGCGCTCTTGAAG
>NZ_JBNNPS010000009.1:0-150339 GCF_050275975.1 Neorhizobium sp. NPDC001467 | reverse complement strand
ATCGCGACTGATGCCTTCGATATAGCCTGACATTGCCACCTCCGATCGACGAAGATGATTCTACATCAGGATTGCGTTTTTACACAGCCTCGGCCGTTAGCGGAGCAAGGCGCTCGCCAAACAATCCGGCATCATTTCCGACCGCCAGCTGCATCGCACGGTCCTCACCACTCCGTGACAAAAGATGGCCGCCCGCCTCGCCTCCCGCTATAACACCCCCACGAATCGAACATCCCGGTGAGCCCCCGCATGAGCCTTGTGAAAAAATTCGCCACGGTTGGCGGTGCCACGCTCGGCAGCCGCATCTTCGGTTTCGCCCGCGAAACCCTGATGGCGGCAGCACTCGGCACCGGGCCGATGGCGGACGTGTTTTACGCCGCCTTCCGCTTTCCCAATCTTTTTCGCCGCCTGTTTGCCGAAGGCGCGTTCAACGCCGCCTTCGTGCCGTTGTTTTCCAAGGAGATCGAGGCCAATGGCGTCGAGGGCGCCAAGCGGTTTTCCGAGGAAGTGTTTGGCGTCCTGTTTTCCGCGCTGATGATCATTACCATTGCCATGGAACTGGCCATGCCGTGGCTGGTGACCTGGATCATCGCCCCGGGCTTTGCCGATGACCCGGAAAAGACGTCGATCACCATTCGCCTCGCGGCGGTGATGTTCCCTTATCTCATGTGCATGTCGCTGACGGCGATGATGAGCGGCATGCTCAATTCGCTGCACCACTTCTTTGCCGCCGCCATCGCGCCGGTCTTTCTGAACGTGGTGATGATCGCCGCGCTGTTTTATGCGCTGTGGACGGGCGCCGATCCGCTGTCGACTGCCTGGTATCTTTCCTGGAGCGTGCTGGTTGCCGGTGTCTTGCAGCTGGCCGTGGTCTATTTCGGCGTGCGCCATGCCGGCATCAAGATCGGTTTTCGTCGGCCGCGCATGACTCCCAATGTCAAGCGCCTGCTGGTGCTTGCCGTGCCCGCCGCCATCACCGGCGGCGTTACGCAGATCAACCAGATCATCGGTCAGGCCATCGCCTCCGGCAAGGAAGGCGCGATCGCTGCCCTGCAATATGCCGACCGCATCTACCAGTTGCCGCTCGGCGTGGTCGGCGTCGCCGTCGGGGTCGTGCTTCTGCCGGAACTGGCGCGGGCGCTGAAGGGCGGCAATCTCAAGGAGGCCGCCAATATCCAGAACCGCTCGATCGAATTCGTGCTGTTCCTGACCTTGCCGGCGGCCGCGGGTCTCTGGGTGCTTTCGGATGCCATCACCCGCGTGCTCTATGAACGCGGCGCATTCTCGGCCGAAAACACGACCGTCGTCGGCTCCATCCTTGCCATATACGGCCTGGGTCTTCCCGGTTTCGTGCTGATCAAGGCGCTGCAGCCCGGATTCTACGCCCGCGAGGATACCAGAACGCCCATGCGTTTCACCATGATGGCGGTGGTCGTCAATTCGGCGCTCGCCATCTCGCTGTTCCCGTTGATCGAGGAACGCGGCATCGCCACGGCCGAAGCTGCCGCCGGCTGGATCAATACGATCTTTCTGTTCTCCACGCTGGTCTGGCGCGGCCATCTGAAATGGGAATGGGCCTTTGCCCGTCGCACCGCGCTTCTTTTGGTCTCGGCCGGCGTCATGGCGGTCGCTCTGACCTATGCGCTGGCTTACGCCAGTCCCTGGCTGACACCCGGGTCGCACCTGTTGCAACAGATGGCGGCGCTCGCGGTGCTGATTGCCATTTCCATGCTGGTCTACTTCTCCGTCGCCTTTCTGATCGGCGGCGCCGATCTCGGCATGATCCGCCGCAACCTCAAGCGCAAACCGAAGCCGGCAGCGACGCGGGGTCCGGACGTCTGATCAGCCCCGGCGGTGATGACGTTCGAGGTTGGCCAAGCCGCCCTTGCCACCGGATTTTCCGCCGCAATGCGCCCAGCGACGCTTCGGTCCGATATCCACATGCACGATTCCGTTGCAATAGCGGCCGATGCCGCCGATGCCTGGCGCGCCTGCGGCAGCGGCCAGGATCGCCTTTTCTGAAACGCCCGGCACGCGGATGTCCGCCGCATAGCAGCGGCTGTGCTGCGAGGTGCCGGAATGCGGCCGATGCCCCGATGTCACCATCGGCTTCTTGCCGGTCTTGGCGCGGATATGCGCAAGGATGGCCTCCAGCTTTTCCGGAAAACAGGCGGTGCGCACGCTGACGCGCTGAACCGTGTAGGCGGCTGAATAATCATGCTTGAAGGATGTGCCCCGGCGTTTGCCGGCTTTATCCGCCGCGTCCGCGGATATGGCTGAAAGGACGACGCCGACTGTCATGATGCAGGCAAGCGCGACGCGGGAAAAAATGCGCATTCTGAACTCCGAAACCGTGTCCGTCACACATGGTGAATGGAAGCTTGTTGCGGGTATTTCTTTCCTAAAAGTGACGTCAATAAGGGCAAAAATGCTCTAAATTAGGAGCGGCACTGCCCCATTAATGAATATGCGTTAATAGATTCGCATTTTTCTACTCAAATCCCGCGTTTGGATAGTGGCTTCATGTCCGCTGTTTTGATGGGCATATGGTCTCGTCAATCTATCGTATTTTCGTAAAATTACCTTCATAATCGAAGGGTTAGGGTACTGCCTGTCTGTCTGTCCGGGAAATGACGGCATGCATTCTTCATCGCCTTCATGCAGTCGCAGTCCAGCCGCTCCGTCAGGGCAGGGAAATCGATGAAAAAAATTCCATGGCGGTGACGGAAAGAGTGCTTATGCGACGGATCCTGCCTCGCAAAGCCGGTAGCATCCCACTTGATCCCGCCCCATCCACCGTGCATAAGCCCGCCCGTTAGCAACATGGGCGACATGAGCGCAGAAGGCCGAAAATTCCGTCCTGCTCACCATGCCCTGGGGCCTTCCACAAGCCTGATGAGGACAACATGAACGAATTCAAGCCGCTCGTATTTTCCGGCGTGCAGCCGACCGGCAACCTCCATCTCGGAAACTATCTCGGCGCCATCCGCAAATTCGTGGCGCTGCAGGAGAATAACGACTGCATCTATTGCGTCGTCGATCTCCACGCCATCACAGCCCAGCTCGTCCATGACGACCTGAAGGGCCAGATCCGTTCCATCGCCGCCGCCTTCATTGCTTCGGGCATCGATCCGGTCAAGCATATCGTCTTCAACCAGTCGGCCGTGCCGCAGCATGCCGAACTCGCCTGGATCTTCAACTGCGTCGCGCGCATCGGCTGGATGAACCGCATGACGCAGTTCAAGGACAAGGCTGGCAAGGACCGCGAAAACGCCTCGCTCGGCCTGCTCGCCTATCCGAGCCTGATGGCCGCCGACATTCTAGTCTACCGCGCCACCCACGTTCCGGTTGGTGATGACCAGAAGCAGCATCTGGAACTGGCGCGCGATATCGCCCAGCGTTTCAATATCGAGTTCGGCGAAAAAATCCGCGAGACCGGCACGGGGGTCGACATGGTGGTCGGCGAAGAGCCTATCCATGGCTATTTCCCGCTGGTCGAGCCGCTGATCGGTGGCCCGGCGCCGCGCGTAATGTCCCTGAAGGACGGCACCAAGAAGATGTCGAAGTCGGATCCGTCGGATCTGTCGCGCATCAACCTGATGGACGATGCCGACACGATCCTCAAAAAGATCCGAAAGGCGAAGACCGATCCGGACGCCCTTCCGAGCGAAGTCGATGGTCTCGAGGGACGCCCGGAAGCTGCCAATCTCGTCGGCATCTATGCGGCCCTGTCGGACAAGACCAAGGCGGACGTGCTCGCCGAATTCGGGGGGCAGCAGTTTTCGGTGTTCAAGCCGGCGCTGGCCGATCTCGCCGTCGAGGTGCTTGCCCCCATCACCACGGAAATGCGCCGCCTGATGGACGACACGACGCATATCGACGCGATCCTCAGGGATGGCGGCGAGCGCGCCCGTGCCCGCGCCGAGAAGACCATGAACGAGGTGTCCGATATCATTGGATTCCTGCGCTGAGGATTGCTGCCGGTGAGTTAGGGCCGGCGGTTTGCCCGACATCGCAGCCCCTAACGCCGTCATCCTCGGGCCAAGCCCGAGGATGACGGCGGAGAGGTGAGCGCCTCCCTCGCGCCCCCGCTTTCCCATCCCCACGCTTTTGTATAATGTCCATCACGACCGGACGGGTCGTGTCAGTATCAAGGGGATCTGCATGGTTTCAACGCGGCTATCGCGCCTCGAAGGCCACCGTCGAAAGTTCATGGCGGTCATCGATGGCACGCCCGAATGTGAAAAGGCCGTGCATTACGCGGGCCGTCGCGCCAAGAACTCGAATGGCGCCTTGCTGCTGCTCTATCTCATTCCCGAAGGCGATTTCCAGCAATGGCTGGGTGTCGAGGCGATCATGCGCGCCGAAGCGCGCGAAGAGGCAGAAGCCGTGATGGCCAAGGCTGCCCAAAGCGTGCGCGAAAGTATCGGCATCGATCCGGAAGTGGTCATCCGCGAAGGCAATGCGGCGGAAGAGATCAACGCCCTGATCGAGGAGGATCAGGATATCGCCATTCTCGTTCTTGCCGCCGGTTCCGCCAAGGAAGGGCCGGGGCCGCTGGTCACCTCAATCGCCGGGCGCACCGCCGCCTTCCCCATCCCCGTCACGGTATTGCCCAGCACCCTGACCGACGGGGAAATCGACGCGCTGGCGTAACAGTGCTTTTGTTTCTTGGCTCTTGACCTGCTTTCCACAAAGGCGCACTTGAACGCAAACCTGAACGGTCTTATCTTCTTTGGAAGAATTCTAAACGGGCGGGCACATCTCGCCAGGAGCCATCAAGATGTTCATTCAGACGGAATCCACGCCGAACCCGGCCACCCTGAAATTTCTGCCGGGCAAGGTCGTGCTGGAAAATGGTACGGCTGAATTCCGGTCTGCCGCCGAGGCCGACAAGTCTCCACTTGCCGCGCGGCTGTTCGACGTGCCCGGCGTTACCGGCGTCTATTTCGGTTATGACTTCATCACCGTCAGCAAGTCCGATGCCGAATGGCAGCACCTGAAGCCGGCCATTCTCGGCTCGATAATGGAACACTTCATGTCCGGCCAGCCGGTCATGGGCGGCGGTTCCGCCATGGCCGAAGATCTGGATGAAGAAGGTGAGTTTTTCGAGCAAGGCGACGAAACCGTCGTCGCCACGATCAAGGAACTGCTGGAAACCCGCGTTCGTCCGGCGGTCGCTCAGGATGGCGGCGACATCACCTTCAAAGGGTACAAGGACGGCACCGTCTACCTCAACATGAAGGGTGCTTGCGCCGGCTGCCCGTCCTCGACCGCCACGCTCAAGCACGGCGTTCAGAACCTGCTCAAGCACTTCGTGCCGGAAGTCCAGGCCGTCGAATCCCTCTGATCGATCCCTGCGCCGGCTTGAGCCGGCGCACCAAACTGCCGGTAATTTTTCATGATCGTTCTTGCCCTCGACACTGCCGGCATCGATTGTTCCGTCGCGCTTTATGACGCTGCGAGCGATCGCATCCTCTCCGTCCAGACAGAGATGATCGGCAAGGGCCACGCTGAAAAGCTGATGGCGCAGATCGAGGCCGCGCTGGCAGAAGCTGCAATCACACTGCAGGATGTGGGCCGCATCGCCGTCACCATCGGTCCGGGCTCCTTCACCGGCATCCGCGTTGGCGTCGCTGCCGCCCGTGGGCTGGCCTTATCGCTCGGCATCGAGGCTTTCGGCATCACCACGCTCGAAACCATGGCTGCTCATCATCTGGCCGGCTCCGGGCCTCATCCGGTCGTCGCAGCGATGGACGCCAAGCGCGGTGAAATCTACGCCCAGCCTTTCGGCGCGGATGGTTCGGCCATCGACGAGCCGCGGGCACTGACGCCGCACGCCGTTGCTGAACTCGCCGCGCGTCACGGCGCAATTCTTTCGGGAACGGGCGCCATGGCCATCGCCGCCGCGACCAGCGGTGAAGCCGGCGAGCCAGCCGCCCAGGCCGTGCCGGATCGTTTCGACATCGCCACTGTCGCAAAACTCGGCGCATCGAAACCCGGCGGCAGCGAAAAGCCGAAACCGCTTTACCTGCGTGGGCCGGATGCTAAACCCCAAATAGGGTTCGCCCTGGCCCGCTCCTGAGACACGCATGCACGACGATTATCTAAGTTTGAAGCCTACATTCGACATCGTCACGATGACGACGGATGACTGTCATGCGGTTTCCGAACTCCATGGTTTGCGTTTTTCCCGCCGATGGAACGATGGTGAAATCCACAGCCTTCTTTCCCAGGAAAATACCTTCGGTTTCGTCGCCTATCAGACCAATGCCTTCTTTCGCCGCCCGCTCGGCGGCTTCGTGCTTGCTCGAGAAGTTGCCGGGGAGGCGGAAATCCTGACCGTCGCCGTTTCTGAAAAGGTGGGCCGCCTCGGGCTGGGCTGGCGGCTCATGCAGTCGGCCATGCGCGAGGCTGCCGAACGCGGTGGCGAGACGATGTTTCTTGAGGTCGAAGACGGCAATGTCGCCGCAATCGGGCTCTATCGCAGGCTCGGGTTTGAAACGGTCGCCACCCGTCCAGCCTACTATGAAACGGTAGACGGGAAGAAAGCGGCGGCGCTTGTCATGCGCCGCGATCTTGGCTAGACCCGTGCCTTGTTGAATGCATGAAGCAGGACCGAACGACGTGACGGATCTTACCAAGACGCTGGAGGAACTGTGTGCCGAGCGGGGCATGCGGATGACCGAACAGCGCCGCGTCATTGCCCGGACCCTGCAGGAATCGGACGACCATCCGGATGTCGAGGAGCTCTATCGACGTTCTTCCAAGGTCGACCCGCGCATCTCCATCTCGACCGTCTACCGAACGGTGAAACTGTTCGAGGATGAGGGCATCATCGAGCGCCACGATTTTCGCGACGGCCGTTCGCGCTACGAAACCGTACCGGAAGAGCATCACGATCACATGATCGACGTGCAGTCGGGCACGGTCATCGAGTTCCACTCCGCCGAGATCGAGGCGTTGCAGGAACGTATAGCCCGCGAGCACGGCTTTCGTCTCGTCGGCCACCGGCTCGAGCTTTACGGCATTCCGCTCGACAAGGACGATCCTTGATCACCTGGATACGGATCACGTTCATCATTGCGGGCCTTGTACTGACGACACTGGTCCTTCTGCCGTTTCAACTGGTCGGCCTTGGCTTCGACCTGAAGATTCGTCGTACCATTCCCCGTATCTGGCATCGCATCGCCTGCTGGTTGATGGGGATCCGCATCCGTGTTCACGGCTCGGTCGAGCGCCGCCGCCCCGTCATGCTGTCGGCCAATCACGCCTCCTGGAAGGATATCCTCGTGCTGGGCGCGATCGCCGATGTCGCCTATATCGCCAAGATCGAGGTTGCTGGCTGGCCGGTTTTCGGGACGCTTGCAAAGCTGCAGAAGACCATCTTTGTCGTGCGCGAACAGAAGCGCCGCACCGGCGAGCAGGTCAACGAGATCGCAGAGCGCATGACCGGCGGCGAGATCGTCGTGCTTTTTCCGGAAGGCACGACCTCGGATGGCAACCGCCTTCTCGACGTCAAATCCTCGCTGTTCGGTGCCGCGACTGCCGCAGTCCCGCATACGCCCGACAAGGTGGTTTACGTCCAGCCCGTCACCATTGCCTATACCGGCATTTACGGCATGCCGATGGGCCGTTATCACCGACCGGTCGCGGCATGGCCGGGCGATATCCAGCTTCTGCCGCATCTGATGGGTATTTTCAAAGCCGAGGCGATCGACGTGGATGTCGATTTTGGCGAGGCCATCGCGTTTCGCGAAGGCGATAACCGCAAGCAGCTGAGCGCCGCTGTCATTGCCTCGATGAAGCGCATGCTGCAGGATCGGCTTTATGGCGTGCGTAAGAAGACGCCGGATGCCAAGATTGCCGAAACCGGCCCGGATCCTGTCGAAGACGAAGCGCGGCAGCGTCCAGCCGACGCTCCCTAATACAGGCCTTCAAATCCGGCCTTTCTTACGGTAAAGAGCGGCAATGAACCAGATGACCGTCATGTCCCCGGATGCGGCCGAGACCGCCGAACCCCTTAGCAACACCCGCAAGGTTTTCATCAAGACCTACGGCTGCCAGATGAACGTGTACGACAGCAATCGCATGAGCGATGCGCTGGCGAGCGAAGGTTATGTGGCGACCGAAGAAATGGGCGAAGCGGACCTGATCCTGCTCAATACCTGTCACATCCGCGAAAAGGCGGCCGATAAGGTCTATTCGGCGCTCGGCCGTCTGCGCGACATGAAGCGCACCCGCGCCGAACATGGCCGCGAGTTGATGATCGGTGTCACCGGATGCGTGGCCCAGGCGGAAGGCGAGGAAATCTTGCGCCGCGCGCCGGCGGTGGATGTGGTCGTTGGACCACAGACCTATCACCGGCTGCCGCAGGCGCTCGCCCGCGCCCGTCAGGGTGAACGTGTGGTCGAGACGGATTATGCCGTCGAGGACAAGTTCGAACATCTACCGAAAGTCGACAAGGCCAAGGCCCGTTCGCGCGGCGTCACCTCGTTCCTCACCGTGCAGGAAGGTTGCGACAAATTCTGCACCTTCTGTGTCGTGCCTTATACGCGTGGTTCGGAAGTCTCGCGTCCCGTCGCGCAGATCGTTGACGAGGCCCTGCGTCTGGTCGACAGCGGCGTGCGCGAAATCACTCTGCTCGGCCAGAACGTCAATGCCTGGCGCGGCGAAAGCCCGAAGGGCGGCGAGTGGGGGCTGGGCGAGCTGCTTTATCGCCTCGCCGAAATTCCCGGCATCGCGCGGCTGCGTTACACGACCAGCCACCCGCGCGACATGGACGACCGTCTGATCGAGGCGCATCGCGACCTGCGTGTGCTGATGCCCTATCTGCACCTGCCGGTTCAGGCTGGTTCCGACCGCATCCTGAAAACCATGAACCGCCGCCACACCGGCGCCGAATACCGGCGCTTGATCGAGCGCATCCGTAACGCACGTCCCGATATCGCTCTCTCGAGCGATTTCATCGTCGGTTTCCCCGGCGAGACGGATCACGATTTCGAGGATACGCTGAAGATCGTCGAAGACGTGAAATACGCCTCGGCCTATTCCTTCAAATACTCGACGCGCCCGGGCACGCCCGGCGCCGAACTCGGTTCGCAGGTCGATGAAGCGGTCAAGACCGAACGGCTGGAGCGCCTTCAGGCCCTGCTTTTGCGCCAGCAGCAGGAATTCGCGGAAGGCTGCGTCGGCAAGACCATCGATCTCCTCCTGGAGAAGCCGGGTCGCATGCCGGGCCAACTGATTGGCCGGTCGCCCTGGCTGCAGTCCGTGAATGTTGATGCAAAAGAATCGCAAATCGGTGACATTATTCCGGTACGAATCATCGGAACGGGGCCAAACAGCTTGTTTGCCGAGCGCGTCGGGTCTTAAATAGGCTATCAACAACAGGAGCCTGCCTATTGGTCGAACGTGAATTGGTTTCTTCCTCAACGCGCCAGCCACGCCCCGCCGCGACCGACGCCAATCACTTTGTCCTGACGTTCGAGAACAACAGGCTCGCCAGCGAGCTCTTTGGACAGTTCGATCAGAACCTCAAGCTGCTGGAACAGCGGCTTCAGGTGGATGCCCGCGCCCGCGGCAATTCCGTGACGATTTCCGGGGATGTGACGGCGACAAACCAGGCCCGGCGTGCGCTGGACAGTCTTTACGAGCGGCTGCAGAAGGGCGGCTCGGTCGAGCCTTCCGACGTCGAGGGTGCGATCCGCATGGCACAGGCCGCCGACGACCAACTGCTTCTGCCCACGATGGAGCGGAAAGCCAAATTGTCCATGTCTCAGATCTCCACCCGCAAGAAGACCATTCAAGCCCGCACGCCGACGCAGGATGCCTATATGCGGGCGCTTGAGCGTGCGGAACTGGTCTTCGGTGTCGGTCCGGCAGGCACGGGTAAGACCTATCTGGCCTGCGCCCACGCAGCCCAGCTGCTGGAGCGCGGCGCCGTCGACAAGATTATCCTGACGCGCCCGGCCGTGGAAGCGGGCGAGCGCCTGGGCTTTCTTCCCGGCGATATGAAGGAAAAGGTCGATCCCTATCTGCGCCCGCTCTATGACGCGCTTTACGACATGATCCCGGCCGACAAGGTCGATCGCGCCATTACCGCCGGCGTAATCGAAATCGCGCCGCTCGCCTTCATGCGAGGGCGCACGCTCTCCAATGCCGCCATCATTCTCGACGAGGCGCAGAACACCACATCGATGCAGATGAAGATGTTCCTGACGCGCCTGGGCGAAAACGGCCGCATGATCATCACCGGTGACCCAAGCCAGGTCGACCTTCCCCGTGGTGTCAAATCCGGTCTTGTCGAGGCGCTGCATATTCTCAAGGGCGTCGAGGGAATTTCCGTGGTCCGCTTCCAGGATACCGATGTCGTCCGTCACCCGCTGGTCGGCCGCATCGTGCGGGCCTATGACGCGCAATATGCCGTACACGAGGAAAGCGAGGATCTCGACCGCGCTTAAGCGGCCGGGAATTGTTATGCCCGAACTCGATATTCAGATCAGCGTGGAAGACGGCGGCTGGCCGGACGAGGAAACGCTTTACGCTCTCAGCGAAAAGGTGCTTCAGGCTGCGGCGAACTTCCTGTCGGATAAAGAAAAACAGCCTTTTCCGCCTTTGCCCGTGGAAGTTTCGCTGGTCTTTACCGATGACGAAACCATCCGGCAGATCAATGCTGAATGGCGGCAAAAAGATAAGCCAACCAACGTGTTATCCTTCCCAGCCTACCCTCTTGAGCCTGGCGGCAAACCGGGCCCCATGCTGGGCGACATCGTGATTGCACGCGAAACCGTGGCACGCGAGGCGGTTGATCTCGACAAGAAATTCGACGATCATCTGACACATCTGATGGTGCACGGGTTCCTGCATCTCTTTGGTTATGACCACCTCGAAAGCGAGGAGGCGGAAGAGATGGAGGAACTGGAGACTCGCATTTTGGCCACGCTTGGCCTATCTGATCCCTATGCGGGACAAGACCCGATAATATAGTCTGGAACAATGAACGATCATTCGAGCAATGCTGCCGCCCGTGACGGCAACGCGGAATCGTCCTCCTCCGAAGAGGGTGGCAGTCCGTTACGTCACGAAAATGCCAACCGGACCCAGTCGTCCTTCTGGTCTCGCGCCGTCCGGCTGCTGAGACCCTCGCAGGGCGAAAGACTGCGGGAGGACCTGGCCGACGCGCTGATGACGGACGCGGCCGTCAGCAATGCGTTTTCGCCCGAGGAGCGGGCGATGCTGCACAACATCCTGCGCTTCCGCGAAGTCCGCGTAGAAGATGTGATGATTCCCCGCGCCGATATCGAAGCCGTCGACATGACGATGACGCTCGGCGATCTTCTGATCCATTTCGAGGAAACCGGCCGTTCGCGCATGCCAGTCTATGCCGATACGCTGGATGACCCGCGTGGCATGGTGCATATCCGCGATCTCTTGTCCTACCTGGCCAAGCAGGCCCGCAACAAGCGCCGCGCTGCTACGGGGCGCGGCATCGAGGCGGACATGGCTGCCGAAGGTGACGTTGCCCCGCAGAAGCCTGTTCGCGCCGCCAAGGCTGCATTCGACCTCGGTCGCGTCGACCTCGCCAAGACTGTTGCAGAAGCGGGCCTGGTGCGTAAGATCCTGTTCGTGCCGCCGTCGATGCTCGCATCCGAACTTCTCAGCAGCATGCAGGCCGCCCGCACCCAGATGGCCCTCGTCATCGACGAATATGGCGGCACCGACGGCCTCGTCAGCCATGAGGATATCGTCGAAATGGTCATCGGCAATGTCGAGGACGAACATGACGACGAGGAAGTGATGTTTTCGCGTATCAGCGAGGATGTGTTCGTGGCGGATGCCCGCGTCGAGCTGGAGGAAATCGCCGGTGCGATCGGTCCGGATTTCGACGTGCGCGTGCACGCGGAAGAGGTCGATACGCTGGGCGGCCTGATCTTCTCGGCCCTGGGCCGTATCCCGGTGCGGGGCGAGGTCGTACAGGCGGTCCCGGGCTTCGAATTCCAGATCCTCGAGGCGGATCCACGCCGCATCAAGCGTGTCCGCATCCTGCGTAAGCGGGCAGCTGTCCGCCGTCGCATCAAGAGCGACCTGGAGGTTTCCGCCGATCTGGACGCTTCCGTCGGTGGCGATGGAGCTCCACCGATCAGCGGCCTTGCACCGCCGCCGGCAGCCCGCGTCGAGCAGCCGCGGACCTGATCTTGCAGACAGGTGACATTTTTGAGCGGCACGCCCAGGCGTGCCGTTTTGCCATCGAGGTAAGGCATCTGACTGCACGGACAAGCTGCACGACAGGAAGCGGTTTTTTTGGAACACTGCCGCGGGTTTGATTCGGGCGATATGAGGGTGTGAATGGAGCGGCTTGCAGGCAGGGTCATGCTTCTTTGGGGGTGGCAGCGCGCGATTCTGGCGATGGCTGCCGGTGCGCTCGGCGCGCTGGCGCAGCCGCCATTCGGCTTCTTTGCGGCATTCTTCGTCTCCTTCACCCTTCTCGTCTGGCTGATGGACGGATCCACGGCCGGCGCCGAAGGCGGCGTATTCAGGCGTTTCCGCGCCACATTCATTCTCGGCTGGCTGTTCGGGTTCGGTTATTTCGTCGCCGGGCTGTGGTGGCTCGGCAACGCCCTTCTTGTCGATTCCGATGAATTCGCGTGGGCGCTGCCGCTCGCCGTCTTTGGTCTGCCGGCCTATCTCGCGCTGTTTTACGGACTGGCGGCAGCCATTGCCGGTCTCTTGTGGTCGGATGGGTTTGGTCGTCTGGCTGCACTTGCGCTGGGGTTCGGGCTTGGCGAATGGCTGCGCAGTTTCGTTCTGACCGGCTTTCCCTGGAACACGATCGCCTATGGCGTCATGCCCATCCCGATGATGATGCAGTCTGTCGGCGTGGTCGGCATATTCGGGCTCACCATGCTCGCGGTTCTGGTCTTTGCCGCACCGGCATTGATTGCCACCCGCAAGGGCATGGTTGGCGGACTGGCGGTCGCGATCCTCTTGTTTGCCGTCCATCTCGGTTACGGTGCCTGGCGCCTTTCCGAGGCCGATGCGCTGATGGCGGCGCGTCCGCAGCAGGATGTTGCCGTCCGCCTGGTCCAGCCGGTGATCGATCAGGCACGCAAGATGGACAATAGCGATCGGATCGCGATTTTCGAGGAACATCTTGCATTGAGCGCCTTGCCCCCTTCGCCAGGCGCCAAGAGACCGGACGTGATCGTCTGGCCGGAAACCTCACTGCCATTCATCCTGACGCAGAACCAGGATGCGCTGGTGCGGATTGCCGATGTGCTTCAGGATGGCCAGGTGTTGATTGCCGGCGCTGTACGCGCGGAAGATGCCGGTCCCGGCCGGCCGCCCCGCTACTACAACTCGATTTATGCCATCGACAGTCAGGGGCAGATCATTGGCGCCAGCGACAAGGTGCATCTTACGCCTTTCGGCGAGTACCTTCCCTTTGAAGAGTTTTTTAACTCTGTCGGCATCGGAAATATCGTCGACATGCCGGGTGGCTACACAGCCGGAAGCCGCCGCGCATTGATCACGCTGCCATCCGGCTTAAGCCTATATCCGCTGATCTGTTACGAGGCCATCTTTCCGGACGAAATGACTGCGGATATCGAAACGGCAAGCCTTCTTCTCAACATCACCAATGATGCGTGGTTCGGTATGACGCCGGGTCCCTACCAGCATTTTCTGCAGGCGCGTGTACGGGCGATCGAGACGGGACTGCCCATGATTCGGGATGCCAATAACGGAATCTCTGCCGTGACCGACCCGTTCGGGCGGATATTAACAGGGCTCGACCTAAATCACAAAAGCGTGATTGATGCTACCTTGGGTGGCGGCTCTGTCTCGCACTGGAACAATTCAAGCCGACAGATGCACCTATGGTTGATTGCCAGCGCAATGTTTCTGATTGCACTGATTTCGCGTCTGGGTTTCAATTCTCGCGTCAATTGACCAAAAACCCCCAAAAATGCATAGTGTCTACAGCCTATCGTGTTGCCATATGCTTCCTCGTTTATGTTGCGTGCAGCTAAATTAGCAATGAGTGTATTTACACACGGGATACGGGTTATGGGGATTTGATAGCAACCTAATTAGGACTGTGAGATGATTGAGAATAAGAAGAAGCCGAATCCGATTGACATTCATGTCGGTAGTCGCATTCGCCTTCGCCGCACGATGCTGGGCATGAGCCAGGAAAAGCTGGGCGAAAGCCTCGGCATTACTTTCCAGCAGATCCAGAAATACGAAAAGGGTACCAACCGCGTTGGTGCCAGCCGCCTTCAGAATATTTCGAGCATACTGAACGTCCCGGTCTCTTTCTTTTTCGAAGATGCTCCTGGCGACCAGAATAACGGTCAGGCGGGAATGGCTGAAGCCTCGAGCTCTAACTACGTCGTCGACTTCCTGTCCTCGTCCGAGGGCTTGCAACTCAACCGCGCGTTTGTAAAAATTTCGGATCCCAAGGTTCGTCGCCGTCTGGTTGATCTGGTCAAGACACTCGCCGCCGAGGCAGATACCGAATAACGCATTCCTCCCAAGACTGCGGAAGTGAAAGCGGCCACCCGGCCGCTTTTTTCGTATTGGCCGCCCGCGGCGCCGCCCAGTGTCGCACGCTCGCAGCACTCATGGGAAATCACCGCATAAAGATATATTTATGTCGTTGTGTTCTTGTCTTCGTGTGGCGATGTCAGTACACATCCGCCGAGTTGTTCTTGAGGGGAATCCCAAATGCGTGCCAACTACCTCTTCACCAGCGAATCCGTTGCTGAGGGCCATCCGGACAAGGTTTGCGACCGTATTTCCGATGAGATCGTCGATCTTGTCTATCGCGAAGCCGTGAAGACCGGGATCAATCCCTGGACGGTGCGCATCGCCTGCGAAACGCTGGCAACCACCAATCGCGTCATCATCGCCGGTGAAGTGCGACTGCCGCCGAGCCTGATGAAGAAGGACAAGAACGGCAACGACGTCATCAACCCGGCCAAATTCAAGTCGGCCGCGCGCAAGGCGATCAAGGACATCGGCTACGAACAGGACGGTTTCCACTGGAAGACGGCGAAGATCGATGTGTTGCTGCATTCGCAGTCCGCCGATATTGCCCAGGGCGTCGATAGCGCCGCCGACCAGCAGGGCGACGAAGGGGCCGGCGACCAGGGCATCATGTTCGGTTACGCCTGCAAGGAAACGCCGGACCTGATGCCGGCGCCTATCTATTACTCGCATCGTATCCTGCAACTGCTCGCAACCGCCCGCAAGAAGGGCGAGGGCGATGCCGGCAAGCTCGGTCCCGACGCCAAGAGCCAGGTGACCGTCCGTTACGAAGACGGCAAGCCGGCAGGCGTCGCCTCCATCGTGCTCTCGACGCAGCACCTCGATACCAGCTGGGATTCGAAAAAGGTTCGTCAGGTTGTCGAACCCTATATCCGTGAAGCCATCGGCGAGTTGCCGATCGATGCGGATTGCAAGTGGTACATCAATCCCACCGGCAAGTTCGTCATCGGTGGCCCGGACGGCGACGCCGGTCTGACCGGTCGCAAGATCATCGTCGATACCTATGGCGGTGCAGCACCGCACGGCGGCGGCGCCTTTTCCGGCAAGGACACGACCAAGGTCGACCGTTCGGCTGCCTATGCCGCCCGCTACCTTGCCAAGAACGTCGTCGCTGCCGGTCTCGCAGAACGCTGCACGATCCAGATTTCCTACGCAATCGGCATCGCCCAGCCCCTGTCGATCTATGTCGATCTGCACGGCACCGGCAACAATGTCACGGAAGATCAGGTCGAAGCGGCCATCCGCAAGACCATGGATCTTTCTCCCGGTGGCATTCGCCGGCACCTTGACCTGAACAAGCCGATTTATGCCAAGACCGCATCCTACGGCCATTTTGGCCGCAAGAACGGCCGCGACGGTTCGTTTTCCTGGGAGAAGCTCGATCTCGTCAAGCCGCTGAAGGAAGCGCTGAAGGCAGCCTGATCGGTCTTTACGGACCGCGCCATAAAAATGTAAAGCGGATGTCTCCTTGCCGAGGCGTCCGCTTTTTTAGTTTCGAAAGACCGACCATGACCGAACCGTCCCATCCGACACGTGCGACCGAAGCCTTCTTCGGCAGACGCAAGGGCAAGCCCCTGCGCGAGCGCCAGGCGGAAACGATGGAGACGGTGTTGCCGGCACTGGCCGTCGATCTGGCAGTCGAGGCGCCGAGGGATCTTACCGATCTCTTCTCGTTCCCGCCGCAGCGCCTGCGGCTGGAAATCGGCTTCGGCGGCGGCGAACACCTTGTGCATCGCGCTCAGGAAGAGCCGTCAACCGGTTTCGTCGGCGTCGAGCCCTTCGTCAATTCCATGGCGAAACTACTCGGCCGTGTCGGCGAGCTCGGGCTCAACAATGTGCGTGTTTATGCCGATGATGCGACGCAGCTTCTCGACTGGATGCCGGACGCCTGCATCGACCGTATCGATCTTCTCTATCCCGATCCGTGGCCGAAGAAGAAGCACTGGAAGCGTCGGTTCGTTTCGCAGGTCAACCTGACCCGCTTTCATCGCGTGCTCAAGCCGGGCGGGCTGTTCTGCTTCGCCTCGGATATCGATACCTATGTCAACTGGACACTGACGCATTGCCACGAGCATGGCGGCTTTGAATGGCAGGCGAGGGAACCCGCCAACTGGCTGACGCCCTTCGCCGGCTGGCCCGGCACGCGTTACGAGGCAAAGGCCAAGCGCGAAGGACGATCGTCCGCCTATCTGACATTCCGGCGCGTCTGAGGCGTCGGCCCGCAGCGGCGATGCGGGAGGTCAAGGCGCGAATGCTGCAAGCCGCCGCGCTTGTCCTCCTGGTCTGTCTTAGTGGAGGCTGACGGTACGCAACTCGTCTTCGGCAGCCTTGAAGAAGGTGCTGGAACGGTTGTCGCTGAGCAGGATCGGCGTGCCGTCGGCGCCAAACAGTGCCCAAAGGTCGAGAGCGGGATCGATTTCGGGGGCTTCCGGAAAGCAGCGGGAGACCTCTTCGGAGCGCACCTTGCGGATATAGCCGACTTCACCGGCCCCGAGATCAACGAGTTCATTCTGCGTCAAGCGCGCAGTTGCTTCTTTAAGCAGCATTCCGGCCTCCAGGTTGAGGGCATTTCGGCATTGTCGCCGTTGACCTACTGTGAGACAGAAATGTTAATTTTTCGCACCATGCGTTCAGGTTCGGGACGGATCAGATCGACCGACAGCAAGCCATTACGCAGACCAGCGCCGCCCACCTGCATTCCGTCCGCCAGCACGAAAACGCGCTGAAACTGGCGTGCGGCGATACCGCGATAGAGATAGTCGCGATCCGGCACTTCGACCTGCCGGCCGCGAATGATCAACTGGTTTTCCTCGACGGTAACGTCGAGCTCTTCTTCCGCAAACCCCGCCACGGCAATGGTGATGCGCAAACGCTCGACGCCGCGGCCGTCCGGCGCGATGCGTTCGATATTGTAGGGTGGATAACCGTCATTGGCCTTGGCCAGACGTTCGATGGTCTTCTCCATCGCGTCAAAGCCCAGAAACAACGGGCTCGCAAAGGTCGTGCTTCGGCTCATGTCCTTCAGTCCTTGAATTCAAGCGACCCTGTCCGCACCCGAAATGGCATGCGGCCGTGACATTCATATGGGAAATTTCAGCGCGCGCTGCAAGCGTCGCTGCGCCGACAGCGGCGAGCGATCAAAGATGTGCGGCAACCTCGTCGGCGCTCGGGATAGAGGGCTGCGCACCGGCTTTCATGCAGGCAAGCGAGCCGGCGATGGCGGCGCGGCGCAGCGCGTCGGGAAAGTCGAGCCCCTGTTCCAGTCCGGACACCAGATATCCGCAAAACGTGTCGCCGGCGCCCACCGTATCGACGGGCCTGATATCCAGCCCTTTGGCCGTGTGGATGACGCCGTTGCGGATGGCAATGACGCCTTCCCCGCCAAGTGTGACGATCAATGCCTGGCCCCGTTCGGAATGCCATTCCCGCATGGCGCTCTCGCGTGCGTCGGCCTGCGTGATCGGACGGCCGACCAGCAGGGAAAATTCCGTCTCGTTGGCGATGACGATATCGGCAAGCGTTGCCAGTTCGGCGGCCTGCGGCGTCAAAGGCGCTGTGTTGAGAATGCTGACGATATGTTGGGCGCGCGCGGAGAGCAGGGCCCGCTCGACGCTGGCTGCAGGAATTTCCAGTTGTAGCATCAACAGGCTTCCGGCCCTCATCGTGCCGACCGCCCTGTGTGCCTGATCGTCGTCGATCGTGCCGTTTGCGCCCGGCACGACGACGATCATGTTTTCGCCGTCGCCGCCGACCAGAATCTGCGCCGTACCGGTCGGAGCATCGCTGCGGGCAACGGCGGTCAGGTCGACGCCGGCCTGATCCAGCAGTTCCAGAGCCGGCCCGGCAAATTCGTCCTCTCCCACCGCACCGGCCATGCGCACGCCGCTGCCTGCGCGCCGTGCCGCCAGTGCCTGATTGGCGCCCTTGCCGCCGGCGGCTGTGGCAAAGCCGGTGCCGGCCACGGTTTCACCCGGCTGCGGCAGACGCGGCGTGGTGGCGATAAGGTCCATATTGATGGAGCCGAGAACAGTGATCATGACATGCCTGCGCGCGTTCTGGAGCAAAAATCTGCGGCGGACACTGCCCGACCGCGTTAGTCCTCGTCAACCACTCTCAGCTTGAGAAGGCCAGTGCGGTTCTCGATCCCTGATTTCGGCTGTAGCCTGGCGCTCTCCCCGTCCGCCTGATGCGGGGCAGGAGCCTCAAGCTCCAGCGCGCTGATCCTTGTGCCGCGACGGTTCAGCTTGTCGGAAGAGGTGAGGATCTGCTCGACGTCCTTCTGGGCAGCCAGGAAATGGCTCTGCAATTTCCGCGTCCTCTCGTCCAGCCGACCGAGGTCTTCCATCAGAAGTGCCACTTCGCCCTGGATCAGATGGGCCTGTTCGCGCATGCGCTGGTCCTTCAGTACGGCCTGGATGACCTGAATGGACAGCATCAGCAGCGAGGGCGAGACGATGACGATGCGTGCGCGCTGCGCCTTCTGCACCACGCCTTCGAAATGTTCATGGATCTCCGCAAAGATCGATTCTGACGGCACGAACAGAAAGGCGGTATCCTGGGTCTCGCCGTGAATGAGGTATTTTTCAGCAATGTCCTTGATGTGAACTTCAAGATCGCGACGAAACTGCTGGCCGGCATTGCGCCGCAGATCCGCGTCGGTCGCCTCGCGAAACACGTTCCAGGCTTCCAGCGGAAATTTCGCATCTACAACGAGCGGAGGTGCGCCATTGGGCATGGCAATCGTGCAATCCGGCCGCGTGCCGTTGGAAAGCATGGTCTGAAACCCGTAGGCCCCCTGCGGCAAGGCGTCGGCAACGATCGTTTCCATCCGCCCCTGACCGAAGGCGCCGCGCGTCTGCTTGTTGGAAAGGATCGCCTGCAGCCCGACGACATCCTTGGCCAACGTCTGGATATTGTTCTGCGCGGCATCGATCACGGCCAGCCGTTCCTGCAGGGCGCGCAGATTGTCGTGGGTGGATTTCGTCTGCTCGGTGATCGTTGCTCCCAGCCGGTGGCTCATGCCGTCAAGACGCTGGTTGACGGCGCGGTTGAGTTCCGCCTGGCGATGGCCAAGCGCCTCTCCCATGGCTGCCATCCGCCCCTGCATTTCCGATTGAAGCCTCAACATCTCACCCAGTCGGGCATCGGCTTCCATCGCCCGGCGCGCCGTTTCCTCCCGCTCGCGAACGGAAGCGCGCCGACCGGATACCAGAAGCACGAGAGTGAACAGGAACACAAGCACGGCGAAACCGGCTGTTGCCGCTAGGAGGGGATTGGCGAAGAGCATTGCCGAGAGAGACTGTTGGGTTTGCATTTCTCAAGCCTAGCACATTTGTGCAGCCTGGAAAGATCAAAACAGGAACAAAGAACTGCGTCCAATCCGAGTGGGGCCGCTTTTCGTCTCACGCACGCCGGTCATGGCACGGAATGCAATTTTTGTTTTCCAGTTCGACAAGATGGGATAATGGGAAGGCCATGACGATCAAGCCGCTTATTATCCTGCCCGACCCTGTGCTGCGCACGGTTTCCGCTCCCATCGAACGTGTCGACGACGAGGTGCTGAAGCTTGCCGACGACATGCTGGAGACGATGTATGACGCGCCCGGCATTGGCCTTGCCGCGATCCAGATCGGTGTGCCGCGCCGTCTTCTGGTGATCGATATCGCCAAGGAAGGCGATCCGGCCCAGCCGATGGTGTTCATCAACCCGGAAATCGTGAAATCCTCGGATGATCGTTCGGTCTACGAGGAAGGCTGCCTGTCGATCCCGGAATATTATGCCGAGGTGGAACGCCCGGCGACCGTGACGGTGAAACATATCGGTCGTGACGGCAAGGAGCACATGCTCGAAGCCGATGGCCTGCTGGCGACCTGTTTCCAGCACGAACTGGATCATCTGAACGGCGTTCTCTTCATCGACCATATTTCGCGGCTGAAACGCGAGATGGTGATCAAGAAATTCACCAAGGCCGCCAAGGCCAAGGTCTGACTGCGGCGCTTCAGGATCGGGGTGACAGTGCTTCGGTCCCACCATGCCCATGACCAACGACGGGTTCGACCATGTCTCTTCGCATCATCTTCATGGGTACGCCGGACTTTTCCGTGCCGACGCTGCGGGCCTTGAAGGAGGCCGGGCACGAGATCGTCGCCGTGTACAGTCAACCGCCACGCCCGGCGGGCCGGCGCGGGCTTGATCTTACCAAGTCGCGGGTGCATCAGGCAGCTGAACTGCTCGGCACTCCGGTGCTGACGCCATTGAATTTCAAGGCCGAGGAAGACCGCGAGACGTTCCGGGCATTCAACGCCGATGTCGCCGTCGTCGTCGCCTACGGGTTGCTCCTCCCGGTCGCCATTCTCGAAGGCACACGGCTCGGCTGCTATAATGGTCACGCCTCGCTTCTGCCACGCTGGCGCGGGGCCGCGCCCATCCAGCGCGCCATCATGGCCGGCGACGACAGGACCGGCATGATCGTCATGAAGATGGAGAAAGGCCTCGACACCGGGCCGATGGCTCTGACGAAGGAAGTCGAGATCGGCGAGGCAATGACGGCTGGCGAACTGCATGACCGGCTGATGCGGGTCGGTGCCCGCGCCATGGTGGAAGCCATGGAGAAGCTTGAAGCCGACGACCTGCCGCTGACGCCTCAGCCGGAAGAGGGCGTTCTCTACGCCGCCAAGATCGACAAGGCCGAAACCCGTATCGATTTTTCGAAGCCGGCGCGCGACGTCCATAACCACATCCGGGGACTGTCACCCTTTCCGGGTGCGTGGTTCGAGCTGGACGTCAACGGCAAGCCTGAACGGGTGAAGGTCCTCGCGTCTGCCCTCGCCGAAGGACAAGGGCAGCCTGGCGAGGTTCTGGATGGCGAACCGTTGCGGATTGCCTGCGCTGACGGCGCGGTTCGTCTCGATCGTCTGCAGAAGGCCGGCGGCAAACCGCTCGATGCTGCCGACTTCCGGCGCGGCACACCGATCGCTGCGGGCACGGTTCTGCCGATGCCGGCGATAGTCGGGGTCGTCTGATGCCCCGTTTCCGCATGACCGTCGAATATGACGGTACCGCCTATGTCGGCTGGCAGCGCCAGGAAAACGGCCATTCCGCGCAGTCGGCGATCGAGAAGGCGATCCTCGCGCTGACCGGCGAGACCATCTCGATCCGCGGTGCAGGTCGCACGGATTCGGGCGTGCATGCGCGTGGTCAGGTCATCCATGCCGACCTGGCGCGGGACTGGCAGCCCTACAAGTTGCGCAACGCCGTCAATGCCCATCTGATGATGGCGCAGGAAGCGGTGTCGATCGTCGAGGTCGCGGCCGTCGATGAGACTTTCGACGCGCGCTTTTCGGCGCTCAAGCGGCACTATCTCTACCGCATCCTCAACCGCCCGGCGCCGCTGGCGCTGGAGAAGAGCCGGGCCTGGTGGGTCGCAAGGGATCTCGACCACGAAACCATGCATGCAGCCGCGCAGGAACTGGTGGGCCATCACGACTTCACGACCTTCCGCTCCACCCATTGCCAGGCCAAGAATCCGGTGCGTACGCTGGATAGGCTGGATGTCACCCGCCTCGGAGACCTGATCGAAATTCGCGCCAGTGCCCAGAGCTTTCTCCACAACCAGATACGCTCCTTTGCCGGCACGCTTAAAGTGGTGGGTGAGGGCAAGATGACGGCGCGTGACGTGCGTGCCGCGCTCGAAGCCCGCGACCGGAAGCAGTGCGGCCCGGTCGCGCCGCCCGAAGGGCTCTATTTCATGAAGGTGGAATACCCGGGCGACGCGTGAGGCGGCATTCGCCGCTTAAGGCACGACGCCGAGAAACGTCTGCAACGCGTCAGAAAGCAACAGCGAGGGAATGATCAGCGTCATGGCCATGGCGGCGACGGTCAGCGGCTGGGGACCGAGGATCATCCGCAGGACGCGCGACAACGAAAATACCAGTGCGAGCAGCAGGAAAAACCACAACAGGACGACCAGTCCCTCGCTGCCCGGCACGAAGAAGGCGACGAGGATGAGAAAGCCATAGCCGTAAGTGATTGGCACCGCGAGCCAGTTGGACGCGGCGACGATGGCGGCAAACCGGCTGCGAAGGCCCAGTAGAAGGCACAGAAACGCCACCAGGATCAGCGGCACGATCCAGTTCACGCCGTCGATCAGGGCAAGCTTGAGAAAATAGAGCGGCCCGGCCTGCGTATCGGGCGGTGATGTTTCGAGAAACGACAGCCGCATCGAATTCCACGAAACCAGCATGGGCGGCAGGCACCAGATGATCGCCCAGAACGAACGGTTCATGCCGCGCTCGGTAAGGTCGAGCCGGCGGAACCCCTCGGCATCGCCTTTGACCAGCAGCCAAAGGCCGGAAACATAGAATTGGATTTCAGCAAATGACGGCATCGGCAAACCACCGGCGAATGAAATCCCCATAGATGCGGGTGAGTGTTTCCAGATCCGCGACCGCCACGCGCTCATCCACCATATGCATGGTCTGGCCGACAAGACCGAATTCCACCACCGGGCAATAGTCCTTGATGAAACGGGCGTCCGAGGTGCCGCCGGTGGTCGAGAGCTTCGGACGCCTGCCGGTGACAGTTTCGACGGAGGCGGCAAGCGAGCCGATCAGCGCATCGTTGCGGGTCAGGAAAACGTGGCTGGGGCGGTCTGCCCAGCTGATTTCGTGACGGATGGCGTCGCGCCCGGGCCGCAGCGGGTTTTCGCGGGCGGCCGCATCCATGCGGCGCATGATCTCCGCTTTCACGGTATCGGCGGTCCAGCGATCGTTGAACCGTATGTTGAAGGCGAATGTGGCCTTTCCCGGCACGACATTGGTCGCCGGATTGCCGACATCGAGCGTCGTCACCTCCAGATTGGAGGCCGGGAATTCCGGCGTTCCGGTATCGAAAGGCGGGTCCATCAGGGACGCTGCCAGGGACAACGCACCGCGCACGGCATTGTCGGCAAGATGAGGATAGGCGGCATGGCCCTGTAGGCCGTGAACGGTGACCTTGCCGGAAACGGAA
This sequence comes from Neorhizobium sp. NPDC001467, assembly GCF_050275975.1. Lineage (NCBI taxonomy): Bacteria > Pseudomonadati > Pseudomonadota > Alphaproteobacteria > Hyphomicrobiales > Rhizobiaceae > Neorhizobium > Neorhizobium sp. NPDC001467. The sequence continues at coordinate 126,780 of NZ_JBNNPS010000009.1, read as the reverse complement.
CCGCGCCGGCCGATCTTGATCATGTCGCCAAGACTGTCGGGATTGGTCGGTTCGCCCACCAGGCAGGCATCCCAGCGCTCGCCCTTGTCTGCAGCCCATCTCAGCAGCTTTTCCGTGCCATTGACCGCCGGACCTTCCTCGTCGCCGGTAATCAGGAACGAGATCGAGCCTCTTGGCGCGCCGTGCTGTTCGATATGGCGGGCGACGGCGGCGACAAAACAGGCAATGCCGCCCTTCATGTCGACAGCGCCGCGGCCAAACAGTTCGCCATCAGCGATCTCGGCGGCAAAGGGCGGGTGGGTCCAGGACGCCTGGTCGCCGGGCGGCACGACATCGGTGTGCCCGGCAAACATCAAATGAGGCCCCTCTGTCCCGATGCGGGCATAGAGGTTTTCGATGTCCAGCATGCCCGGTTCGCTGGCCACCATACGCTCGACCGTAAAGCCGAGTGGCGTCAGCATGGCTTCAAGGGCGCTCAGCGCGCCCCCTTCAGCCGGGGTGACAGAAGGGCAACGGATCAGCGCCTGCAGGTTTGCGACCGGATCTGCAACGGACATCGGAGAACCTTGGGAAGGGGTGGGATCAGTCGCGCAGCAGCTCGTTGATGCCGGTCTTCGAACGGGTCTTCTCATCGACCGTCTTGACGATCACGGCGCAGTAGAGATGGGGAGCGGGAGCGCCGTTCGGCATGGTGGCACTGCCCGAGGGCATCGAGCCGGCGACGACGACCGAGTAGGGCGGCACTTCGCCGAAGGTGACTTCGCCGGTGGCCCGGTTGACGATCTTGGTGGACTTGCCGATGTAGACGCCCATGCCGAGAACGGAACCTTCGCGGATGATGCAGCCTTCGACGACTTCCGAACGCGCGCCGATGAAGCAATTGTCCTCGATAATGGTCGGGCCCGCCTGCATCGGCTCCAGAACGCCGCCAATGCCGACGCCGCCGGACAGGTGCACGTTCTTGCCGATCTGCGCGCAGGAGCCGACGGTTGCCCAGGTGTCGACCATCGTGCCTTCATCGACATAGGCGCCGAGATTGACGAAGGACGGCATCAGCACGACGTTCTTGGCGACATAGGCCGAGCGGCGCACGACGGCGTTCGGAACGGCGCGGAAGCCGGCGGCACGGAATTCGCTCTCCCCCCAGCCTTCGAATTTGGATGGAACCTTGTCCCACCATGTCGAGTTGCCCGGACCGTTCTTGACGACTTCCATGTCGTTGAGGCGGAAGGAGAGAAGAACGGCCTTCTTGAGCCATTGATTGACGGTCCAGCTGCCGTCTTCACCGCGCATGGCGACCCGGGCCTGGCCGGAATCAAGCAGGTTCAGCGAGGTTTCCACCGCATCGCGCACTTCGCCCTGGGTCGAGAGGTTGACGCTGTCGCGGTTGTCGAAAGCGGTCTCGATGGTTTTTTCGAGGGTGGCGAAGTCGATGCTGCTCATCAGGGATCCTTAGACGTCAAACGATACCGTGAACCCGATATCGTGAAGAGGGAGATGGCCTTGCTCTCTGGCAAAAACATGGGCTTTGGTCTAAGCGACCACCGATCGGGCGTCAATGTGATTTGGTACTGAGGGAATGGAATGACGAAGATCGAAAACGAAGGCGCCAGACGCACCGATGGCGTCTGGGATCCCCTGAAGGACAGCGGCAGCGACAAGCGCAAGGCCGAAACCGTTCCAAAGACCCCGCAAACGCTGTCGCCTTCCTACCGCCTGGCCTATGCCGACCCGGATTTCCTTTGCAGCGAAGAACTACGCCCTGTCCGCCTGCAACTCGAGCTTCTGAAGGTTGAACTGTCGCTCAAGGAAATGGGCATCAATTCGACCGTCGTTCTGTTCGGCGGCGCCCGCATTCCGGCACCCGGCGTCGAGCCCTGGGCGGCACGCAACGAGACCCAGCGCCGGAATTTGATGGACGCTTCGGTCTATTACGAGGAGGCGCGCAAGTTTGCGGGCCTGTGCGCGCAGCACTCACGTCTTGCCGATTTCAAGGAATATGTAGTGGTCACGGGCGGCGGCCCGGGCGTGATGGAGGCCGGCAACCGCGGCGCTTCGGAAGCCGGCGCGCCGACCATCGGCCTCAACATCGTCCTTCCGCATGAGCAGGCCCCGAACCGCTTCGTCACGCCGGAACTCAGCTTCAACTTCCACTATTTCGCCATCCGCAAGATGCACTTTCTGACACGGGCGAAGGCCGTGGTTGTGTTCCCGGGGGGCTTCGGCACGCTGGACGAAATGTTCGAGGCTCTGACCCTCATCCAGACCAAGCGCATGGAACCGATCCCGATCATCCTGTTCTCGCAAGCCTTCTGGCGCGGCATCATCGATTTCGGCGCGCTGGCCGATTTCGGCACCATTTCGCCGGAAGACCTGTCGCTGTTCAGTTTCGTCGAGACGGCGGAAGAAGCGTGGAACGTGATTTCGGAATTCTACGGATTGTAACCGGTGGTCCGGCGCGTGCCTGTCACCATCGACGCGCCAAAACCGGACGTCTTGCCATTCACACGTAAAAATAGATCAGCAGGCAGCTGCAGACAAAGGCACTCATAATCATCCACCGCGTATTCGTGCTCATGTCGCGCCTCCGCACTCCGTACCGGGGAAGTATACGCGACTTCGAGGGCGGAACAAGCTGCCGGCCGTAGCGCCGGCGATCTCTGCCTGACGAAAAAGAACCCGCCCCCCTGGGGAGAAGGGGCGGGTTCTGCAACGCTCTGCCGGAAATTAGAGGGGGCGGACCGGCAGGTCGTCGATGCTGATGGCACCATCCTTGTTGGTGTCCATGAAGGCGAAGAATTTCTCCGTGGCCGCCGTGGCTTCGGCCTTGCTCACCTGGCCGTTCTCATCCGTATCGGCGAAACGGATGAAGCCCATGGCGCCGCCTGCGCCCTTGCCGTGGCGACCGGGGCCTTTGGCATGATGCGGCTTGCCGCCCTTGCCCTCGGCGCGTTCATGCTTCGGGCCGTCGCCATCCTTTGCGGCGTCTTCACGCTCGGGGCGGGGATGGTCCTTGCGGAACGCTTCCATGGCGGCCTTGCGATAGGCGCGGAATTCGCCCGGCGTCAGCGAACCGTCCTTGTCGGCGTCGATTTCGGCAAATTTCTTTTCCTCGAAAGCGGTTAGTTCCGCCTTCGTCACCTTGCCGTCCTTGTTGGCGTCGGCGTTTTTCAGGAGGTAGATGAAGGCGCGTTCCTTCATCATCGGGCCGCCCATCTCATGGCGCGGGCCATGACCCTTCGAGCCGCGATCACCCGGAGCCGCAAAGCTTGCGGGAGCGGTGGCGCCGAACACAAAAGCGGCTCCAAGGGCGGCAAGTGCGATCTTCTTGGCGTTCATGATGTTTCCTTCCTGATTGCTTCTTACGCCCCAAGGTAAGGCGTGGTGCCGGCCGGAACCACTTAAACGTCGGTAAGGTGGATGAACTTTCGGTAAGGTGAACTGACGGCCGCGCAAATCGCGCACGACCGATCCTTGTCAGTCCCGAAGCGCCTTCAGGAAACCGGTAAGATCCTCGGTTACGTAATCGATATGCACGTCTTCGTCGCTGATCTTTTCCCAGCGCTCGATGACGATATCGGCGGTCACTTCCGGGGCCAGAAGCACGGTGCGCATGCCCATCGCTTTTGGGGCCACGAGGTTTCGCGGCAGGTCCTCGAACATCGCAGCCCGCTTCGCATCCACCTTGTTCAGCGCAGCGAACTTGTCATAGGTGGCGCTGGCCGGCTTCGGCAGGTAGTCGGCCGCAACGATGTCGAAAATGTCCTCGAAATGGTCGAGAATGCCCATGGCACCGGCGGCCGCTTGCGCGTGTGGAACCGTGCCGTTGGTGAGGATGAACTTGCGGCCCGGCAGCGCCCTGATCGCCTCGCCAAGGTCGGGCTGCGGCTGCAGCAACGAATAGTCGATCGCATGGGCGCGTTCCAGAAATGCGGCCGGATCGACGGCGTGATTGAGCATCAGACCTTTCAGCGTTGTGCCATGCTCATGATAATAGCGCTTCTGCAGCACCCTGGCATCGGCCGGCTCCATCTGAAGCAGTTCCGACACGAACGCGGTCATGTTGGTGTCGATCTGCGCGAACAGATTGATGTGATGCGGATAGAGCGTGTTGTCGAGATCGAACACCCAATCGGTGACATGGGCGAAATCGTCGGGATCGGGTATCGTCTTCAGATGCGGCATGCGGCCGTTATGCACCGCCGCATGCGCAAAGGAAACCCCGGACTAGGATCCGCTATTGCCGATCAGGGAACGATCAATGTCCCGGCGCCGTGCTCGGTGAAGATTTCGAGCAGCACCGAATGGGCAGTCTTGCCGTTGAGGATCACTACGCCCTGAACGCCGGAACGGATCGCATCGATGCAGGTCTCGACCTTGGGGATCATGCCGCCGGAAATCGTGCCGTCCTTGATCAGCGCCTGCGCCTGCGCGACCGTCAATTCCTTGATGAGGTTCTTGTCGCGGTCGAGCACGCCCGGAACGTCGGTCAGAAACAGAAGGCGGGTGGCGTGCAGGGCTCCTGCGATGGCGCCGGCAAACGTATCGGCGTTGATATTGTAGGTGGCGCCGTCGCGACCCGGAGCAACCGGTGCAATGACCGGGATCATTTCGGATTTGGCCAGAAGGTCAAGCAGCGTGCGGTCGACTTCCACGACTTCACCGACGAAACCGAGATCGAGCACGCGTTCGATATTGCTGTCGGGATCGATGATCGTTTTCTTGGCTTTTTCGGCAAACACCATGTTGCCGTCCTTGCCACAAAGGCCGATCGCCCATTCGCCGGTCTGGTTGATCAGCGCAACGATTTCCTTGTTGATCGAGCCGGCCAGAACCATTTCGACGATCTCGACGGTCTTCGCATCGGTGACGCGCAAACCGCCTTCGAATTTCGATTCGATGCCCATCTTGGTCAGCATCGCGCCGATCTGGGGGCCGCCGCCATGCACGACGATCGGGTTTACACCCGACTGTTTCAAAAGCGCGATATCGGCCGCGAAAGCCTTGCCGAGCGCGGTGTCGCCCATGGCGTGGCCGCCGTATTTCACCACGATGGTCTTGTTCTCATAGCGCTGCATGTAGGGCAGAGCCTGTGCAAGCAACTGGGCCTGGAGTTCGCTGTCGGAAGCCGTCATGGAAAAATCCCTACATCGTGACTGCGCGCCTTTTAACGCAAGTTTTCAGCCATGAAAACAATTCCCCAACAGATTTAGCGATGAGGCATATTGACATTGTACCCCTTCGGACAACCATTGCGGGATAGGGATGGAGAGGGGGTGCAAGCATGGCAGGTGAAGACCTCGCAGCGATGATCTCGCGTGTCAGTCTTGGCGATCGCGGTGCGTTTTCCGCGCTTTATTCGGCGACGTCGCCGAAACTTTTTTCCGTGTGCCTTCGTATTCTCAAGGACAGGACCGATGCCGAAGATGCCCTCCAGGAAATTTTCGTCAAGATCTGGCACCGCGCCGACCGCTTTGCGGCCAGCGGCATCAACCCGCTTGGCTGGCTGACGGCGATTGCGCGCAACCATTCGATCGACCTGTTGCGAGCCCGCCGCCCCGTTGCCAGCAACATCGATGAAGACGGATGGGATATCGCCGACAGTGGTGCCGATCCGGAGCAGGCCGCCGTCCTAAAGGGCGAAGGCAAGCGCATTGACAGGTGTATGGAAGAGTTGGAATCTGACCGCGCAGGCGCCGTTCGCAGCGCCTATGTGGAGGGTTTGAGTTACCAGGAATTGGCAGACCGCCATGCTGTGCCGCTCAACACGATGCGCACCTGGCTGCGGCGAAGCCTTTTGAAGCTGAGAGAGTGCTTGGACAGATGACGACACCGGAACAGAGCGAAGGCGACAGGGCCCGCGATCAGGTGATTGCCGGCGAATATGTGCTGGGCGTGCTGTCGCTGGAGGAGCGACGCAATGTCGAGGCGCGCATGGCGCGCGACACGGTATTTGCGGCCATGGTCGGTCGCTGGTCGGAAAACCTGTCGAGTTTTGACGACGATTATGACCCGGCGACGCCGCGGGCAGGGCTCTATCCTCGAATTGAAGCGCGGCTGTTTCCGAAGACGCCAAAGCGCGGCCTTGCTGGCGCATGGAGTTCGGTTGCGCTGTGGCGCGCCATGACGGCACTCTCCCTCCTTCTTCTGGCCGGGACGGTGGTCGTGCAGAACCTGCCGGTCGGCACTCGCCCGCAGGCCCAGCCGCTGGTGGCGCAGTTGTCGGGTGAGGGCAATGCCATCAGCCTCGTCGCGAGCTACAGTGCCGATAGTGGTCGTCTGTCGCTAACCCCGGTCGCCGCTGGACCGAGTGACCAGCGGTCGCTCGAACTCTGGATGATCTCCGGCAACGATCCGGCGGCCTCCCTTGGCGTACTGCCTCAGAGCGGCGAAGGCGAGATCGAGGTTCCGCCGGAAATGCGCAGCCGCATTGCCGCCGGGATCACGCTTGCCGTCAGTCTCGAACCTTACGGCGGTTCGCCGACCGGGCAGCCGACCGGCCCCGTTCTCGCGCTTGGCCAGACGCGCGCGCCCTGACCAGCACCTGTTATCCCAAAAGAAAAATCCGGCGCCAAATCGCCGGATTTTTTTTGTTTGAAGCGTCGCGCGGCTGAAACTCTTCTCCCCGAACGTCCGTCTACTCTCATGTTCAAAAGGATGAGGAACCAGCGCTCCGGCAGCCTGCCGAGATCGCCGGATCAATTGTGGAAGAGGACGTCTGAAATGTTGAAATCCGCTATTCGCGCGCTGGCGATCGTCGGCGTGGTGGCTGCCGCCGGCGGGGCGCAGGCCAAGAATCCCATGGTTGGCGGCGCCGCCATGTACGAAAACAAGAACATCGTCGAAAACGCCGTCAATTCGAAGGACCACACCACGCTGGTTGCCGCCGTCAAGGCTGCCGGCCTGGTCGATACGCTTTCCGGCAAGGGCCCATTCACGGTCTTTGCGCCCACCAACGAAGCTTTCGCAAAGCTCCCCAAGGGCACGGTCGATACGCTGCTGAAGCCGGAAAACAAGGCCAAGCTCACCAAGGTCCTGACCTGCCACGTCGTTGCCGCCAATGCCATGTCCATGGCGATCGAAAAGATGATCAAGGACGATAACGGCACCCATGACGTCAAGACCGTTGGCGGCTGCGTGCTCAAGGCCAAGCAGTCCATGGGCAAGATCACGCTGACCGATGAAAACGGTGGTGTCGCGCATGTGACGATCGCCGACGTCAAGCAGTCGAACGGCGTCATTCACGTCATCGACGCGGTGCTGCTGCCGAAAATGTAAGCTCTACCGTCCGGCATGGTCGGTGCCGAAATCGAGGCGCGACCATGCTTACAGAATAACGGCCGCTTCCGCCCCGAACGCGGCCGTTCAACCGGTCTGACGGTCTTCCCCTGCCGTCCCCACAGCAAACCGTCAGGCCGGTTTCCCCACCGCAATGCCGATGGCGCGGCGAAGGTCGTCGATGCCACCCGCCTTTTCCGAGGAGGTCGCCAGCACTTCCGGGAAAGCCGCGGGCCGTTTGCGGATCTTCTCCGTGGTTTCCTCGATCAGGCGCCGCACGCCGGCTTCCTTGATCTTGTCGGTCTTGGTCAGCACGACCTGGTAGGAGACCGCTGCCTTGTCGAGCAGATCCAGCACTTCCTCATCGTTCTTCTTGATGCCGTGCCGGCTGTCGATCAGCACATAGACGCGCTTCAGCGTGGCGCGGCCGCGCAGGTAATCGAATACAAGCTTGGTCCAGTTGTCGACCATGGCTTTCGGCGCCTGGGCATAGCCATAGCCCGGCATGTCCACGATCGCCATTGGCGGCAGATCGCCGGCCTGGCCGGAATAGCCGTCGGGCACGAAATAATTGAGTTCCTGGGTGCGGCCCGGCGTATTGGATGTGCGAGCAAGACCCTTCTTGGCGACGAGCGCATTGATGAGCGACGACTTGCCGACATTCGAGCGTCCGGCAAAGGCAACTTCCAGCGGTCCTTCAGGCGGCAGGAAATCCATCGAGGGCACGCCACGGATGAAGATCCAGGGGCGGCCGAACAGCGGCTTGGCGTCCATGTTTCCGTCTGCGGGCATCGGTCTTGTCGTCCTGTCTTGATCTGAAGGCTCGGGCTTCGTGGTTTTAGGGTTCATTGTCAAGCTTTGCCGGGCACGGCTGCGTGGCCGCGACCAAAAGAAAAACCCCGCCGCAGCGGGGTTTGTCCATGTCATTTGTTTTCTTCTGCCGGCGGCTTCTTCTTAAAAAGCCCCTTCAAATTGTCGAATAGTTCGATCTTTGCGCCGTGGCGTTTCATGATGATCGCCTGCTGGGTGACCGAGAGCGTGTTGTTCCAGGCCCAGTAGATCACCAGGCCGGCCGGGAAGCTTGCCAGCATGAAGGTGAAGACCAGCGGCATCCAGGTGAAGATCATCGCCTGGGTCGGATCCGGCGGGGTCGGGTTCATGCGCATCTGCACGAACATGGTGACACCCATGATCAGCGGCCAGACGCCGATCATCAGCGCGTGCGGCACGTCATAGGGCAGGAGGCCGAACAGGTTGAACAGCGAGGTCGGATCGGGTGCAGAAAGGTCCTGAATCCAGCCGAAGAACGGCGCGTGGCGCATCTCGATGGTCACGTAGATGACCTTGTAGAGCGCGAAGAACACGGGGATCTGCAGAAGAACCGGCCAGCAACCGGCGATCGGATTGATCTTTTCTTCCTTGTAGAGTTCCATCATGGCCTTCTGCAGGGCCATGCGGTCGTCCCCGTGCTTCGCCTTCAGCTCCTCCATCTTCGGCTGAACGCGCTTCATGTTGGCCATGGAGGCATACTGCTTGCTGGCCAGCGGGAAGAAGATCGCCTTGACGACGATGGTGGTGAGCAGGATGGCGACGCCGAAATTGCCGACGTGACGGAAGAAGAAGTCCATCAGCTGGAACATTGGCTTGGTGAAGAACCAGAACCAGCCCCAGTCGATCATGCGGTCGAACAGCGGGATGTTGAACTGGGTCTCATACTGCGCGACCAGCGGCACTTCCTTGGCACCGGCGAAGACCAGGTTCTTCAACTCGGTCGAAGCGTTCGGCTGGATGGTGATGTTTTCGGTCTTGAAGTCGGCCTGGTATCGCGGCTGACCATCGGTGAAATGGGAATAGCGCGACGTGTAGGCGATGGTCTGCGGCGGGATAAGCGCCGAGGCCCAGTATTTGTCGGTAATGCCGATCCATCCGCCGGTTGCCTTGGGATGGGCGACGTCCTCTTCTTCGATGTTGGAATAGGTGTGTTCAGACAGGCTGCCGTCGGTGCCGACGACGCCGAGGAAGCCTTCATGGATGACCCAGACGGAAGGTGTCGCCGGCTTGTTGTAACGGGTCACGCGGCCGTAGGAACCGATATTGATGGCGGCGCCGGTCGGGTTGTCGATCTTGTCGTCGACCGTCAGCATGTAGTGCTCGTCGACGGAAATCCTGCGGGTGAAGACGACGCCCTTGTCGTTGGTCCAGGTCAGCGAGACGGGGGTCTGGACGGTCAGCTTGTCGCCGCTCGCCACGGTCCACTGCGTACCTGGGCCGGGAACGGTGCCGGAATCGGCGCTGCCGACAAAGCCGACTTCACTGAAATAGCCGTCCTTGGTGTCGGCGGGCGAGAAGAGGGTGATGAGCGGGCTCGTATCATCCACGGTCTCATGGTAGTCGCGCAGTTTCAGGTCGTCGAAACGCGCACCGGTCAGGTTGATCGAGCCGGAAAGGGCCGGCGTATCGATGACGATACGCGGCGACTTCGCCAGCGATTCCTCGCGGGTGGCGGTGGCCTGCGCCTGCGTCGCGCCGGGCAGGCCGGTGGTCGGCGAGGTCGCGCCCGGGCTTTCCGGGGTGATGGTCTGCTGCTGCGCCTGCTGGGCCAAACGGGCTTCTTCGGCACGCTGCTGGGCTTCCATTCGCGGGCCCATATAGAGGAACTGCCAGGCAAGGACGATCAGCACCGATAGGCCGATCGCGATGAAGTAATTACGGTTTTTTTCCATCATGCTTTCCTGGGGCGGAGTTCCTTGGGGCGCCATGTCTCGGTCGGCTCTCGATGCGCTGGCAAAGCGCGGCCTCCAGATCGGCAAATTTCGCCGTCAGCACTTCGCGTCGGGCGACAATGACATAATCGTGTCCGTCTTTCATTGCAATTGCGGCGCTGTGCCCAACGGCAGCCTTCAGCCTGCGGCGCATGCGGTTTCGCTCAACCGCGTTGCCATGCTTCTTGGTGACGGTGAACCCGACGCGGGCACCGGTATCCGGTTCCTGGCGGTCGAGCACTTCCAGAAGAAAGAACTTGCCTTTGCGGCGTTCTCCCTCCCGGACACGAAGAAACTGCGGACGGCTTTTCAGCCGCCCGACAGCATTTTTCGGAGGATTGTCGTCTTTGGTCGCCCGGTTTGTCATCGGGCAGCCGGCCTTAGGCCGAAAGACGCTTGCGGCCGCGTGCGCGGCGAGCTGCCAGAACCTTCTGGCCGCCATTGGTTGCCATGCGGGCGCGGAAACCGTGACGACGCTTGCGAACAAGCTTGGACGGCTGGTAGGTACGCTTCATTTTTTTAATACCGCGGTGTGCGGCCCTTCTTGGGTTTGCTTCAAGGAGCAAGAGCGTTGCGAAAGAAACGTCACGGCAAAAGGCTTGCGCTCGCGCAGACCAGGGGCCGGACGTTGGGCGGCTTATAAGGGCAGTCAGGCGCGAAAGTCAATTGCCGAAGGCCATTGACCGAATGTGAGGAATATCGGCCTAATGCTGCGGCGCAAAACAACTTCGAAATTTTATTTTGCGCCGCACTAACTTCTTCCCAGGGTTGTTAAATTTATAGAGTATATCCTGTGGATGTATTTGCCTATTAAAACTATAAATCCGAAAAATACCGAAAGGCGAAAGTTTTTATTAAAAGGCCGATGATAATTCTGTTGGCCTTAGGCCGGTTCTTCCAGATTAACTCTGCATGTTGCCGTGCCGTCGCGCCAGGTGGGGAGGATTCATGAAAATCCGTGGCAGAATTAACTTACTGGTCGGCCTTATGAGCTTGGTTGCATGCGCAATCGGCGGCCTATCACTGTTTGCAATCTTTGAATATCGTGATCGTATCGACTCCTACGGAGTGGCGGCGGAACGCGTCTATTTTGGCGAGCACGTCAATCGGGCCGTTACTGCCGTCGTCATGGAAGCACGTGGCATCTATGCGGCCGATAACGTGGCGGCCGCCGAGCCGTTCGCCAAAGGCATTCTGTCCAACCTTGATGAACTGAAAAAAGTCATAGGGGAATGGCAGCCGCTTGTTCCCGCCAGCCAGCGTGGCGATTTCGACACGGTCGTGTCGCAGTCGCAGGGCTTTGCGCAGTTTCGTTCAGAGACCGTAAGAATTGCCCGCGAACAGGGTCCGGAGGCCGCTGCCGTTCAAGGCAATAACGAAGCGAACCGCGCCAACCGCAAGGCTTTCCAGGCCAGTATCGACAAGATCGTCGCCGCAGACCAGTCCGAACTCGTGGCGCTCGAAAAGGAACTGGATGCGTTCGGTCAGATCGTCATCCTTCTGGTTTCCGCCATTACCGTGCTGGGAGTGCTGGCCGGTGCAACGTTTGGCCTGATCACCGGCCGCCGTCATCTCAGTGGACCGATCGTCGAATTGACCGGCGCGATGACCCGGATCGCCGGCGGCGATTTCGGCACGCAGGTGCCGTCGGTCGGCCGCAAGGACGAAATCGGCGACATGGCCGAAACGGTTGAAGTGTTCAAGCGCAACGGTATCGAAGTGTCTCGCATGAATGCGGGTGAAGCCGACATGCGCGCCAAGAACGACGAATTCCGCCGCCGCATGGGCGAGGTTGTCAGTGCTGCCGTCGGTGGCGATTTTACCCGCCGCATCAACCATTCTTTCGGTGAGCCGGGCCTCGATGCCTTTGGTCGCGATGTCGACCAACTGGTGGGCAGCGTTGATGCGGGCGTGTCCGAGGTTCGACGCGTCGTCGCCGGTCTCGCCCAGGGCGATCTGACGCAAACCATGCACGGAGAGTTCCGCGGCGCCTTTGGCGAACTTCAGCAGAATGTCGATGGCGCCATGAGCAATCTGCGCAACACCATGAAGGACGTGCGGGGCGCCACCGGCTCGATCAACGACAATTCCAATGAGTTGCGCTCGGCGACGGACGACCTCTCGAAGCGCACGGAACAGCAGGCTTCCGCTCTGGAAGAGACATCGGCCGCGCTCGACGAGATCATGGCCGTGGTGCGCAACTCCGCCGATCGCGCCCAGGAGGCGAGCACGATGGTGACGGAAGCCAAGCAGAGCGCCGCCCAGTCCGGCGAGGTGGTGCGCAGCGCGATCGGCGCCATGGGTCGTATCGAGCAGGCCTCCGGCGAGATCAGCCAGATCATCAATGTCATCGACGAGATCGCTTTCCAGACCAATCTTCTCGCCCTCAATGCCGGCGTCGAGGCAGCTCGGGCGGGCGAGGCCGGCAAGGGCTTTGCGGTCGTGGCGCAGGAAGTCCGAGAGCTTGCCCAGCGCTCCGCCAATGCCGCCAAGGACATCAAGTCGCTGATCACCAAGTCTGGCCAGGAAGTGTCGAACGGCGTGACGCTGGTGCGCAAGACCGGCGAGGCCCTGACCGAGATCGAAAGCCGTGTCCACAGCATCAACGATCATATCCATTCGATCGCCACGGCTGCGCGCGAACAGGCAACCGGCTTGGCTGAGGTCAACACCGCCGTCAACCAGATGGATCAGGTGACGCAGAAGAATGCCGCCATGGTCGAGGAAACCTCTGCCGCCACCCACAAGCTCTCGTCGGAAGCTGACCACCTTTTCGGACTCGTCTCGCGCTTCGACATCGGCTCCGGCGGTGCGGCCCAGTCACGCGCAGCCCAGTCGCGCACGGCTCAGTCACGCACGGCGCCAGCCGGCACGCTGCGGGCCGTCGCCGCCAACACGCCTGCAGCGCCACAAGTTTCACCCGCGCGCCGAATGGTCGGGTCGCTGACGCGAGCGTTCGGAGGCGGCAGTGCTGCAGCCGTTGCCCCATCGGGCGATAGCTGGGAAGAATTCTGATCTTTATCGCGCGCTCAATCGACGCAATCCGGCAACGGCGGTCGCTAAAACGGCCGCCGTTGCCGTTCCATTCTGGGGCATTGGGCGAAGGATTGGAAAAATTGTCGCCTGGCGCTAATATGGCCGCCACCCGGCGTCTATGTCTGGCGCTGATCGAAGGGAGACATGCATGACAGACGACGCGGCGGTATTGCCTCGGGAAGCCGAGACACGGCCGGCGGCCGATTTGCCGCTGGAGCCGATGCCGCGTGTCTTTGGCGGGCTGTCGGGGCGGCTTCTCTGGCTCACCGTCATTTTCGTCATGCTGGCAGAAATCCTGATCTTCGTGCCGACCGTTGCCAATATGCGCGACGGCTGGCTGCGCGATCGGCTGGATACGGCGGCCGCCGCGGGCATCGTCATCGACGGTCTGCAGCCGGCCGAACTGCCGCGCGCCGTTCAGGACGATACGTTGCTTGCCACCGGCACCAAGGTGATCGCGCTGCGCAAGGACGGCACGTCGCGCCTTCTTGCCGCCATGGATATGCCGCCACAGGTCGACGAACAGATCAATCTGGCTGCCCAGACGCCGCTCGTCTCCATGCGCGATTCGATCGAGACACTGATCTTCGGCGGCAACCGTATCATGCGCGTCTACGGTCCGATCGGCGAAAGCGACATGATCATCGAACTGGTGATGAGCGACAAGGTCCTGCACAAGGCCATGCTCAGCTTCTCACGCGACATGTTCATCCTGTCGCTGATGATCTCGCTGATCACGGCCTTCATGATCTACGTCGCCATCAACCGGATGATGATCAAGCCGATCCGTCGGCTGACGCGCGGCATGCAGATCTTTTCCGAACATCCCGAGGATCCGGGACGGCTGTTCAGCCCGGGCCGGGAAAAAGGCGAGCTCGCGGTTGCGGGCCGCCACCTGACGGCAATGCAGGTGGAGCTGCAACGCACGCTGAAACAGCAGAAGAACCTCGCCGACCTTGGCCTTGCCGTATCCAAGATCAATCATGACATGCGCAACATCCTCGCCTCCGCGCAGCTGATGTCCGATAGGCTGGTCGATGTCGAGGATCCGATGGTGCGCAGTTTTGCGCCAAAACTGCTCCGCACGATCGATCGCGCCGTGGAATATTCGACCGAGGTGCTGGCTTACGGTCAGGCGCGGGAAGCCGCTCCGAAACGCCGGCTCATCCGATTGTCGACACTCTGCCAGGAAGTCCGCGACATGCTGGCGCTCGATCCGGAAGGCGGCATCGACTATGTCGAGCAGATTCCGGCCGATCTGGAGGTCGATGCCGACGGCGAACAGCTCTTCCGCGTCATTCACAACCTCTGCCGCAACGCCGTGCAGGCTCTGGCGCAGGCCGACGTGATGGACCCGCTGCTTGGCCGGCGCGTCGCCCTGACGGCGCAGCGTGTCGGCAGCGTGGTCAGCATTACCGTCGATGACACCGGTCCCGGCATGCCGCGCAAGGCGCGTGAAAACCTGTTTTCCGCATTTCGGGGCTCGGCGCGTTCCGGCGGCACCGGCCTTGGTCTGGTTATCGCCCGGGAACTGGTTCTCGCCCATGGCGGCACGATCGGCCTGGTGGAAAAACCGGGGCCGGGAACGCAGTTCCGCATCGAGATTCCGGACCGTCCGGTTTCCTTCGAAGACTATCGGGCACGTGCCTGATCACGTTTTGTGCAACGAATTCAATGCTGCGAACGACTTATGTCGGTAAAATGACAAATCGGGCGGGAAAATCGCTTGCATTCGTTTCCGGGACGTTTTAGAGGATCGCCACGCCAGCGGGAAACGCCGCTGACGAGGCGGGACACACCGCCGACAGACGCACCCGTAGCTCAGCTGGATAGAGCACCAGACTACGAATCTGGGGGTCAGGAGTTCGAATCTCTTCGGGTGCGCCATTTCTCTCCCTTTGATATCGTAATGAAGTTTAAGCCAATCGTCCTGCGTATGGCCTGGACCGTTGTCGTCGACTAATGGCGTCGCCAAAGCGTGCCGGCAACATAGCCCAGCGCCCATGTCATGACCGCCACCGCAAGCCCGACGCTGATCACGCCTGCCGGTGTAATCCGAGCGCTCGCCCGCATGGTCATGTGTTTTCCAACACGCATTTCGAAATCTGAGCAGATTTCGTCGGGTCCGGATGGTGGGGCCGCAGAAGCAATCTTCTCCATCAATGCCATGACAAACTCCGGTTCAGATATGCCGCGTCTTTCGAAGCGTCTCGTTACATGCTTGCTGAGCATGTTCAGGCTGGTTCAGCCGCCCGCCCCCAGGCGATGAAGGAGGGGTTGGCAAAGTCGCTGTCATGGGCCTGGTTGCGCTTGCCATAGACGAGCGGTTTGCCGTCCAGGCCCAATGTGCGCCCACCCGCTGCCCGCAGGATCGCATCGCCGGCCGCCGTGTCCCATTCCATCGTGCGGGTAAAGCGAGGATACACGTCGGCCCCGCCTTCCGCCAGCATGCAGAATTTCAGCGACGAACCGACGCTACGACAGTCCGTGACCGCGTGCTCCGCCACGAAGGCGTGGGTCTGCGCATCGCAATGCGAACGGCTGATCAGTCCGACGGGCGGCTCGACCACGGTACGGCTGGTGATCGGCACGCGGATGCTCACCGCGCCCTCGGGCGAGACCGCCATCTTCCACGCCCTGTCGCCCTCGCCGGCATAGGCCACGTTCAGTGCCGGCGCATAGACGATGCCGGCAACCGGCACACCCTGGTCGATCAAAGCGATATTGACGGTAAAGTCGGCCTTTCCGGCAACGAACTCCTTGGTGCCGTCCAGCGGATCGACGAGGAAGAAGCGAGCGTCGATATCCGGCGCATGGCCGGCCGCGACCGCCTCTTCGGCAATCACGGGAATATCGGGAAAGGCCTCAGTCAGGGCTGAAACGATGATCCCCTCGGCAATTTCATCCGCCTGCGTAACCGGGCTCGCATCGGCCTTCAGCGACACGTCCATGCCGTTGCGATAGACATCGAGAATAGCAGCACCCGCTGTCAGGGCGGCTTTTCCGAATATGGCGAGCATCCGACGCTTTTTCCCTCGATTTGCCGTGGCGGACCGGTCTAGAACTATCCTCACTTCTGCACCCGATCGAGGATGCGGACAACGGAAAAATAGACCTGCTCATACAAGGAAGACCTAAATGAGGTGGAAGCGCACGATCCAGTTGCTGGATGTCCATTGCGAAGGCGAGATCGGTCGCGTGGCCATCGGCGGCGTGCCGAAAATCCCAGGTGAGACGACGGCCGCGAAACTGGCATGGCTGAACAGCGATCCGAAAGGTCAGGAATTGCGTCGCTTCCTCTGCCTCGAACCGCGCGGCACACCGCTTGGCTCGGTCAATCTTCTGCTGCCGCCGACCGATCCGTCCGCGGATGCCGCCTTCGTCATCCTGCAGCCGGATCAGGCGCATGCGAGCTCCGGCTCCAATTCGATCTGCGTCACCACCGCCCTTCTCGAAGCCGGCATCGTCGAAATGCGCGAGCCGGAAACCGTCGTCACGCTGGAAACCGCGGCCGGGCTCGTTCGCGCCGTCGCCACCTGCCGGGATGGACGTTGCGAAAAGGTCAGGCTCACCATGGTGCCTTCCTTCGTGCACGTACTCGATCAGAAGCTGACGACCCCGGAATGGGGCGAAATCGTTCTTGATGTCTGTTACGGCGGCATCTTCTATGCGCTGGTGGATGTCGGCCAGATCGGCCTGACCATCGAAAAGGGCAATGCCGCAGCGCTGGTCAAGGCGGGCATGGTCATCAAGCAACTTGCCAATGCGGCACTTCCGGTCGCGCATCCGGAAATTCCGGCCATTTCCGGCATCGCCTATGTGATGTTCCGGGACCGTGACGCCGATGGCGCCGTGCGCACCTGCACCACCATGTGGCCGGGTCGGGCGGATCGTTCGCCGTGCGGCACCGGTAATTCCGCCAATCTGGCGGCGCTGCATGCCCGCGGCAAGGTCAAGGTCGGCGATGTCTTCGTTTCCCGCTCCATCATCGGCTCGGAATTCAAGGTCGGGCTGGAGCGAGAAACCACGATCGCCGGAAAATCCGCCATCGTCCCAACCATCACCGGTCGCGGCTTCACTTTCGGTCTGCATCAGGTGGCGCTCGATCCGTTCGATCCGCTGGCCGGCGGCTTTGCCATGACAGACGTATGGGGTCCATCGGCCGGCGACATACCGGAGGCCTGAGAAGCAAAAGCCCGGACCGTGCGAACGGTCCGGGCTTTGAGAGCGCATGTCCGGGATGGACGGACGGCGCTTCCGTATCGCGGGTGCAGACAGAGGCTTGGCCCAGATATCCCTGGCTTCTACCTGGCCTCCGATATTCCCGCCTCAGATATCCTTGGGCTTGACGCCAAACGGCTCGACATCGCCCTGCTTAAGCACCAGCGTGCTGACGCTTTCAGCCAGGTCGTCCTGCTGCGGTGCCGGCGGGACGACACCGCGCTCTTCGATCTGGGCAAGCTTGTAGGCGCCGAACACGTCACCCTTCTCGGCGGCGGAACGGAACATTTCGGCGGCCCGTTCGGGATTGCTGGCAATGCCTTCGCCAGTCTCGTACATCAGGCCAAGGTTGATCATGGCATCCGTGCTGCCGCGCTGAGCGGCCAGATCGTACCATGCGATGGCCGTCTGGTTGTCCTCGGGGACAAGCGTGCCTTCGTCATACATTGCGCCGATATTGAATGCAGCGGTATCGTCGCCGCCCAATGCGGCTTCCTCGAACCAGTGCAGCGCCTGCTGACCATCGGCCGAAGTGCCCAGGCCGTCGCGATAGGCAACGCCGAGATTGTACTGGGCAAGCACGTTGCCGCTGGCTGCAGCCTCGCTATAGAGCTTGAACTCAGCCTGGACATCACCCATGCGGCCCATCAGCATGCCGAAATTGACCTTCGCGGCGGAATAGCCTCCATCCACAGCCGCCTGATAGGCGGACATTGCTTCATCCGGTTCCTGCGCCTTGTTCAGCGCACGGCCGAGCTGAAAGGCAAAGCGTGGGTTCTTGGTGGCCTCATAAGCGGTGCGGCAGGCATCGATGGCGCCTGCGCCGATTTCGTCGATACCCACCGGGGCAAAGCTTGCGTTGCGATCCTTGTCATAGGCGCTGCCGGCCAGGCGGTCGCAATCGCTCTGCAATGCCGCCGTCTGCTCGACCTTGGCACGCTGTTCGGCGTTCAGGGAAACGGTCAGCATGCAAAGTGCAGCGACACTTCCTGTGGTCAGCAACATCATTCGATTGACTTTATTGGAACGGGACTTCATCCTCGCCTCCGGCTCATGATCACTTAAAGATTTTATGACCGAACGCTGAAATTGCGCGGGGGTTCCGATTTTCCTGGCGCTTTCGCGGCCGTTCGAAGGGTGTTGCGCCCGGAAAGCGTGCGGGAACGCGGGCCTAAAGCGCTGAATTACAGTCGCTTTCCTTCAAAAGCAGAATTTTAATCACGCTTTGGTGCGCAGTTGTTTCTGCGGGTCTTTCGGTGGTATGGCGAAGGTTCTGTTGACAACAAGGCCTCGTCTCATGACCCGCATCAGCATCCGTCGCCCCGATGATTGGCACCTTCATCTTCGTGATGGCGACATGTTGAAGGGCGTGGTCGGCGATACCAGCCGCCACTTTGCCCGTGCCATCATCATGCCCAATCTCGTGCCCCCGGTCGTAACGGTAGAGGATGCCAAGGCCTATCGCGCGCGCATCATGGAAGCCCTGCCGGCCGGTGATCGTTTCGAGCCGCTGATGACGCTTTACCTGACCGAACACACCGATCCGGACGATGTCGAGGCCGGCAAGGCGAGCGGATTGATCCATGCGGTAAAGCTTTATCCGGCCGGCGCTACCACCAATTCGCATGGCGGCGTGCGCGACCTGGACAAGGTGATGCCGGTGCTGGAAAGGATGGCGAAAATCGGCCTGCCGCTTTGCGTACATGGCGAGGTGACGACGCCGGAAGTCGATATTTTCGATCGGGAGGCGGTGTTCATCGATACGGTTCTCGATCCACTGCGCAAGCGACTGCCGGACCTCAAGGTCACAATGGAACATGTCACGACGTCCGACGGGATCGATTATATCCTCTCCGCGGAAAATAATCTGGCGGGTTCGATCACCACCCATCACCTGATCATCAACCGCAACGCCATTCTGGTCGGCGGCATCCGCCCGCATTACTACTGCCTGCCGGTCGCAAAGCGTGAAAGCCACCGTCTTGCGCTGCGTGCCGCGGCAACGTCGGGCGACAGTCGCTTTTTCCTGGGGACGGATTCCGCCCCGCATGTCGATCCCCTGAAGGAATGCGGTTGCGGCTGTGCCGGCATCTATACCTCGATCAATACAATGAGCTGCCTTGCCCATGTCTTCGAAGAGGAGGATGCGCTTGATCGGCTCGAAGCCTTCACCTCCTTGAACGGTCCGGCCTGGTACGGATTGGCACCGAACGAGGACCGCATCACGCTGGAGAGGCAAGCGGAACCCGTACAGTTTCCTGCAAAGCGCGAGACGGGGGCCGGTCCCGTCACGGTCTTTGATCCGATGTTTCCCCTCTATTGGACGGCCGTGTAACCGAAAGCAGGATCCTGGTTTCGGGTGTTCGGCAGGCAATCGATCGCCACTGCGTCGGGATTCGCCGCGCGTTTCTGAAAGCACGACCGGCCCTGGCACGCGGTCTGTTCGTTTCGGCGGCTTTCAACATGGGCAGTTTGTTTATCCAGGCTTGCCGTGATCACTGGAAGCGCAACCATGTTGCTGCTACAGGATCGACCCGGAAATCGGCGCGATTTCGGGAGCGGGCAGTGCTCCTTTCAGAAACATCGTCGCAACGGATCGCAAGGAGCGGAAACATGCACACGACATTCACCGATCGCACGGTCATGGCAGACCTCATGGCGAAGATGCTTTGGGAAATCGGGGCGGTGCATTTCAACGCGGCACAGCACTACAAATTCGCCTCGGGCATGATGAGCCCCGTCTATATCGATTGCCGCAAGCTGCTTTCCTATCCGCGCGTCCGCTCCACAATCATGGATTTTGCCGTCGCCACGCTTCTGCGCGATGCCGGTTTCGAAAAGTTCGACTGCATTGCCGGTGGTGAAACGGCGGGCATTCCCTTCGCGGCCCTGCTGGCCGACCGTCTCGGCCTGCCGATGATCTATGTCCGCAAGCAGCCGAAGGGCCATGGCCGCAATGCCCAGATCGAAGGCAACATGCCGGAAGGGTCGCGCGTTCTCGTCATCGAGGACCTGACCACGGCCGGCGGTTCGATGTTCAAGTTCATCGATGCGATCCGCGCAGCCGGCGGCGTCGTCGATCACGGCATGGCGCTGTTTTACTACGGCATTTTCGACGAAGGCGCGCTGCGCTTTGCCGATGGCAAGGTGCAGTTCCATCACATCGCCACCTGGCGCAATGTTCTCGCCGTCGCGCGTGATCAAAAACTGTTCGATGAAAAGACGCTGTCGGAAGTGGAAGCCTTCCTCGATGCGCCGCTGGAATGGTCCGCCCGCAATGGCGGCATCGCCGAATTGCCCCGCTGAACGGCCATCCACGAAGCGAGCTTTTGCTCTGGTCAATTGTCAAAAGCTCGCTTATTCCTGTGCCAAACAGGTTCTTCCTCGGGAGGGAAATTCATGATTCTGTGCTGCGGTGAAGCCCTTATCGACATGCTTCCGCGCGAAACGACGCTCGGTGAGCCGGCATTTTCGCCCTATGCCGGCGGTGCCGTGTTCAACACGGCCATCGCTCTCGGACGCCTGGGTATCGATACCGGCTTCTTCACCGGCCTTGCCGATGACATGATGGGTGACATCCTTCGCGACACGCTGCGCAAGAGCAATGTCGATTTCAGTTATTGCGCGCTTGCCTCGCGCCCCAGCACGATCGCCTTCGTCAAGCTCGTTGATGGTCACGCAACTTATGCCTTCTACGACGAAGGCACAGCCGGTCGCATGATTACCGAAGCCGACTTGCCGGCACTGAGTGATGATTGCGAGGCTCTGCATTTCGGCGCGATCAGCCTCATTCCGGAACCCTGCGGCTCGACTTACGAGGCGCTGATGAAGCGCGAAGCCGCCACTCGCGTCATCTCGCTTGATCCCAACATCCGCCCCGGTTTCATCAAGGACAAGGCGGCACATTTGGCCCGAATCAACCGCATGGCGGCGATGTCGGACATCGTCAAATTCTCTGATGAAGACCTCGCCTGGTTCGGAATGGAAGGCGACGAGGACACGCTTGCCCGCCATTGGCTGCGTCACGGCGCAAAGCTCGTGGTGGTGACGCGTGGCGCCGAAGGTGCCGTGGGTTACACGTCTGCCCATAAGGTGGCGGTGCCGAGCGAACGTGTCACGGTTGTCGATACGGTCGGCGCCGGCGATACATTCGATGCCGGCATTCTGGCGTCACTGAAGATGCAGAGCCTGCTCACCAAGACACAGGTGGCGAACCTGAGCGAAGACCAGATCGCGAGCGCGCTGGCACTGGGTGCGAAGGCTGCGGCAGTCACGGTATCGCGGGCAGGGGCCAATCCGCCATTTGCGGCAGAGATCGGGCTGTAAGATCAGGCCCGGACGCCTGCGTCAGCTATGACGCAGGCGATAGAGAACGAGCAGTGCAATGATCAAAAGCACCGCGCCGCTGCCAGCATAAAGCGAGAGTGCATCCATTCACCTGTCTCCGAGCTTGAGCAGAAAAGCTTCGCCGATCATATTTAGCACAAAGCCCATTGTCAGCCAAATCAGGGTGGCACCGAAGATCATCAGCATCTCGATATAGGTTTTGGGATCGTCGGCCCGCTCTGAAATATGGGTGCGAATAGTGGCGCGACGACACCTGCCGCTCCAACTGAAAAGCAGGCGGTAGAGAGGCTGTCGGCAGAAGATGCACGAAGTTTCAGTATTTCGTCCCGGATGATCGTCGGCTGTTCAGGTGCAGAACGGCCTATCAACTCGCTTCCTACCCTTCTGGCAAGCGAGCAGATAGGTGCCGTCAGTACAAAAAAGTGCCCTGCCGAATAGCGCCATCATGATCCCGCTCGATAATCGATCTGACGGGATCATTTAAACATAAAGGCGATTATGTATCGCTCATTTCTTAAGCCCCGCCAGCGTCTTCACGAGACCCTGCGTTGAGCTGTCATGCCCGGCAGCACTTTCCTTGCCTTCCACCACCGGCAGCAGCCCCGTCGCCAGTTCCTTACCGAGCTCCACGCCCCACTGGTCAAAGGAGTTGATGCGGAACAGCACGCCTTCGACGAACACCCGGTGTTCGTAAAGCGCCACCAGACGACCGAAGGCAAACGGTGTCAGCTTGTCGTAGACGAAGGTGATCGACGGGCGGTTGCCTGTAAAGACGCGGTGCGGTGCGATGAAGTCCGCCTTCTTGTCGTCCATGCCCTTGTCGGTCAGCTGCTTCTTGGCTTCTTCGAATGTGCGGCCCTTCATCAGCGCTTCCGACTGCGCCAGAACGTTAGCGATCAGCAGGTCGTGCTGGTGACGCAGTTGCGGCTCAAAGCTGTTGGCAGCGATCATGAACTCGGCCGGGATGATGCTCGTGCCCTGATGGATCAACTGGTAGAAGGCATGCTGGCCATTGGTGCCGGGTTCGCCCCAGACCACGGGGCCGGATTCACCCTCGACCGGCGTGCCGTCGATGGTGACACCCTTGCCGTTCGATTCCATGTCGAGCTGCTGCAGATAGGCCGGAAAGCGCGACAGGCGCTGGTCATAGGGCAGGATGGCGCGGGTCGGGTAGCCCAGCACGTTGCGATGGTAATAGCCAATCAGGCCGAGCAGCATCGGCAGGTTCTTTTCCGTCGGCGCGGTGCGGAAATGCGTATCCATGGCATGGGCGCCGTCGAGGAAATGCCCGAAATTTTCCGGGCCGATGGCGAGCATCAATGGCAGGCCGATCGCCGACCAGATCGAATAGCGGCCGCCGACCCAGTCCCAGAAGCCGAACACGCGTGTCTTGTCGATGCCGAAGGCGGCGACCTTGTCGAGGGCGGTGGAAACAGCGCAGAAATGATGCTGGACGGCATCGTCACCCAATGCATCGGCCACGAATTTGCGGGCCGTCTGGGCATTGGTCATCGTCTCGATCGTCGTGAAGGTCTTGGAGGCGACGATGAACAGCGTCGTTTCAGGATCGACGAGCTTCAGTGTGTCGGCGATATGGGCGCCATCGATATTGGAGACGAAATGCGCGCGAGGACCGCTATGGTAGGGGGAAAGCGCCAGCGTCGCCATGACCGGGCCGAGGTCAGATCCGCCGATGCCGATATTAACGACGTCAGTGATCGCCTTTCCAGTGGCACCTTTTAGCGATCCCGAGCGGATGCCCTGCGCAAACTCGCCCATCGCGGCCAGCACGGCATTGACGTCGGGCATCACATCCTTGCCGTCGACCAGAACCGGATTGTTGGAACGGTTGCGCAGAGCCGTGTGCAGGACCGCACGGTCCTCGGTGAAGTTGATAGCAACGCCGGAGAACATCTCTTCGCGCTTCTCGGGCACGCCACCCGCTTCCGCCAGTTCCACGAGTAGGCTGAGGATTTCGGCATTTACGGCCGTCTTCGAAAAATCCATGGTGAGGTCATCGGCGGAAACGCTGAATTTCTCGAAACGCTGCGGATCGGCCGCGAAGGCGGCGCGGATGTCGGTCGCCTTGGTGGCGGCAGCGGTGGTTTTCAGTTTTTCGACGATCGCCTGCATGGCTTGCTCCTGACGGTGCGCACGGGAGGTGCGGAAAGGGCGGTACGGATAGGATCATCGGGAACCTATTCGCTTTCGACGTCAAATCAAGCCTTGTCGCACCCCGGTGCGGACTAAGGAGACAGCATCTGGTCAGCCGGATAATGAATCGGATCAGCGGCCGACCGCGGTCTCGACCGTGTTGCCGACGGAGCGCCCGAGGCGGTCAACCTGATCGCCGTAACTGCGTCTTGTCTTCGGATCGAAGATCGAGATCGGCGCATTGACGGCCACGCTTGCCGCGCCACCCACCGTCTGCGCCGTGCCGAGCGCGACGGCGCCGATGCGCTCGCCAAATCCGACGTCGCTGTCGGTCACGGTCTGGCCCGCGATCAGTCGGTTGCCGAGAAGTTTGACCACTTCGGGACTTTCGGCGAATTTGCCGTGGTTGAGGCGATCGCCGCCCTTCAGGGCGGTCAGGTCAAGAACGACGATGCCCTGCTTCTCGAATTCGGAGCGATAGGGCTCGATGGTCGGGTCGACCTGCCCCAGCCGATCGATATTGCCGGAAATCCTGCGCGACAGGCTGAGTGCGCGGTCGTCGCGCGAAACGAACAGGGTGAAACGAGGCCCCTTGGTGCCGATCTCGGCGATCTGCCGGCCGAACACATCGACATCGAGATCGGGCGAGGCAAGAATGACGTTGCGGATTTTTGGTGCCACGCGGCCGTCGCGGATCGCCATCTGTCGTAACGCTTCCACGGTCAGCCACGAGCCCATGGAATGTGCCATCACCACCACTTCGCCGACTTCCGGGTTGCGGGCGATAGTGCGCAGCATGTCTTCCAGCGCGTCGCGGGAATAGTTCGTGCTTTCCCGGTCGTAGTTATAGGCAAAGATGCTGCCGCGCGACGGCCAGGTGAATAGGATCGGCGCCACATCGGCACCGCTGTCGTGCACGATCTGCGCATAACGGTAGACGGCGTCCTCGTAGCGATTGTTGAAGCCGTGGACGAACACCATCACCCGTTTGCTCGCAGGCAGGTTCTCATGCAGCCAGCGATGCGCCTGGGGTCTCGTCGTCGGCGTTACGGAGAGTGTCGCGAATTCCCTCGCCGGATCGGCCGGCAGTTTCCTCGGCCATTGGACCTGGCCGGTCTCACGTACGCTGTCGGGCGGAATGGAAACGGCGATTTCGGTAATGGCCGGATGAGCACCACGCTCTCCGGAATAGAGCACGCCCGGGGTTTGAGACGGGCGACGGGTCGTGGCGACCAGAACGTCGACCTTGGAAGCGCCGGCGACCGCCGCATTCGCCGTCGGGATCAGCACGCCTTCGGGCCGTCCGGCGCAACCGCTCAGCATGCCGAGCAGTGCCACCATCGCGATGAAACGGTGAGAGAGGATGATACGCACGCATGCTCCAGATTGCCGGCTCATCGGACAACTAGTGTATTGCGCATCGATCGTCCATCGCTGCGATGTCCTTGATCCGCATTGCCGCGCGATGCGGCGCGGCCTGTCGCCGCGATGCAACGGGTGGCGACGCTGTGGTGTACGACAGACACCGGCAAGGGCCAGCGCCTATTCCCGCAACATCCGGCGCAGGATCTTGCCGACATTGGATTTTGGCAGCTCGGCGCGGAACTCGATGAAGCGCGGCCGCTTGTAATTGGTCAGGTTGGCCACACAATGCGCCTTCACGTCCGCTTCCGTCAGGTTCGGATCCTTCTTGACCACGAAGATCTTCACCGCCTCGCCGGAATGTTCGCATGGCACTCCGATCGCCGCGCATTCCAAAACGCCGGGATGCGCCACCACGACTTCCTCGACTTCATTGGGATAGACGTTGAAGCCGGAGACGAGGATCATGTCCTTCTTGCGGTCGACGATCTTCACATAGCCCTTGCCGTCCATGAAGCCCATGTCGCCGGAGCGGAAATAGCCATCCGGTGTCATCACTCTGGCGGTTTCGGCTGGCTGCTGCCAGTAACCGGCCATGACCTGCGGTCCGCGGATGCAGATTTCGCCGACTTCGCCGTTCGGCAGAACCGTATCGTCATCGTCGCGGATCGTGATGTCGGTCGAGGAGATCGGCAGGCCGATCGTGCCGGTAAACTCGGTCGTGTCCAGGCGGTTGGCGGTGGCGACCGGCGAGGTCTCCGACAGGCCGTACCCTTCCGTCACCGGGCAGCCTGTCATCTGGAGCCAGCGCTCGGCCACCGGCCGCTGCACGGCCATGCCGCCCCCGAACACAAGGATCAGAGAGGAGAGATCGAGTTTCTGGAACGCGGCATTGTTCATCAGCGCGTTGAACAGCGTATTGAGGCCCGGAAAAACATGCGGCTCGCATTTGGCAAGTTCTGCCACGAAGGCGGGAATGTCGCGCGGATTGGGAATGAGGATATTGTTGGCTCCGGTCGCCACCCCCATAAGCGAATTCACCGTCAGCGCAAAGATGTGGTAGAGCGGCAGCGCGCAGACGAAGTTCAGGACTTCCGGCTTCTGCTTGTTGATGAAGGCCGTTTCCAGCCAGTAGCCCATCTGCTCCTGATTGGAGAGAAGGTTGCCATGGGTCAGGACCGCACCCTTGGAGACGCCGGTCGTGCCGCCGGTATATTGCAGGAAGGCGATATCCCCGAGCGAAACCTCTGTCGGTTTCAGTGTCTGGCCGGCGCCCTTGGAAAGTACCGACTTAAAGGTGAGGGCTGATGGTATCGACCATGCCGGCACCAGCTTTTTCACCCGGCGCACGACGAGATTGACAACATGGCCCTTGAGGCCAAGCATGTCGCCCATCGTGGTCACAACGACATGGCGCAGCGGCGTCTTGCCCAGCACCTGCTGCACGGTATTTGCAAAGTTTTCGAGCACGAAGATCGCGGTCGCGCCTGAATCCCTGATCTGGTGTTCCAGCTCGCGCGGCGTATAGAGCGGGTTGACGTTCACGACGATCATCCCGGCGCGCAAAATGCCGTACACCGTGACGGGGTTCTGCAAAATGTTGGGCATCATCACCGCAACGCGATCGCCCTTCTTCAATCCCTGTGATTGAAGGAACGCGGCGATCTTGCGGCTTTCGCGCTCCATCGCCTCATAGGTGAGGCCCTTGCCCATGCTGGTGAAAGCGGTGCGGGCGGCATAACGCTGACAGCTTTCCTCGAACAGCTCACCCAGAGACTGACGACTGAGCGGCGGCAACTCTGCCGGAACGTTCGGCGGATAAGATGCCAGCCAGATTTTCTCGACAGGCGCTTGCGCCGGTGCAGCAGCAAGATCAGTCATCTATTCTTCCTCCCTGTTGTCAGCATCCGTCTCCGCTCACCTCTTCGGGAACCGGAAGCCATACTGCCGGGTCGTGACAAGCGCAAAGGTCCTCCCACCCCTGGCCGCCGACAGTATCGCACGGATATGGCCGTCAAGGCCAGCCAACAGCAACCTAGATAACCTTGACGTAAACGTCAATTGTGGGGAGAGCCGTTAAACGCCGCGATCGGCGCACGCTCGAATCCTTGGCAATCGTCTCGCGCGCGCTGTTGCTGCGGACCGCCGTAGCATGGCAGCGACCCGCGGGCGTTCGCGAAGGAGTGCCGGAACCAATGCCGGCGATTGCGAGTTGGGTTTTCGTAATTCGACGGAAACATCAAACAGGAGGTGCATCATGTTGCATCAGGAACCCCGCGCCGGCCAGGACCCCTATGTCAAGGACAGCCATTCCCTGATTGCCAGCGACAAGGTCGAAGGCACCAAGGTTTATGGCGCCGACAACAAGCATATCGGCTCTATCGAGCGCATTCTTCTCGAAAAGCGCGGCGGTCGCGTCGCCTATGCGGTGCTGAGCTTCGGCGGCTTCCTCGGCATCGGTGACGACCATTACCCGCTGCCCTGGGAAAAGCTGCGCTACGACGAGCAACTCGACGGTTACCGTATCGACCTCACCAAGGATCAGATCACCGGTGCGCCGCGCTATTCCGATCTCAATGACGACAGCTGGTACAAGGAAAACGACCGCAAGGTCTACGACTACTACGGCGTGCCGCCCTACTGGATGTAAGGCGTCCATCATCGTCCGGTAATTTTGATTGGAGGCTCCGCTTGCGGGGCCTCCTTTCGTTGATTAAGCCTTGGCCTATAGGCGACCTGATCGACGGACGAGATTGGCCATGGCCCCTGCATGAGCGGACAAGCGACCACAATACGCGACCTCGAACGCGACGATATCGACGGCGTTGCGCGTCTGTTTCAAAAGACCTTCCGGGGGAGGGCGAAAGCGTCCGCGTCGCTCAACGACAGTCTCGAGCAGTCGTTCTTGCGGCATCCATGGGACGAACCGGGGCTGCGCTCGAAGGTGGCCATCGATGGCAACGGCCACCCTTGCGGCTTCATCGGCATCGTGCCGGCTAGGCTTGAACTCGAGGGAAGAAACGTCCTCGCAGCTTTTGCGGGTTCGATGATGGTCGACGACCCCAAGGCAAATCCGCTGGTCGGCGCGCGCCTCCTGCGGGCGTTCCTGGCGGGCCCGCAGGATATTTCGCTGACCGAAACAGCCAATGCCACTGCCCTCAACATGTGGCAGAAGCTCGGGCACCCGCTCGACCCCGCCTACAGCCTCAACTGGCTGAAAGTTTTGCGCCCGGTCTCGACCGGCGTTCAGCTTGCAGAGCGGACTGTTCCCGCGTTGCAACTTGCGCGACCGCTCGGTCGCATTGCCGATCGCGCCGTCGGTTGGGTGCGCCGTCCTGCGCCGCTCGATCAGCCGCAAGGCCGGCGGCCGATGTTTCATGATGTCACCCGGGATGATTTCGCTCGTGCGCTCCTTGTCCTGAAGGATGCCTACCCCCTACGGCCGCGCTGGGATGCCGGCTCGCTTGACTGGTTTGTCAGACAGGCGGAGCAGAAGCGCAGTTTCGGCTATCCCGAATGGCGGGTCGCCGATGGACCGGATGGCCGTCCGATCGCGGCCTATGCCTATTTCGCCAGCGCGGGCGGCATCGGTTGGGTCCTGCAGGCCGTATCGCTGTCCACGCAACGAGAGGGGTTGGTCGACGACCTGTTTGCGCATGCACATGCCTACGGTTGCGCCGCCCTTCGCGGCGCTGCCCACCCATGGCTCGTTCCCGCCCTGATGCAGCGGCGCGCTCTGTTCGTCGGCCGTGCCTTTTATGTCGCCCATGCCCGGGACAAGACATTGCTGGAGCCCGTCAAGGCCGGTCAGGCGCTGATCAGCGGGCTTGCCGGCGAAAGCTGGATGCGCCTGATCGGCGACCGCTTCGACCTCTGAAACCGCCCACGGATCGGATTGTCCGAGCGAACCTCCGTGTTCGCTCCAGTCGTCAGCCGGTCAGTCTTTTCGGCTCGGCATGCAGATAGTCGGCGACCTTGCGCTTGGCGGCGATATTGCGCCAAACGGCGTCCACCTGATCGGCCGTCAGGCCGACGACCGCGCCCGTCTCTTCGCGAGGAACGCCGTTGTCGAGCGCGTAGAGGCAAAGATCCATGCGATCATAGGGCAACGAAAAATAGTATTCGTCCTGGCCCTGCGGCAGCGACCACGTGTCGGTGGTCGGCGGGCGGCGGCGAATGTCCTCGGGCACACCGAGCGCTTCTGCCAGCTGGTAGACCTGGGTCTTGTAGAGATGGGCGATCGGCTTGAAATCAGCGGCGCCATCGCCGTTCTTGACGAAGAAGCCCTGATCGTATTCCAGCCGGTTCGGGGTCCCGGCAACCGCATGGTTCAGCCGGTCGGCATGGTAATACTCGATCTGCTTGCGGGTGCGCTGCTTCATGTTGGCAGCGGCGATCATCCCGAGATAGACATCGAGCGGCATGCGGTGACGGCTCTGCTTGCCGGCCGGATCGGCCACCACCAACCAGGAAATATTGTAGCCGCGGCCGGTCAGGGCGTCTTCCAGAACCACCTTGCAACCCCAGCCTTCGCCGAATTCCGGCACGACCTGACGGATGAAACCGTCGCGGCGGGTGTAGCAGCCGGCGGCCGCGAGCGCCGGTCCGATATCCTCGAGCACCGTCTCGACGCCGACGGCAGCGGCCAAAGCCTGGCCGAGGCGCAGGCTTTCTGGGTCGCTGTCATGTTCGGGCATGAAAATGCCGGTGACCTTCTGCGGCCCCAGGGCACGGGCGCAAAGCGCTGCCGTCACGCTGGAGTCGATGCCGCCCGAGAGGCCAAGCACCGCGCCGCGCTTGCGCAGGTCCTTGCCCACCGTATCGCGCAGCCAGACGCAGATGCGCGCGATCTCGGCCTCGGCGTCCAGTTTTAGGCTGTCTGCGGAAAATCCTTTGGTTCCTGCCATCACGCTGTCCTGCTCCCTTCGTTGATGTTGTGCGCATCCGCCGGTTCGGCGTTGAGCCGTATCTTGCCCGTCGCCGTCTTCGGCAGGACATCGTGAAATTCCACGAGTTTCGGCACCATGAAGTCCTCCAGATGCGCGGCACAATGGCGCTGCACCAGGCGTTCGGTCAGACCGGCTGAAGGTTCGGCCGCGATATGGGCCTTGACCACCTGGCCGTAGAGCGCATCGGCGACCCCTTCGACTGCCGCTTCCCGAATACCCGGCAGGGCGTAGAGCACCCGCTCGACCTCCTGTGGGCTCACCTTTTCGCCGCGCGTCTTGATGATGTCGTCGCGCCGGGCCACGAAATGGAGAAACCCCTGATGGTCGACGCGAAAAAGGTCACTGGTATGGAGCCGCGGGCCGTTCGGCCCCGGTCGCAGGGCGGCGGTCGTCGCGACCGCGTCGCGCCAATAGCCCTGCATCACATGCGGGCCCTCCACCACGAGTTCGCCGACCACTTCCGGCTCGACGGGCATGCCCTCATCGTCGAGAATGGCGACCCGCGTGCCGGGGATGGCATGCCCGACCGATAGCGGTCGGTCCGCAGCTTCGGACGGAGGCAGGTAAGCGGTGCGCAGGCATTCCGTTTGCCCGTACATCAGATAAAGCCTGGCCTGCGGCAGCTTTTCGAGAAGATGCGCCGTCGTGACCGGTGGCATGGCGGCCGCGGCACTGGTGATGTAGCGCAGATGCGCCAGCGTCTGTTCGGAAAAATCCGCCATCCCGACAAGTTGGGTCGCCATGGCCGGCACCAGCGGGAAGCCGGTGACGGTTTCGCTTTTGAGCCGCGACAGGATGACTTGCGGAAACGCGAAGCTTTTTTCGAGAATGAGCGTGCCGCCCACCATTGCCATCGTCACCATCTGGGTGATGCCATAGCCATGCGACAGCGGCAGGACGCTGAGCACGATATCGTCCTCGGCATTGTCCAGGTAACCGACGATCGACGTGCAGGCGGCGAAAACATTGGCGTGGCTCAGCATCACGCCCTTGGGTCGGCCGGTGGAGCCGGAGGTGTGAATGAGCAAGGCCAGCGCGTCGACCGAATCCACAGCCGGTGCCGGTGACGTAGCATCGTGCGACAGGCCGTCTGCCGCCACCAGATCCTCGAAGCAAAGGAAGCCGACGGGTGGGGCGGCGCCGCCCGCGACTGCGATCAGGACCGGGTCGCTGCCTGCCAGCCGGCAGGCGGCCTCGACCACGGGAACCAGGCGGGCTGCGCAAAGAATGACCGTCGGTTCGACGCTGCGCAGGATGTCCGCCAGCTTTTCCGCCTTGATGGTCGGGTGCAGCGGACAGGCCACAGCGCCCAGTCTCCAGGCTGCGAAGAACGCAACCACGGCCTCGCATCCGTTATCGAGCAGGAAGACGATGCGATCGCCGCAGACGGCGCCCCTTGTTGCCATCTGTCTCGTCAGCCGATCGGATTGTCGATCGAGGTCGCCATAGGTCAGGCGCAGGTCGCCTGCCGCCACGGCCGTCTTGGTCGGCCGCTCGCGCAGGTTTTGCGAAAGAAGCGTTTCGATCCGCATGCCCGCCCCCCTTCCGGCATGGTCGCTATCAGGCGGCAACCGCCTTCGACGCCAGGTAGTTCGAAACCCGCGTGATGCTGTCGAGATTGTCCGGCACGATCTCGTGGTCGGCAACGGTGATGCCGTAGGTGTTTTCGAGAAAGGCGATGAGTTCGAGCACACCTGTGGAATCCATCACGCCGCTATCGAGCAGAGACTGATCGTCGGCGATGTCGGCATCGGCCCGAAACAGAAAGTTTTCGGCGATGAAACTGCGTATGCTGCTCCTGTAGTCGGCCATCGCCTTTTCCTTGTCGTTGTCAAAACCGCAGGCCTCCTCGCAAAGCCGCGGATCGTGCGGTGCCATGTCCCATACCCGGCACCGTTCATGGCACGCATATTGGCCGCTATCCCTTTATCTTTCGCTAAAGCGTGCCTGGCAAAAATTCGCCGGTAAATCGGAATAGTTCAGGAACAGTTTGGATTGCGTGAAGTTACGAACGCTGGCCTACAGTGAGGAGAAGAGGTTGAAACATGACAATGCGCTTTGATGGCATCATTTCACCCGACGAGCACCTGCTCACCGTTCAGGAAGCTCTGGAGCCGCTTTATCTCAAACTTGAGGTCGAGGCAGAAGCCAAGCTGCTCGAGGCCGCGCTGCGCGCCGGCTGGTCGGCCGACGAAGCTTTGAGCGCCATCGATCAGTTGAAGCGCCACGATGTCATGGGCGATACCGCCGTCCGTCACTGAAAGCGCAGACAACCCAAGGTTAAATCGATAAACCAGCAGCAATCTGCGGATTGTGGGTGGGAGCGGCTGTTCTACACTCGCTTGCGCCGACGCACAGACGGGCATTCGCCCGCTGCAAGGTCGGAACAAGAGGAGGAAACATGCCGTTCTCATTTTCGAAAAGCCGGCTACCATCGGCTGGTATCAATGTCTTGGCTGTTGCCGCAGCGACCGTCAGCGCGGGCGTGATCTTTTTCGGCAGTCCGCGCACGGCCATGGCCTGCGGGCCGGAAAGCTACATCGGAAGCGTCTGCACTTTTGCGTCCAATTTCTGCCCGCGTGACTTTCTGCCGGCCAACGGTGCTATCCTGGCGATCAGCAGCAATTCCGCCCTTTTCGCCTTGCTCGGTACCACCTATGGCGGTAACGGAACAAGCACGTTTGCGCTTCCCAACCTGCA
Source organism: Neorhizobium sp. NPDC001467 (assembly GCF_050275975.1). Taxonomy (NCBI): domain Bacteria; kingdom Pseudomonadati; phylum Pseudomonadota; class Alphaproteobacteria; order Hyphomicrobiales; family Rhizobiaceae; genus Neorhizobium; species Neorhizobium sp. NPDC001467. Next base: position 93,971 of record NZ_JBNNPS010000009.1, on the reverse strand, counting down.
GTCGCGCAGTGTTGTCGGCAGTGGGCAGGGCCAAGGCCTGAACCCGGTCACGCTCGGCGAGCCCGTCGGTCAGTCGAACGCTACGCTTCTTGCCCAGAACCTGCCGCCCCATACTCATCCGGCGACATTTAACGGCACCGGAGGCGGCGGGTCGCAGACAGTGACCATCCCCGCCACAACCGGCAATCTGGCAGTCAATACCAGCTTTCAGGGCAGAGTGGCCAATGGAGCGGGAACGATCAGCGCCGGCGCATTCTTTGGCAATGGCGGCTCGGGCGGTGGTGGCGCCAACATCTACGTGCCCTCCACCTCCACGGCCGATCCCATCGCACTTGGCGGGGTCTCGGCCAATCTCACCGGAACGGCCGGCACGCCGGAACTCACGTTCAGCGTCAATTCGGGCATTACCGGGGGAACGGTCACCGTTCAGCCCAATAGCGGCGGTCCAGTGCCCTTCTCCATCCAATCGCCCGGACTGGGGCTGACGCAATGCATTCTCGTCAACGGCCTTTTCCCACCCCGGCCGTAACACCCGTGCCGGCGGCGGGAAAGAACCGCCCGCCGCCACTGTTGCAATAAAGATATAAGAAGAAAATAATGTAATCTTGGGATGCTGAATGGCTGTCTAAGAATCATGGGTTGCAATACCATAGATTGCAGCGAGGTGCTGATGCCTCGCAGGGCGAGGTGGTTTATGCAGCGACGGGGCAGGGGATTGTGGGGGCGAAGCGTCATGGGGGCATGGCTTCGCCGCATGCGGGCTTTTGTGTGGATGATCGTTCTGCTGTTTGCCGGCGTACAAGCGACGCTTGCATCTCAGGCCTGCTCGGATCTGACAACCAAGTTCGGCACCACGCAGGTTTACGGACCCGACGATGATAACGATAACGGAGACTTTTTCGATGATTTCGAGGACGGGGAAACGCTGTGGTATCAGGCCCAGACATTCGGCAGTTCCGCGGCGGAGCTGGACCCGATGGATGACCGCAACATCAGGGCGCGTTTCGAAGTCACCAACCTGAATATCAACCCTGCTCCTCTTGTCCTGGTCGAGGCACGTGTCGTGGACCGAAGCGTGACGGGCACGCTGGAGCTGACATCGGCGCCGGGCTATGAGATCTACGCGCAAGGCGGGTCGCTCCTCGATGGTGGCACCGGATCCTTGCGTTTCCGCATGATCTGTTCTGGCGCCACGACCACCGTATCCGGCCTGACGCCGACCAGCGGCTCCGCCATTGGCGGAACGCCGGTGACCATTACCGGCACCAACGTAGCCGGCATCACGTCGGTCACGTTCGACGGGGTCGCCGCGACGGGCTTGACGGTCGTGGATGCGCAGACGATCACTGCAATCGCGCCCGCGCATGCGGCCGGCGAGGTCGACGTGGCGGTGGCCAGAAGCACCGGCGGACCGATTGCGGCAGGGAGGTTCACCTATATCGCCGTGCCAACGGTCACGTCGCTCCTGCCGTTACGCGGGTCGACGGCGGGCGGCACTGAGGTCGTCATCACCGGCACGGCGTTCACCGGTGTCAGTGGCGTTTCCTTCGGGGGAACGGCTGCGACCAGCTACACGTTCGACAGCGACACCCAGATCACCGCGGTCGCTCCCGCCGGGTCCGCCGGCAGCGTCACCGTTGCCGTCACCACCCCCGGCGGCACCAGTACGGCAGGCGCTGGCTCGACCTTTTCCTATGTCGCTGCTCCCACGATCTCGTCGCTGACGCCAGCTCAGGGCCCATCCGCCGGAGGCAACAGCGTCATCATTGCCGGCAGCAATTTCGTCGATGTCACCGCCGTCGAATTCGGCGGCGTTCCGGCAACCTCCTTCAATATCGGCGGCGTCAACCAGATCACCGCGCAGGCCCCGGCCGGCGCGCCGGGCGGGGTCAGCATTATCGTGACCGCGCTCGGAGGCACCAGCGCTGCTCGTCCCTATACCTATGTGGCCGCGCCGACGGTCAACAGCGTCACCCCGACCGAAGGACCGGTCGCTGGCGGAACCAGCGTCACCATCACCGGCACCAATCTGACGGGCGCGACGGTGACGCTTAACGGTACGCCGGTCCCCTTCACGTCGAACACCGCAACCGAAGTCGTTTTCACGACGCCGCCGGCCGCGGCGGGCTCTGCAGCCATCTCCGTGACGACTGCTGGCGGCACCGCGGGGGCGGGCTCATTCACCTACCGACCGCTGCCGTCGATTTCGGGCCTCTCGCCCGCGTCTGGACCGCTTGCGGGCGGCACGTCGGTGGTCATTGCCGGCAGCGATCTTGCCGGTGCGACCGGCGTGACATTTAACGGCGTCGCTGCCACCATCCAGTCCGTCAGCGCAACCGCGATCACCGTCACGGCGCCCGGCGGAGCGGAAGGACCGGTCAATGTGGCGGTCACCACCGCCGGCGGCACCAGCGTCGCCAGTGCTGCCAGCACCTTTACCTATGTTGCTGCACCCGAAGTCAGTTCGCTGTCCCCGACGGCGGGGCCGCTTGCGGGCGGTACGGCGGTGACCATTACCGGAACGCGCTTTACCCCCGACGCCACGGTGACGTTCGGGGGCGTGCCGGCCACCTCCATCTCCTTCAACAGCGCCACAAGCCTGACGGCCATATCGCCGGCAGGCAGCGAGGGGTCCGTCGATGTCATCGTTACCACGCTCGGCGGGGCGAGTACCGGCGGCGTCGGCCGCCAGTTCACCTATGTCACCGCGCCTGGCGCCGTGAACACTGGCGTGGTCGTTGCGGCCAACAGCACCAATGCCCCGGTCGCTCCCGTCACGTCCGGTGGCACCCCCGATAGCGTCGCGGTCGTAACACCCACGACCTCCGGCAGCATCGCCGCCGCGGGCGCCAGCTTCGTCTATACGCCCAATCCCGGATTTTCCGGGACGGACAGCTTTACCTTCACGGCCACCAATGCCGGCGGCACATCCGCGCCCGCAACGATCACCATCACCGTTACTGCGCCGACGCTGGTCCTGACGCCGGCGCCGGGGGCGTTGCCGTCCGGCCAGGTCGGTACGGCCTACAGCCAGACATTCGCCGCCGCCAGCGGCACCACGCCCTATGCCTATGCCATAACCGTCGGCGCGGCGCCGGCAGGGCTGACGCTCGACGGGGCGACCGGCGCGCTCGCCGGCACACCGACTGTGGCGGGGACGTTCAGTTTCACGGTTACCGCCACGGACACATACGGCGCCAGCGGCTCCGCCGCCTATACGCTGACGGTTGCCGAACAGGCGCCGATCGCCAATGCCGCTACCGCCACCGTGGCGATCGGGTCCAGCAACAATGTCATCGCACTCAACATTACCGGCGGCGCCGCGACCTCGGTCGCCGTCTCGACGCCGGCTGCAAACGGCTCGGCGGTTCCTTCCGGCACATCCATCCTTTACACGCCGGCACCGGGATATTCGGGACCGGATACATTTGCCTATACGGCCACGAATGCCGGCGGAACATCGGGACCGGCGACAGTGACCATTACCGTTGCCGCACCGACCTTTACCTTCACGCCGCCGGGCGGCGCCCTGACGACCGCGACGCAGGGCATCAGCTATACGCAAACGATCGCCACCGGCGGCGGCAACGGCAATTACAGCTATGCCGTGACGGCCGGCGCCTTGCCGGCAGGACTGACACTGTCGTCGGCCGGCGTGATTTCGGGCACGCCAACTACCGTCGAAAACGCTGCCTTCACGATCACCGCCACGGATACGACAGGCGCATTCGGTGTGGTCAGCTACACGCTTGCGGTAGTGCTGCCGCCTCCAACGGCCGGCAATGTATCACTGACCGTCGCTGCAAACTCGTCGGCAACACCGCTGACACTGGCGCTGTCTGGGGGCGCGGCGACAAGCATCACGGTCAACACGCCACCCGCCAGGGGCTCGGTTTCGATCAGCGGCACGACCCTTTCCTACACGCCGTCACCGGGCTATTCCGGGACTGACGGTTTCACCTATTCAGCCACCAACGCTTCTGGAACCTCGGCACCCGCCACCGTGACGATCACCGTCACCGCACCGACGCTTGCGCTCTCGCCGCCGGCCGGCGCTCTGCCGGGCGGCACCGTCGCGATCGCCTACAGCCAGACCTTCGTCGCCGCCAACGGCACCGCACCCTATTCCTATACGGTAAGCAGCGGCGCCGTTCCGCCGGGAATCACGCTCGATCCCACCACCGGTGCGCTCGCCGGCACGCCGTCGGCAGTCGGAACCAGTACGTTCACGGTCACCGCAACCGACACCTTCGGGGCAACGGGCAGCAGCAGCTATACGCTTGCCATCGCCGAACGATTGCCGGTCGCCAATCCCGTCACGGCAACCGTTGTCCGGGGCTCGGTCAATAATCCGATCACGCTCAGCATCACCGGTGGTCCGGCCACCACGGTCGCTGTGACCGCGGGTCCTTCCAATGGCAGCGTCAATGTCGCAGGAACCGCGATCACCTATACGCCAACCGGTGGCTTTGTCGGGACTGACAGTTTCGACTATACGGCCAGCAATGCCTCTGGCGCTTCGGCGCCGGCCACCGTCTCGATCACCGTCGCGAACCCGGTGCTGACGCTTGCGCCTGCGGCGGGTCCCTTGCCCGACGGTACGCTTGGTGCGGCATATAGCCAGACACTAAGCGCGTCCGGAGGCACGGCACCCTACGGTTTCACCGTCACGGGCGGCGCTCTGCCGCCCGGCCTCGCGATCGCTTCCGGCAGCAATGTCATCGCCGGCACACCAACGGTTGCTGGAACCTACAGTCTCTCGATCACCGCCACCGATGCCGGCGGAGCGACTGGGGTCGTCAGCTATTCGCTGCGCATCCAGCCCGCAGCGCTCGTGCTCTCGCCCCCCAATGGCAGTGCCTTGCCGCCGGCAACAGTCAATGCCGCCTATTCCTATGCGGGCATAAACGCCACCGGCGGCAGCGGACCGGCAAGCTTCTCTGCAACTGGCCTGCCTGCCGGCCTGGTCATCGCCGCCAATGGCGCGATCAGCGGCACGCCGAGCGTGTCCGGCCGCTATACGCCGACCGTCACCGCGACTGATCCCGCAGGCGCCGTCGCGACCGCCACCTACGATCTGGTCGTCAATGCGGCCGCCAGCACCTTCGTCTTCACGCCCGCGGGCGGCGCGTTGCCCCCGGCCATGCCGGGCGAGGCCTATAGCCAGGATATTTCCGCAGGCGGCGGCACGGCACCGCTGATCTATCGTCTGGCAGCGGGTAGCCTGCCCGCCGGCCTCGTCCTCAACGTGTCCAATGGAGATCTCAACGGCCCGCTGGCGGCAGACGCCGCGCCAGACACCTACAATTTTACCATCGAGGTGCGCGACGCCAGTGGTGCAACGGGCTCGGCCAGTTTCACGCTGCAGGTCCAGCCGCGCGCCGTCACCGTCGCCAACAAGGAAGTCAGCGTGGCCCCGGGCGGCACACCCCCCAACGTCTATCTCAATAGCGGTGCAACCGGCGGCCCCTTCGTGGACGCCGTACTCGCAGATGTGTCGCCGCCGTCCGCTGGCACGGCCGAGATCATTCGCGGCGAACTGGCCCAGACAGGACCCGTGGCGCCCACCGGCTTCTATCTGCGCTTCACACCCAATCCGGGCTTCTCGGGGCGCGCGGTCGTAGGCTATCGGCTCGTCAGTGCGCTCGGCACCTCCAATGTCGGCACCGTCGCCTATAACCTCAATTTCAATGCCGCCGTCGTAGCTGAGGATATCGACAAGCTGGTGCACGATTTCGTGCGCACCCGGCAAAATCTTCTCGCGTCCACCATCAAGGTGCCCGGCCTTCTGGAGCGGCGGCGCATGGAAAATGCCCGCGATCCGGTAACGATCCGCATGTCGCCGCAGGAGGACGGCATGCGTGCCGCCTTTTCGACAAGCCTGGTGCAGATGGAAGCCGCGAGGGACCGCGCAGACGGTCTGGATGCGGCCGAGTCGCGCCGGTTCAATGTCTGGATCGACGGCGCCATCCGGGCCCATGCCGGCGGCGACGACGATGACGAGGACGATCGCTGGGGCAGCTTCGCCCTCTTGTCGGTCGGCATGGATTATCTCCTCAGCGACCGGGCCCTGATCGGCATTTCCGCCCATTTCGACCGGATGACCGATCCAGCCGACGAGGACGCGGAACTGACAGGCAATGGCTGGTTTGCCGGCCCGTACCTGTCGATGGAAATCGCCAACGGCATTTTCTTCGACACCAGCCTGCTCTATGGGGGCTCCTGGAACGATATCGACACGCCCTTCTTCGAGGGCAAGTTCGATACGACCCGCTGGATGTTTGACGGGTCGATCAAGGGCGAATGGTATCTCGACGAAGCGACTGTGGTGACGCCGAAACTACGGGCGGTCTATCTCACCGAAACGGTCAAGGATTATGCCGTCAGCAACGATGCGGGCGACCGGCTGCTTTTGGAGGGCTTCTCCATGGAACAGCTGCGGGCGAGCATCGGGGCCGAAGTCGAACGACGCATCGTGCTCAGCAACGGCATGGTGCTGACCCCAAGCCTCGGCGCCACGGTCGGCTTTGCTGGTCTTGACGGCGAGGGGACGTTCGCCACGGTCACCGCCGGCGTTTCGCTGCAAACCGAAGCGGCCTGGATGTTCGATGTCGCGGTGCTGTTCGATATCGAAGGCGAGGGCGACGTCAGCGTCGGCGCCCGGGCTCGCGTGTCGGCACGGTTCTAGGTCGACCCTGAAGCGTGAAGAAGGACAGCGCTCTGCCCACGCAGGGCGTTGTCTTGGTCGCTGTGGCCATGCGGCGCAAAAGCCTATTGTCCCGGCAGGATGCGCAGGGAAAACACGTAGACCGGCAGATTGCCGCCGCGCACGTCGCTGTTGAGATAGATGCGGCCCGCTTGGGTGGGAGCGAGCGAGCGGTCGAAATTCACCCGAAACAGCGCATCGGTCTTTTCCTGCGTCGCCCGGAAACGGTGCCGCGAACAATCGCCCAGACTGCCGAAATCGCAGCGCACCGACACCTCCACCGAACGGTCGGCGGCGGTCTGAAGGGTAATCGCAACGGTCGATGACCGGCCGGCCATCTGCCGCAGGATATCTGCCGGAACGTCGAAGGCGACCTCGCCCTCCGCACCGGATGCGCGCGAGGCGATGCGTACCGCCTTGCCGCCGGAAGCGGTGACGGTCTCGACCGCGGCGCTTGCGCCGGCGACCGGGTTTTGCTGTTCATCCGGCACGAAGACCTCGGCCCAGTCCTGCGAAAAGCCACGACCCGGGGCGAAACCGGACGGCGCCTGGCTGTTGCCGTTGACGGCGGTGTTCGCCGTTTCGGAAAGGTCTGGCACGACGATCAGGCCGTTTTCACCGGCCCACCAAAGGCCCCATACTGCAGCGCCCAGAACCGCAAGCGGCAGGACCAGTCCGGAAATCCACCGCCGACGCTTGCGCGGCCGGGCCTGCCTGTCGGCAGCAAGGACCGGTGGAGCGACGCCCGGCTTTGCCGATCGGCCGACCGGCCGGCCGGTTTCCGCCCGGGGCTTGCCCTGCCACCAGCGGCGCGGGCGCGGCTTCTCGGCATCGATTTCCTGCCGCGGCCGCAATTCGGCCGGCTGGTCGTTGCCGCTTCGGCGCGATACGCCGAGATCGCCGAGGTTTCCGGCGTCCCCCAGTCCATCGGTCCCGCCTGAGCGGCGCGGGCCGCCGACAAAGGTTTCCAGATCGTCGTCATGCCGGTTGGCTGCGGCGATCCGTTCCGCCGATGGTTGGGGCGGTCTTGCATATGGATTGCGGCTTCCGGTTGTCTGTCGGTCTTGCGCCGGGACAACCGAGCCGGCAGCGGTGGCGGAGGAGGTGACATCCGGCGCGCCGATATCGGCGGCGTCCAGATGCGGAGCGCCAAGAGAATGAGCGCCAGCGGTTGAAGCGCCGGCAGGGGGGGCTCCGAGGGGTGTGCGCGACGGGGCGGTGACGGAAGGTGCCGCCTGGGGCGCAGAGGCGGGTGTCTGGAACGGCCGAGGCTCCGCTGCGACCGTGGCTGTCGGCTGCGTTGGTTCAGGCGTCTGGGCAGCCGGTGCCTGGGCCCGTTCGATCGCCAGCCGCTGGCGTTCCTCAAATTCGATTTCGCGGATCTTGGCCTCCAGACGCTGCCTTTGCGCCTCGATCAGGTCAGGGTCCGTCACGTCCTGCTTGCGAAGGCCCGCAGCCAGCGCTTGGCGGGCGGAATGGTAGATTCGCGCGCGGATATCCGCATTGTTTCGTTCGGATTGCGCGAGCGCGTTCCTGATGGCTTTTTCCAAACCGCTCACTGCCGGGCCCTGATATCGAAATGTCCGCTCATAGTGTTCTTTCGGTAGACTTTTAGGCATTGAACTGCAAGTCGTGCAGCCGGGGCCGGGTAATTATGGTCACGCGCACCAACCAGCCAATCACCGTCTCGCGGCAATTGCATGGCCGACCCACAGACGATCGATGGCCCGTGGCGGCTTTGCGCGCAGGCTGTGGATATCATCACGGCGGAAATGCGCGATCACCTAAAATCGCGTCTTGAAATCCTCGCCCTTTGCCTGTATCAGCCCCTTCACATCGCTGCCGGGTGCGTCCGGCAAGCGTGGGCCGCTTTAGCTCAGTTGGTAGAGCACGTCATTCGTAATGACGGGGTCACGTGTTCGAGTCACGTAAGCGGCACCATTTTTCTCTTCCAATGACAGCCAGACACAGCGGATGCTTTTCGACGTTCATGACAAATGTCATCGCATGGGCGCGAAATGTCTAGCGATGGCAGCAAAGTTGAAGACGGGGCGGTTTGCCATCGCGTCGGTGATGCCCCATATTCGCCCTCATTTCGCAACGAAGGCCGAGCGCCTGGAGACCCCATGACTGCCTCTCATACTGCCGCCCCGGAGGCGACGTCGGAAACCCGCAAGTTCCTCGTCCTCCTGCTCGGGTGCATCGGCGTGGTCTATGGCGATATCGGCACCAGCCCGCTCTACGCGTTCCGGGAGGCTCTGCGTCCGTTTGCCAAGGACGGCGGCGTGCATCATGACGAGGTCATCGGCATGATTTCGCTGATGGTGTGGACGCTCACCATCCTCGTCACCTTCAAGTATGTACTCTTCCTGCTGCGCGCCGATAATGACGGCGAAGGCGGAACCCTGTCGCTTCTGGCGCTGCTAATGAAGAAGACCGGCAGCTATATGCCGGTGCTGTTCTTTGCCGGGCTGATCGGCTCAGCGCTGTTCATCGGCGACGCGATGATTACGCCGGCCCTGTCGGTCATGTCGGCACTCGAAGGGCTGAAACTCGTGACGCCGGCCTTTTCCGATTATGTCCTGCCGATGTCGGCCGCCATCATGGTGGGCGTCTTCGCCGTCCAGTCGAAGGGCACTGCCGCCGTTTCCAATTTCTTCGGCCCGATCACCGTTCTGTGGTTTCTCGTCATGGCCTGGGGCGGCATCATCCATATCGGCGACGACTGGTCCATCCTCGCGGCGCTCAATCCGCTCAATGCCCTGTGGTTCATCACCCATGCCGGCACGGTCGGCCTGATCATTCTGGGCGCGGTCTTCCTGACCGTGACCGGCGCCGAAGCGCTTTATGCGGATCTCGGCCATTTTGGCCGCAAGCCGATCCAGACCGCCTGGTTCATCCTGGTTTTCCCGGCACTGGCGCTCAACTATCTGGGTCAGGGCGCGCTGGTCCTGACGGATCCGCTGGCGATCGCCAACCCCTTCTATCTGATGTATCCCGACTGGGCGTTGCTGCCGGTGGTCATTCTGGCTACCATGGCGACGATCATCGCCAGCCAGGCGGTGATTACCGGCGCCTTCTCGCTGGCCCGTCAGGCCGTCCATCTCGGTTTTCTGCCGCGTCTTGCCATCAAGTTCACATCGGAAACCAATACCGGGCAGATTTACGTGCCGGCCGTCAACGCCCTGCTGTTCACCGGCGTCATCATCCTGATCTTCTCTTTCGGCGATTCCGAATCGCTTGCCACCGCCTATGGCATTTCCGTGACCGGCGCGATGGTGGTGACCACGCTGATGTCATTCCAGTTCCTGCGGTCCGTGCGGGGTTATTCCGCATTGACCGCGGCCTGCCTGCTTTTGCCGCTTCTCGTCATCGAGGCGGTCTTCCTTGCCGCCAATCTTCTGAAAATCCATGATGGCGGCTGGGTACCGGTGGTTCTGGCGCTCGCCATCATGATGATCATGTGGACCTGGACCAAGGGATCGAAATACCTGAAGGAAAAGACGGCGCGCAACGATATCCCGCTCGAGACCTTCATCAAGTCCGTGGAAAGCTCGATCGATCGCGAAAGCGATCATGCCCCGGTCACCGTGCCCGGCACCGCCGTCTTCCTTACCAGCGTGCCGGATCGCACGCCCGGCGTTCTGCTGCACAATATCAAGCACAATCACGTGCTGCACGATCAGAACGTCATCCTCACCGTCTGGACCCAGGACAAGCCCTATGTGCCCGACAGCGAGCGCGTGGAGATGCGCCGCCTGTCGAAACGCTTCATCCGGCTCGACATCACCTTCGGCTTCATGGACGAGCCGAACGTCACCCGCGCCCTGACGCTGTGCAAGAAGAAGGGCTTCAAGTTCGAGATCATGCAGACCTCGTTCTATCTGGGGCGCCGCAACCTCATCAGCACGCCCAATACCGGTCTCGCGGGCTGGCAGGAGCATCTCTATATCGGCCTGTCCGATTTCAGCATCGATCCTTCGGCCTATTTCAAGCTGCCGCCGAACCGTGTCGTGGAGCTGGGAGAACAGGTCGCTATCTGACGGCTCTGCCGTATTCGAATACCGCTGGAACAAATTCGGCCTCCCGGTGTTGCCTGCTCATCCGCAGTTCTTCCACCCGGGAGCCCTTGATGAGCACTGCCCCGATCGCCCGCGATTCCGCCGCCTATCCCTATCAGTCGGTTTTCATACCCTTCCCGTTCGTCTGCTTCACCCTGGCCCTTTTGACCGATCTGGCCTACTGGCAGACGGCCAATCTGATGTGGACGAATTTTTCCGCATGGCTGCTGTTTGCTGGCCTCGTGTTCGGCGCTTTCGGCCTGCTTGCCGGCATCCTCGATATGGTGCGGCCCCGCACGCGCCCGCTGCGTCCCGGGTTTGTCGTCATCCTGCTCTACCTCGTCATCCTGGCGCTGGCGATCTTCAACAGCTTCCTGCATGCGGGCGACGGCTGGACGGCCATCGTGCCCTACGGTCTGGCCGCGTCAGCGGTCACCTTCGTGCTGATGCTTTTCACGGCGGCCCTGTCGTCCCGCAAATATGCCCGGCTGGCCTGGAGGATCTGATTGATGACCAAACGTCTCGCCTACACCGTCGCCCTGTCCGTCTCGCTCGGCCTTGCGCTGTCCGCCTGCAGCGATAGCAACGACAATTTCGATGTTTCCCAGCAGGTCGGTCCGGATCCGGTTCTGCCCGAGCCGGTGTCGCTTCTGCTGCCTGATCTCAAGGTGGCCGAAGTGGTCGGCTGGAAGGACAATGAAACGCCGGCGGTCGCAGACGGCCTGGCGATTACCGCCTATGCCAAGGACCTTTCCAATCCTCGCACGGTCCACACATTGCCGAACGGCGATGTTCTGGTCGTGCAGTCGCGTGCGCCGGAAGGCAAGCCGCTGTCGCGCCCCAAGGATTACATCCGCGGCTTCATCATGTCGATCGCAAGCGGCGGCGGCAGCAATCCGCCGCCCAGCAATCTCATCACCCTGCTGCGCGATACCGATCGCAACGGCACGGTCGACGAGCGCCATGACCTGCTGAAGGATCTGCATTCGCCCTTCGGCCTCGCCTGGATCGACAACACGCTCTATGTCGCGGCGGCAGACGCCGTTCTGGCCTACCCATACGAACTGGGGCAAACGGAAATTTCGAGTGCCCCGCGCGTACTCACGCCGCTGCCAGGCGGACCGCTCAACCATCACTGGACCAAGGATCTGGCGCTCAGCCCGGACGGGCGCATGCTCTATGTCTCGGTCGGCTCCAATTCCAATGCCGCCGAAAACGGTCTGGAGGCGGAAAAGGGACGTGCCGCCATCTGGCAGGTCGATCGCCAGACGGGTGCCGCGCGTGTCTTCGCCTCGGGCCTGCGCAATCCCAACGGACTGACCTTCAATCCGCAGACGGGCGCCTTGTGGACCGTCGTCAACGAACGTGACGAACTCGGCCCCGATCTCGTTCCGGACTACATGACCTCGGTCAAGGAAGGCGGCTTTTACGGCTGGCCCTGGAGCTACTATGGCAATCACGTCGATCACCGCGTCTATCCGCCCCGTCCGGATATGGTCGAGCGTGCCATCAAGCCCGATTATGCGCTTTCCAGCCATGTGGCGGCGCTCGGCATGACCTTTACCCAGAATACGGCGATGCCGCAGGCCTATGCATCCGGTGCCTTTGTCGGGCAGCGCGGGTCCTGGAACCGTCGCGCATTCAATGGCTACAAGGTCGTGTATGTGCCGTTTGAAAACGGCATGCCCTCCGGCAAGTCGCAGGATGTGGTGACCGGATTCCTGCAAAACGAGCAGGCACGCGGTCGCCCGGTCGGGCTCGGGATCGACGGCACCGGTGCATTGCTGGTCGCGGACGATGCCGGCAACACGGTCTGGCGGGTAGCGCCTGCCGATGGCCGCGTCACGCCGCAGCCGGTCGGTACCGATCAGGTGTCGGCGGTTGCCGGCGGCACTGTTCCCGCCACCGCGCCCGTGGCGCCGTCACCGGTCAATCCGTCGCCCACAGGCGTCGCGCCGGCAACCCAGCCCTGATAAGGAGAGATACGCCACACTGTCGCCTGCATCGCAATTGGGCAACAGTGTGGCGTAATCTGTGAAAGACGGGTTACGATTGATTGACACGTGCCGGGTCCCCGGCGATACCTGACTTCAGAACTCCTGATTTGGAGGAGGGGGAGAATTCTCTTGGATCTCTCCTTGAAAGCAAAGGCTTAGTAAGCTTGTTCTGAAGAAAGGAAGCGCTCGTGGCGCCTCGATTGATTACGTCTCCCCGTCGCTCCGCCCGTTCCGGGGCTGCTCTTGTCGGTCGCAGCCTTGCGGCGGCACTGCTTTCAAGCTCTGCCCTGCTGCTGGCATCCCAGGCGCTCGCGCAGACGGCAGATGCGGGCGGGACGACCACGCTCGAGACGATCGACGTCACGGACAGCGGCAATACGGGCATCGGCCCGGATTCGACCATTGTCGCCAAGGGCTCCCGTACGTCTTCCAAGACCGACACCCCGCTTCTCGATGCACCGGCTTCCGTTTCGGTGGTAACCCAGCGCGAACTGGAAATCCGTGGCGTGAAGACGCTGGACGAGGCGGTTGCCTACACGCCCGGCGTTTCCTCGGATATCTACGGGTCCGATAATCGCTACGACTATTTCCAGATCCGCGGTTTCTACTCGAGCGGTCGCACCTTCCGCGACGGCCTGCCAATGCGCATAAACGTGTTTACGGGCAGCCGCAGCGAACCCTACGGTCTGCAGCGGGTCGAGGTCCTGAAGGGCGCCAATTCGACCCTTTTCGGCCTGTCGGAGCCGGGCGGTATCGTCAATACCGTCACCAAGCGTCCGCAGGACGTCAAATTCGGCGAAGTCTATACGACGGTCGGCGAGGATCATGTCGAAACCGGCATCGATTTCGGCGGCCCGATCGATGCCGATGGCATCTGGACCTATCGTCTGACCGCGAAGGGTCAGGACGGCAGTTCCGACTACGATTTCCTCGACGACGACCGCATCTATATCGCGCCGGCGCTCACCTTCGCTCCGACCGATGACACCGATTTCACGCTTTTGACCAATTACATGCGCCGCGATGGCGCGACCGCGCATTCCATTCCATACAGCCTGCGCGGGCAGATCGATTCTGAAACCTATCTCGGTGAACCGACCTTTGATGCGATGGACACCGAGGAGTGGAACATCGGTTACGAGTTCCGCCATAATTTCGGCAATGGCTTCGAATTCCGCCAGAACATGCGGTATACGGATATCGGTCTGGTCTACAAGCAGGTGTTCCCGGGCGGTGCGCTGCCGACCGACCGTCGTTCGGCCTATGGCGTGACCGGTAACGTGCAGCGTTTCGATATCGACAATCAGCTGCAATACGATGCCAGTTTCGGCGCTTTCGACAGCAAGACGCTTTTCGGTCTCAGCTACGCGCATGACGACGCGTCGAGTGCAGGGTATTACAATCTCCCCTTCCGGGATCCAGTTACGGGCATTGTTTCAGGCGGTATTGATCCAATCGACCCTTTCAATCCTGTCTATACCGGCGTGGACATGAGCGGTATCGCACCGTTGCTGGCGCGCGGTTCGCAGGCTGCAAAAAGCATCTACCTGCAGGAAGAACTGACGATCGATAAGCAGTGGATTATCACAGCAGGCACACGCTACGACTATGTCGAGACGAACGACAAGCTTTCGGGGCCCGATAGCGTCGATGAAGCCGTCACTTCGCGCCTTGGCCTGACCTACAAGGCGAGCGACGAAGTCTCGCTCTACGCAAGCTATCAGGAGTCCTTCCTCCCGCTCGGCGCTGACCGCACAGCATTCCTGACACCGCCCAAGCCGCAGGAAGGTACTCAGTATGAGCTCGGCGTCAAATATCAACCGCAGGGCATGGATGCGCTGTTCACGGCGGCCGTCTTCGATCTGACGCAGTCGAATCTCGCCCAGTCGATTGGTGGAACGCCTTTCCAGAATCAGCTTGGCGAAGTCAACGTCCGCGGCCTCGAACTCGAAGCCAAGGTTGCGCTGACCAATCAGTTGAACCTGACGGCGGCCTACACCTATCTCGACGCCGAGATTAAGGCCGATGCCAATGCAGCCATCGTCGGCAACCGGCCGGAAATCGTTCCCAAGCACATGGCATCCGCTTGGGTAGATTACACCATTCCGGGCAACGGCACTCTGGGTGACCTGACGCTGGGTGCCGGTGCCCGTTTCGTAGCCGGCATCGAGGCCGACAACGAGAACACCATCACGCTGCCCTCGCGAACGGTCTTCGATGTCGCCGCCAAGTACATGGTGACCGACAATGTCGCCCTGTCGCTCAATGTCGAGAACCTGTTCGACAAGGAGTACATTACGGAAATTGGCTTCAACGACTCCGCCTTCTACGGCAACCGCCGCGCCTACCGGGCAAGCCTTCGCTACACCTGGTAAAGCGCTGATCCACGAAAAGCATTCCCCGGCCATCCGCCGGGGAATGCTTTTTTGTTCGTTCGGGTCTCGGCGCGCCGCGCCTGCCGTGCTAGGAGCGGATAAAACATGAGAGATTGGGGCCTGTTTATGAAAGACGCCGGATTCGAGCCGCAGACCTGCATGACGATGACGAATGAGGCGATGCCCGCCGAGATCGCAAGCGTCGGTGCGAGCCGCCGCCAGTTTCTGCATGGTCTCGCCGCCGGCCTGTCTGCGCCAGCCCTTATCGGCGCCGGTCTGGTGCTTCCGTCTCTCGCCCGCCCGGCACGGGCACAGGATGGCGAAATCCGCTTCGAACATGCCTTTGGCACGACGGTCCTGGAAAAGCCGGCCACCCGTGTCGTCTCCATCGGCTACAATACGCAGGATCCGCTGCTGGCGCTCGGTACGCCGCCGGTCGGCATTCGCGAATGGTTCGGTGGACAGCCCCATGCCGTCTGGCCCTGGGCGCAATCCTATCTCGGTGGTGCGAAGCCGACGGTGATCTCCGGGGAGGTCTCGATCGAAATCATCGCTTCGCTTCAGCCCGATCTGATCGTCGGCGTCGGTTCCGGTATTTCCCAGGCCGAATACGACGTGCTGTCGCAGGTCGCTCCGGTGCTGATGCAGCCGGCTGACAACCCGTCCTACGGCACCCGCTGGGATATCCAGACCGAAATGTTCGGCCGCGCGCTCGGCAAGAGCGACAAGGCCAGGGAACTGATCGAGAGCAACAAGGCGCTGTTTGCAGCGGCGCGCGCGCGTCACCCCGAGTGGGTCGGCAAGACGGGCGTTTGCGCCTACAATTTCAATGGCGAGACGGGCGCCTTCATCGGCAGCGATACGCGAGCCACCTTCCTTGCCGAACTCGGCTTCACGCCGACCAAGCAGTTGACCGATCTGAAGACGACGCAGGGTTTTTACGCGCCGATGTCGCCCGAAGATCTGTCGGCACTCGATGCCGATCTGCTGGTCTGGGTTTCCTCCTCCGATACCGTGCCGGATATCGTCGCGCTTCCCATGCGCAAGACGCTCAAGGCGCATCGGGAAGGCCGCGAGGTGATGGCCGGCTCGCTGATTGCCGGCGCGCTTTCCTTCGGCAGCGTCCTGTCGCTACCCTTTGCGCTTAAGGAACTGGAAAACGAAATGGCGCTCGCCCTTGATGGCGATCCGGCAACGAAGGTCGCGTCCAGCGTCAAGGCTGGGCTTGCCCCGTGAAGGCTATGGCGCTGTGTGCAATCGCGCTCGTCGTGGCCGCGGTGCTGACATTGACGATCGGCGTGCGGGGCGGCGGCCTGGTCCTGCTCTGGCAGACGTTGAGCGCGTTTGATCCGGCCGACCCTGCCCATATCGCCGTCCAGTCCATCCGTCTGCCGCGTCTGGTCGCAGGTCTGATTGCCGGCGCCGCGCTCGGCATGGCCGGTACGATCATGCAGGCCATCACCCGCAATCCGTTGGCTGATCCCGGTATTCTCGGCATCAACGCCGGTGCGGCCTTTGCGGTCGTCGTCGGTTCTCTCATTGCCCAGCGCGCCGATAACGGGTTGATGGCAGCACTCGCCTTTCCCGGCGCCGGCGCCGCCGCAATTGCCGTTTTCGCGCTTGGCGGCGGGTTGCGTGGCGATGCCGGTCCGGTGCGCCTGACGCTCGCCGGCGTTGCAATCAGCGCCATGCTGCTTTCCTTCGTCTCGGCCATCGTTCTGGCCCGCAACGACGCGCTGGAAGTCTTTCGTTTCTGGGTCACGGGATCGCTGGCACAGGCCGGCATGCGGCCGCTCGGGCCGATGGCGGCAGCAGCCCTGTGCGGCGGCATTCTGGGCCTCGTCATCGCGCCACGCATCGAGGCCCTGTCGCTGGGATCGGCGCTTGCCCGTGGTCTCGGTACAAGGCCGGGTCGCGTCCAGTTCGGCGCGCTCATTGCCGTCACCGCGCTGACGGGTGCCGCCGTCGGGGTCGCCGGGCCGATCGCCTTTCTCGGCCTGCTCGTGCCGCGTATCGCCCGCCGGGTCGGCGGCCATGTTCTGCGCCGCGAACTTGCCGCCGCCGCCATGCTTGGCGCCGCCATCCTTCTTTATGCCGATACGATCGGCCGGATCATCATTCCCCCGGCGGAAATCCGGGTCGGCACCATGACGGTGCTGATCGGCGCACCGATGTTCATCTGGATGGCGCGACGGCTGCGTACGGGAGCGCCGGCATGAACGGCACGATGACGAAAGGGTTTAAGGGCGGCCTGCTACTGGCTCTGGGATTGCTGGTTGCCATCGTTCTGTCGTTGATGATCGGTCAGATCCGGCTGTCGGCGGCGGATTTGTGGACTGGCCTCGTGACTGGCAAGGGCCCCGGCGCGCTGACCCTGCGGGTGCTGCGCGGCCCCGGCGTCGTGACCGCCATCGGGGCGGGCGCGGCGTTCGGCGCATCGGGTGCCATCTTCCAGATTTTGTTGCGCAACCCGCTGGCCGCGCCGGATGTCATGGGCGTGACCTCGGGAGCAGGGGTCGCCGTCGTCGCCGCCGTGCTGCTCGGCACGACCTTGCCCATGCCCCTGATCGCCGCTGCTGGCGGACTTGCCGCCGCCTGCGCCGTCGCCCTCCTCGCCACCCGTCGCGATGGCACCCAGGTGCCGATCACGCTGATGCTGGTCGGGCTCGGCATCGGTTTCCTCGCCACTGCCTTCAACGGCTTCATCCTGACCCGCCTGCCGCCGGAACAGGCAGCGGAAGCCCAACGCTGGCTGGCCGGCTCGCTTGCCGCGCGCGACTGGGGCCACGCCGTCCAGGTGCTGGGATGCGGCGGCGTGCTCGCCATCCTGCTCGCCCTCCAGGTCCGTGCGCTCGGCCTTCTCGAACTCGGCGACGATCTCGCCACCGGCCTTGGTCTGAAAAGCAATCGTGCGCGTCTGCTGCTTGCCGGCACCGGCGTGCTTCTGGCCTCCACGGGCGTCGCCGTTGCCGGGCCCATTCCCTTCGTCGCTCTTATGGCCGGCCCGCTCGGCATGCGCATTACCGGCGCCACCCAGCCTGCCGGCCGCATCGTTTCGGCCGCTGCAACCGGCGCGATCGTCACCGTTCTCGCCGACCTTGCGGCGCGCTCCGTCATACCCGGCCTGCAACTGCCGGCCGGCGTGATGACCGGCATTTTCGGGGCGCCTTACCTTCTATGGCTTCTGTCGCGCGAAATGGACGCCGGGGATATCTGATGACACATGTGGAAGACAACGCACTGACGGCGGACCAGCTGACGCTCGGCTATGGCGAGCGGACCGTCATAAACGCCCTTTCGCTGGATTTTCCGGCCGGGCAGATGACCGCTATTCTTGGTCCCAATGGCTGCGGAAAATCCACGCTCCTGCGGGCGCTGGCCCGTCTTATCGTCCCGGCAGCGGGCAAGGTCCGGCTGGGCGGCGAGGATGTATTCGCCATGGATACGCGTGCGCTTGCCCGGCAGCTCGCCATCCTGCCGCAATCCTCCAAGGCGCCCGAGGGTATTACCGTCGGCGATCTCGTGCGTCGCGGACGCACGCCGTGGCGCGGCCTCTTTTCACCCTGGAGCGAGGCGGATGCCGCCGCCGTCTCCGGCGCCCTGAACGAGGTCGGGCTTGCCGACCTGTCCGACCGACCGATCGACCAGCTGTCCGGCGGCCAGCGCCAACGCGCCTGGATCGCGCTCGTTCTGGCGCAGAATACGTCCTGCCTTCTGCTCGACGAGCCGACCACATGGCTGGATCTTGCCCACCAGATCGAAGTCCTGTCGCTGATCCGCAAGCGCAATCGCGATCAGGCTGTGACCGTCGTCACAGTGCTTCACGATCTCAACCTTGCGGCCCGGTTCTACGACAGGCTGGTCCTGCTCGGCCCGAACGGCATGGTGGCGGCCGGATCGCCGCAGGACGTGCTGACGCAGGAAAATCTGGCAACCGCCTTTGGCCTGGCTGCGCTGGTCATGCCCGATCCGGTGACCGGTACGCCGATGGTGGTGCCGCGATAGGCCTGGCCGGGCGCAGCACTGTCCGCCGCCGGTGCGGGAGCGCCGCACCGGGAAGAGAATGGCGGTAACGTCAGCTCCAGTAGGAAACGGCGGTAAAATCGCGCTTGCCGAAACCGCGGGCCAGAAGGCAGGTGCGGGCGGCCTTGGCGGCATCGCAATGCCCGGCGAACCAGACGTGGCAGGTTTCCGGTGTCTCGCAGCATTCCAGCGCTTCCACCAGGTTGTCGACCGACACGACGCGCTCGTCGCTGGCAAGCTCGCAGAGGTTTTCCCTGGAAACCTGCAGATAGGCCTTCACCTTGCCGGGCGCCGCAGCCAGCATGCGCGAGATCGCCGGCATCGCCGTTTCGTCGCCGAACAGCAGAAGTTCGGCAGCCGCCGGGCAACCGCCGCCGCCCGGACCCATCAGGCCCACGGTCTCGCCGATCGGATTGCTGTCGGCCCAGTCGGATGTCGGGCTGCCTTCATGACGAAAAATGTCGAATTCCAGCCAGTTCTTGCCGGTCGCCATCGTCGTGTAGACCGGCTTGTGCAGCGCGTCCGCGCCTTCCGGCCAGACGGTGCGGCCATTGGCGGCGGTGCGCGGCCAGATCGGCGTGCGGCCGCGCGGGCCGATGAGAATGCGGAAATGCAGGCTGCCGGTGGCAAAACGTTCGGCGTCGTCGCCTTCCAGCCGCACCCGCAGATATCCCGGCGAACGACGCGAGACCGAGGCCACCGTCATCAGCGACAGGCTGGGTGCGAGCGCGCCTTCATCGACTTTGTCCCAGGCAATCGCGAGGTTCTTCCCTTCCAGAAGTTCCGTCACGCTGTCCTGCAAGGTGCGCAGCAGGCGTTCCTCGGGAGAGATCAGAGTCACCTTGACGGAATCGCCTTCGAGAACGAAACGGGCTTTCGAATTCCAAACGCAGAGCGCGATAGCCGAACCGTCTTCCTCCAGCGCGACATCCCAAAGCTTGGCGCGCTCCTTGAGCGCTTCCAACGCCGCGCCGCCTTGCACGGCGATACGGCCTTCCGTCTGATATGTCGCTGCCATGTCTTTCGCCCGGACTGTTGAATCCTTCCGGGCTTCATGCACATTCATGACTATGATTGTCAAGAAAGGGATCGATCACATCCGTCGGAAACACAGAGTATCGGTCAGCGCAGCATTTTGGGACCGCCGAGAATCTTACCGTCTATCTCGCCAATCGCCTCCATGTCGCGGCCGACATAATCGATCGAGCGCAGAATGTGGCGCAGCACGTTGATGCGCGCCCGACGCTTGTCGTTCGACAGAACCACCGTCCAGGGCGCATTGTCCTTATGCGTTCTCTCCAGCATCGCGTCGCGCTTTGCGGTATAGTCGTCCCATTTGGGCAGGCCGGCAATGTCCATCGGCGACAGTTTCCAGGTCTTCAGCGGGTCGTGGCGACGATCGTGAAAGCGTTTCAGCTGCATTTCATGGCCAATATCCAGCCAGAACTTGAAGAAGTGAATGCCGTCATCGACGATCATCTGCTCGATATGCGGCACCGTCTTCATGAAGTCGCGATATTGCTCGATCGTACAGAACCCCATAACCGGTTCTACCACGGCGCGGTTGTACCAGGACCTGTCGAACAGGGTAATCTCGCCGGCGCTTGGAAAATGCGTAACGTAGCGTTGAAAATACCACTGGCCTGCTTCCCTTTCGGTGGGCTTGGCCAGCGCCACGATATGGGCGGAACGTGGATTGAGATAGGCGTGTAGATTGAAGATCGTGCCGCCCTTGCCGGCTGCGTCCCGTCCCTCGAACAGCGCCATCAGGCGTTTGCCGGTGGATTGCAGCGAATACTGCAGCTTGACCATCTCGATCTGCAGCGCTTCCAGCTGCGCGTTGTATTTGTCGCGGTTCAGCTTGTCCTCGTAGGGAAAGCCGCCGGAGGACAGGGCCCTTTCCTCCACCCAGTCGGGCAGGTTCGGATCGTCGATATTGAAGATGCGCTTCTTGCCCTTGATCTCCAGTTCCACGGCGCGGCTCTGATCGATATCCATATTGTGGCGTCCTTCCGGGATTTCCGTTCTGTCTTGAAGAACCAAGCTAGGGCGGTCGCGCGCACACGGCCAGTTGTGACGTCGCGGCTTTCAGCGCTGTCGTTGCAAAGCTGTGCAAAAAAGCATCCGCCCGGGGTGATCGATGCATATCTGTCATGATCGCGCTATAAAACCGCCCGTTATCGTTCCGACAAGTTGGCGATCGGGAGCGCGGATGAGCGTGGTGGAAGCGGTGCAGAAAGACGGTAGGCAGACAGGCATGCAGGTGGCGTCCAAGATCCGGCGCGGCTGGCCGATTTTCGTCGTCGCCACACTTGTCGCGATCATTGCCTGGCTCTTGCACATCGACATTTTGATGGTCGCCGCCGGCTGGGTGCTGATCGCCCTGTCCGTCTTCGCCATCCGCCTCGGGTCCGCGGCCGTGACCAATACGCCGGAGGAAGAGGGAATCGAGGACGATGCCGACGACCAGCCTCTAGCCGAAGTGGTAAGCGCCTACCGCGCACTTGATATCCCCATCCTCATCCTGTCCAGCGACGCCACGGTTCTCTTTCACAATCCGGCTGCCGAAAGGGCGCTGGGCGAGTTTCCCCAGGGTGCGCATCTGTCCGCCCGCCTGCGTTCCCCCGGCATTCTCGACATGGTGCGCGAAACCGTGGCCACCGGCGAGCCGAACCAGATGGAACATTCCGAGCGGCTGCCGTCCGAACGTGTCTATATCCTGCGCATTGCCCCCATTCTCGCTGAAGGCGCGCCCGTCGGTTCGGCGCGCTTCTACGTCCTGTCCTTCCGGGACGTTTCCGAACTGCGCCGGCTCGACCGTATGCGCTCCGATTTCGTCGCCAATGCCAGTCACGAATTACGAACGCCGCTCGCCTCGCTGCGCGGCTTCATCGAAACCATTCAGGGTCCGGCCAAGGCGGATGCCAGGGCCCAGGAAAAATTCCTCGGCATCATGCATGACCAGGCAACCCGCATGAGCCGGTTGGTCGATGATCTTCTGTCGCTATCGCGACTGGAACTGAAATCCCATATCGCACCCGATCAGCGCGTCGATCTGTTACCGCTGGTTTGTCATGTCCGCGATGCGCTTCTGCCGCTGGCATCGGATCTCGGCGTCGATATCCGCATGCACATGCCCGAAGGCAAGGTGGAAGTGACCGGGGACCGCGACGAACTCGTGCAGGTCGTCGAGAACCTGATCGAGAACGCCTGCAAATACGGACAGGAAGGCGAGGTCGTCGATGTCTACCTCACCCGCGAAGAGGGGCAGCCGGTCGAATTCAGCGTGGTTGATCGCGGACCGGGCATTCCGGCCGAGCACGTGCCGCGTCTGACCGAGCGTTTCTACCGAGTCAGCGTTGCCGACAGCCGCTCCAAGAAGGGCACCGGTCTTGGGCTTGCGATCGTTAAGCATATTCTCACACGCCACCGTGCACGGCTGATCGTGAAGTCCGAAATCGGCAGGGGAACCACATTTACCGTGCGGTTTTGACGTAAAAGTCGAATGTGAGATTCATTCGACGGAAATTAATGGTATTTTTCAAGAAGATAAACTGTCACAATTGTTTCATCGAAGTGACATAAAAGCGGTGGCCAAGGACAGCTAAGACGTGGCTGCCGAGAGCCGGAAAGCGCCCAGACACCGGCTTCAAACGCTTTTTAGAAACCCATACCGGGAGAACATCGATGAACATGTTGAAACTTTCCGCAGCAGCTCTGGTGGCTTCTGTTGCCTTCGCTGGTGCAGCTGTCGCCCGCGATCAGGTTCAGGTCGCCGGCTCCTCCACCGTTCTTCCCTACGCGAAGATCGTTGCCGAGACGTTTGCTGAAACCTTCCCGAACTTCAAGGCTCCGGTCGTTGAATCGGGCGGCACCGGCGGCGGTCTGAAGGCGTTCTGCTCGGGTGTGGGCGAAGGCACGATCGACATTGCCAACGCATCGCGCAAGATCAACAAGGCTGAAGCCGAAGCCTGCAAGGCTGCCGGCGTCAACGACGTTCAGGAAATCCGCATCGGTTACGACGGCATCGTATTCGCATCCGACTCCTCCAACGGCGACATGAAGATCGAGCCGAAGGACCTCTACAAGGCTCTCGCCGCTGAAGTCGTCGTTGACGGCAAGCTGGTTGCCAACCCCTACAAGAACTGGTCGGAAATCAACGCCTCGCTGCCGAAGGGCGCGATCGCCGCCTACATC
Source organism: Neorhizobium sp. NPDC001467 (assembly GCF_050275975.1). Taxonomy (NCBI): domain Bacteria; kingdom Pseudomonadati; phylum Pseudomonadota; class Alphaproteobacteria; order Hyphomicrobiales; family Rhizobiaceae; genus Neorhizobium; species Neorhizobium sp. NPDC001467. Next base: position 70,612 of record NZ_JBNNPS010000009.1, on the reverse strand, counting down.
CCGGGCTCCAAGCACGGCACCCGCGAAGTCTTCGAAGAGAAGATCATGGCTGAAGGCTGCAAGGAATCTGGCGCCACCGACGTCATCAAGGCTGCCATCACCGATGCCAAGCAGGCTGCCGCCAAGTGCGTCGCCATCCGCAAGGACGGCGTTGCTGTCGACATCGACGGCGACTACACCGAAACGCTCGCACGCATCGCTGCCAACAAGACCGGCCTCGGCGTCTTCGGCCTGGCCTTCTACGAAAACAACAAGGACAAGCTGAAGGTTGCGACCGTTTCGGAAGTCGTTCCGTCGACCGAAACCATCGCAAACGGCAAGTACCCGGTTTCGCGTCCGCTGTTCTTCTACGTGAAGAAGGCTCACCTGGGCGTTATCCCGGGCCTTAAGGAATATGTCGAGTTCTTCATCTCCGACGACATGGTTGGCCCGGACAGCCCGCTGGCTGAATACGGCCTGGTTGCTGCTCCGGACGATCAGCGCGAAGCTGTTCGCAAGGACTTCGAAGCCGGCAAGACCATGTAATGAACGACCCGGCGCCGCCTTCCAAAGGCGGCGCCGTCTTCTTCTTCTAAGGCCTTGGGGTGTGACCCGATCAGGGGTTGGCCCGCAGCGGACCCGCAGTTGCGACTGCGTTGTGTAACCGCGAAATAATCGGTTCCGATGATCGGGATTGTGCGGTAAGCGTGCCGCCGATGGCGGTAGGCCGGGGGATAGTGATGAGCACACCATTGATTTTATTGGTATTGGCGATCATTGCGATCGTCTGTTACGTCGCCGGGACGCGGCGCGCCATGGCCATTGCCGACGGCGTGTCGTCCAGGCTGCATTCACGCCAGGGCTATTACGGCACCTTCGTCGCGATCTGCGCGACCGTGCCTGCCGCTGTCGTCCTGGTGGTCTGGCTGATCGCCAGCCCGCTCTACATCAATTCCACCGTGCGTGACGGTTTTCCGGAAGAGGTGCAGGCCCAGTCGGAAGCGCAGCAGGGGCTGAGCTTCGGCATGGTCGGTTCGCTCGCGCGCGGCATGGATGTCCTCACGCTCGAGGAAATCGATGCCGTCGGCGCAAACCCGGCCGAACTGCGCGCCAAGCTCGGCACCAAGGGCGTGGCTCTTGCCGGCGATCCCGAGCCCTGGATGGTCGCATCGGCCGGCGATCTCAACGCCATGCAGAAGATCAGCAATCGCGTCATGACCGCGGTCGTGCTGATCGTTGCGCTCGCCGGTGCCGGCCTGTCCTATGTCCGCATCGCACCGCGTTTCCGCGCCCGCAACCGCGTCGAAAAGGTCATTCTTTCGGCGCTCGTCCTAGCATCGTCGATCGCCATCGTCACCACGATCGGCATCGTGATGTCGATGCTGACGGAAGCCGGGCACTTCTTCGGCCGCGTCCCGGCCTGGGAATTCTTCTTCGGTACCGTCTGGGATCCGCGTTTCGCGGCGGCCGGCGCCACCGCATCGGAGGGCCAGTTCGGTCTCATCCCGCTGCTTGCCGGCACGCTTTATATCGGCTTCGTCGCGATGCTGGTCGCCGTTCCGGTCGGTCTGTTCTCCGCCATCTACATGTCGGAATATGCATCCCCGAAGGTGCGCTCGGTCGCCAAGCCGCTGCTTGAAGTCCTGGCCGGCATTCCGACCATCGTCTACGGCTTCTTCGCGCTCACCTCGGTCGGTCCGTTCCTGCGTGATATCTCGGCGCAGCTGAATGGTCTCGTTACCGGCGAATATGCCAATTTCATCCAGGCGCAGAGCGTTCTGACGGCCGGGTTCGTCATGGGCATCATGCTGATCCCTTACGTCTCCTCGCTGTCGGACGACATCATCACCGCAGTGCCCCGCGCCCTGCGTGACGGTTCGCTCGGTCTCGGTGCGACCAAGTCCGAAACCATCAAGAAGGTCGTCATGCCGGCAGCCCTGCCGGGCGTCGTCGGCGCTCTGCTGATGACCGCTTCGCGCGCCATCGGCGAAACCATGATCGTGGTGCTTGCCGCCGGTGTTGCCGCCCGCATGCAGCTCAATCCGTTCGAGCCGATGACGACCGTGACCGTCAAGATCGTCAGCCAGCTGACGGGCGACCTTGAATTCACCTCGCCACAGACGCTCGTCGCCTTCGCACTCGGCATCACGCTGTTTGCGATCACGCTTTGCCTCAACATCTACGCGCTCTTCATCGTGCGCAAATACCGGGAGCAGTATGAATGACCGACGTGGTTTCTTCCCCCGCCGACGTGCTGACCAGGCCCGCCCGCCGCGACATCGGCATCAAGCGTCGTTACCGCGCAGAGCGTCGCTTCCGTGCCTATGGCATCGCCGCACTGTCCTTCGGTCTTCTCTTCCTCTTCCTGCTCTTGTGGTCGGTCGTTTCCAAGGGTTACACCGCCTTCCAGCAGACGATGATCACCGTCCCGGTCGAGTTTTCCGAACAGATCATCGACAAGGATAACGAGCGCGCCACCAATCCGCAGAAGCTGATGACGGCGAACTATCCGATCGTCGCCCGCAATGCGGTCGCCAAGGCGCTCGGCGTTGCCGAAAGCGACACTTCGGCCCTGCGTGCGGTCAACCAGATGATCTCCAACGGCGTGCGCGCCCAGTTGCGCGACATGGTTGTTGCCAACCCGCAGATCATCGGCACCACGCAGACCGTCTCGCTGCTCGCCGCCGGCGATATCGACAGTGCCTGGAAAGGCCAGATCAACCTCGAAGTGTCGGAAGACAACCGCAAGGTTTCCGACCAGCAGGTCGGCTGGATGAACAAGCTGGCCGAAGCCGGTGCGCTCGCCAAGCATTTCAACGGCGGCATCTTCTTCAACGGTGCGTCCAGCCGTCCGGAAGCCGCCGGCGTCGGCGTCGCCCTGATCGGCTCGTTCTACATGATGCTGATCGTGCTTGTCCTGTCGCTGCCGATCGGTGTTGCCGCTTCGATCTATCTTGAGGAATTCGCACCGAAGAACAGGCTGACCGACCTGATCGAGGTGAACATCAACAACCTCGCGGCCGTGCCTTCGATCGTTTACGGTCTTCTCGGCCTTGCCGTCTTCATCAATTTCATGGAACTGCCGCGCTCGGCTTCGCTGGTCGGCGGTCTCGTTCTGACCCTGATGACGCTGCCGACCATCATCATCGCCACCCGCGCGGCGCTGAAGGCGGTTCCGCCGTCGATCCGGGCTGCCGCACTCGGGCTCGGCGCGTCGAAGATGCAGACCATCTTCCACCACGTTCTGCCGCTTGCCATGCCGGGCATCCTGACCGGCACCATTATCGGCCTGGCGCACGCGCTCGGCGAAACCGCGCCGCTTCTCCTGATCGGCATGGTCGCCTTCGTCGCCAACTACCCGACGACCCCGCTCGATCCGTCCACGGCCCTGCCTGTTCAGATCTACATGTGGGCCAACGAGGCGGAACGCGCCTTTGTCGAAAGAACCTCGGGAGCGATCATCATCCTGCTCCTGTTCCTCATTGTCATGAACGTCGGCGCGATCCTCTTGCGTCGTCGTTTCGAACGGCGCTGGTAGAAGGAGCTCTGTTATGAACATGATGTCTGAAGCAGCAGTGGAAAAGGCGCTAGACAAGAAGATGAATGACATGTCCTACAAGATGATCGGCAACGACGTCTCCGTCTATTACGGCGAGAAACGCGCCCTGTTCGACGTCAACCTCAATGTTCGCGAAAACACGGTCACGGCTCTCATCGGCCCGTCGGGTTGCGGCAAGTCGACCTTCCTGCGCACGCTGAACCGCATGAACGACACGATCGAAGGCTGCCGCGTCACCGGCAAGATCACCCTCGATGGCGACGATATCTACGACAAGGAAATCGACGTCGTGGAACTGCGTGCGCGCGTCGGCATGGTGTTCCAGAAGCCGAACCCGTTTCCGAAGTCGATCTACGAAAACATCGCTTACGGCCCGCGTATCCATGGTCTGGCCAAGAACAAGGCGGACATGGACCAGATCGTCGAGGCCAGCCTTCAGCGCGCGGGTCTGTGGACGGAAGTCAAGGATCGTCTGCAGGAAGGCGGCACCGGCCTGTCCGGTGGTCAGCAGCAGCGCCTGTGCATCGCGCGTGCCGTTGCCGTTTCGCCGGAAGTCATCCTGATGGACGAGCCCTGTTCGGCGCTCGACCCGATCGCAACCGCAAAGGTCGAGGAACTCATCCACGAACTGCGCGCCAATTACACGATCGTCATCGTCACGCACTCCATGCAGCAGGCCGCCCGCGTGTCGCAGCGTACGGCGATGTTCCACCTCGGCCAGCTGGTCGAGGAAAACGACACCGACAAGATGTTCACCAACCCGGATGACCAGCGTACGCAGGATTACATCATGGGCCGTTTCGGCTGATTTGGGTGCTTCACCCGGATTGCCAGACCTTACGACATCAAGGATCAGAAAAATGGTTTCGACCCATATTCTTTCGGCCTACGACGAAGAGCTGAAATACCTGAACCGCCGCATTTCCGAAATGGGTGGCCTGGCCGAGCAGATGTGCTCCGATGCCGTGCGCGCCCTCGTCAACTCGGATACGGCGCTTGCCCAGAAGATCATCTCCGACGACGTGATCCTCGATCACGCCGAACGCGAGATCCAGGACAAGGCGATCGTGACCATTGCCAAGCGCCAGCCGATGGCGTCCGACCTTCGCGAGATCATCGGGACGCTGCGCATCGCGGCCGATCTCGAGCGCGTCGGCGACCTTGGCAAGAACACCGCCAAGCGCGTCATTGCCGTGCAGGGCACCGGTGTGCCGCGCAAGCTTGCCCGCGGTCTCGAGCATCTCTCCGAGCTTGCCCTGGTGCAGCTCAAGGACGTCCTCGACGTCTTTGCCAGCCGCTCGGCCGAGAAGGCGGAAATCATCCGCCAGCGCGACGAGGAAATCGACGCGATGTACACGTCGCTGTTCCGCGAGCTCCTGACCTACATGATGGAAGATCCGCGCAACATCACGTCGTGCACCCATCTCCTGTTCTGCGCCAAGAACATCGAGCGCATCGGCGACCACGCCACCAACATCGCCGAGACCATCTATTACATCAAGACCGGTGCCCAGCTCGAAGGCGAACGTCCGAAGGACGATACGGCAAACACGGTTGGTGCGCTCGTCGAGTGACGGGCGGAACGGAGCAGATCAGACATGCTACCCAAGATCGCGGTCGTTGAAGACGAAGAAGCGCTGAGCGTGCTTCTTCGTTACAATCTCGAAGCCGAAGGATACGAGGTCGACACCGTGCTGCGCGGTGACGAAGCCGAAATCCGACTTCAGGAACGCGTTCCTGACCTTCTCATCCTCGACTGGATGCTGCCGGGCGTTTCCGGCATTGAGCTGTGCCGACGGCTGCGCATGCGGCCGGAGACCGAACGACTGCCGATCATCATGCTGACGGCACGCGGCGAGGAGAGCGAACGGGTTCGTGGCCTGGCCACCGGCGCCGACGATTACGTCGTAAAACCGTTCTCCACGCCCGAACTGATGGCCCGCGTCAAGGCGATGCTGCGCCGTGCCCGTCCGGAAGTGCTCTCAAGCGTCCTGAAATGCGGCGACATCGAGCTCGATCGCGAAACCCACCGCGTTCACCGCAAGAGCCGCGAAGTCCGGCTTGGACCGACCGAGTTTCGCCTGCTGGAATTCCTGATGGTGTCACCCGGCCGCGTCTTCTCGCGCTCGCAGCTGCTGGATGGCGTCTGGGGCCATGATATCTATGTCGACGAGCGCACCGTCGACGTGCATGTCGGGCGCCTGCGCAAGGCGCTGAACTTCTCCAACATGCAGGATGTCATCCGCACCGTTCGTGGCGCGGGCTATTCGATGGAAGCCTGAGACGCTTTATCTGCGTTGAAATTGAAAAGGCCCGGATGTGCATCGCGCATCCGGGCCTTTTCTCATTCATCCGCTGTGATTTACTCGGCGGGAGCCTGCGCCTCGCGCCATTCCGGCAGCGGAAAGATCCGGTCATAGGCCATGTTGAAGACGAAGGCATAGACCAGATAGAAGGTCGCAAACGAGATATCCATCACCAGCGCCTGCCAGATCGTCACCCCAAGATACCAGGCGATGAACGGTAGCAGCACGACCAGCAGGCCGAGCTCGAACAGGAAGGTGTGGGCGACACGCAAGGGCAGCGTCTTTTGAGTGCTGCCGCGGAATTTCTGCATCAGATGGTCGAAGCCGAGATTGTAGACATAGTTCCAGGCCGTGGCGACGGTTGCCGAAACGATGCCGACGACGCCGACATGCTCGACGGGCAGGTGGAAAACGAAGGATGCGAGTGGCGTGAAGATTGCCAGCCCGATGACCTCAAAGCTAATGGCATGACGAATACGATCGCGCGTGGTGCGCATAGTCAACCCCTTGGGTTTGGCCGGGTCGTCCCGGTGTTTCATGCCCAGTACGGGGGAGGTCGTCCTCGCAAGCCGTAATTAGGTGTTTGCCCATCTAATGGCAAGCGGCGTTACGGCAAACCTGCCTTGCAACCAGGCAAATGCCGGATCGGTAGGCGCAAAAAAAAGCGGGCTGGAAGCCCGCTTTCATCTCTTGCGCTAGCGGCCTTGCCTGCTCAGGCGCGGGCAACGGCCTTGTTGCGACGCTCGTTGACCGGCTGGTAGGCCATGCGGCCATGGTATTTGCAGTAGGGCGAATTGTCCGGGGATTCGGCGCCGCAGAAGTGGAAGTCGTCCTTCAGCGGATCGCCCATCGGCCATTTGCAGGTGCGCTCGGTCAGTTCCGTCAGCGCCAGCTTGCGGTTGATCGGCACGACGATGTTGCCGGCCGGCTTGTAGACGGCAACGTCCTGCGTCGTCGCCTCCATCTCCATCTCTTCGCGGACCAGGGTAGCGCCGGCCGGGCGCTGCGCGGTGCGAGCCTGCGGACGGGCCGCAAAATTGCTCTGCGGGCGCGGTGCGGAAGCAGCGACGCGCTTGGCCGGGCGCGGTGCAGCACTCGCTGCTCCGCCGGCTTTCGCGCGGCCCGGCAGATTGAGGCGGTGGACCTTGCCGATCACCGCGTTGCGGCTTACGCCTCCAAGTTGCGCCGCGATCTGGCTGGCGCTCAGACCTTCGGCCCATAATTTCGTCAGTCGCTCGACCCGCTCGTCAGTCCAGTTCATGCTGTCTCTCCGCCGTGAGGTGCTGAACGTGGCTTGAATCGATCACCGATCCGGCGAATGAATCCGCCAGAAAATACTACATCTATACTTTTGGTGACCAGTTCCGCCGCATGCAGCCTAGTAATTGAGAATAACCTAGTGTGGGGGTGACTCCGTGGCAAGAGTCGGGCGAATCACCGCGAATCGATTTTCCGGTTTTCCCCAACTTGCTGGCCCGGCGAGTCATATTTGTCACAGCTTCTGGGCGAGTGAACCGTCGCGCGGGATAGGGCGAAATTGCCTGCTTTGAAAGGTGTTTTGTTGACAGCGCACAGGGAAATGCGGATAGTCCTCCCGCCGCCTTTCCAGGCGGCATTTTCAATTCCGGCCGTGGCGAACGCGGTCGATCTGTGAGCATTCAGGAGATATGTCGCCATGGCTGAAGCCGCCCTTTTCGACACGTTTGCCCGGGCTCCGCTTCGCTTCGAGCGCGGCGAGGGCGTTTGGCTTGTGACGGAAGGCGGCGAGCGATATCTCGATTTTGGTGCGGGCGTCGCAGTCACCTCCTGCGGCCATTCCAATCCGCATCTGGTCAATGCGCTGAAGGCGCAGGCGGAAAAGGTCTGGCACCTCTCCAACCTCTATGAAATCCCGGAGCAGGAGCGGCTCGCCCGCCGCCTGACGGAAGCGACGTTCGCAGACAAAGTGTTCTTCACCAATTCGGGAGCGGAAGCGCTGGAATGCGCCATCAAGACGGCGCGTCGTTATCACTTCTCCAAGGGTAATCCGGAAAAATTCCACATCGTCACCTTCGAAGGTGCCTTCCACGGCCGCACGATCGCAACGATCGCCGCCGGCGGGCAGGAAAAATACATGGAAGGTTTTGGCCCCAAAGCGCAGGGTTTCGATCAGGTGCCGTTCGGCGATCTCGATGCGCTCAATGCCGCCATCACCGAAAATACTGGCGCCCTGCTGATCGAGCCGATCCAGGGAGAGGGCGGCGTGCGCCCCGTGCCGAAGGAATTCATGCGCGAGCTGCGTCGCATCTGCGATGAAAAGGGCCTGCTGCTGATCCTCGACGAGGTTCAGACCGGCGTCGGCCGCACCGGCAAGTTTTTCGCACACGAGTGGCTGGGCGTGACGCCCGACATCATGGCGATTGCCAAGGGCATCGGCGGCGGTTTTCCGTTCGGCGCCTGCCTTGCAACGGCCGAAGCCGCCTCCGGCATGAAACCCGGCATTCACGGTACGACCTATGGCGGCAATCCGCTGGCCATGGCCTGCGGCAACGCCGTGCTCGACATCGTCCTTGCCGACGGTTTCCTCGACAATGTCCGTGATGTCGCGCTCGTCTTCCGTCAGGGCCTTGCGGCGCTTAAGGATCGTTTCCCGGACGTGATCGAGGATATCCGCGGCGAAGGCCTGCTGCTCGGCATCAAGGCGAAAATCCCGGCCGGCGATCTGGTTACCGGCCTGCGCAACGAAAAGATGCTGTCGGTGCCGGCCGGCGACAATGTCGTGCGCCTGCTGCCGCCGCTGGTCGTCACTGCGGAGGAAGCCCGCGAGGGACTGGCCCGCATCGAACGCGCGGCGGAAGCACTTACCGCCGAACAGTTGAAGAAAACCGCCTGAGGGCAGGAGAGGGGACGCCGTTTCGGGTTCCCTCGTGAAGGGAATTTTTGAAATGGCATCTCCCAAGCATTTTCTAGATCTGTCCGCCGTCTCGAAGCAGGATCTGCGCACGATCCTCGACGACGCCAAGGTCCGCAAGGAGGCCACCAAGGCCGGCACGGCCGACAAGCCGCTGGCCGGCAAGATGCTGGCGATGATCTTCGAAAAGCCGTCCACCCGCACCCGCGTCTCTTTCGATGTCGGCATGCGTCAGCTCGGCGGGGAAACCCTGTTCCTGTCCGGCACCGAGATGCAGCTCGGTCGCGCTGAGACGATCGGCGATACGGCGAAGGTGCTGTCGCGTTACGTCGATGCGATCATGATCCGCACCACCGATCACAAGCGCCTTCTCGAACTCGCCGAACACGCCACCGTGCCGGTCATCAACGCACTGACCGACGATACGCATCCTTGCCAGATCATGGCCGACCTGATGACCTTCGAGGAACATCGCGGTTCCGTCGAAGGCAAGACGTTCGCCTGGACCGGTGACGGCAATAACGTGCTGCATTCCTTCGTCGAAGGTGCTGCCCGTTTCGGTTACACGATGAACATGGCCGTTCCCATGGGATCTGAACCCCACGACAAGTTCCTGAACTGGGCGCGCAACAATGGCGGTAACGTCAAACTCTACCACGATGCCGAACAGGCGGTCACCGGGGTGGACATGGTCGTCACCGATACCTGGGTTTCGATGAACCAGGAGCACAAGGCGCGCGGGCACAACATTTTCCAGCCCTATCAGGTCAATGACGCGCTGATGAAACGGGCCAAGGACGATGCGCTTTTCATGCACTGCCTGCCGGCGCATCGCGGCGAGGAAGTCACCGACAGCGTCATCGATGGCCCGCAATCGGTTGTGTTCGACGAGGCCGAGAACCGCCTCCATGCGCAAAAATCGATCCTCGCCTGGTGCTTCGGCGCCGTTTGAGGTCGAGGCCATGGAGGGCGGCACACCCGCTTGAATTCGGCGGCTGCTCTCACCACTTCATGCACTTCAAACGGGCTGGGCGACTTGGTCGCGCCGGCCTTTCAACCTATATCGGCGTCGTCCTTCGCCCCGGCCAGCGGTTCCGCTCGGCAGGGGCCTGTGTCAAGTTGCGATGAGCGGCGCAAAAGGAGCGGAAAAATGGCAGAAGCAACCGTCGAACTCACCGATCTCACCCTTGCCGGTGATGATCGCGTCGTGCCCTTCCAGGTCGAGGGTCTGGACGTGCGCGGCCGTGCGGTTCAGCTCGGGCCGCTTTTGAACACCATTCTGCGACGGCATGACTATCCGGCGCTGGTTGCCCGCCTGCTGGCGGAATCGATCGTGCTCACCGCGTTGCTCGGGACCTCGCTGAAATTCTCGGGCAAGTTTACGGTGCAGACAAAGGGCGACGGCCCGGTCGATCTTCTGGTTGCCGATTTCTCGACGCCCGACGCGCTTCGCGCCTATGCCCGTTACGACGAAGACGCACTGGCCGCCGCCGTCGAGGCCGGCAGGACGTTGCCGCAGGAATTGCTGGGCGAGGGCATTCTTGCCTTCACCATTGATCAGGGTACGGGCATGCAGCCCTATCAGGGCATCGTGCCGCTTGACGGCTCGACGCTGGAGGAAATTGCCGGCGTCTATTTCCGCCAGTCGGAACAGATCCCGACCAAGGTCCGCCTCGGTGTCGCGGAACTGTTCGACCGTGACGAGGACGGCAAGCCGCGCCACAACTGGCGGGCCGGCGGCATCGTTGCGCAGTTCCTGCCGCAGGCGCCCGAGCGTATGCGCCAGCCGGATCTGCATGGCGGCGATGGTGATGAGCGCGAGGCCGAGGACCATTCCTTGGACGACGCCTGGTCGGAAGCCCGCATGCTGGTCGAAACCGTCGATACCGACGAGCTGACCGATCCGCAGGTCGGCATCGAACGGCTTCTCTATCGGCTGTTTCACGAGCGCGGCGTGCGCATCTACGATCCGCAGACGGTTTTCGACCGTTGCAGCTGCTCGCGCGACAAGATCAAGAGTGTGCTTTCTGGCTTTACGGCGGAAGAGATCGACGCCAGCCAGGAGGACGGCCAGATTGCCGTCAGCTGCGAATTCTGCTCGACCACCTATCGGTATGATGTGGCGGAATTTGCAGTGGCGTAAGGTCCTGACGGCTTCGGCGACGGAAGGGTCGCAACCCTCTCCACCATCCTCCTCGGGCCTGCCCCGAGGATCTGCACCGGCGTGCTGCGATTGATGTGATTGGATCCTCGGGACAGGCCCGAGGATGACAAACACATCAGTTCAAAATCCGCAAATGCCCCGGTGAATCCAGCGAGAACGCTGGAATGTTGACGATCATGGTCTCGCCGTCGTCGGTTTCCATCTGGTAATGGCCGAACATCATGCCCGAAGGCGTGTCGAGCGGGCAGCCGGAGGAATATTCGTAACTGTCGCCGGGTTTCAAATGCGGCTGCTCGCCGACGACACCCAGACCCTCGACCTCGTCGACCAATCCGTTCTCGTCGGTTATGTGCCAGTAGCGCTGCACCAGTTTCACCGACCGTGACGAGTGGTTGGAAATGACGATGCGGTAGCCCCAGACATATCGGCTATCGTCCGGATCGGATTGCTCCTCCAGATAATAGGGCTCGACCGCCACTTCGATATCTTTCGTTCGCGCACTATACATGCCCGATACACCTCACGCTGATACTATCCGTATCGTATAGAGCGTGGCTGACGTCAAGAAATCCCGGCCGCAGAGGGCATTTGCGGCCGGGATTCCGTATATTAGGGATAACTGCCATGGTAAATGGCGGGCTTTTGACGCAAAGCTGATATTTACGCGGAAATTTTCGACAAAGCCTGCGCAAAATCCTCGATCAGATCGTCCGGGTCCTCGATGCCGGCGGAAAAGCGGACCGTGCCTGCGGAAATGCCCAGTTCGGCGCGCGCCTCATCGGTGAGGTTCTTGTGCGTCGTCGTCGCCGGGTGGGTGATGATCGAGCGCGTGTCGCCGAGATTGTTGGAGATCGTCACGACCTCCATGGCGTTCTGCAGCTTGAATGCCGCCTCCTTGCCGCCCTTCAGCTCGAAGGCCACCAGCGTCGAGCCGCCCGTCATCTGCTTGGCGATGATATCGGCCTGCGGATGGTCCTTGCGGCCCGGATAGATAACCCTGGCGACCTGTCTCTGCTCGGCCAGGAAATCGGCGATGCGGCCGGCGTTTTCGGTCTGCTGCTTCACGCGGATCGGCAGGGTTTCGAGACCCTTGATCAGCGTCCAGGCGGTGAACGGCGACATGGCCGGGCCGGTATGGCGGTAATAATCTTGCAGATGCTCCGTCACCCATTCCTTGTCGGAAAGAATGACGCCGGCCAGACTGCGGCCCTGTCCGTCGATATGTTTTGTCGCGGAATAGACCACCACATGCGCACCGAGTTCCAGCGGCTTCTGGAAAAGTGGGGTGGCAAACACGTTGTCGACCATGACGCGGGCGCCGATCTGGTTGGCAAGGGCCGCCACGCCGGCAATGTCGATCACTTCCAGCGTCGGGTTGGTCGGGCTTTCGAGGAAGAACACCCTGGTGTTCGGCTTGATCGCCTTTTCCCAGTTTTCGAGGTAGCGGCCATCGACCAGCGTGCATTCGATGCCGTAACGCGGTGCCAGCGTCTCGACCACCCAGCGGCAGGAGCCGAACAGGGCGCGGGCGGCAACAATGTGGTCGCCGGCCTTCAACTGGCACAGGAGCGCTGCCGTGATCGCGGCCATGCCAGAGGCAGTGGCGCGGGCTTCCTCGGCGCCTTCCAGCGCGCACATGCGCTTTTCGAACATGTCATTGGTGGGGCTGCCGTAGCGGGCGTAGATATAGCCCTCTTCCTCGCCCTTGAAACGTGCTTCCGCGGCTTCCGAGCTGTCGTAGGTAAAACCCTGCGTCAGATAGATCGCTTCCGACATCTCGCCATATTGCGAGCGCAGCGTGCCGCCATGCACGAGTGTCGTTGCCGGGCGCCAATTCTTGTTGGGAGTTTTGCTCATGGACTGACCACCTTCGTGATACAAAAAAACCGGCCGCAAAAGCAGACCGGCTTTCATCCCGGTCTTTTTAGCCACTTGTTTAACGTGGCTGCAAGCCGACCGGCCAAATCACCACGGGATAAAACCGGCTTACGCCTCGCTCCGGCTTGCGTCAATGGCCTTGATTTGGTTTTGTCCGCCATTCAAGGCGAAGGGCTTTTTGACAATGATCAGGACGACCGGAATTCTGGCTGACCGCGCAATCTCGGCGCTGTTCGAGACGAGACGTCTTGTCTCCGAGCGCCCGCTCGACAGCGATCAGATCCAGCCAGCCAGCCTCGATCTGCGGCTTGGCGCCAAGGCCTTCCGGGTCCGCGCGTCCTTCATGCCGGGTCCCAACAGCCTTGTGTCCGACAAGCTCGACCGGTTGAGCCTGCATGTCGTGGATCTGTCCGAAGGTGCCGTTCTGGAAACCGGCTGTGTCTATATCGTGCCGTTGATGGAGCGTCTCGATCTACCGTCCGACATGTCCGCTTCGGCCAATCCAAAGAGTTCGACCGGCCGGCTCGACATCTTCACCCGCGTCATCACCGATTATGCCCAGGAATTCGACAAGATCCCTGCCGGTTATTCCGGGCCGCTCTATCTAGAAATCTCGCCGCGCACCTTCCCGATCGTCGTGCGCCGGGGCTCGCGCCTGTCGCAGATCCGCTTCCGCATCGGCAATGCGCTGCTCGGCGAACCGGAACTGCTGACGCTGCACAATGACGAAACCTTGGTCGCCTCGCAGCAGCCGAACGTGTCAGGCGGCGGCATCGCGCTGTCGATCGACCTGCGCGGCGATGGACAAGGCCTGATCGGCTATCGCGGCAAGCACCATACGGCCGTGGTCGATGTCGACAAGAAGGCCCAGCACGACATCTTCGATTTCTGGGAGCCGCTCTACAGCCGCGGCCGAAACGAACTGATCCTCGATCCGGACGAGTTCTATATCCTCGTGTCGCGTGAGGCCGTGCATGTGCCGCCGCTCTACGCCGCTGAAATGACGCCTTTCGATCCCCTGGTCGGCGAATTCCGCGTCCATTATGCCGGTTTCTTCGATCCGGGCTTCGGCCATGAAGCCGCCGGCGGTCGCGGCAGTCGCGCCGTGCTCGAAGTGCGCAGCCACGAAGTGCCGTTCATCCTCGAAGACGCACAGATCGTCGGCCGGCTGGTGTATGAACACATGCTGGAAGCGCCGCAAGGCCTTTACGGCGCGGGACTGGGCTCGAACTATCAGGCGCAGGGGCTGAAATTGTCGAAACATTTCCGCAGCTGATGCTGCAGCGAAGCGGCTTGACAGTCCGGCTCATCTGTTGGAAGGCTAGATGCTGCAGGCGGGTGTAGCTCAATGGTAGAGCAGCAGCTTCCCAAGCTGAATACGAGGGTTCGATTCCCTTCACCCGCTCCAGCGTCTGCGCCGTCGTCTTCCTGACACAATCCGCATCTATATGTCTCTGCATCGGCATTGCTGATGAGCGCTGAAACATGTTCGCCGCTCGCAATTGCCGCGTCGCTCAAGACATTTGACCACGGATGTACTGGCAGGGTTGGTAAGCGATGATGAGGAAGGTCGGTGCGGTTTCGCCCCGGCCTTTTTTGTTGCTTTGAATTGTCAGCTGGGCATAGCAGCCTCAGCGTAAGCCGCGGTCGCGGATCAGAATACCGCCAGATAGCGCAGCAGCGAGATGATGCCGATCAGGATGACAATGACCTGCACGATCTGCTTTGCGCGGCCGTCGATCGGCAGGCGCTGCAGCAGATAAAGCACCAGAACGATGACGAGGAATGTGATCAGAATACTGATGAGAACCGACATGAACTTTCTCTCTCCATTTTAAACCCGCCTGTCCCAGCGGGTGACGCGGGAGGTTTCGATAGCGCCGCGGTGGAACTCATTCCCTCCGTCACGATGGGAAAGTGAGCCGGGTCTACTTCGCCGTCCCGATGGGGGCATCAACGGGACGATGCGGCGTTTTGTTCCAGAAAAAAGGTTTTATCCTCAATTCGTTGACTGCGCGCCAGGCGGCCAGAGAGGTCATCATCCAGTAGAGCGGTACCGCCACGCACCGCCAGCCGACCAGACGCTTTTCGAGCCCGGTCATCGAACGGAAGCCAAGCAGGACGAAGAGGCCGTAGCTTCCCAGAATATTGAGGAGATCAAGGGCGAAGAGCGGCTGGGTAATGAAAGCTTTGGCCGCTGCCGCATCGCCGCTGATGGCAATAATGCCCTGCAGGACCGAGAGGAGGAGAAGCGGATGCAGAAGTGCCGATACCAGCATGCCGCCGACCATCAGATGGAAGACCAGTGCACCCATACCTCCCATTTCGGCAATGTGGGTGCGGGGATGACGGGTGGCAACGAGCCAGGTCTGGACCCAGCCCTTGTACCAGCGGGTACGCTGGTTGAGCCATTCGGCTGCGGTGGTCGGCGCATCCTCCAGCGTGTGTCGGAAAAGGGTCGCAGACCGATAGCCGTGACGGTAGAGCCGCACGCCGAGATCGGCATCCTCGGTCATGTTGAACGGATCCCAGCCGCCGACGGCGATCAGGGCCGAGGTGCGGAAGTGATTGGATGTGCCGCCAAGCGGCATCGGCAGCCGATAGGCGGCGAGCATGGGCAACATGGCGCGAAATAGCGCTGCGTACTCGACCGCAAACAGCGCGCTCAAGAAGGATGCCCGTGCATTGGTGATGACCAATGGCGCCTGCAGGCAGGCAAGATCCCCGCCATCGCGGCAGAAACGGGCATGCGCCTCGCGCAGCTGCTGCGGATGCGGCCGGTCCTCGGCGTCGTAAATAACGAGATATTGGCCGCGCGCACCGCTTAGCGCATAGGTCAGCGCCTTTGGCTTGGTGCGCGGCTGGCAAGGCGGGACGCTGACGATTTCGAAATGCGGCCGAAGCGAAAGGGCATTGAGCGCGGCAATCGTTTCCTCATCGTCGCCTTCGCAGACAAGCTTGATGTCGAGCAGCGAGGCTGGCCAGTCCAGCCGCTCCAGGCTTCGAACCAGCTGTTCGGCAACCGCTGCCTCGCGGTAAAGCGCCACCATCACCGTATAGACCGGCAGGTCGGGCTGCCTGCCGACCAGGTTGTCCGTCCGTGCCGGAACCAATGGTGGCCGCAGAATGCGTTTGTCGTGGGCGAGGGCGGCGATCCGTATCGCGAGAGACGAAAGATACAGCAGCGACAGGGTAAGGTGCAGATAGATCAGCGTGGTGTTCTGGCCGATCAGCAACGCCATGGCGAGCAGGACGACGATACAGCCCGCCATGAACCCCTGGGTTCCCGACAGAACGATGCGGGCGGAGGAATGGCGATGGGTCTCGAACAGGTGGGCAACGGTCGCCCTGACACGTCGCGCCGCACCGGCCTGCCATACGGCGGCGCGGATCTGCGACGGCGCGGCGATCACCAGCCCCTGACGCAGGGCCGGCAGCCGATCGAGCAATGCGGCAAGATCCGCAAGCCGCGCCGCCTCGGGCGCGATGGCCACCTGTGGTGAATGCCTGGCATGCTGCAGCCGGATTTGGTTCGGCCGCAGCAATTGCACGTCAAGCGTGTCGCTGTCCGCCACGGCGCAGGCGCCGATACGGTCGATGAAGGGGAGGCGGAGGTAGCGCGCCATGGCCGCAAAATAGGCTTGTTCGCGGATCGTGCCATCGACCAGCAACTCGGCTTCGATACAGGTCCCGTTCGCATCCGCCCTCTTGGCAAACCGTTCGATCAGCGGTTTTCCGAACCCAAGGCCCGCCATGGCCCTGCTCTCGTCGGTTTGCTGTAGGGGTGCGGGTGCGGCATTGGCGCTGATAGTATTGGTGTTGGACGCCGCCGACCCATCAAAATATTCCCCCGTGCGCATGGTTCTGCTAAACCCCACTTCAGAATATGTCCGGCCGTCCTGTTTGAGATCATAGAGATGCACGCATTGGTTACATCCCTCAAAAGACGGGGGGCTAGGACGGAACGCCCTGCCATGTTCAAGGTGCTTTGCGCAGCGCTTGTCCAAGCTTCGTTTGCCCTTGCTGCCCTTGTGCTGACGGCGCCCGTATTGGTCACGTCCGCCCAGGCCCAGATGCCCGCGATATCGCCTGCCGGCAGTGAAAACGACCTGCCGGTCCTGTCCGACGCGCGCGAGCGCCTGCCGCGGCCGGATCTTTCCGGCGTCGCGCGCATACGCGTTCTCCTGACTGTCGATTTCCCGCCCTTCAGCTTCGTCGATCAGACCGGCCGGCTGACCGGTTTTCACATGGATTTCATCCGAGAGATCTGCGCCGAGCTGAAGGTGGAGGCGAAATGCCAGATCCAGGCGCTTCCCTATGCAGAGCTTGCACCAACGCTGGAAAAGGGCGCAGCCGAGGTCGTGCTAGCCGGCGTTTCCGTAACGCCGGCGTTGCGACAGACCTTCGCGTTCTCGCGACCCTATCTCGTTTTGCCGGCCCGTTTCGCCGTCAATAGCAAGATCGCCGTCACTGGCCATGCCGGTTCCGCCCTGTCCGGCCGTCCGGTAGGGGTCGTTGCCGGCACCGTGCACGAGGCCATGCTGAAGGGCTTTTTCCCAAAATTGTCGGCGCGCCCGTTCGAAACACCGGAAGCCATGCTGGAAGCCCTGAAAAGGGGTGAGCTCGATGCCGTCTTTGCCGATGGCCTGCGTCTGCCTTTCTGGGTCGCCAGCGAGGCATCGGCTGGCTGCTGCAGGCTTTTCGATGGGCCCTACCTGTCGCAACGCTTTCTTGGCGAAGGTCTGTCGGCCATGTTTCGTGGCAATGACACGATCCTGCCCGCCGCTTTCGACAGCGCCGTTGCAGCCCTGTCGCGCAGCGGCCGGCTTCAGGAAATCTATCTGCGCTATTTCCCCAACGGACTTTATTGAAGCGCGGTTGAGCCTACTGGCTGGCCCAGATGATGCGGGCGATCCACTCGATCTCGCTGATATCGAATATCCGGTTGGGATGGGCCGGGTTGAGCGAATTGAGTTCGATGGATTTGGCGCTCTGGCGCAACAGCACCTTGGCCATGACCTCGCCCTCACGGGTCTTCACCACAACGCGGTCGCCGCGCCTGACCTGCGCGCCAGGCTCCACGATCAGCCGGTCGCCGTCCCGGTAAAGCGGCAGCATGGAATCGCCCTGCACTTCCAGCGCGTAGACGGCGCCGCTGGCAGGCGCTGCCGGGAAATCGACCACGTCCCAGCCCTGTCCGGCCGGAAAGCCGCCGTCATCGAAGAAACCGCCGGCGCCTGCCTGCGCGAAACCAAGCAGGGGGACGCCGTTTGAATAGGCTGCCCGGCGATCCGTTGGCAATGCTTCAAGGACCGGGCGGCTCGCCTGATCCGGTCCGAGATAGGACAGGAACTGATCGATACTGGACCCCGTCGCCTCCAGAACCTTGGCGATCGATTCCGTCGAGGGCCAGCGCATCCGTCCGTCCGGCCCCTGGCGCTTGGACTTGTTGAACGACGTCGGATCGAGGCCGGCCCGGCGGGCAAGGCCCGACGGGGTCAACTGGTGGCGTTCGGCGAGCGCATCGAGCGCGCTCCAGATCGTCTCGTGTGACAACATCGTTTTCAAAATCCTGCCGCGCATCGGCACCCGCCGTAGGCGGCGGCAGCGCAACGTCGCGATGGCCTGTCCTCATTGGCGCGCCCGGGAGAGGCGGCCGGTCGCCGTCAAACCCGGTCCTGTCCGGGACTTGTCGGGTTGCGCCCTGCTACCCGCGCACCGCATCCATACGGGTCCGAAGCTAGCCAAAACCGGTGACAGAGTAAAGACGGAAAGGAATAAAATCCTGCATTGTCGTCTCCGGCTTATGTCTCAGGCGACCAGCGCGAGATTTACCTGCCCGAGCTTGATCACCGCTTGGGTCCTGCTGTCGACATTCAGTTTGAGGAGGATGGCCGAGACATGCGCCTTGATCGTCGCTTCCGATACGCCGAGCGCAAAGGCGATCTGCTTGTTCAACAGCCCCCTTCCGAGCATGGTCAGAACCTTGCTCTGCTGCGGCGTCAGCGTCTTCATCCGTTCCATCAGTTCCGTCATGGCCGGATCCGCGGTCGCCTGGTTACGTGCGTCTTCGTCCTGCAGGCCGGTCCACAGACCGCCGGCCAGCACGGTATCGATGGCCCTGCGGATGTCTTCCAACCCGGCGGATTTGGAAATGAAGCCCGAAGCGCCGATGTCGAGCGCCCGGCTGATCGTGGCATGGTCGTCGCTGGCGGATACCACGATGACCGGCAGGCTTGGGAATTCGCGGCGCAGCGCCGTCAGTCCGGAAAAGCCGGAAACACCGGGCATGTTGAGATCGAGCAGCATGAGGTCGATATCGAGATGATCGCTGGCCGCCTGGCGCGCCGTCAGGAAATCGCCCGCCTCGATGATGGTCGGGGCCTCGCCGATATCGTTGACCGCTTGCCGGAGCGCACCGCGAAACAGCGGGTGATCATCCGCAATGATGATGGTGAGTGTCTGCATGCCCACGCCGCCTCCCAACAGCATAGTCTGCCTCGTCTCATACCGATATTTCTAATACTGCCGGCTGTTCAGCACAAGTCCCCGAAGCGCGGAGGATCTTCAACGCTCACGCTTGCTGGCAGGGTTGCATATGGGGCCGGCTCAGGTCCGGTCCGTTCATGTCCGATCCGGCGATGCCTGACGTTCCTCCTGCCGGAATTCCTCGACAAGGCCGAAGAAGCGTCGCATGAACCGCTCCATGATCGACAGCGTGGTCTCGATCTCGTCCTCCGATGGCAGGCCGGGCTTGGCGGCAGCGGTGCTCTGCCGGCTCTCCAACGCGGTCACGCGTTTCTCCAGCAGTTCGAGTTCTTTTTCGTAAGCCGCGCGCTCGTCCGCGGCCATGCGGCAGGCCAGTTGCCCGCCTTCGTCGCGGCACAGGGTCAGCGCACCGCTTTGCGTGTCGAGGCGCACGAAACCGCTTTCCGTCTTTTCCAGCTGAAACCTATTCTGGCTGCCTTCCTGGGCGAAAACGGCAGATGGCATTACAAGAACCGCCGTCACGCCCGCAAGGGCTGCAAGTGTCGGGATGCGTAGGACCATGTCCATCTCCTGTCTTATGAAAACCGTGTGGCTCAAGGGCGACCTTCGCCATGGACAAACCGATGCCTTTGCGGCACATCCTCGCTCGACAACCACCACCGGGACCGACAATGAGCGATGTAATCTACAAGATCGTGACGCAGGCCCTCTGGCTCGATGCCAGGGGAAAAGGCGTTTTTGATGGCGCGGCGGTCGATCTTGCCGATGGTTACATCCATTTCTCCGCCGCTGACCAAGTGCAGGAAACCGCGAGCCGACATTTTGCCGGCCAGACCGATCTCGTGCTCCTGGCAGTGGATGCCGACCGGCTGGGCGACAGCCTGGTCTGGGAGCCATCGCGAGGTGGCGCGCTCTTCCCGCATCTTTATGCCCCGCTCGCCCTTGATGCCGTGATCTGGGAAAAGCCGCTGACCCTCGGCGCCGACGGCCGACACCAGTTTCCGGAGTTGTGACGATGATCGACCTTCTGAAAAGCGTCACCCGCCGCGGTCTGTTCCTGCTCGATCCTGAAGTCGCTCACGGATTGTCCATCTCGGCGCTGAAGTCGGGTCTTGTACCCGCATGCGCGGCGCGGCCCGATCCGCGCCTGCGCGTCAGTCTCGCCGGTCTCGAATTTCCAAATCCGCTCGGTCTGGCCGCGGGTTACGACAAGAATGCGGAAGTGCCGCAGGCCCTGCTGAAACTAGGTTTCGGCCATGTCGAAGTCGGAACGCTCACACCGAAGGCACAGCCCGGCAATCCCAAACCGCGCCTGTTCCGGCTCGTCGAGGATGAAGCGGTCATCAACCGCTTCGGTTTCAACAACGAAGGCCACGACCCGGCTTTTGCCCGCCTGTCGTCGATCCGGCGCGGCGGCATCATCGGTGTCAATATCGGCGCCAACAAGGACAGCGCCGATCGCATCGCCGATTACGTTGCCGGCATCCGCCGCTTCGCCCCGGTCGCGTCCTATTTTACCGCCAACATTTCCTCGCCCAATACACCCGGCCTGCGGGACCTGCAGGCGCGTGAAAGTCTTGCAGCACTGCTGTCGGCCGTGATCGCCGCGCGCGACGAGGAGGCCCGAAAGTCCGGCCGCACGGTCCCGGTGTTCCTGAAGATCGCGCCGGACCTGACGGAAGAGGGGATGGACGACATCGCTGCCGAGGTGCTCGCGCATGCGCTGGATGGCCTGATCGTCTCCAACACCACGCTGTCGCGCGATGGCCTGCGCGACCAGGCCCAGGCGGGCGAGGCGGGCGGCCTTTCGGGCAAGCCGCTGTTCGCACGCTCCACCGCCGTTCTGGCGCGTATGCGCAAGCGGGTCGGCGCACAGCTGCCGATCATCGGCGTCGGCGGAGTCTCCTCCGCCGAAACCGCGCTGGAAAAGATCAAGGCGGGCGCCGATCTGGTGCAGCTCTATTCCGGCATGGTCTATGAAGGTCCGGGCCTTGCCGGCCGTATCGTCGCCGGTCTGTCAGGCCTCGTGCAGCGGGAAGGGGCGGCATCGATCCGCGACCTGCGCGACAACCGCACCGATCACTGGGCGGCAGCGAAGCTCTGATGCGTCCGTGACGGCAGCATGGCCAAGAGAAGAAGGCCGCGCAGCCCCAGGAACAGGTTGATCGCCAGCCAAAGGCCGTGATTGCCGAAGGCCGGTACCAGCACCGCCACTGCCAGGCAGAATCCGGCGAGCGAGGCCAGCATCATGTTGCGCATCGTGCGCGACCAGGTCGCGCCGATATAGACGCCGTCGAGCTGGAAGGCGAGCGCGCCGGTCAGGCCCGTTACGGCGGCCCAGCCCAGATGCGACAGCGCTTCTGCGCGCACCTCCGGCGAGGTGGTCAGAAGATCGATCATCGAGGCGCCGAAAGCGAGAAAGAACAGCGCCAGCCCACCGGCCATGGCAAAAGACCAGAGTGCCGTGAGTTTCAGCGCGCGGTCGAAAGCCGGTCGGTAGCGGGCACCGAGCGAGCGTCCCGCCAGTTGCTCCGCGGCGCCTGCCAAGCCGTCGAGAAAAAAGGAACACAACAGGAAGACGTTCATCAGCACGGCATTGGCCGCCAGCGTCACCGCGCCGAAGCTCGAGCCGACCCGGGTCATGATCGCATAGGCGCAGTTCAGCACCAGCGACCGGATCAGGATATCTGCGTTGAGCTGGAACAGCGCCACCAGCCGGGCGCGGTCAAGAATGTCGGCAAGGCCAGGCCGCTCGCTCGGCATGGTGCGGAACTGCCGGAAGACGACGATCATCCCGACCATCGCACCGATGACCTCCGCAGACACCGTGCCCCAGGCGACGCCGTCCACGCCCCAGCCCAGATGGAGGCCGAGGAAAATCGACAGGATGATATTGCTGCCGTTGATAACGATCTGCAGAAACAGCGCGAGCGTGCCCTGGCCGCGTCCCAGAACATAGCCGAGAATGGCGAAGTTGATGAAGGTTGCCGGGCTGCTCAGCACGCGGATGCCGAAGTAGTGCCGGGTGACGTCGGCCACGGAGGTATCGCCCGTCATCAGGCCGGGCGCATAGGCGAGGATCAGCGGCGTCGCCATCAGCATCAGGAAGCCGAGCCCGATCGCGCTGATGAAGGCACGCCAGAACACCGCCTGCTGCTCGCGGGCATCACCGCGCCCGAAGGCCTGCGCCGTCAGGCCGGTGGTGGATGTGCGAAAGAAGCTGAGGCTGCCGAAAATGAGGTCGAACAGAATGGCGCCGATGGCCAGTCCCGCCAGTGCTGCGGGATTGCCGAGCCGGCCGACGACGGCGGTGGCGGTCAACCCGAGGAGCGGAGTCGTCAAATAGCCGATCGTCATCGGGACGGCGATCGACAGCACGCTTGCATGCGTCACCGCGAAGGGTCGTACCGCCTCGCCGGCCCCTGCCGGGCGATTGCCGGTTGCCTGATGGGCCATCGTCTTTCAGCGCCCCCCGCTCGTTCATCGGTCTCAGCTCGAAAGGATCATCGACCAGTAGGGGCGACCATCCGAAGCCTGCGCGACCGCGACGCCAAGCCCGCTATAGGAACCCAGCATGTTCTTCAGATGCTTGGGGCTGTCGATCCAGGCCTGTACGGCGCGGTCGACCTCGTGCTGACCGCTGGCGATGTTTTCCGCCGCCGGCAGCGTCACGTCGCTGTCCTTCATGCGATTGTAGAAACTGTCACCGAGCCCGATCAGGTGCTGCATCTCCCCGGCCTTCGCCATGCGCACCGCCTGCACGGCCGCCGCCTTGCGGGCAGGGTTGACGGCAGACAGGGCGGACAGACCATTTCTCCTGCGCAGTTCATTGACAATGGGCAGGGCCGCCTCCGTCTGGTCGGTGGCGCCTGGCGTCGGCGTCAGGATGCCGACGGTGGAGCAGCCGGCGAGCATCAGGCCCATGCCGGACAGGACGAGGAAACCCCGCCGCGAAAGCGTGAAGGATGTCGTCATCTCAGCGCCGGTAACTCATCAGCCGCAGGACGAGGAAGACCGGGATGACCACGATCGCTCCGAGCACCAGATAGTTGCCGAGGTCGCCCACCGCCTCGAAGCCGTTGTACCAGATGTCGAGGAAGTGGTAGCGGATGCTTCCGATGATGTTGTCGGGCGTGTAGCCGAAGAAGGCTAGAACGAAGCCAACAACGAGGCAGACGACAATCAGCTTGATAAGCGTGCGGCCGGGGGAATCGCCGAGGAACCTGTTCACGGAAGCGGTCATCCTTTTCAATCTTCGATGGCACGAATGGCATAACGATGCCCTTGCTGCATCGCAAGCGTGTTCGAAACTGTGCCTGCGCCTCCTCAGATAGAACTTGAGTTTTTTTGTGGCTTGCGCGAGATGGCGCAACCGCAATGAAAGCCATCACGCCATGAGCGCGAACCAGTTCTCCTCCGGCGACGTCATCGCCGACCGCCGCGCCGATTATGCCCGCATGCTGGGCGAGAGCGAGGAGTTCGCCGCCGCTGCCGAACTGATGGAACAGGCGCTGGAACTGGCGCCGGGATGGGCGGCGGGCTGGTTCCGGCTCGGCGAATATCGCGAGAAGGCCGGTCTTGGCGAGACAGCCATTGCCGCCTATCGCGAGACCCTGCGGCTCGACCCGCAGGACGTGTTCGCCGCCAGCCTGAAATTGGCGCTTCTCGGCGCCAAGGACGTGCCGGAGCAGCCGCCCAGCCGCTATGTCGAAAGCCTGTTCGACGATTACGCCGACCGCTTCGATACGGCCCTGGTGGAAAAGCTCGACTATTCCGTGCCCGGCAAGCTCGCCGCGCTGGTCATGCCCCACGCACCTTTCGTCGCGACGGTCGATCTCGGTTGCGGGACCGGCCTGTTCGGCGCGGAAATCCGCGATGCCACGCAACGGCTCGAAGGGTTCGACATTTCGGCAAATATGCTGGCGCGGGCTGCGCGCAAGCAGCTCTACGATCATCTCGGCCAGTCCGACCTGACGTTGCCGGCGCGGCAGTCCGGCCTGTTCGACGGATGCGAGCCGCACCGGGCCGATCTCGTATCGGCGGCCGATGTGCTGATGTATCTCGGTTCGCTCGAAACCGTCTTTCCGCTGGTGACCAAGCTTCTGGCACCGCGCGGGCTGTTCGCCTTCTCGGTGGAGGACGCCGGCGAAGACCGCGGATTCGTGCTGCGTCCCTCAATGCGCTACGCCCATTCCGAAGATTATATCCTCGGGCTTCTGGATACCCATGGTCTCGATCTCGTCGCCAGCGACAAGACCGTCATTCGCATGGATGGCGGAACCGCCATTCATGGCATTCTGTTTCTGTCGCGCAGACCCGGCTGAACGCCGGTTTATTGCTTTTTGACGGCCGTCGCCAACTGCCCATTGTTGGCGCTTGCGAGAGGCGTTATCGCGGTAGACAACCATCGAAAAAGAGCGGCCTGAAACTGGCCAGACAGGGGATCACGTGTCCGACGAACGGAGCGCACAGAAGCGCCGGTTGGGTTTCTACAGCCTCGATCCGGCACGCCATACGAAGCTCGAGGATGCGCAGGGCCTGTTCATCAGTGCCATGGTGGCGGCGCTGGGCCTTTATTTCCTTAGCCAGGCAGGACTTCTCACCAGTGGCACGGCCGGCGTCGCATTCCTTTTGCACTACGCCTTCGACATCCCCTTCGGCGTGCTGTTCTTTGTCGTCAACCTGCCCTTCTACTACCTGTCCTTCAAGCGGCTCGGCATCGGCTTCTCGTTCAAGACCTTTATAGCCATCCTGATGGTGTCACTGATCACCGAACTGGAGCGGCAGTTCCTGGTCATCCAGCATCTCGATACGTTCTGGGCGGCACTGCTCGGCGGTATTCTCATCGGTTTCGGTCTGCTGGGCCTTTACCGTCACCGCGCCTCTCTCGGCGGTATCGGCATTCTCGCCATCTATATCCAGGACCGCTTCAAGATCCCCGCCGGCCTCGTGCAGCTTGGTTTCGACCTTTGTGTCATGGCGGCCGCCTTCTTCGTGGTCAGCCCGACGACGATGTTGTGGTCGCTCCTGAGCGCCGTAGTGCTCAACCTGCTGCTCACCATCAATCACCGCTCCGACCGTTATATCGCGGTGCGCTGACCATGGCCGACCCATCCAGAAGCCCCATCGGCCTATGGGCCTCCAGTTCCGAAAGGCATTCGCTGCTTGAGGATATTCAGGGCATCGTCGCCGGCTCCATGCTGGCGGCCCTCGGTGTTGTCATGCTGCAGGCGGCGTCGCTTCTGATCGGCGGCACCGCCGGCCTGGGTTTCCTGACCCGTTACGCAACGGGTCTGAGCTTCGGCGTCGTCTTTTTCTGCATCAACCTGCCATTCTACTGGATCGCCTACCGGCGGCTGGGATTGCTATTCACGGTCAAGACGTTTGCTGCGGTGGCCATCACGTCGGTGCTGACCGAGATCCTGCCGCAGCTCGTCGTGTTCGCACGTATGGAGGCGGTTACCGCCGCCCTGTTCGGTGGGTTGCTGCTCGGCTGCGGGATGCTTGTCCTCTTTCGTCACCGGGCTTCGCTCGGCGGTTTCGGCATCCTTGCGCTCTACCTGCAGGATCGTTTCGGCTGGCGTGCCGGTTTCGTCCAGCTTGGCCTGGATTGCGTGGTTCTGGCACTTTCCTTCCTGGTAGCCGATCCGTTTGTTATCGCCTGCTCGGTCGTTGCGGCGCTGACCCTGAACCTGACGCTCGCCATCAACCACCGCACCGACCGTTACATCGTTCGCTAAGCCAGCGACGCGCCTCTTCATTTTCCGTCCGCCGCGCTTATCTCTGTAGGCGTGGATCTTGTCGAAACCCCATCTTCCGGCCGTCAGGCCGTCACGCTGCCCCGGCCGTTCGTCAAATGGTTCGCGGAAAAGGGCTGGGCTCCGCGCGCCCACCAGCTGGAACTGCTTGCCCGTGCGCAAGGTGGCGAAAACATGCTGCTGATCGCCCCGACCGGTGCGGGCAAGACGCTTGCCGGGTTCCTGCCTTCTCTTACCGACCTCGTCCAGCGCGGGAAGATCCCGCCGGGCTCGGCATTCCAGGGCATTCACACGCTCTACATCTCGCCCCTGAAGGCGCTGACGGTCGATATCGAGCGCAACCTGATGAAGCCGGTCGAGGAGATGGGGCTTGCCGTGACGGTGGAAAACCGCACCGGCGACACGCCGCAATCCAAGCGCCAGCGCCAGAAGCTCAATCCCCCCGATATCCTGCTGACGACGCCCGAACAGGTGGCGCTGCTGCTGGCCAATGGCGAGGCCCGCCGTTTCTTCAAGGATCTCAAATATGTGGTCCTCGACGAACTGCATTCGCTGGTCACGTCGAAGCGCGGCCATCTCCTGTCGCTCGGTCTGGCAAGACTGCGCACGCTGGCCCCGGGGATGCAGACGATCGGCCTGTCAGCCACGGTGGCCGATCCGATGGATCTGCAGCGATGGCTGGTGCCGCAGGCCGGTCCCGGGGTGGATGAGGCGGGCGAAGCCGAGCCTGCACGGAGCCCGGGGCCGCCGGCCGGCCTCGTGCATGTCATCGGCGGCGCAGCCCCCGACATCTCGATCCTGCAGACGGAAACCCGCATTCCCTGGGGCGGCCATGTCTCGGCCTATGCAATCAAGGACGTCTACCGCGAGATCAACAAACACGGCACCACGCTGATCTTCGTCAACACCCGGTTTCAGGCGGAATTCCTGTTCCAGGCGCTGTGGACGATCAACGACGACAACCTGCCGATCGCGCTCCATCACGGCTCGCTCGACGTCAACCAGCGTCGCCGTGTCGAGGCCGCGATGGCGGAGAACAAGCTGCGGGCGGTGGTCGCCACCTCGACGCTCGACATGGGCATCGACTGGGGCGATATCGACCTCGTCCTTCATATCGGGGCGCCGAAGGGAGCCTCCCGGCTGGCGCAGCGCATCGGCCGCGCCAATCATCGCATGGACGAGCCGTCCAAGGCGATCCTCGTGCCGGGCAACCGGTTCGAGGTGATGGAATGCCAGGCCGCACTCGATGCCAATTATCTCGGCGCGCAGGACACGCCGCCGGTCGGCGAGGGCGCGCTCGACGTGCTCGCCCAGCACGTGCTCGGCATGGCTTGCGCCGAACCTTTCGATCCGCTCCAGCTCTACGACGAGATCACCTCGGCCTCGCCCTATGCCATGCTGTCCTGGGAAATGTTCGAGCGGATCATCGATTTCGTCGCCACCGGCGGCTATGCGCTGCGCGCCTATGAACGCTATGCGAAAATCCGCCGCACGTCGGAGGGCCACTGGCGCGTCTCGAACCAACAGGTAGCGCAGCAATACCGCCTCAACATCGGCACCATCGTCGAGGCGACCGAGCTCAATGTCCGCCTCGTCAAACGCAATGCCAAGGGCTCGCTCGGGCGCGGCGGCCTGTCGCTCGGCAAGGTCGAGGAACAGTTCCTTGAACAGCTGACGCCCGGCGACACTTTCCTGTTTGCCGGAAAGGTGCTGCGTTTTGAGACCATCCGCGAGAACGAATGCCTGGTGTCCAACACCTATTCCACCGATCCGATGATCCCGACCTATGCCGGCGCAAAATTCCCGCTCACCACCTATCTTGCCGACCAGGTCCGCTCCATGCTGGCCGACCCGGAACGCTGGCACGTTTTGCCCGATCAGGTGCGCGACTGGCTGGCCATACAGCAGGAACGCTCGATGCTGCCGAAGCGTGACGAACTGCTGATCGAGACCTTTCCCCGCGGCAAGCGGTTCTTCCTGATCGCCTATTGTTTCGAGGGGCGGCTCGCGCACCAGACGCTCGGCATGCTCTTGACCCGCCGGCTGGAGCGCGCCGGCGCCCGCCCGCTGGGCTTCGTCGCCACCGATTATTCGCTTGCCGTCTACGCCATGAACGACATGGGCGCGATGATCGATGCCGGCGCCCTCAATCTCACCGATCTGTTCGACGAGGACATGCTGGGCGACGATCTCGAGGCCTGGCTGGGGGAAAGTTACCTGTTGAAGCGCACCTTCCGCAATTGCGCCGTGATTTCCGGCTTGATCGAGCGCCGCCATCCGGGCAAGGAAAAGACCGGACGGCAAGTGACGGTCTCGACCGATCTGATCTACGACGTGCTGTGCAGCCACGAACCGGACCATGTTCTTCTGGAGGCAACCCGGCGCGATGCGGCGACGGGGCTTTTGGATATTGGCCGGTTAGGCGATATGCTGGCGCGAATCAAAGGCCATATCGTTCATCGGCCACTTTCCCGCGTGTCGCCGCTCGCCGTGCCGATCATGCTCGAAATCGGTCGCGAAACGGTGCCGGGCGAAGCGCAGGATGCGGTGCTGGCCGAGGCCGCGGACGAGCTGATCGCCGAGGCCATGTCGTAAGCGTCGGCCGTCGCATGACAGGGGCGCCGCGATACCGCACGCAACCGGCAAGACAGGCAGAACGCGGGCAACGCCATGGAGCGACCGCCCCAACAGAAAGACAAAACGACTTGATGCATCGCATCGGGCTTGCCGCCCGCACATTGTCCGCACTTTGCCCGACAGGGTCCGAGGAAACCCTCGTCCATGGCGTTGCCGCCGTCTGCGATCCGCTCGGCGGCCTCTACCTGCCGGAAACCGGTACGCTCGTCGTCTCCGACCTGCATCTGGAAAAGGGCGCGGCCTTTGCCCGGCGTGGCATGATGCTGCCGCCCTATGACACGATCGCCACGCTGAACATCCTCGCCGCCGTCATCGCCCGGTATGATCCAAAGGTGGTCGTTTCACTGGGCGACAATTTCCACGATCGTCGGGGCTCCGAATTCCTTCCCGCCGATCTGCGTGCGATGATCGCCGATCTGGCGCGCGGCCGCGACTGGATCTGGATCAACGGCAACCACGATCCCGACGGCACGACCGATCTTCCAGGTATCAGCACCGACGAACTGGTCTATGGCGGCCTCGTCTTTCGCCACGAGCCGAGCCTCGTATCGGGTCGAGGCGAGATCGCCGGCCACCTTCATCCCTCGGCCACCGTCCGCCGTCGCGAAAAAACCGTCCGGCGCCCCTGTTTCGCCACTGACGGCCACCGGCTGCTGATGCCCGCCTTCGGCGTGCTGGCCGGCGGGCTGGATCTTAATCACAAGGCCATGCAGGGCATTTTTGCACGCGAAACGCTGGTCGCGCACCTGCTCGGCCGCGACCGCATCTATTCGGTGCGTTATGGCGCGCTTCTGGGTTGAGGCACGTTCAGGTCAAACTTGGGCAATCGATCCCGTGGATCGATTGCCGAACGCCCTGAGCCAAAAGCGAAGGGCTGCGCAAGGCGTAACTTCCACTGACAAACCCCAACCCGCGCCTTGTCAGCGCAGCATTTTCAGCGCGACGCTGCCCCGAGTTGAATGCATGTACGCCGGCGCGACCGATGGCGATCGGATCGCAGAGGATGCAGCTATATGCCCGGTCTGACTTGAACTCATTACGTCTTGCCGACGATCGCGTAGGTTAGGATCACCGCGCCCTTTTCCGTTCTGTCGGAGGAGACAAGCGTCAGTTGCCGCAGCGCGTCCGCTCGCTTGAACAGCGGATTGCCCTTGCCAAGCAGAACCGGCGTGATGCACAGCCGGTATTCATCCACAAGCCCCGCCTCCAGCATGGAGGCCACCAGCTCGGCGCTGCCGAAGATGAAGATCGTCTTGCCGTCTTCCCGTTTCAACCGCGCCAGTTCGGCCACCGGATCGCTGACGATACGGGTGTTGTTCCAGGCAACCTCATTCAGCGTTTTCGAAACGGCCAGCTTGGCGATAGAGTTCATCATGCCCTT
The DNA here is from genome assembly GCF_050275975.1 of Neorhizobium sp. NPDC001467. NCBI lineage: Bacteria > Pseudomonadati > Pseudomonadota > Alphaproteobacteria > Hyphomicrobiales > Rhizobiaceae > Neorhizobium > Neorhizobium sp. NPDC001467. The sequence goes on along the minus strand of NZ_JBNNPS010000009.1, from coordinate 40,571 downwards.
GACGCTGACGTTTTCATCCGCCGTTGGCCAATAGGCGGCCATGCCCTCATAGGTCTTGCGGCCGAAAACGAGCAGATCGCCTTCCGTTCCGAACCTTTCGGAGAACTTTTCCAGTTCCGGCCCCCAGGCATGGGCATGAAAGGAAAGGTCCCAAGGGGTTTCGCCCTCGAAATATCCGTCCAGCGTCATCAGGTTCCACACCACCAGCTTGCGCATGCCATCCTCCCCCATCCGCACCAGGTTGCATGGTGAGGCCGATTGCCACCGACGTCAACGCGCCAGCTTGGCAAATCCCTTTGCAAGGATCGGCCCGGTCGGCCGTCCGGTGGGCGAGCCGCCCGCCTGTTCCAGCGTGATCTCGTAAAGCTGCGTATCCTGCGGTTTGGGCAGGCTCGAGCCGCTCAATCTTGCCGAATGCCTGTCCTCAAGGAGACCAAGCGACATCGGTCCCATTTCGCGTGATGGCAGGGTCCAGACCTGCATCGTCTTGTCCTCCGGCACGGTAAAGTCTGCGAGCAGCTTCACGCTCGCCGTGTCATTACCGAAATCCTCGACCACGGCCTGCACATCGCCCGCCTCGTTCACCAGCACTGCCACCACCAGCGGCTCCACCGTGCGGGTCACGCTCCAGACCAGCCCGCCTGCCAAAATCAGCGATGCGGCCATTGCCGAGATCGCGGCCGCCCGCCAGCCCGACCGGGCGTTGTCATTGCCGGCGGCAGGGCGCCGTGACGACATGGCGGCGATCGAAGGCGCTTCCGTCTTCGCCAGCCGAGCCTCGATGGCATTCCACAATGCAGGCGTCACGCTCGCCGGCTCGATCCCGGTATCGAGCGGCAGAAATCGCTCGCGGGCCTGCGCCACGGCGTCCGCCAGCCCGGCATCGTGCTCAAGCTGTGTTTCCAGCCTGGTGGCGTCGGCCTCGTCCAGCAGGCCCAGCACGTATTCGTCGGCAATGGCCGCGAAATCGTCTCGCGCGATCGTCATGCCATGCACTCCCGCAGCGACAGAAGTCCGCGCCTGATCCAGGATTTGGCCGTGCCCAGCGGAAGTTTCAGCCGGCCGGCAATTTCACCATGGGTGAAACCGCCGACATAGGCCATCAGAATGCCGCGTCGCCTGACCTCTTCCAGTCCGCCCAGGCATTCCCTGAGGCGACTGTCGCGGTCAAGCTTGTGCCAGGCCGACATGATCTCGTCCATCTGTTGCGCATCGCGCAGCGTTTCCAGCCGGTCGTCGGCCACCAGGTCCTCGCGTTTGCCGTCGCGCAGCATGTTAAGCGCCCGGTTGCGCACCACGGCATAGATCCAGCCGCGCGCCGAACCACGACCCGGCGAAAACTGATGCGCATGCGTCCAGATGCGGATGAAGGCTTCCTGCACCACCTCTTCCGCCAGTTCGCGCCGCCGCAGGATCCGCTGCGCCACCGCCACCAGCCGCCCGCCTTCGAGGTCGAAGATCAACCGCAAGCCGCCGCGGTCACCCTTTACGCAGGCCGCGAGCGCGGCTTCGAGATCCGTCGATCGGTCTGATGCCAAGGCCAAGCCGCTCTCCCTTAATGCACATTCGCGCGGTCGCAAATATTCCGTCTCTGCTGTTGCCACGGCCGGCATGGGCTCGTCCAGTCATCGCGGTTTCACACAGCCGTTACGGGCCGCATATGGAAGACACCAGGAAACAGGAAATGGATGCGCCGCGAAAAATATTTGTCGTCTCTGCATCCAGAGGCATGACGCCATGTGTCACCCCGTCGAGAGACCTGAAAAGGCCATGTGCCGAAAGCGCTCTCGAAGAGATCGAAACCAACGGGAGAAAGCCATGAACATCGCTCGCACCGCTCTGATCGCATCCACCATGCTTGCAGCCTCTGCCGTCACCGCATCCGCAGCACCCGTGCTCGGCCTTGCCGGGGACAAGACGCTGGTCATGTTCGACACGGCAAAGCCGGAAGTCACCAAAACGATGGACGTCACCGGCGTCGATAAACTGGTCGGCATCGATTTCCGCCCCGGAACCAAGACCGTGATCGGCGTCACGCCGGAACATGCGATCGTCTCCATCAATCTGGAAACCGGCGCCGCCACCGAAGTCGCAAAGATGGACAAGATGCTGACCATGACGGAAGCACCCGTCGTCGTCGACTTCAACCCGATGGCCGACCGCCTGCGTTTCATGACCGGCACCACCAACCACCGCGTGCACCCCGATACCGGTGCCGTTACGGTCGATGGCACGCTCGCCTACGAGGAAGGCGACATGCACAAGGGCGAAACCCCGAACATTGTCGCAGCCGCCTATACCAACTCGATCGGCAAGCCGGAAAAGACGGCCATGTACAATATCGACGCCACGATCGGCGCGCTCATCCAGCAGACCAAGCCGAATGACGGCACGCTGAAGGCGATCGGCAAGCTCGGCCTCAAGGACAAGCCGGCCACCTACGCCTTCGATATCCAGGGTGAGGACGGAGGGAAGAACACCGCTTACCTTGCCGCCGGCAAGATGCTCTACACGGTCAATCTGGAAACCGGTGCGGCAACCGAAGTCGGTGCGATCATGGGTACGGATAACGAAATCCGCGACATCGCCATTCTGCCGGCGATGTGATTTCGGCTAAGATGCCCATCCGCAGCGGCGACGTTGCGGATGGGTGATGTCGGCGTTAAGCGGTCATTGCATCGGATTGCACCGCGGCGGTTTTGCACCCTCATAACTGCCCTTCAGGCAAGTCGCATGTGGCTCTAGGATGCCGACTTAGCACACGTTTGACGAAGTGCGCCGCATTGCAGGTTATGGGCTAGGCGATCGTCTTCAGCACCTTGTCTGTGCCGTCGATCAGGTCGGCAACTTGTTGGTCTGTGGGCTCTTTTTGCTTGTTGTGATCACAGATATTCCGAATGTCACCAAGTAGCGTGATGTGCCGCCATTGTGGAACATCAATCACTCCTGCGTCCTTTAGAAGTTGATTTAGATCGTTGATGCCCGGATTTTTCTTTGTGACTTTCACCTTGTGGTCATCGCAGACTTGAAGAAGGTGCTTTTCCAAAACTACCCCAGCGATAGCGCCGCCAGCGCGAAGGAATTTGTTTTTTAGAAGGTGTCGTGCGGATTCAATCTCGCTATCAAACAGGTCAGCTTGGACGAGCTGACGTATCTCGAATAGGGAGCTTTCAAACCGTTTTTGCGCCGCTTTGAGAATAGCTATTTGCTGTTGAAAATGAGGAATTCCTGCTTTCTCATCTACGATTACGTCGTCGTACGGGGGGCGGGTCACTCGCAGGCCCTTCAACGCATCCTGAATGCGATACGAGGCGTAGGTGATGTCCTTTCGGTTCTTGGGACTCTCAAAATGCTCTTTGAAATCAACCAACCGATCAGGAAGAACCTGACGGATTAGGGCGAGGCACTCGGAATACCACGACTCATATGACACACTAAACGAAGGTAGTTTCTTCAGGTTGGTGATTATTTTCTTTTGTGTTTCTTCGTCCGCACCCTTTTTTAGGGTCTGTGAAATTTCCTCAGCGCCATGCACTTTTACAAGTAGCGCCAATTCGAGCTTACCGGCATCCTCAACTAGCTTTTCAATATCGGCTTTGTAGCGTGTGATATTCAACACCAAGTTTGCCCCCTGTCTTGACCCTATTTTTGATCGAATTCTCGCAGCTGCGCGATTCGGATTCGCTGCATATTGGCGATTTTGCACGCAAGGATGGTGTTTTGCCATCTATTGAGCAGTTGTCAGTTGCGTGTTAAATCGGTACGAGCTATCAAAAATCCTTTGACGGGAAAATTAATAAAATGCAGCTTAGAGTTGCGTCAACTTGCTACTCGATTTTACTGCGCTGCTGTCTGCGTTTTTGGCCTTGAGTAGGCCACGGCATAGCTGACATAAATGTCCGCAGTTGGCGCAAAGCCACAAGCCGCCATCCCGCCACCACTCACTTCTTGCGGAACATCAAACTCGCACCCCAGCCCGTCACCAGCGCGATCAGCACGCACAGGATGCCGTAGGCGATCGGTTGGTTATGGGCCGCGTCGGTGATCTGCTGTTCGATGCCGGTCTTGTTGACGCGTAACGGCAGTTCGCGTTCGGCCAGAAGAGTGCCGCTCTTGAACAGATAGGCGCGCACCATATGCACGCCGTCCGGCACGCTGGCCGGCAACCGCAGGCTGGCGCGAAACAGGCTGGACGAGACGAAACGGACGCCGCCGAAATCGTGCTGATAAAGCCCGCTCGCCAGTTTCAGGCGACGATAGGCCTCGCGGAATTCGGTCAGGTTGTCGGCATTGCCGACATAGCCGGTCGGTGACAGGCGCATGTGGTCGGTGCCGATCGGCAGGCCGCCTTCGCTCGAAAGAATGTCGTCGATCTGTCGCGTCGCCGCAACCGAATAGGAGGCGGGCACCTGTTCGAACGTCATCGATTCGGTGTTGATCCAGATGCCCAGAACGCGGCTCTTCTTGCGCACCGTGGCATAGTCCAGCGGCCCTTCCAGCGTCACCACCACATCATATTGGCCGATCGCCAGAAGCAGCTCGTCGGCATTGGTGAGCGCCCCGAAAATCGTCAGGTCGGCGCCGCGAAAATCCGAGGCAATGGCGATTTCGCTGGTGGAAGTGCCGATCTCCAACCCTTCCCTTGCGGTTACCGCCTCGCCGAACGGCACCTGGGCTGCGCTCGGCTGGGCGATGAAGGCGAGCGCGGCGACGAAGGCAAGACGACGAAGGGGACCAGCGACCCGCATCAGAAACTCCCGATGCTGACGGAATAGAGGTCGGCCGGCGTCACCACCAGCGTCACGGCAAGGCGCAGAGCCACGGCCAGAACCAGCAGCGCCAGCAGCGCGCGCAACTGCTCGCCGCGCAGTTTCTGGCCGACGCGCACGCCGTATTGCGCGCCGATCACGCCGGCGATCATCAGGATCGTGGCGAGCACGATATCGACGGAATAGTTGGTCGCCGCCTGGACCATGGTTGTATAGGCGGTGACGAAAATGATCTGGAACAGCGATGTGCCGACGACGACATTGGTCGGGATACGCAACAGATAGATCATCGCCGGCACCATGATGAAGCCGCCGCCCACACCCATGACCGAGGTCAGCACGCCGATGGCGAAACCCAGCGCCACGACGGGGATGGCCGAGAGATAGATCTTGGATTTCTTGAAGCGCATCTTGAAGGGAAGGCGATGCACCCAGGTATGGTGGCCGGGCCGTTTCAGCGTGGGCGGCTGGTTGTTTGCGGCGCGGCGCAAGGCGCGAATGCTTTCGTTGAGCATCAGTGTGCCGACCGTGCCAAGCAGCAGCACGTAGAGAATGGCGATGAAGAGATCGAGCTGTCCGATGCTGCGCAGCCAGGAAAAAACCCAGATACCGGCTGTCGCCCCCACAAGACCGCCGACCAGAAGGACGGTGCCGAGCTTGACGTCCAGCGTCCCGCGCCGGAAATGGGTGATGGCGCCGGAAACGGACGACGCCACGACCTGATTGGCGCCGGTGGCAACCGCCACGACCGGCGGAATGTTGTAGAAGATCAGCAGAGGGGTGATCAGAAAGCCGCCGCCAACCCCGAACATGCCCGACAGAAAGCCGACCGCCGCACCCATGCCGAGAATGATGAAGATGTTCACCGAAAGCTCTGCGATCGGCAGATAGACAGTCACGGTCGACCTCGAAACGGCTTCGCCGTCGCGGGCGGCGGTCGCGCTCGATATCCGCCCGTTGCGGCGATGAAAAACAATGCCGGCCAGGCGTTTGAACAACGCGGCCGGACCCGATCGTCATGCGCCCGCGCATTAGACGAGTCAATTCATAAGCTTGGATTAATGCGGCAATTTTCGGTGCGCAAACCTCGGCTGTCAGCTGTGCGTCGCAACCAGAAAAGCGCGCGAACTTTCGTGCGCGCGCTTGTCTATATCCGTGTGTCTGTCGTGCCGCCGGCGCCGCTCAGCCTTTGTTGGCGGCGAGCAGCTTGCGCACCAGCGCCTCGTTGACCTGTCCGTCGGGCTGCATGCCGTTGGCCTTCTGGAACGCGCGGATCGCAGCGGTCGTCTTGGCGCCCATCTTGCCGTCAGGCACGCCGGCGTCGAAACCGTTCTTGCTCAAAATGGCCTGGATGTTGCGGATCGCCTTTTCCATGTCGATGGAAGCGGTCTTCTCACCCTTGCCGACCCATTCGTCGGGCAGGTTGACACTGTTGGCGTCGGGGTCGAGCGGCTTGACCTGCCACTGGTCGGCGGCCGCCTTGGCAGCGTCCAGCTGTGCCGGCCCCATCGCATTGCCCACCTCGTCGCGCTTTTGCGCCGCATCCTGATCGCCGCCGCGGGCAGCGACCGCGAACCATTTGTAGGACGCATCGATGTTCTGCGTCACGCCATTGCCGCGCGCATAGAGGATCGCGAGATTGAACTGGCTGTCGGAGACGCCGAGATCGGCAGCCTTTTCGAACCAGTCGACAGCCTTGGCGTAATCCGGCGTGCCGGCGGCGCCGGAGGCGTAAAGCACGGCGAGATTGTGCATGGCGCTGGCATTGCCGGCATTGGCGGCCTGCTCGTAAAAGGCCATTGCCTTGGCGAAGTCACGCGGGACGCCGGTACCCTTTTCGTAGAGATTGGCGACGCGGTACTGCGCCGGGGCGAGGCCCCGCGTTGCGGCCATTTCATACCAGCGCGCCGCTTCCGGCAGGTTTGCCGCAACGCCGCGACCGTCCTGATAGCGGGCGCCGATTTCAAACAGCGCCTGCGGATCGCCGGCCGCTGCCGCATCGGCCAGCGATTTCGGGCCCATCGTCGCCGGCACGTCGATCGTGGCCTGCGGCGCTGCCGGCGCTGGGTTTGCGTCGGCCACCGGCGCGCTTGCAACATCCGCCCCAAGCGCTGCTGTCGTTTCCTGGGACCCGGCGCCAGATGCAGCTTGCGGCGCATCTGCTATTGGCGCCGCTGCCTGCGAAGGCGCGGGATCCATATGGTCGGCCGGTGCCTGCGCCGTCGTGCCGGCATCGTCAGTCGCCTGCGGCGATACGGGCGTTTCCGCAGCCGCGATACCGGTATCGGCCGGGTTCTCGTTCTGCGTACGGCTCGGCTCAAGCGCCCCGACATCCGAAGTCGGCGGAGCGTCGCCACGCGTCAGCGTATTGACCAGCGGCATCGCCATCAGCGCCAGAAGAATGGCGCCGACAGCAAGCATGATCGGCTTGCGATGGCGGGAAAACGTGCCGGCAAGATTGCCCGTCACGCCGCCCGACGTCCGTGTCTTCAACGCAGCCGCGCGGCCGGCCTTCACTGCCGCGTCTTTCGATGACCGGTTTTTGCCGCGCGAAGCGGTGGATGTGGCAAGCGCCGGGTCGACTTCCATCGCTGCGGCCTTCGCGGCGCGGCGGGCAGCGGCAATGTAATCGACGCTCTCGCCTTCGCCCGATGCGGCATCGCCCGCCTGGCCAGACCGGCTCGCTTGACCGGACTGGCTGGCGCGCACGCGCTCGAGGATACGCTTGACGTCGGGCATGCCCGAACCGGGTTCAAGCAATTCGTTCTGCTGCTCGGGCGGCAGCATGTCGACCGGATCGATCGACGGTGTTGGTTCCACCACGGCGCGACCGCCGCTCTTTGCACCGGTATCCTTGTGGCCGGGTAGAAAGCGCGACAGACCGCCCAGAAGGCCGCCGCGTGCCTTGGTATCGTCGCCGCGCTGCGCCTCCGAAGGACGTTCGCCGGTCGCGTCCTGTTCGAGAAGGCGGGTTTCCAGGTCGTCGGCAAACAGCGCGCGCTCGTCCATACGCTCGTCGGCGGGCAGGGCAACCGAATTGTGCAGATCGCTGCCGCCGGCAAACATTGGTGCTGCCGTCTGCGCCATTGCCGGCTCGGCCTTCGGCATGGCGGGCATGGCAAGCGAAGACGGCGCAGCCGAGCCGCCCGAAGCCGGCGAAAAACCGGGGGCAGCAGGAGCCGACAAGGCGGCAGCACGACCCGGTTCGGCTATTGCCTGCCGTGTCAGGCTGCCTTCCATCGTGTCCAGCCGGTCGGCAATGCTGACCAGCGTCCGGTGCAGCATTTCGAATGTCTGCTGGGTGCGCTCTTCCGAGCCGCGCGTCAGATCTTCCAGGTGCCGCAGGTCCTCGGCCAGTGCCGTCAGCGCGCCCATGTCGGGCGTTGCGCCGCCGGCCACGGCGCCATTGCGGGCATAAGCCTCGACCACCGCTTCGGCAGCCTGGCGGGCCGCCTCGATCACATATTCGTCGCTGGTCGCCATATAGCCTTCGATCGCCGTCATGCGCTCCTCGAAGGCGGGCGGCAGTTCGAAGGCGGAAGCGGGCTTGGGCTCGCTGATCAGCCGCGAAAGATTGGCGATCTGATCTTCGAGATTGCGTAGCGCGTCGGCGTCGCCGGCGGGTGCGGTTGCGGCATCGTCGAGGCGTGCGGCGATATCGCTCAGACGGCCCTCCAGCCGACCGATCAGCGCGGTATCGAGCGGCGATGCCGGCTGCGCGATCTCGATTTCCTCGATCCGGCGCGAAATATGGTCAAGCCGAGAGGCAAGCGCGTCGTTGACGGAACCGCGTTCCAGCGCATCGATCTTGCGGGAAATGTCGGAAAGGTAGCCAGTCAGCTCGTCCGGTCGGGCCGGTTGCTGCACCCGCTCCATCAGGATGGCGAGGTCTTCCAGACGCTCGTCGAGCCGCATCGCCCCCTGTTCACGGGAAAAGTCGTCGATCTTGCGGGCCAGCGCCTCGATGCGGCCGGCCATGTCGTCGTCCGCGCCGGCGCTTTGAGGCAGTGCCGATTGCAGCGTGTCGCGGTGCATGGCGTCGATCTGGTCGGCCAGCCCCTCGAGCCGGCTTTCCAGCCGGCCGATCAGACCATGGTCCAGCGTCGCTGCGGCCGAAGCACGGCTGCTTGCCGTCAGCGCCCGGGCGATTTCGTCAAGCCGCCGGTCGAGCACGGAAAACTGCTCCACGATCATCGGATCGTTATGCGGCACCATGCGGTTGCCCAGCTGTTCCACCGCGCCGGCAAGCGTCAGCAGCTTGTCTTCCAGGGCCGAAATGGCACCGTTGTCGCTTGCGCCCAGCTGTTTCTTGATGTCGTCGATCCTGTAGGCGAGCGCCACAAGTTCCTCGCGCAGAACGCCCGGGTCGGCATCGAGCACGCGCTCTTCGAGACCGCGCACCCGGCTGCCCATCTTCTGCACGGTGTCTTCCCGGGCAAGCCCCTGCATGACGGTGCGCAGCCCCTCGAATTCCTCGCGTAGGTCGTCCGCCTCCGGCGTGCCGCGTGGTCCCAGCTTGCCGATACTGTCGGCCAGTCGCGCCAGATCCTGGCGCATGTCGTCGGCGAAATGGCGATCCTCGGCAATCGCCCGGATCGAGCGGATTTCCGAGCGCAGCCCGTCCATCTCGCGGGCGACCCCTTGCGAGATATCCTGTTTCAGGTCCTGGCGCAGGCTGACCAGTGCCTCGGCGATATCGTTCATGATCGCCTCTGGCAGGACCGCTGTGTGAGCGGCGGCTGCCGGCATCCGGGAGGGGCGGTTGTCGGCAATCGCGGCACGTGCGTCGGGTTCGGCTACGGTGCGAACGTCCGAAACACGCGAAGGGCGGCCGAAAGAATGGTCGGTATGACGGGCGGCATCGAGTGCGCGCTGACGGCGACGGATCTCGTCGAGCGGGTTGAGCGCGTAGCCGGACGTGGAATGCGGCATCTCCTGCGCCGAGGAGGCGGCCTGCGGCGCTGATCTTGCTGCGGCGCTGTGCTCTTGCCGAGGATGACTTGAAGCACGATGGGGAGCACGGTGGGCACCTTCGACAGAGCCCTGCGTCCGGGACTGAGCGGCTGCCTGTTCCTGCCGGGACGCCGTGGCCGACTGACCGCCCGGCATGTGATGGGGCGCGCGCTCGTCGGCGGCCGACCGTTCGCGGCCGGCGGAATTCATCAGCCCCTCGATCCGAGCCTCCAGCCCCTCGATCGTGCGGTTAAGCGCGTCCAGGGAGGACGTCTCGCCGCGAGGGGATGGCGTGGGTCGTGATCCGTTCATGGTCTCGCTCGCTTCAACAGCGCGGATCGGCAATCCGCTGATTGGTATTCACCCGCGATCACCCATCCACGGGCATCGCAGGCCACCCCTCGCGAAGAATGCCGTACAAGACTTTCCTCAACCTTGAGTGGTTTTGGCGCCTCACAACACAACGCGAGACAAAAGAATGAGGTGCGCCAAGATCAGTTCAGTACGCACAATCCATCAAACGTGGTAAACAGCCGGTTAACCTTGCCCGGGTTTTTCACGACCAGCTTTAATAGGTTGTCCGCTTCTTGCTGCGCGACGGATTATGGCGCTGTTTGACAGGCAGGCAGGGCGGCACCGTTCCGGCGATGAAGGACCTGCCTCAACCACGTCACTCGTGCTGCAACGTTGGGCCTTCACTGTCCCGACGGGTGGGCGGCATGTGCCGCGCTTACCCTCGCACAGGCATCGAGCATTGGCCAATTCGCGCGCGCACCGCCACCCCGAGGACGCACCCATGCCCGTGCAAGACTGACGATCTCGCCTACCAACCGGGCGGGTTTCATATCGCATGCCCATGCGTCCGAAAAACAGCATCGTCACGGGATTGACGTTTACGCAAACGTCAATATTTTAGCGATGGAGTTTCGCCGGTTCCGGCCGGCGCGCAGAGGAGGAGTTTGCGCATGCCCGTCTACAAGGCCCCCGTTGAAGATACGCTGTTCATCCTGAACGACGTGCTCGGTCTCGAACGTTTCGGCAATTTGCCCGGCTTTTCCGATGCAACGCCCGACATGATCGAGGCTATTCTCGGCGAGGCCTCGAAAGTGGCGGAAGAAGCGCTTTTCCCGCTCAATCTGTCTGGCGATCAGGAGGGCTGCACCCGCAAGGACGATGGCTCCGTCACCGTACCGAAGGGTTTCAAGGAAGCCTACGACCAGTATTGTCAGGGCGGCTGGATCGGTCTCGCCGTGCCGGAGGAGTTTGGCGGGCAGGGGCTTCCCTATACGCTGCATGCCGCCGTCGGCGAATACATGTCGTCCGCCAACATGTCGCTGATGATGTATCCGGGCCTGACACAGGGCGCCATCGCTGCCATCCTCGTGCACGGCTCGGATGAGCAGAAGGCCACCTATCTGCCCAACATGGTGGGCGGCACATGGTCGGGCACCATGAACCTGACGGAACCCCATTGCGGCACCGATCTCGGTCTGTTGCGCACCAAGGCCGTGCCACAGGGCGATGGTTCCTACAAGATTTCCGGCCAGAAGATTTTCATCTCCGCCGGCGAACACGGCATGACGGATAACATCATCCACCTCGTGCTCGCCCGCATCGAGGGCGCACCGGAAGGCACCAAGGGCATTTCGCTGTTCATCGTGCCAAAGTTCATGGTGGGCGAGGATGGTTCGCTCGGTGCCCGCAACGGCGTCACCTGTGGCGCGCTCGAAGAAAAGATGGGCATCCACGGCAATTCTACCTGCGTCATGAACTATGACGAGGCGACCGGTTATCTCATCGGTGCGGAAAACAAGGGCCTCTCGGCCATGTTCGTGATGATGAACGAAGCCCGCCTCGGCGTCGGCCTGCAGGGTCTTTCGATTGCCGAAACGGCCTATCAGAACGCCGTCGCCTATGCCAACGAGCGCATCCAGGGCCGTTCGCTTTCGGGCGCCAAGGCACCGGACAAAAAGGCCGATCCGATCATCGTCCACCCGGACATTCGCCGCTCGCTGATGACGATCAAGTCGTTCAACGAGGCCGGTCGCGCCTTCCTTCTCTGGACCGCACTGAAATCCGACATCGCCCACCGGTCGCCGGACGAGACGGAGCGCCAGAATGCCGACGACCTCTTGGGCCTCGCCACGCCGATCCTGAAAGGTGTCCTGACCGACAAGGGTTTTGACCACGCCGTGATGGCGCAGCAAGTGTTCGGCGGCCACGGCTATATCGAGGAACACGGCATGAGCCAGTATGTCCGCGATGCCCGTATCGCCATGATCTATGAAGGCGCGAACGGCATCCAGGCGCTCGATCTGGTCGGCCGCAAGCTGGCGCTCAACGGCGGCCGTGCCGTCATGGCGATGTTCAAGGAAATCGGCGATTTCTGCGAGGAAAACCGCGCCGACGAGGCGATGGCGCCTTTCACCAAGGCCTTGAAAAAGGGCCTGAACGACGTGCAGGCCTCGACCATGTGGTTCATGCAGAACGCCATGGCCAAGCCCGACAATGCCGGCGCCGGCTCCACCGACTACATGCACCTCTTCGGCCTGGTTACGCTCGGCTACATGTGGGCAAGAATCGCCAAGACCGCGCAGGAAAAGCTTGCAGCGGGCGACGCTCGCGAGGAGTATCTCAAGAACAAGCTGGCGACGGCGAAATTCTTTATGGAAAAGATCATGCCGGAAACGGCTTTGCGCAAGGTGCGCATCGAGGCGGGCGCGGACAGCGTGATGGAACTGGCGGCCGAGGCGTTTTGATTGCTGGCTGAGCGGAAAAGTTATATAAGAATATAACTTTCACGGAGGCGAAAATGGCGACGTCCACATTACGCACTGTCGGCGGCTCGTTGATGATGACGATTCCCAAGCCTGTCTCTGAAGAGCTTGGTCTTTCGGCCAATACCAAAGTGGATGTTTCTGTTGAGGGAGGCGCTTTGGTTGCGAAACCGCGCGCCCGTCCGAAATATACCGTCGAGGAACTCGTTGCGGAATGGACACCTTGGCCCGAAAGATCTGACGAAGAGCAGGAGTGGCTGGATATGCCTTCGGTCGGCAACGAGGTGATCGACTGATGGACCGTGGCGACATCTGGTTTGTCGATCTTGAGCCGACGCGCGGTCGCGAGCAGGCAAAGGCACGATACGCGCTGGTGCTTTCGCCACGTATCATCAATCAGCATGGGACGCAGATTGTGGCCCCGATCACCGGAGGCGGACAATTCGCACGAACTGCAGGTTATGCGGTTTCGCTTACGGGGGCAGGCACGCAGGCGACCGGTGTCATTCTTTGCCATCAGATCCGGGCGGTTGACATCAAGGCACGAGGTGGCCGTTTCGTCGAAAAAGTGCCTGACTTCATTATCGATGACGTGTTGGCGCGCGTTTCATCGCTGTTTGAATGAACTAAAATTAGGGGGCGCCTCGTGTGCTACCCTCATGGGATATTGGGAGACAACACCATGACCGAAGTCTTCATTTACGACCACGTGCGCACGCCGCGCGGTCGCGGCAAGAAGGATGGCAGCCTGCACGAGGTGCCCTCCGTCCGCCTCGCGGCCAAGACGCTGGAGGCCATCCGCGATCGCAACGGCCTCAACACCCAGACGGTCGATGACATCATCATGGGCTGCGTCGATCCGGTGATGGATAGTGGCGCCGTCATCCCCAAGGCCGCCGCCTTCGAGGCCGGCTATTCGACCAAGGCGCCCGGCATGCAGATCTCCCGTTTCTGCGCCTCCGGCCTCGACGCCATCAATTTTGGCGCGGGCAAGATCGCCGCAGGCTCGGATGATATCGTCATCGCCGGCGGTGTGGAGAGCATGTCGCGTGTCGGCATGGGCATGTCCGGCGGCGCCTGGTACATGGACCCATCGGTCAATTTTCCGGCCTATTTCATGCCGCAGGGCGTCTCGGCCGATCTGATCGCCACGAAATACGGGTTTTCCCGCGATGACGTCGATGCCTATGCCGTCGAAAGCCAGAAGCGTGCAGGAAAAGCCTGGGATGCGGGCTACTTCAAGAACTCGGTCATTCCGGTCAAGGACCAGAATGGTCTGACCATCCTCGACCGCGACGAGCACATGCGCCCGACCACGGACATGCAAGCGCTGGCCTCGCTCAACGCCTCCTTCCAGATGCCGGGTGAAATGGGCGGTTTCGAAGCCGTCGGCATTCAGGCGCATCCGGAAATCGAAAAGATCAACTACGTCCACCATGCCGGCAATTCGTCCGGCATCGTCGATGGCGCCGCCGCCGTGCTGATCGGCTCGAAGGCGGGCGGTGAATCGATGGGCCTGAAGCCCCGTGCTCGTATCCGCGCCTTCGCCAATATCGGCTCCGATCCGGCGCTGATGCTGACCGGCCCGGTCGATGTCACCGAAAAGCTGCTTACCCGCACCGGCATGACGATTGCCGATATCGACCTGTTCGAGCTCAACGAAGCCTTCGCCGCCGTCGTGCTGCGCTATATGCAGGCTTTCGATATTTCTCACGACATCATGAACGTCAATGGCGGCGCGATTGCCATGGGTCACCCGCTCGGCGCCACCGGTGCGATGATCTTGGGCACCGTTCTGGACGAGCTGGAACGCCGCGATCTGAACACTGCGCTGGTCACGCTGTGCATCGGTGCCGGCATGGGCACAGCGACGGTTATCGAGCGGGTCTGAGGAGAGCGCCGTTTTCTCGGTCGTCATGGTCGGGCCTGTCCCGACCATCTAACCACGGTGGATAGATCCTCGGGACAAGCCCGAGGACGACGGCGGAAAAAGAAGCGGTTGCGTAAGAATTTCAGGGAAGAGGAAATCCCGACATGAGCACCTACAAGAACTTCACGATCGAAACCGACGCCGACGGCATCGCCCTCATCACCTGGGACATGCCGGACAAGTCGATGAACGTCTTCACCGTCGAGGTGATGGACGAACTCGAAGCCCTGTTGAAACAGACGGTGGAAGACGCCGCCATCAAGGGCGTCGTGTTCACCAGCGGCAAATCCTCCTTCTCCGGCGGTGCGGATCTCACCATGATCCGCGGCATGTTCTCCATGCTGCAGGAAGCCACGGCCAAGGATCCCGAAACCGCCAAGCAAAAACTGTTCGAAGTCGCCGGCCGCATGACCTGGCTGTTTCGCGCCATCGAGACCAATGGCAAGCCTTGGGTGTCGGCCATCAACGGCACCTGCATGGGCGGCGCCTTCGAACTGTCGCTTGCCTGCCACGGCCGCGTTGCCGCCAATGGCAAATCGGTCAAGCTGGCACTCCCCGAGGTGAAGGTCGGCATCTTTCCGGGTGCCGGCGGAACCCAGAGGGTGTCGCGCCTCACCGATGCCCAGTCCGCCTTGCAGATGATGACGACAGGCCAGTCGCTCACCCCGAGCCGCGCCAAGGCGATGGGCCTCGTGCACCAGGTGGTCGAACCGGCCGAACTGGTGAATGCCGCCAAACAGATGATCAAGGACGGCCTGAAACCCGTCGCCCCTTGGGACGAAAAAGGCTTCAAAGCCCCCGGCGGCGGTGTCTGGACCCCGGCAGCCGCGCAGCTTTTCCCGGCCGCCCCTGCCATCCTGCGCCGCGAAACCGCCGGCAATTATCCGGGCGCGCTTGCCATTCTGAAATGCGTTTACGAAGGCCTGCAGCTTCCCTTCGATACGGCGCTCAAGGTCGAGCAACGCTATTTCACGCAGATCCTCGGCACGACCGAAGCATTTTCGATGATCCGTTCGCTGTTCATCTCCATGCAGGAACTGGGCAAAGGCGCCCGCCGTCCGGCCGGTGTGCCAAAGAGCGAGTTCAAGAAGGTCGGTGTCGTCGGCGCGGGTTTCATGGGCGCGTCGATTGCTTATGTCACGGCCGCTGCCGGCATCCCGGTCGTGCTGATCGATCGCGATCAGGAAGCTGCGGACAAGGGCAAGGCCGTCTCGGAAAAGCTGGTGGCGGAAAGCGTGTCCAAGGGTCGCCTGACCAAGGAAGAGGGCGAAAAGCTGCTCTCGCTCGTCACCCCGACACCGGATTATGCGACGCTTTCGGATGCTGATCTCGTCATCGAAGCCGTGTTCGAGGATCGCGCCGTCAAGAAGGCTGTCATCGAACAGGTCCAAGCCGTCATCCCCGCCACGACCATCTTTGCCTCCAACACCTCCACCCTGCCGATCTCGGGTCTGGCGGAAAACTCGAAACGCCCGGACCAGTTCGTCGGCGTGCATTTCTTCTCCCCGGTCGAAAAGATGATGCTGACCGAAGTCATTCTCGGGGAAAAGACGGGCGACAAGGCACTGGCCACCGCGCTCGATTTTGTCGCCAAGATCAGGAAGACACCTATCGTCGTCAACGACACGCGCGGTTTCTTCGTCAACCGCTGCGTCTTCCGGTATATCAACGAGGCCTATGACATGCTGGCCGAAGGCGTGCCGGCAGCGATGGTCGAGAATGCGGCAAAAATGGCCGGCATGCCGGTCGGCCCGCTCTCGCTCAACGACGAGGTCGCCGTTGATCTCAGCCAGAAGATCATGAAGGCATCGATTGCCGATCTTGGCGAGGCTTCGGTCAAGCCCAGCCACATGACGCTCATCGACAAGCTGGTCAACGATCTGGACCGTCGCGGCCGCAAGAACGGTCAGGGTTTTTACGATTACCCGCCAAAACCTGCGAAAAAGTCGCTCTGGCCGGGCCTGAAGGACCTTTATCCGCAGAAGCCGGCATCCGAGGTGGACGTCACAGTGCTGAAACAGCGCTTCCTCGTGACGATCGCTCTGGAGGCGGCCCGCACGGTGGAAGAGGGCATCGTCACCGATCCGCGCGAAGCCGATGTCGGCTCGATTCTCGGCTTCGGTTTCGCGCCGTATACGGGCGGCACGCTGAGCTATATCGACGGCATGGGCGTGAAGGCGTTCGTGGCGCTGGCGGAAAAGCTGGCGGCTGACTACGGCGACCATTTTGCGCCGACGCCGCTGTTGAAGGACATGGCGGCCAAGGGCGAGACGTTTTATGGACGGTTCGATCCCTATGGCAAGGCCAAAACCGCTGCGTAAGGGGCGCGAGACCATTCAAAGTAGAAGGTGAAACGCAATAGGAGGCGGGGAGGGAAGACCTTTCCGCCTCGTGTCTATCGTCATGCCCTCAAGCCGCGCTCACCCGCACAAGTGCTGCAATATCCGCGCCGCTCATCGGCTTACCCAGCAGAAATCCCTGCAGTTGATCGCAGTCGGTCTGTTTCAGCGCCGCCATCTGTTCCGTCGTCTCCACCCCTTCCGCCGTCACCGGAATGTTGAGCGCATTTGCCAGCGAAATCGTGGCGGTCAAAACTTCCGCTCCCTTGCGGCTTTTCAGCCCGCTGACCAGCGAGCGGTCGATCTTCATCCGGTCGAAACCGAAGGTGCGCAGGGCGCCGATGCTGGCATAGCCGCAGCCGAAATCGTCGAGCGCGAATTTTACGCCGACCCTGCGCAAGGCTTCGATGGCCCGGCGCGCCTGGTCGGGGTTTGACATCAGCACGCCCTCGGTGATTTCCAGCGTCAGCCGGTGCGGATCGAAACCCGTCTTTTCGAGAAGGCGGATCACGTCGGTCGGAAAATTGGGGTTGCGCAGCTGGATCGGCGAGACGTTCACCGAAAGCGCCAGCGTTTTCCAGGCTTTCGCCTGTTCGATCGCGGCTTTCAGAACCTGCATGCCCAGCTGGTCGATCAGGCCGGAACGTTCGGCGATCGGGATGAAGATTTCGGGGCTGACGCGGCCGGTAATCGGCACCCATTGCGCCAGCGCCTCCACGCCCACCACCCGGCCGGCCTTTGCGTCGAACAGCGGCTGATAGACCACATGTATTTCGCCCCGTTCCAGCGCCTTGCGCAGCCGATCCTCCAATTCGGCCGCCATCAGCCGATCATTGTCGAGCGCGGCGGTAAAGGCGACCGCCTGTCCGCGTCCGGCCTCCTTGGCGGTATAAAGCGCCATGTCGGCGCGGCGCAGGAGTTCCAGCGCGTCGGGCACGTCGTTCTCAGCCCTGACCGTGCCGATGCTGGCGCCGATCTCGATCGTGCGGCCACCGATCATGAAGGGTTCGGCCATGCAATCAACGATCCGCTGCGCAAGGTCCGGCGCAGCGTCGAGAGGCGTTGCGATGGCAAACTCGTCGCCGCCCAGCCGTGCGAACAGCGCATCGGGAGGAAGCTGCGCCTTCACACGCGCCGCCACGAGCTTGATCAGTTGGTCGCCCACGGCATGGCCCCATGCATCGTTGACACCCTTGAACCCGTCGAGATCGATGAGGTGCAGAACAAGTTCGGCCTTGCCCGCCGCGATGGCCACGTCCAGCCGTTCCAGAATGCCTGCGCGGTTCAGGAGACCGCTCAAAACGTCATGGGTAGCGCGGTGGCGGGCGCTTTCGGCAGAGCGCTGCAAAAGGCGCGCCGACACGATGCCGGTCACCAGAACCGCCACGAGAAAGGCGCACAGAACCAAGGCTGCGGTCACCAGATAGCCGAAGGCGCGATTGTAGATCATCGTGCCCGGATCGCGGCTTTCCCACTGCAGATAGGCAAGCGGCGCGCCCGCGGAATCCCTGAGCGGCACCGAAAGCATGCCCGTATCCGGCTGGTCGCCCACGCTCAGGTCTTCAAGATCAAAGGCCTCCTTCATCTCGCCCAGCGTCTCTGCGGACAGAAATTTGGCGAGGACCAGCGTGTTCAGCGGCTCCCGGATCACCACCGTCTGGTCGTAAGGCTGGATCGTCACCGCAGCCAGCACTGCAAGGCCGCTCGGGGTACGCGTAAAGCCGACGGCAGGGATGCGTCCGGCAGTCTGCGCTCGGGCCACGAGGTTGACGAAAGAGGGACCGAATTTAACGAATGGATCGAAGGGCGCACCCTTGTGATGGCTGATCATGGGGCTGCCCTGGGGCGTCAGCACGACTGCGGCGTCGAAGAGCGGGTTGTCGACGCTGCTTTTGCCCCAGGTGGTCTCGGCAAAGACCTGCGCTTCATCGGAAGTGATATGTTCGTAGCCATCATCCCAGACGCCATTGTCGCGCACCGTTGCGCTCAAGTTTCCCTGCAGCGCCGCCACGGCTGCGGACGCCGCATGGCGGGCGCGGTCGTCGTCGATAGCGGTGGCGGATCCGGTCATGTCGCGTACCGCAATCGCGATCAGAACCGCCAGGATGGCGGCGACGGCCATGAAGAAGGCGGTGACAGCAATGACGATGCGGCTGCGAAGAAGAAAATTCGGGAAAGGCAGTTTCAACATGGGGCACCGGTGCGAGGATCTTGGACGGCTTTGATCCGACCATCCTTCTGTATATGATGATTATCTAAATAAGATATTGATGCTGCGGAAGCCGCCGGATCGGCGCAGCACGCCGTCGCGGCGAGTGATGCGGGGATTGCGAAACACCAACCGTGCCGCGGGTTCCGGCACGAGCACGGAAACGAGCCCCGACAGGCCGGCGAATAGAGCGGAAAGAGCCTGAAATGATGCGCATCAACAGGCATTGAGACAGGGCCGCTGCGAAGAGGAAACCCTGTGCGAATGACAGGTTGAAGGCAGTGGAGGCGGACGCAAGCGGTGCGACAGGCGGCAATGCGAACAGAAGCGTATAAAAAAAAGGCCGGTCTCCCGGCCCTTTTCATAACGATATCGTAAGCGACCTGTCAGTCGCGCTTGCCGGATTTGCCGGATTTGCCAGCACCCTTCGGCGCATCCTTGCCGAAGCCGCTCTTGCCGACATTCGGCTTGGCGAAGCCCGGCTTGCCGCCGTCCTTGCCCTTCTTGAACGGCTTGCCTTCGCCGGCCGGGGCGTCATTAGTCTTCTTCTTCCAGGGTTTGTCCTTCGGGCCGTCGCGCCAAGCCCTGTCGTCGCCAGAGCGGTCGGACTGGATCTTGTCGCCCTTGTAACCTTCAGACTTGTAACCTTCAGACTTGTGACCTTCGGACTTGAAGCCATCGTTGGTCTTGCCCTTGGGCTTCCAGTCCTTCCGTGGCGCATCGCCATCGAAGGACTTTTCCTTGAAGGGCTTGTCCCGGAAAGGTTTGTCGCGGAACGGCTTGTCGCCGCGGGGTTCATCTTTCTTGAAAGGTTTGTCCTTCCACGGCTTGTCCATGCGCGGGCCCTCGCGCCGGGTAAAGCCTTCCTCATCGGTGCCGCGCGAAAACTTGCTGAAGTCCGGTGCGCCGTCCAGCCTGGTCACGCGAATGCCGCGGTCCATCATCCTGTCCTTGCCCAGTTTCCCCAGGAAAGCATCGGCATGGTCGGCGGCGATTTCGACAAAAGTCTCGTCCGCCTGCATCTTGATGGCGCCAATCTGGTTCTTGGTCAGATCGCCGCTGCGGCACAGGGTGGGGATCAGCCAGCGCGGTTCGGCGCGCTGCTTGCGGCCAACCGACAGCGAGAACCATACGGCCGGGCCGAAATCGCCGCGCGGGGTCAGCGGACGTGAGGCCGGATCGCCGCCCTGGCCGTCGCGGACTTTGCGCGCACCCGGCTGCAGCGAAACCTCGGTGATCTCTTCCGGCGCGGAATTTTTGCCGCGATAGATCGAGACGAATGCGGTCGCGAGCTTCTGTGCGTCGAACCGCTCGATGAGCTTGGCGATCAGCGCCTGTTCGTCCTCATCGCGGGCCGGTTCGACGAAGATGGGATCGGCAAACAGCCTTTCCTCGTCGCGCTCGGTCACGGCTTCGGCAGAGGGTGGGTTCGCCCAGGTCGGCTCGATCTTGGCACCGAACAGAAGGCGCTCGGCCTTGCGGCGCTGGTTCACCGGCACGATCAGGGCGCTGATACCCTTGCGGCCGGCGCGGCCCGTGCGGCCCGAACGGTGCAGAAGGGTTTCCGAATTGGTCGGCAGGTCGGCATGGATGACCAGTTCGAGACCCGGCAGGTCGATGCCGCGGGCAGCGACGTCGGTGGCAATGCAGACGCGCGCCCGGCCGTCACGCATGGCCTGCAGCGCGTGGGTGCGCTCGTTCTGGGTCAGTTCGCCCGACAGGGCCACGACCGAAAAGCCGCGGTTGGAAAGGCGGGCGGTGAGGTGGTTGACGGCCGCGCGGGTCGAGCAGAACACGATCGCATTGGGTGCCTCGTAGTAACGCAGCACGTTGACGATGGCGTTTTCGCGGTCCTGCGGGGTAACCAGAAGGGCGCGCTGCTCGATATCGACATGCTGCTTCTGCTCGGCGGCGGTGGCGATACGCACTGCATCGCGCTGGTAGCTCTTGGCGAGCTTGGCAATCGCGGCCGGCACGGTGGCGGAAAACATCAGCGTGCGGCGGTCATCCGGCGCACTTTCGAGAATGAACTCGAGGTCCTCGCGGAAACCGAGATCGAGCATTTCGTCGGCTTCGTCCAGCACGGCGACGCGCAGCTCCGACATGTCGAGCGCGTTACGGCGGATATGGTCGCAGATACGACCCGGCGTGCCGACGACGATATGGGCGCCGCGTTCCAGCGCCCGGCGCTCGGAACGGATATCCATGCCGCCGACGCAGGACGTGATGACGGCCCCGGCCTCGGCATAGAGCCAGTCCAGCTCGCGCTTCACCTGCAGGGCAAGTTCGCGGGTGGGGGCGATCACCAGCGCCAGTGGCGCTTGCGCCTGGTCAAAACGCTCGGCTTCCTCAAGAAGCGTCGGCGCCATGGCTATGCCGAAAGCGACAGTCTTGCCGGAACCGGTCTGCGCGGATACCAGCGCGTCGGAATGGATAAGGGCAGGGTCGAGCATGGCCTGCTGAACCGGGGTCAGCGTCGTGTAGCCGCGTTTTTCCAACGCCTTGGCGATCGGCGGGATCGCGCCGTCATATGCGGTCATGAATGTCTGTCTTTCGGATCAAACGCGCCCACGTTTCCGGGGCGCCCTGGCTGCAAGGCTCGCAGCCGAACATGGGCGCGTCTCTACTGGCTTCGACCGCAAATGTCAAAGCGCACCGGCGCAGGGCTGCCCGTCTCCGCAGGCAGGTCTCGCATGGCGCGCTTGCGAATTGCGTTCGCGTCTGTTCAAGCGCTCGGCGAGGCGTGGGCCGGTCATTCTCGCGCCTGGGTTCGGACCCAAATCCAAGCGCGCGCGGATATCGGCCCCGCATCAGTCCTTGTTCAGGCGTGCGTGACGGCCTTTTCGAGTGCTGCATCGAGATCGGCAATCAGATCGTCCGGGTGCTCGATGCCGATCGAAAGGCGGATCGTGCTTTCCAGGACGCCGATCCGTTGGCGCACATCGGCCGGCACGCCGGAATGCGTCATCGATGCCGGATGGCTGGCAAGCGATTCCGTGCCGCCGAGGCTTACCGCCAGTTTGAAGATCGACAGGGCGTTGAGAAACCGGAAGGAGGCGGGTTGACCGCCCCGGATGTCGAAGGAGAAGGTCGAGCCCGCGCCGCTGCATTGCCGCGCAAACACCTTGCCGGTCGGCGATTGCGGGTCGTGATAGGGCAGGTAATGAAGGCTTTCGACGGCCGGATGGTCTTTGAGGAAATCCGCGACGACGCGGGCGTTGGCATTTGCCTTTTCCATGCGGATCGACAGGGTTTCGAGCGATCGTCCGAGCATCCAGCAGGAGTGCGGGTCGAGTTGGGTTCCGATCGCGCCGCGCAGAGCCTTGACGGGGCGCATTACTGCTTTCGCGCCAAGCGCTGCACCGGCGATCAGGTCCGAATGGCCACCAACATATTTCGTCAGCGAATAAAGCGAGATGTTGGCACCGTGCTCTATCGGCCGCTGGAAGACGGGACCGAGCAGCGTATTGTCGCACACCACGATCGGCGTATGGCCCTGCTGGCTGCCGATCGCGTTGGCCGTGCGGCGCATCAGGTCGAGATCCACAAGGCTGTTGGTGGGATTGGCCGGCGTCTCGACGAGGATCACCGACACCCGGCCCTTCGCCATAGCCGCCTTGGCGGCCTCGGTGACCGAGGCTTCGTCCACCGCATCAGAAAAGCCGATCGCGGCGACATCGAGATCCGCGAACTTTTTCGAAAGCAAGGTTTCGGTGCCGCCGTAAAGGGGTTGCGAATGCAAAATGCTGTCGCCGGGTCTGACAAAGGACAGCAGCACCGTGGCAATCGCCGCCATGCCGGAGGAGAACAGCACGCCGCTTTCCGCGCGCTCGTAAATCGCCAGTCGGTCCTCGACGATCTCGCTATTGGGATGGTTGAAGCGGGAATAGACGAGACCGGCGCCGCTTCCCTCCGGCGGCTCCTTGCGCCCGGAGACGTAATCGAAGAAATCGCGGCCTTCCTCGGCCGATTTGAAAACGAAGGTGGAGGTGAGGAACACCGGCGGTTTGACAGCACCCTCGGACAATTCGGGATCGTACCCGTAGTTGAGCATCTGCGTTTCCGGGTGAAGCGCGTGGTTGCCTATATGCGTTCTGGAGGGATGCGGCTTGGTCATCGACCTGCTCCTGTCTTCACGATGGAGCAGAAGATAAGGCCGGCTTTCGTGCCGCCAAGAGGGCCGGACAGGGTCCCGGAAAGCAGAAAGGGCGGCCCGCTCTGGAGCCGCCCTCTCGGATGTCGGACTGAGTTCGTTCAGGCGGTGCGCGGACGCGTTGCCGGGACGCTGGCCTTGGCGGCCGCCTTGGCTGGTACGGCGGCCTGGCCGTTCGGGCCGCGTGGTGCCGGTGCATTGTCCTCAGCGGTGCCGAAGAACTTGTCGCGTTCGCGCCACAGTGCGGGAAGGGCCAGAAGCGCCACGCCGACCACCGCAATCATCGCCTTGGTGAACTGCGACAGTTCCGGCGAACGGCCGTCGAAATAATAGACGGCATACACGATGGCCACATGCCAGACATAGACGTGCAGCGAATGGCGGCCAAGCAACTGCAGGAAGCGGATGGAGAACACCCAGACCAGGGCATTGGCGATCTTGCGCACCCAGGCGGCCGGATGTTTCGGGCCGGCGATCAGCATCCAGGTCGTCAGTGAGGCGGCGGCCAGGAAGTTCAGCAGGTAGACAACGCTGAAGTCGGTACGGATTTCCAGCGTCGCGAACTTGGCAGCCAGTTCCGGCGGCATGAGACCATAGGCGGTCATGATGCGCAGCGGCAGGAAGAACAGGCAGACCGAGGCGGCAGCCAGCGGAATGAAGCTGTTTTCCGGCGAAAAGATTTTTCCCCACGGAATGCGGTTGAGCGAGGTCAGTGCGCCGAGAACCAGGGCAGAGTAGAACACGATCTGCCAGCCGAACAGGTTGAAGGATGTGCGCATGCCCTGATCATCCGGGCGCATCAGGAGGGCGTTGATCGGGTCCGTAATCATCTTCTGCACACCGACCTGGCCGGCCATCCAGACGATCAGCGAACCGATCATCACATAGGCCCATTTGCCGTCGATCACGAGCTTCACCAGCATCGGCGCAAAGATCATGTAGACGATATATTGCGGCAGGATGTCCATGAAAGTCGGCTGGAAGAAGAAGGTCGCGATGGCTGCCAGACGGATCGGATCGTCGAACGTCGTATAGCCCAGCCAGTTATACCAGATGTAATAGGCGCCCGGCAGGACCATCTGCGCGGCGAGCGCGACGATGACGATGCCAATGGCGTAGCGGTAGAGTTCGAAGGCGCGCGAATAGATCGCCGCGCGTCCGGCCTCATAGCCGTTCTTGGCCATCTTGCGCACATAGACCATGCCGATCAGCAGGCCGGATAGGAAAACGAACCCTTGCGCGTCCTCGACGAAGGCGAGCTGGTTGTGGTTAACCTTCACCAACCAGTAGCCGCCGGCGAAAACCAGGTGGTTGATGAGCATGAAGACGAGGAAGTATCCCCGCAATCCATCAATGATTTCAAAGCGTTTCATCGGTCGCGTTCTCCGTCTTTCAGGTGCCGAACGCGGGCGCGATCGATGCCTTGCTGCCTCTGCGGGCCGGTGGAAGATACGCGCCTAAACGCGGCAAAAAGGCGTGCGGTTCCGAAGTCGGTCGGTTTTTGCAACCCACGCGCGATCAAGATGCGATCAAGAAAACGTGCTTGCCGAAACGGGAACCTACTCGGCGGCCGCGCGACGATGACTGGCAATCTGGGCGATGTAGGCACGTAGCGCCGCCGGTTTGACGGGCTTGTTCTGCAATCCCAGGCCGTGTGTTTTTGTCTCGTCACGAACCTCTTGGCTGCGGTCGGCGGTAAGGACGAGGGCGGGGATGTCGCGGTCGAATCGTGCCCTCAGCCCGAGAATTGCCGCAATCCCGGTTCCGTCGTCAAGGTGATAATCCGCGATCACGAGATCGGGAACGGGCGCGCCGGCGGCGCTGTGTACATCATCCACAAGCGCCATCGCCTGTGCGACGGAACCTGCCTGAATTACGGTGCAGCCCCAGCTGGAAATCAGGATATTCATGCCCGCGAGAATGCGTGGATCGTTGTCGATGCACAGGACGGTGATGCCGCCAAGCGATTGCGGTGAGGCGACGACGGGCGCCGGCGCGGCGGAAGTGGCCGCATCCGTCTTCGGCACGCGTACCCGGAAAACCGTTCCGCGGCCGGGCGAGGAAACGATCTCGACCGGATGCGCAAGGACCTTCGATATGCGCTCGACGATCGAAAGGCCAAGGCCCAGGCCGCTTGCCGTGCGCGCGCCTTCGTCCAGCCTTGTGAACTCCTGAAAGATCATCTCGAAACTGCCTTGCGGGATGCCGATGCCGCTGTCGGCCACCTCGATCACCACGTCGCCGCCGCGTCGGCGCACACCCACCAGAACCTTGCCGGTAACGGTATACTTGATCGCGTTGGATACGAGGTTCTGCACCAGACGCCGCAACAGATTGGCGTCGGAACGGACGCAAAGGGTCGTTGGCATCACCGTGAAGGTTAGGTTCTTCTCGCGCGCCAGCGGCGCAAAATCGGTTTCGATCCGGTGCAGGAGATCCCCCAGCGCGACCGGGGCCAGTTGCGGTTTCATGGCACCGGTATCGAGCCGCGAAATGTCGAGGACGGCACCCAAAATGGTTTCCACCGATTCCAGCGCGGAATCGATATTGCCCGCCAGCTCGCTGTTTTCCGTTTGTCCAAGCCGTCCGACCAGCGCGGAAGCATAAAGCCGCGCCGCGTTGAGGGGCTGAAGGATATCGTGACCGGCTGCGGCAAAGAAACGGGTCTTGCCGAGATTGGCGTCGTCGGCGGCGGCACGGGCCGCTGTCAGCGCGTCGTTGACATGGGTCAGTTCGGCGGTGCGCTGGCTCACGCGCAGCTCCAGCGTCTCGTTGGCCTCCTGCAGGGCCCGTGCCGCCGATACCCGGTCGGTCATGTCGGTGAAGGTCGCGACGAAACCATGATCCGGCATGGCGTTGGATCGTATCTCGACGATGCGCCGCGTCTTGCCGAGCGCCAGCGAGAATGGGATGTCGAGCGTCTTGAAGCGGGCGATCAGCGCCGCGTGCTCGCCCGGATCGAGATCGCCGCGGTCGACGAGAATGGAGATCGCGCTTGCCAGCGGATAACCGACCTGTCCCACCTCTTCCGGCAGATCGAGCAGGGTGCGGAACCGTCTGTTCCAGACGGTCAGCCGGCCGTCGCTGTCGAACACGGCAATGCCCTGATCCATCTTGGAAAGAGCGGTCTGCAACATATCCTGATTGTGCTGCAACGCTTCGCTGGCCTGGTCGAGCAGCCAGGCGGTGTCCGGCCCCGCGTCCTCGGCCTTTTGCAGGACCAGCGACAGAACCAGACGGGCGGACGCCGAGCCGATGGCGCTGCCGAGCAACTGTTCGGAAAAATGGATGACCGCCATGTCGGCTGCGTCCGCATCGGAAAGCTTGCGACCGGTCACGCGCTCGTGGCTGGCAAAGGAACGGCGCATGCGTTCCTCGCCGAGATAGCGTCCGATCGTGGTCTTGAGCATGCCGATCGTCACGGCGGTCTTCCAGCCGCGGCTGACCAGTTGCGAACGCGGCTGGCGCCGCACGAAGACTCCCGCCTGCACCCGCTCGAGCGGGCGGGGATTGCGCGACAGCGAACCCAGCACGAAGGCCGCGAGATTGAGCAGCAGGCTCAGTGCGACGGCATTGACCAGCGGATCGGCGCGCGGCCCGGAAAAGATGCTCGTCCCGGGAACCAGAAAGTCCAGCACGGCGGACGCCAGCTGCGCATTGTCCGGCCCTCCGAGACTGGGTACGAACAGAAGATAGGCCCATGACAGGAAGCCGACCGTCATGCCGGCAATGGCGCCGCGCGCATTGGCGCGATGCCACCACAGCCCGCCCATCACCGATGGTGCCATCTGGGCGATCGCGGCAAAGGACAGAAGGCCGATCGAGGCAAGGCCGGATTGACCGTCCGAAAGGCGGTAATATCCGTAACCGCAGATCAGCACGGCAAAGATCGCCAGGCGCCGGATGCGCAGCAGAACCGGTGCGAAATCGGCACGCTGGTCATGCGGGCCCGTCAACCTGCGCCGCAGCAGGACCGGCATCAGGATATCGTTCGAAACCATGATCGACAGCGCGACGGATTCGACGATCACCATGGCGGTCGCTGCAGAAAAGCCGCCGATGAAAACGATCAGCGAAACCACCGGCAATTGCTGGGTAAGCGGCAACAGCAGCAGATAGAGGTCTGGTTCGCCGGCACCGCCGAGCAGGATGACGCCGGCAGCCGCGACCGGCAGCACGAAGAGGTTGATGGCGATCAGGTAAAGCGGCAACAGCCAGCCGGCCATGCGCAATTCCCGCATCGTGCGGTTCTCGACCACCGTCACATGGAACTGTCGCGGCAGGAGAATGATGGCGAATGCCGACAACAGCACCAGGACCGCCCAGCGGCTGGCGGGCGTGCGGTGTTGCATCGCGGCGGTAACATCGGGGTGGGCGCTTGCCTGCACCCACAGATCGGCCGGTCCGTCGAACAGGAAGAACAGAACGGCGATGCCGGCGGTACAGAAGGCCACCAGCTTGACCAGCGATTCCGCCCCGATCGCCAGGATCAGCCCGTCCTGATGCTCGGTGGCATCGGTGTGGCGGGTCCCGAACATCACCGAAAAACATGCCATCATCAGCGTCACGATCAGCGCCAGGTCGATCGGTCCTGGCAGGATCGCGCCGCCGATGAAGGCATTGCCGTCGAAGCCGATGCCGCCGAAGCGCCCGGGATCGAGCATGGCGGCGACGGACCCGGAGACCGCGCGCAGTTGCAGCGCGATATAGGGAATGACGCCGACAAGCGAGATGATCGCCACGATCAGCGCCACCGTCTGGTTCTTGCCGTAGCGGGCGGCGACGAAATCGGCGACCGAGACCAGCCGTTCCGCCTTTGCGATCTCGATAATGCGGCGGATGATCGGCAGGCCGAAGGTAAAGGCGATGATCGGGCCGACATAGATGCCGGCAAATTCGAGGCCATGGCTGGAGGCGAGCCCGACGCCGCCGAAATAGGTCCATGACGTACAGTAGACGGCAAGGCTGAGGCCGTAGACGATGGGTCGTCCGTTCCGGCCCACGCCGCCGCTGCGGCGGTCGCCATAGGTCGCGACCGCAAACAGCAACAGAATATAGGCGCATGCCGCCAGCAAAATGGCCCAGCCTGGAAGCATCTCGTCTCCGCGACCGGCAGACCGGCCGTCCTTTGCGGGCAAGTCTAGAGCAAAAACCGAGGCTTGAAAATCAGCGGCGTCTCGTCAAAAAGTTGAAGATCTGCGGCGAAGCGAGGAATAGTTCGCCGCACCTTTTCAGTGTTTGCGAATGCACTATGTTGCCCGTCACGGTGAGATATTTACAGAGGGTAACCATGTCGTTTTTCAGCGAATTCCGCTCCTTCATTGCCAAGGGCAATGTCGTGGATCTGGCGGTAGGCATCATTATTGGCGGCGCCTTTACCGGTATCGTCAACTCGCTTGTCAACGACGTCGTCATGCCGGTGGTGAGCGTCGTCATCGGCGGCATCGACTTTTCCAACTACTTCCTGCCGCTGAACTCCGCCGTCACCGCCACGACGCTGGATGCCGCCAAGGAACAGGGAGCCGTCTTCGCCTATGGCAAGTTTCTCACCGTCATCATCAATTTTCTCATCCTCGCCTGGATCATCTTCCTGATGGTCAAGGGCGTAAACAGGATGCGCGCGGTTGAGGAGAAGAAGCCCGCATCCGCCGCGCCGGCGCCGCCGCCGGCCGATGTCCAGCTGCTTGCCGAAATCCGCGATCTTCTGAAAAGCCGCTGATCGGCAACGCGTCAGGAAATTCGCTCGAAAGCCGGCGGATTCTGGTGGGATTCGTCGGCGCAACTGCGATATGACTCTCAAAAAACGAGGGAAATCATTTCGCATGTCGGTTCTTGAAAGCCTCAGCAGTCGGGCTCTTTCCGCTCCCGCGAGCGGCATTATCGAAGTCGTTCAGTACGCGCGTGGTCGCGAGGGCCTGATCCCGCTTTGGGCGGGCGAGGGCGATCTGCCCAGCCCCGATTTCATCAACAAGGCGGCCAGCGACGCGTTGATCGCCGGCGAAACCTTCTATACCTGGCAGCGCGGCATCCCTGAACTGCGCGAGGCGCTTGCCGATTTCTACCGCCGTCATTTCCAGGTCTCGTTGCCGATCGACCATTTCTCCGTCACCAGTTCCGGCATGCACGCCATCACGCTCTGCGTTCAGGCGGTGACGGCGCCGGGCGACGAACTGATCTACCTGACACCGACATGGCCCAATATCGTCTCGGCCGCCGGCATAGGCGGGGCCACCCCGATCGGCCTGCCGCTCGATTTCGTCGATGGCGGCTTCAAGGTCGATATCAACAAGCTGGAAGCGCTGATCACGCCGCGCACCCGGGCGCTGTTTATCAACACGCCCTCCAACCCGACAGGCTGGGTCGCCACCAGGCAGGATCTCGCCGATATCCTTTCGCTGGCGCGCAAGCACGATCTGTGGATCATCGCCGACGAGATCTATGCCCTTTACCATTATCCGGGTGGGCGGGCGCCGTCCTTCTTCGATGCGATGGAGGCGGGCGATCGCATCCTGTTTGCCAATTCCTTTTCGAAAAACTGGTCGATGACCGGCTGGCGCGTTGGCTGGATCGTGGCGCCTGCCGAGATCGGCAACGTCATCGGCAATCTCATCCAGTATTCCAGTTCCGGTCTCGCGCAGTTCATGCAGCGCGGCGCGGTCGTGGCGTTGAACGAGGGGGATGATTTCGTACGGCAGAATATCGAGCGTGCCACCATCTCGCGTGACATTCTCTGCGACACGCTGATTGCCACCAACCGCGTCGAAACACGCAAGCCGGATGGCGCGCTCTATGCCTTCCTGAAAGTAGACGGCATCAGGGACAGTCGCGCCGCCGCCTTCGATATCGTCGACAAGACGCTGGTGGGACTTGCGCCAGGCACCGCATTCGGTGTGGGCGGAGCACCCTTTCTGCGCGCCTGTTTCCTGCGCGACCCCATTCAGGTGCGCGAGGCAGCCGGTCGCCTGGCCGAATATATTCTCAAGCTGTAAGCTGGGATCGACACGCGGCGGGCGGCATGCTCCCGTCGCGTGGTAAAAGCAGCGGTGCTTGTCGAGCCTTGACAAGCTCCCGCACTGCAACATGTATCATCCCTGATCATCCGCTCTGGTCGTTAACGCACCGTTGACGATGCGGATCGCGGTCGAGCGCATGCTGCGCCGGTCGCAGCTGGTCAATGCGTGGCATGTCTTGAACAGATGCGGGTGATGACATGACGGGATCCGGACGCCAGTTCGACGCATTGCAGGAAGTGGCAAGCGGGCAGATGCCGTTCCCGTTCGCGGTCGACCCCGCCGGTGCCCATCCCGCCATGCCGAACGTGCGGCATGCAAAGGGACATCTCGCCGCCAAGCGCGCGGTCGATATCTCGGTCTCGCTGATGGCGCTGATTGCGCTGGCGCCGCTGCTTCTTGCGGTTGCGCTTTTGATCCGGCTCGACAGTCCCGGTCCGGTCCTGTTCCGACAGACCCGCTGGGGCAAGGATTGCAGCAAGATCAAGGTCTACAAGTTCCGATCGATGCGCACCGATTTGGGCGATGCCACCGGTGTGGCCCAGACCATCAGGAACGATCCGCGGATCACAAAAATCGGCGCCATCCTGCGCAAGACCAATATCGATGAATTGCCGCAGCTCCTTAACGTGCTCAAAGGCGACATGTCGCTGGTCGGCCCGCGCTGCCACGCGATCGGCATGCTGGCGGCCGGCATTCCTTACGAGGATCTGGTGCCCGATTATCATCGCCGCCACCTGGTCAAGCCGGGCATGACGGGCCTGGCCCAGATGCGCGGCCTGCGCGGTCCGACTGATCGCCCCGGCAAGGCCCGCGCCCGCATCGCCTGCGACCTGCATTATATAGACAATTTTTCCGTCTGGTTCGATCTGCGCATCATGGTCGGCACGGTCGTATCCGAACTGCGCGGCGGCAAGGGGTTTTGAGCCAGGCTTTCCGGACTAGAGAATGCTCGCCTTGCCATCGATGATCTTCAACACGGCCAGATGGCCGCTGTAATAGGCTCCGGTATCGATGCCGATACGGCCTGCCATAAATTGCGGTTTGTCCACCGGCGTATGCCCATGGATGACGATTTTCGGCAGCATCGGTCCTTTTGAGAGAAAGGGCTGGCGGATCCACATCAGATCCTCGTCCCGCTGCTCTTCCATGGGGATTTCCGGCCGCAGGCCTGCATGGACGAACACATAGTCCCCCACTTCCAGAAGAACCGGCAGGCTTTCCAGAAATTCGACATGGTGCGCCGGCACGATTTCCCTGAGCATTGTACGCATCAGCGTGGCATCGCCACCACTGCGGCTGACCAGATGTTCGGCGTCCATGCCATAAGACAGCAAGGTCTGCCGACCGCCGAATTCCAGCCATTTGTCGATCTGGCCGGGATTGCGCAGGAACTGCAGGAAGACATCGTCATGATTGCCGCAGAGCGGCACGCGTTTGAGTGTCTTATCGGCCGGGCGCGCCAGATGTTCCAGCACAGCGGCCGAGCGCGGACCCCGGTCGACATAATCGCCCAGAAGGATCGTCAGTCCCTGCTTTTCATACTGGCGGGCATCGGCGCGGATGCGCCGCTCCGCATCCAGCAACTGGTCCAGACAGCCGTGAACGTCTCCGATCGCATAGAGCGGGTAGTCCGATCCCGGCTCGCCGAGCCTGAACCGGCGGCGCGGCGGCGACGCTGGCCTGGCCCCGCCCTGCCGGAACAACCGTTGCAGGATAGATTTCATGCGGTCATGCTTTTCAAAATGAGCCTGCCGGGTGCGGGAGAGCCCGCGCGCCTGAGGCCGAGAACGGGGCCAAGAATGGGGCTTTCATGGTTTCCAGTCTACCGGCATCTTGGCGTGATCCACGCAATAAGTCGTCATCGGCCGAAATGCGTAATAGCAGTCGGACAAATTACGGTTCGCTGCTGTCGGCGGGCCATGTGAGGCTGTTCCTCGACAATTTCTCGTATCGCGCCGCAGCGAGAACTGTAGCCACTTAAATTCGGCAGACTTTCAACCAAAGAGGGAATATGGACGCGTCCGCCATGGTGTCGCCATACTCGCGCCGGGATTGTATTTGCGTAAACGGCGCTTCCGTCCCTCGCAGCGCGACCGAAGAGCCCGCCAAAAACTGAAAAAGAATCAATTTTAACAAAGTCCCGTCAGGTTTCGGTTTCCGTTGACTTTAAGGGCATGTTTACCATGTTTTTGTGCGAATGGCCGAAAAAATGCAATGCAATCAGTGGTGGTTCAGGCCGGTTGCGAGCTTGTGCTAGAAACGCAACACATGGCGGGCCAGATGACTCGCGGGAGTAGCGTTTCTGATACAGTGGGTGGAACGCCCGGCATTTTTTGTCTATCGCATTGCAGCATATGTCTGCACGACTGAAGGAGATCCGAGTGATCATGCGTTGCTCCGTAATGCTGCTGACAGTAACCGCCCTGGGCTTGGCTGGTTGCACGGCGCTTCCCAATTCCGGCCCGTTGTCGGAGGCGGTCGAATCCCAGGCGGCGGTCAAGGTCACCTCAGCGTCCGCGACCAAGACGGCCGGGATCGATTATGCCCTGGTGGATCTCAACAAGACACTGCTCGCCTACGTTGGGGATACGGTCACGCCGTCCTTCGCCAGCGGTTTCGGCACAGGCCGGGGCGGCGCACCAAGCCTGCCGCTGGGCGTCGGCGATGTCGTGCAGGTCACGGTCTTTGAATCACAGTCCGGCGGTCTGTTCATTCCGGCCGATGCCGGCAGCCGTTCCGGTAATTTCGTGTCCCTGCCCAATTACACGATCGGCCGCGACGGCATGATCAGCGTGCCTTATGCCGGCCGTATCCGTGCCAATGGCCGCACGGTCGAACAGGTCCAGCGCGAAATCGAGGAAAAGCTTGCCAACCGCGCCATCGAGCCGCAGGCGATCATCACCAAGATCAACAGCCGCTCTGCCCAGGTGGCGGTCCTCGGCGACGTCAACGAACCGACCAAGATCGAGCTCACCGAAGCCGGCGACCGCATCCTCGATGTCGTGTCGCAGGCCGGCGGCCTCAGCGTGCCGGGCGAGGAGACCTATATCACGCTCCAGCGCGGCAGCCGCACCGGCAAGGTGTATTACGAGGATCTGATCAAGAACCCGCGGGAAAACATCTTCGTGGCACCCGGTGATACCGTCGTCGTCAAGCGCGAGCGCCGGACCTATCTGGCCTTCGGCGCATCGGGCCTCAATGGCCGCTTCAACTTCGAGGAATCCTCGCTGACACTGGGTGAAGCGCTGGGTCAGGCCGGTGGCCTGCTCGACGGCAAGGCCGATCCGCAGCAGGTGCTGCTCTATCGCACCGTCAGCCGCGATCTTCTGGTCAAGCTCGGCGTCGATACATCCCGCTTCAAGGGCCAGAATGTCCCCGTGATCTTCCGCGCCAACCTGCGTGATCCGGCGATGTTCTTCGCAGTCCAGAAATTCCCGATGCAGGACAAGGACATTCTCTACGTGACGAATTCCAAGTCCGTCGAACTGACCAAGTTCCTGGATATCCTCAACAACGTGACCTCGACCGCCTCGGGCGTCAGCAACGACGTTCTCGATACGCGCAACGCGATCCGCGACCTGTAAGGGCGCTTGCGTCGAGAGGTGCGGCCTGCGCCTCTCGACGCGTTGAACTTGAACATTGTCCGATAATGTGCCACGTCTTGGCGGCAGGTCGAAACCTTGCCGTTTCATATCATGCCTTGGGAGGAGGTTGAGACGATCATCGGGCGCTTGCCCGATACTCGACAGCCCTATGCCCCGCGCTATCTGTGCTGCGGGCACCCGAAGTGCTTAACGTTTCGCTCCCGACGTCGAGGTATGGATTTGCAGCTGTATAATAGGGATTTGCCGAGCGGTGCCTTGCTGGAAAAGCTCAGTGCGCCCGCAGCCCGACGCCAGTTGATCGATGTCGAGGCCATCATGGGCATCGTGCGGCGTCAATGGCTCGTCGTTGTCCTGTGCGCCACAATCGGGGCCATGCTCGGCATCGCCTATGTGATGACCGCGACGCCGCTTTATACGGCCGGCACCAGCGTGATGATCGATCGCGGCGATACCAGCCAGGTCGTTGCCCAGCTTTCCACCGCCGGCCCCGCGCCGGGCGAGGAGGAGGCGATGATCGTCAGCCAGATCGCGCTTCTGCAATCGCAGGCCGTCATCGGCGCGGTCGTGGACAAGCTCGATCTGACCAATGATCCGGAATTCGTCGGTCAGGCTTCGGCGGTTTCAAAGATCAAGAGCGGCATCAAGTCCGTGCTCGGTCTGGCCGGCCTCTCTTCGCGGGAGGACATCCAAGAAGACAGCGCGGCCCGCCGGCAGGCCGCGATCGAGCAGGTCGGCCGCGGCATGACGGTCGCGCGCGCCGGGCGCAGCTACGTCATCGGTGTCGCCTATACCTCGCCCTCCGCCGCCCTTTCGGCCCGCGTCGCCAACGCCGTCGGCGATGCCTATCTCGACGACAAGCTGGAATCGCGCTACGAGGCGACGCGCCGCGCCGGCAACTGGCTCGAGGGACGCATCGCCGAACTGCGGCAAAAGGCGCTTGAGGCCGATCTCGCGGTTCAGAAATTCCGCGCCGAGCACGGCCTGGTTTCCGCCGGACAGACGCTGATGTCCGACCAGCAGCTGACCGAGCTCAACAGTGCCCTCATCGTCGCCCAGTCCGAAACGGCGCAGGCGCGTGCCAAACACGAGCGTATCCAGAAGATCCTCGATGCCGGGCAGGGCGATGCGATCGTCAACGACGTGCTCGACAGTTCGATCTCCAACGATCTGCGCCAGAAATATCTCGAGGCTGCCAAGACCGAAGCCGACATTTCCGCCCGTCTCGGCGCCGATCACGTGCAGGCGGTGCGCCTGCGCGGTGAGATGGCCGAATATCGCCGCCAGATGTTCGAGGAATTGAGCCGCATCGCCCAGAGCTATCAGAGCGAACTCGAGGTCGCGCAGGCGCGGGAAAAAAGCCTGCAGGAAAGCGTCGACAAGGCCATGAACGTCACGTTCAGCGCCAACGAAACGCAGGTGCAGCTGCGCGAGCTCGAACGCGAAGCCGACACCTACAAGAACCTCTACCAGAATTTTCTGCAGAAGCATCAGGAAGCCCTGCAGCAGCAGAGCTTTCCGCTCACCGAAGCCCGCGTCATCACCAAGGCGACCGAGCCGGACAGCGCCAGCCATCCGAAAAAGCTGATCATGCTTCTGGCCTTCTGCTTTCTCGGCGGCTTTGCCGGAGCCGGTATCGGTGCCTTTCGCGAGTTCCGCGACCGCTTCTTCCGCACCGGCGACCAGGTGCGCGACGTGCTCGACCTCGAATTCATCGGAACCGCGCCGATGATCGACGAAAAGGCCGGCAAGGTGCCGGAAGTCGCGCCCGGCCAGAGCCCGCGGGCCCTGCGCAAGAGCAATGTCGCTTCCAATTACGTCATCGACCACCCGCTGTCGTCCTTTGCCGAAACGTTGCGCAGCGCCAAGATCGCCGCCGACCTGACGCTGGCCGGCAAGGACTGCAAGGTGATCGGGATCGTCTCGACCTTGCCGGGCGAGGGGAAATCCACGACCGCGATCAATTTCGCCGAGCTTCTGGCCAGCCAGGGGGCGCGTACGGTTCTGATCGACGGCGACCTGCGCAATCCCGGCGCCACGCGCGCCATCGCCCTGCATGCCGAAGAGGGCATTCTCGAAGCCATTCTCGAGAAGAAGCCGGTCGGCGACCTGCTTCTCTACAATCCGCAGACCAAGCTCGCCTTCCTGCCGGCCGTGATCAAGCGGCGGGTGCCGCATTCGGCCGAACTGATCGGCTCGCTTGCCATGCGTGATATTCTCACCAGCCTGTCCGCCGAGGCCGATTACATCGTCGTCGACCTGCCGCCGCTGGGCGCGGTCGTGGATGCCCGCGCCGCCGCCAACCGCATCGACGGTTTCTTCTACGTGGTGGAATGGGGAAAGACGGCGCGGCGCGCCGTGCGCCAAACGATCGGGAACGAACCGCAGGTGCGGGAAAAGACCTTGGGCGTGATCCTCAACAAGGTGGACCACGAGAAGATGAAACTCTACCGGACCTATGGATCGAGCGAATATTATTATTCGCGCTATTCCGAATATTATCAGGACAACAAGTGATCCCCGCTTGAGGCGGGCCGCCTGCAGCGAGCAAAGCACGCCGGCGGCCCGTTATCCGCGATCGGCAGGATAGGCCCATCATGGCTCCCATCCGCAAGAACGAACAACAGGACAGCCCGGTCGTCAACGGTGGGGCAGAGCGCTATCCGCAGCGCCGTCGGGCGCATCCTGTAGTAATGATGCTTTTCCTGGGCGTGGCCGTGGCCGGTGTCCTTGCGCCGGTACTGCTGGCCAATAACGGTCGCAATCTGGACGTCGTCGTCGACTGGCTCGGCAACCCTGCCGGCCAGAAAACGCAGGCCGGAGCGGGCGGAAGAACCGAGCGTGTGCCCCTCCCGCAGCCGTCACGACCTTCGGGCACGGACGTGTCGGAGCGGGCGGCGCAGGCGCGGCATCGGCCTATCCCGATGCCAGCCCTTTCCAGCCCTGCGACCCGTCTTGCCCCACCGGTGCCGGCCTGGCTGCCGCAGCAGGGCTGCGAGGCTTTGAAACCGGGCGCAACGGGCGAGAAACCGGTTTTCCTTGCCACGCCGGATGGCCGCGCGGAATGCACGATACTGATCGCATATGGCCAGGAGACAACCGCAAGCGCCCTGTTTCTGCAGATCCGGTCATCGGGCGGCCTGATTTCCAGTCTGCGCATGAAACTCAATGTCGGCAAGGACGGCAGGGAGGCGGCGCTGGCAGCCGACGCCGCCGCCATCGCGCGAGAGATACTGACACCGATCAGCGAAGACGAGGCGCGCTATTTGCGGACGAGGATGGCTGAGCGGCAGCCGTTCCGCACCAATATCGGCGATTACCACATGACGTTTCGCGCCGAAGGCAATGACGAAACACGTTTCAATTTCATCGCGGTCAGGTCGGAAATCTCGGGCGAAGCTGGAACCGAGCCGGACAGGGAGGACCGTAAACAAACGGGCGGTGCCTCACCCTGACCGGCTGACCGTGACGTGTCCGGCAGAGCAGGAGGCGGCCGCAACGCCGGAGCGCGCGACCGCGTCATTCATGGCATCAACGGCAGACGCGCGTCGTGCGCACCACGGTGCGACCGTGATGCGTGGTGCGTACCTTTTTCGTGAAGCATTTTTCACGGTGGTGACGCGGACCTGCATGATGGCCGTGACGGTGATCGATACGCTCGACCGTCCGCACGGCGACGTTCGCGGCCTCGGAAACCGTTGCGAACGGCAGGATGGAAGACACCGCGATGGCAGCGGCGAAAACGAGATTTTTCATGGATCCTCGGGAATGCGTTATGGTTGGCGGACCCGATAATGCGCAAGGCGACCCCAAGGTTCCGAAGGAACCGACACAGGGGCCAAATGCCGGCATGGCCGAAAACCGGACTTAGCCTCAGGCGGCGTGTCGTTTGTCGATCGGAAGGGAAAAATGGTGCTGCTAGAGAGATTTGAACTCTCGGCCTCTCCCTTACCAAGGGAGTGCTCTACCCCTGAGCTATAGCAGCATCTGGCAGCCGGGCGATGTCCCCGGCGCGTTGGGATGGCGGCCTATTGCCATAGGTTTTTCGCAAGCGCAAGCCGCAAAAAACGTCTTCGTGACATTTGCATGGAAAAGTTCGGGTGGCTTCCGGTCGGGCGGCTTTTGTTCTATGTCGATTGACATGAATGAAAACGACGAGACGGACCGCCCCCAAGGCCTTGCGCAGGAGGCGCGGGAGCCGCGCATCAAGCGGGGCGAAAAAAGCGAGGCAGAGCGCAAAATGCGTGCGGCGGCGAAACTGCGTGAAAATCTGCAGCGCCGCAAGCAGCAGGCGCGCGCAAGGCGTGCCGGCGAGGAAGATGCGACGATCGGCCTGCCTGCCGCAAAAACGGACGAATCGTCGTGATTGTGTCGATCGTTCTCATTTGCCGGGTTCTCCGGCACTTCTTGCAACCGAATTGAAGCCGCGCGGGATATCGTCTAAGACGCCCGCTTTCGCGCATTAAAAGAAAGGCGGGCCCGGCCCGTTATAAAAGATGGATCGCATCAGAGTTATCGGCGGCAATCAGCTTAACGGCATCATCCCGATTTCGGGCGCCAAGAATGCGGCGCTGCCGCTGATGATCGCATCGCTCCTGACCAGCGATACGCTGACGCTCGAAAACGTGCCGCATCTTGCCGATGTCGAGCAGCTCATGCGCATTCTCGGCAATCACGGCGTTGATCTTTCCGTCAATGGCCGCCGCGAAGGCCAGGCCGAGACCTATGCCCGCACCATCCAGTTCACCTGCCGCACCATCGTCGATACGGTGGCGCCTTATGAGCTGGTCTCGAAGATGCGCGCCTCGTTCTGGGTCATCGGCCCGCTTCTGGCGCGTGAAGGCAAGGCTCGCGTTTCGCTGCCGGGCGGATGCGCCATCGGCACGCGTCCGGTCGATCTCTTTCTCGAAAGCCTGCAGGCGCTCGGCGCCACGATCGAGATCGATGGCGGTTATGTCGAGGTGACGGCACCGCAGGGCGGCCTGGTCGGCGCGCATTATACGTTCCCGAAAGTGTCGGTCGGCGCCACCCATGTCATGCTGATGGCGGCAACGCTCGCCAAGGGCACGACGGTCATCGAAAACGCTGCGCGCGAGCCTGAAGTCGTCGATCTCGCCGCCTGCCTCACGGCCATGGGTGCCAAGATCGAAGGCGCCGGCACGAAGACCATCACCATCGAAGGCGTGGATTCGCTACATGGCGCCCGTCACCGCGTCCTGCCCGACCGCATCGAGACCGGCACCTATGCCATGGCCGTTGCCATGACCGGTGGCGACGTCACGCTCGAAGGCACCAATGGCGCGCTGCTCGAAAACGCGCTCGACGCCCTTCGTCAGGCCGGCGCGACGATCACCGAAACGGAGACCGGCCTGCGCGTCGTGCGCAATGGCAACGGCATCCAGCCGGTCGATGTCGTTACCGAACCTTTCCCCGGTTTCCCGACCGACCTTCAGGCACAGTTCATGGCGCTAATGACGCGTTCCTCGGGCGTGGCGCATATCACCGAGACCATTTTTGAAAACCGCTTCATGCACGTGCAGGAGCTGGCGCGTCTGGGTGCGAAGATCTCGCTGTCGGGCCAGATGGCACGCATCGAAGGCGTGTCCAAGCTGAAGGGCGCTCCGGTCATGGCGACCGACCTGCGCGCGTCGGTGTCGCTGGTCATCGCGGGTCTGGCCGCCGAAGGCGAAACCATGGTCAACCGCGTCTACCATCTCGATCGCGGTTTCGAGCGTCTGGAAGAAAAGCTCACCCGCTGCGGCGCGGTGGTCGAGCGCGTCAGCGAATAAGCTTTCGCCCCATCCGGGACATTTTGAAACGGGCGGCGGGGTTTTCCTTGCCGCCCGTTTTCGTTGACCCTATCTGTTTCGTGTTCCCTTCGAACGACCTCTCCATCGTGCCGGCAGTGTTCTGCTGTCGACATTGGCGATCGCCGCCATTGGTTTCACACGGAGTTTTTCATGACCGCACTTTCCCAACCCGTCTGGTTCATCAC
The DNA here is from genome assembly GCF_050275975.1 of Neorhizobium sp. NPDC001467. Lineage (NCBI taxonomy): Bacteria > Pseudomonadati > Pseudomonadota > Alphaproteobacteria > Hyphomicrobiales > Rhizobiaceae > Neorhizobium > Neorhizobium sp. NPDC001467. The sequence continues at coordinate 831 of NZ_JBNNPS010000009.1, read as the reverse complement.
CGGCTGCTCGACCGGTTTCGGCCACGAACTGGCCAAGCTCACCATCGCTCGCGGCTGGCCGACCGTGGTCACCGCTCGTGACAAGTCCCGTCTCGGTGACCTGGCGAAGGACAAGGACAATGTTCTGGCGCTCGATCTCGATGTCACCGATCAGGGGCAGATCGATGCCGCGGTGAAGGCGGCCGAAGACCGCTTTGGCCGGATCGATGTTCTCGTCAACAATGCCGGCTATGGTTACCAGGCCTCGATCGAGGAAGGCGAGGATGCGGAAATCCGCGCCATGTTCGATGCTAATGTGTTCGGCCTGTTCGCGATGACGCGGGCGGTGCTGCCGGGCATGCGCGCGCGTCGGAAGGGCCATGTGCTCAACATCACCTCGCAGGCCGGTTTCATCGGCTTTCCGGGTTCCGGCTACTACGCGGCCAGCAAACATGCGGTTGAAGGGTTTTCCGATGCGCTGGCCGCAGAGGCTGCGCCACTCGGTATCCATGTCACCTGCGTGGCGCCGGGTCCGTTCAGGACCGATTGGGCGGGCCGGTCCTTGAAGCAGACCCCGGTCGCAATCGCCGATTATCAGCAGACCGCCGGTGAGCGCATGACAACGACCGCCGGCTACAGCGGCCAGCAGCCCGGCGATCCGGTACGGGCCGGCGAGGAGATGATCGCGGTGGTCGAAAGCGACGCGCCGCCGCGTCACCTGGTTCTGGGCGCACTCGCCTTCAACGGCATCACCGGCATGACCTCGTCGCCGGCCAGCATGCCGCTGATGCCCTGCGCCGCGGTGCTGAGCCGCCCCGCCACGGTGCGGATGAGTGGCGGCCCGGCCGTGCG
>NZ_JBNNPS010000008.1:0-184181 GCF_050275975.1 Neorhizobium sp. NPDC001467 | reverse complement strand
CAGCGCCGCCGCCCTCGTCAGTGACCGGGTTATAGGCGAACACCCCCGAAAACGTCAACACCCCAAATTCACAAAAATGCAAAAATCGAATAAGTAGTTGTTATTATGAAGCTATTGGGAAAATCTGTCCGGCTTGCCCGCCGAAGTGGTTTTCGGGCCGACCCTGATGCGCTCTCGTGCAGTCATGTCCTGTGGGCCATCCTTGTCTGTGGCCGACGAAACATGCGATAGCGAAACCATCATTCATTGCCAGTAAGGTCCAAGCCCGTGCGCGTTCTCAGCGAAGCTTTCATTCCCGAACTGCCGAACCATTATCACGGCAAGGTCCGTGAGAACTACGATCTGGCCGATGGCAGCCGGATCATCATCGCCACGGATCGGCTCAGCGCCTTCGATCGGATCATCACGTCCATCCCCGACAAGGGCAAGGTCCTGACCCAGACGGCCCGCTACTGGTTCGAGGCTACTGCCGATATCTGCCCCAATCACGTCATCGCCTATCCGGATCCCAACGTCGTTGTTGGCAAGCGTCTTGAGATTCTCCCGGTCGAAATCGTTGTGCGCGGCTACCTGGCGGGCACAACGGGGACCTCTCTCCTGACGCTCTACAAGAAGGGCGAACGACAGATGTATGGGCTCGACCTGCCGGACGGACTGCGCGACAACGCGGCTTTGCCAGCGCCGGTCATTACGCCGACCAGCAAGGCCTTCGACGGCGGGCATGACGAACCGCTGACGCCCGCGGAGATTGTCGAGCGCGGCCTGCTGACATCGGACCAATGGCATACGCTTTCGCATTACGCGCTGGCACTTTTCGCGCGCGGCCAGAAACTGGCGGCCGAACGCGGCCTTATTCTCGTCGACACCAAATACGAGTTCGGAACCGACGCGAACGGCACGATCATCCTCGCCGACGAAATCCACACGCCCGACAGCAGCCGCTACTGGATGGCGGACAGTTACGAGGAGGCGTTCCGCAGTGGTGGGCGCCCCAAAAGTTTCGACAAGGATTTCGTGCGTGCCTGGGTGGTCGAGCGGTGCGATCCGTATAAGGACGCGTTGCCGCCCATACCCCAGGAGCTGATCGAGGAGACCGCGAGCGTCTATCGCAGCGCCTTCGAAATGATCACCGGCCATGCCTTCGCGCCCGATACCGGTACCGGTCCGCTGATCGACCGGGTGCGCGCCAATTTGAAGAGCTACTTTCCGGCGTAAGCGACCTGAACGGTACCGTGCATCCGCATGATGGCGCAGTCATCGCGAGGTTGGCAGCCATCCGGCTTGATTATGAGAGTAGCTGTGCCGCTGTGCGTCGTCGGGCGGACGGCAGGCTTTGGTATGCTTTCTGCAACACTTGCCGGATTTTTTCTCGTGCCATCGCTTTTTGTGATTGGCCTGCGGTTATCAAGAGGTAAAAAAACCGTCAATTAACGCAGTGATTTTGAATTCGGCAAAAGCTGTTACGGAACGCGCGCTTGCGGAGGGTCGAGGAAGCGTGCGGGATGAATGACAGGAAGCCGCCAGTTTCGTAAGATTAGGAAAAACACATGGTCTCCATACGCGCAGCGGCTCCCCTAGTCATGCTCCTGCTGTCCGGATGTGTCGTCGGTCCCGACCACGCCGCCCCCGAAATAACGCTTCCATCGAAATTTGCCGAGGGCAGCGTGCGCACCAGTGGCGACGTCTCCGCCGACCAGTGGTGGACCGCATTCAACGACAGCCGCCTGAACAGCTACGTCCGGCAGGGTCTGGACCAGAACCTCGACATCCTGCAGGCCATGGAACGAATCAACCAGGCCGAGGCCGATGTGATTTCGGCCGGCGCCGGCGGCTTGCCCGCCCTGAGCCTTGGCACCACCGCCACGCGGTCCGGAGCCAAGGGACTTCGCGGCACGCCAAGCACCACGCCGAGCGTGAACGTCAACGGTGGCCTTGAGGGATCGTGGCTGCTCGATTTCTTCGGTCTATACCGTCGCTCCAGAGAGGCTGCCATCGCCCAGCTCGGCGCCGCCGACGCGGCCGTGGATACCGCTCGCCTGTCGCTCCTTTCGCAGGTCGCTTCCGCCTATATCGACGTGCGCTATTACCAGGAAAGCCTGGCACTTGCTCGCGCAACCTTGAAATCGCGCAACGAGACGCTGTCCCTGACCAAGCTGCAGCTGGATGCAGGTGCGGCCTCGCGGCTCGACGTCGTGCAGTCGGAAAGCCAGGTTAATACGACGCTTGCCTCCATTCCGGGTTTGGAAACCCAGTATCGCCAGGCGGCGCATCGCGTCGCCACGCTCCTCGGCATGCCGGCGTCCGCCCTGCTCGACGAGTTGCAGCGCGGCGCGCGCCAGCCGGTTGCCCGGTTCAACCCGCGTGCCGGCGTTCCTGCCGATCTGGTGCGCAACCGTCCCGACATCCGGGCCGCTGAACGTCAGCTGGCGGCCGCGGTCGCAAATATCGGCGTCGCCGAAGCCAATCTGTATCCGAGCATCAGTCTCAGCGGCTCCATCTCGCCGTCCTATCTGCGTCGCCATGGGGGTTCGGACAGCCACCTTTTGAGCTGGTCGTTCGGCCCTTCGCTGAACCTGCCGATTTTCGATGGCGGGCAGTTGAGAGCCAATCTGTCGGCCAGCGAATCGCTTGCGCGTGAGGCCTATCTGGCTTGGAAGCAGACGGTCCTCAATGCCGTCGAGGAAGTGGAAAACGCACTTGCCGCCGTCACGCGCGACAGCCGCACGGTTGCGGCAAATCGCGCGACCGTTGCCTCCAGCCAGGAAGCACTGACGCTCGCAACCGCCAGCTATCGCGACGGCGCCTCGTCGCTTCTCGACGTTCTTGACGCCCAGCGGAATGTTTCGGAAGCGCAGACAAGCCTGGCACAGGCAATCCGCCAGATGGCTCTGGATTATGTTTCACTGAGCGTTGCCATGGGTGGCGGCTATGCCTATGGCAAGGCGCCTGCGGATGCCAAGGGCCCGACCATTTATGCGGCCCGCACGCTGAAAAAATAACGAGGGGCGGCTTTCCACCCCTTTCACACCTGACCGAAAGAAAAGGCCCCGCAACCAGGTTGCGGGGCCTTTTCAATACCGGACGGACGAACGTGAATCAGCTCTTGGCGCGTTCGACGTAGGAATTGTCTTCGGTTGCGATGACGACGCGCGTGCCGGCATCGATATGCGGCGGAACCGAGGTGCGGATGCCGTTGGAGAGCATGGCCGGCTTGTAGGAGGACGAGGCTGTCTGGCCCTTGACGACCGGCTCGGTCTCGGTGATTTCGAGAATGACGTGGCGCGGCAGTTCGATGGCAAGCGGATTGCCTTCATGGATGGAGAGGATGCAGGTCATGCCTTCCTGAAGATAGGCCTTCTGCTCGCCCATCGTTTCGACATCGACGACAACCTGATCGTAGGTTTCCGGGTTCATGAAGTGGAAGCCTTCGCCATCCTCATAGAGGTATTGGAAGTTGACATCCTCGACGAAGGCACGCTCGACCTGTTCGGTCGTGCGCCAGCGCTCCGACACTTTCACGCCATCGACGATGCGGCGCATGTTGACCTGGGTGACCGGCGTGCCCTTGCCCGGGTGAAAGTTTTCAGCCGTGAGAACGACGTATAGCTTCCCGTCGACGTCGATAACATTGCCCTTGCGGACCGATGAGGCGATGACCTTGACCATAAGACTTCCTTGTAACTCGGCCGGCCGCGTCGTAGAGGACAGGCAAATGAGGCCGCAGTGATGCTTTTCAGGTTTCCTTGGCGGCGCAACTAACCCAAAATCCGTCAAATAGCCAGCCCTTCGTGGCGCGGCCCGTGGCGAAGAGAAACAACCATGACCCGCACCGGTGCCTCCCCGTCTCCCTGGTGGACGAAAAGCCTCCACGCCGACCGCCGCCCCTTCCTGATCGGCCGCAATCGGGTGCAGGCCGCCCTGCGCAGCTTTTTTGCCACCGCGGCTTTTATCGAGGTCGACACGGCGGCGCTGCAGATTTCGCCGGGCAACGAAGCCCACCTGCACGCCTTTGCGACGCAGGCGTTGAGTATCGACGGCCGCGCGGCGTCGCTTTACCTGCATACCTCGCCCGAATTTGCGGCAAAGAAGCTGCTTGCGGCCGGCGAGGAGCGGATATTCACCTTCGCTCATGTCTATCGCAACCGCGAGCGCGGCCCGCTGCATCATCCAGAATTCACAATGCTGGAATGGTATCGCGTCGGCGAGACCTACGAGACGCTGATGGCCGATTGCGCCGATATGCTGAAACTCGCGGCCGAGACGACGGGCACCCGCAGTTTCACCTATCGCGGCATGGACTGCGACCCGTTTGCCGAGCCCGAGCGCGTGACGCTGGCCGAGGCTTTCGAGCGTTTCGCCGGCATCGATCTACTTTCCTCGATCGCGGAGAACGGTGAAAACGACCGCGAAAGGCTGGCGGCAGAACTGCAGCGCGTCGGCCTGCGTGTGTCTGACGACGACAGCTGGGCCGATCTCTTCAGCAAGGTTCTGGTCGACAGGATTGAGCCGCATCTGGGAAGGGGCCAGGCCACGATCCTGTGCGAATATCCGGTTTCGGAAGCAGCCCTTGCCCGCCCCTCGCGCCAAGATCCGCGCGTAGCTGAACGGTTCGAGTTGTATGCCTGCGGTGTGGAGCTGGCCAATGCCTTCGGGGAACTGACCGACGCCGGTGAACAACGACGCCGGTTTGAGATCGAGATGGCGGAAAAGGCGCGCATCTATGGCGAGACCTATCCGATCGACGAGGATTTTCTGGCAGCGCTTGCGGTGATGCCCGAGGCCAGCGGTGCTGCATTGGGTTTCGATCGGCTGGCCATGCTGGCGACCGGGGCCACACGCGTCGACCAGGTCATGTGGGCGCCTGTGGCGGAGACGGGTTGGTGACCATGCGCTCCCTGAAGACACCGGAGGAATTGCTGGCGGCGGAACTGATCGATCACGACATGCTGGACGCTCTGCGCACCGTTGCCGACCATTATGCCATTGCCTTGACGCCGACCGTGGTTTCGCTGATCGACCGGTCGGACGAGAACGATCCGATCGCCCGCCAGTTCGTGCCCGATGCCGCCGAATTGGTCACCACGACGGCCGAGCGGGAAGACCCCATCGGCGATGCCGCGCACAGCCCGGTCAAGGGCATCGTGCATCGCTACCCCGACCGTGTGCTGCTCAAGGCGGTGCATGTGTGCCCGGTGTACTGCCGTTTCTGCTTCCGCCGCGAAATGGTGGGGCCGCAGGGCGATGGCACGCTTTCGCCCCACGAGCTGGAGACGGCGCTGGATTACATCCGTCGCAACAACCAGATCTGGGAGGTAATCCTCACAGGCGGCGACCCGCTGGTGCTCTCTCCCCGTCGGCTGGCCGCGATCATGCGTGGTCTGGCGGCCATCGATCACGTCAAAATCCTGCGCTTTCATACCCGCGTGCCGGTGGTCGAGCCCGACCGGATCGACGCGGCGCTGATCGATGCGCTGAAGCAAAGCGGCAAGGTGGTTTACGTGGCCCTGCACGCCAATCATGCCCGCGAAATGACATCGCAGGCACGCGCCGCCTGCACCCGGATGGTGGATGCCGGCTTTCCGATGGTAAGCCAGACTGTGCTGCTCAGGGGCGTCAATGATGATCCCGCAGTGCTTTCCGACCTGATGAAGGCCTTTGTCGAGACGCGGATCAAGCCCTATTACCTGCATCACCCGGACCTCGCTCCCGGCACCAGCCATTTTCGCCTGGGCATCGATGAAGGACAGAAGCTTGTATCGGCGCTGCGCGGAAACATTTCCGGCCTGTGCCAGCCGACCTATGTGCTGGATATTCCCGGCGGACATGGCAAGGCGGTAATCGGTGAAACAGCGGCCCGGCGCGAAGACGGCTGCTATTCGGTGAGCGATTTCCGGGGCGAGACGCATCGTTACCCGCCGAAGTGACGGATAGCGATCAGGCGGACCGTACAACAGCCGCGGTCAAAAACGAACGGCTGAACCCGCCATCTACCAAGCCGCTTTCCTCAAATTCTAGCGAATCCCGCATCCAAGATTTCACCGAATTACTTCGGCGTTCCTTAGTCTTTTCCGTTTAGTCCTGCAGCATCACCGATGAACAAGTGAATGCGTGGGAGATGTCGAGATGAACGAGACAATTCGCGAACTGCTGGGCCGTGTGGGCGGCCTGCCCATGGCCGTGAAGGATATTGCCAACGAGGCGGACCTTTATGGCGCTGGCCTTTCCTCTTTCGCCTCCGTGCAGCTGATGCTGGCAATCGAGGAAGCATTCGATATCGAATTTCCCGACGCTCTGCTGAACCGCAAATCCTTTGCCAGCATCAATGCGATCGAGGAAACGGTAACCCAGATCCTGAAAAGCCGCGAGGCCGCATGATGTCGCTCGCGATCCTCGCCACGGACACGACGCTCGCCACCCGTGCGCATCGCGTGGCGAAGATTGCGGCCGAATTTGCCGGCGACGTGGATGCCGGGAGCCGCTTCCCCAAGGAAGCCGTAGAGGCGATGAAGGCCGAGCGGCTGCTTGGCATTCAGGTGCCGGCGGCTCATGGCGGCGAGAGCGCCTGCCTTCTCGACATCGCCGAACTTTGCTCGATCCTCGGCCAGGCCTGCGCCTCGAGCGCTATGATCTTCGCCATGCACCATATCAAGCTTTCGAGCCTCGTGGAGCATGGCGCGGAAAGCCAGTGGCATACCGGTTTCATGCAGGAAGTGGCAGGACGCCAGCTACTTTTGGGATCAGCCACGACCGAGGGCGGCATCGGCGGCAATCTGCGCAATTCGATCTGCGCGATCGAAATAGACGAAACGACCTGCCGCCTGCAGAAGGACGCGACGGTGATTTCCTATGGCGCACAAGCCGACGCCATCCTGATCACCTCGCGCGCCAACGCCGACGCCGCCCCGAGCGATCAGGTAATGACCGTCTTCCGCAAGGGCCAGTACAGTCTGGAGCGCACCCACATCTGGGACACGCTCGGCATGCGTGGCACCTGCTCGGACGGTTTCATGTTCAACGGCGAAGCACCGTCCGCGCAGGTATTTCCAAAACCGTTTGCCGAGATCGCCGCGCAATCCATGCTGGCAACCAGCCACCTTCTGTGGAGCGGCGTGTGGTTCGGCATCGCTGCCGACGCGGTCTCGAGAGCCCAGGCCTTCGCTCGCGCTGCCGCCCGCAAGTCCGCCGGCCAGGTTCCGCCGGGCGCGCTGCATCTGGCGGAAGCCTGCAACCTGCTGCAACTGATGAAATCCAACCTGTTGTCCGGCATCCGAACCTATGAGGATGCGAAGGCGGACGGCGACAAGCTTTCCTCGATGGGCTTTGCCGTCGCCATGAACAATATCAAGATCGCCTCCTCGCAGACGATCCTCGACATCATCAACAAGGCGATGCTGATCTGCGGTATCATGGGCTATAAAAACGGGACGCCGTACAGTCTCGGCCGCCACCTGCGCGACGCCCATTCGGCGCAACTGATGATTTCCAACGACCGCATCCTGGCCAATTCATCGACCATGCTTCTGGTGCAGAAACCCGATTTCAGCCTCCTAGGCTGACATCTCCCACCAACTTGTTTTCCTCAGGAGTGACGTGATGGACATGCAAACCTCCTTTCTCGACCGGCTGTTTGACGTCGGCCTGCTGATCGAGACCGGTGTCGACGGGCTTTATGGCCGCAGCGGCCAGTTCGAGGAAGTGATCGCCGCCTTCGAACGCTTGATCGACAAGGTAGGCGGCGGCGACGGTGCCGAAGCCATGCGTTTCCCCCCTGGCATGAACCGCGACTTCTTCGAGCAGAGCGGCTACATGAAAAGTTTTCCGCAGCTGGCCGGCACCGTGCATTCCTTCTGCGGCAGCGAACTTGATCACATGAGCCTGCTCAAATGCATGGAAGTGGGCGAAGATGACTGGACCACAGGCCAGCAAGCTACCGATATCGTGTTGACGCCGGCTGCCTGCTATCCGCTGTATCCCACTGTCGCACGGCGTGGAAAAATTCCGGCCCACGGCGCGCTTTACGACCTGCAAAGCTATTGCTTCCGCCACGAACCGTCCCGGGACCCGGGCCGGCAGCAGCTCTTTCGCATGCGGGAGTATGTCTGCATGGGCACGGAAACCCATGTCACCGATTTCCGCCAGAACTGGATGGACCGCGGCGTCGAGATGATGAAGGCTGTCGGCCTCGACGTCACCATCGACATCGCCAACGACCCCTTCTTCGGACGCGCCGGCAAAATGATGGTCAACAACCAGCGCGACCAGAACCTGAAATTCGAACTGCTCATCCCGATCACGTCGACATCGAACCCGACCGCCTGCATGAGCTTCAACTACCATCAGGATTCATTCGGGCTCAAATGGGGGCTGAACCTCGAGGATGGTAGCGTGGCGCACACGGCCTGCGTCGGCTTCGGGTTGGAACGCATCGCGCTGGCGCTGTTCCACACGCACGGACTGGACGTCAGTGACTGGCCGGAACATGTGCGCACCACGTTGTGGGGCTGATGATGACTGCTGTTTTTCCGCAGATCGACCCTGCCGCCTATGTGCCGCATGCCCTGCATGCCACAGACCGGATCTGGCCAGAAACCAACTGCTATGTCGACCTGTGGATCGAGGTATTGGCGGCCGCCGGCCTGCCGCCGGAAGCAATGCTGGGCTTTACCCTGACCCAGGACTTCGAGGGCGACCAGATGACCTTTTTCAAGGTACCGCTGGAGGACCTCGAGACGCTTTACGGGATTCGTGTCACCGAACTGGCGATCTTCGATCGGCCGGAAATCCATGTTCTGGAGCAGATTTCCCGCAAGCGCCTATGCCTGCTGGAAATGGACAGTTTCTACCTGCCGGACACGCGGGGCCTGACCTATCGCACCGAACACGGCAAGACGACGGTCGCCATCAACCGGCTGGACATGGCCGGTCAACACATGGACTATTTCCACAATGGCGGCCTCTTCTCGCTGTCCGGAGCGGATTTTGCGGGCATATTCCAGCAGCACCTGAAGGATGGCGATGTGCCATTACTGCCCTATACCGAATTTGCGAAGTTTCCGGCCAAGCCAGTCGATCGTCGCCATATCCGCACCCAGGCCGAGCGCCTCTTGCGCCGGCATTTCGCGCGCCGCCCGGATACCAACCCGGTGCGCGCCTTCGCAAGCGTGTTCGCGCTCCAGGCGACCCGGCTGGCCGAGCGCGACTTCGCCTTCTTTCACAAATATGCCTTCAACACGCTGCGGCAGATGGGCGCCAATTTCGAACTTCTGGCCTCTCACCTGACCTGGCTGGATCGGAGCGGGCAGGCAGACCGGGCTCTGACCATTGCCGAAACCGCGAAATCCGCGCAGTTTCTGCTGGCGCGCGCGCTGGCACGGAAAAGATTCGATCCGCTGACAACAGCGCTCGACCCCGCAGCGGAAGCCTGGGATCTGTTGATGGCAGGCCTTTCGGCGGAACTGGGCGACGCGCGGGCAGCCGCCTGAACCACCATGTCTATTGAGGCTGGTGACAAAGGCAGGAGGACGGCGGGATGACCAGCGAGCGTTTTCTCGGCAAAGGCTGGACCCTCGCTCTGGGCGAGGCCGGCGCTTACGCCACACCCGACGATATTCCCGACCATGCCGAGACGATCGCAGCACCGGTACCCGGCACGGTGGCATCGGCGCTCCGGCAGGCCGGGCGTTTCGACGTCGGCGCCTCCCTGGCGCTCGAAGACCTTGATGCGTGGTATCGTTGCACGCTCGATGAACCGGCGGGCGATGCCCTGCTACGGTTTGCCGGGCTTGCGACGATCGCCGAAGTCTATCTCAACGGGGCTCTAATCCTGACATCGGAAAGCATGTTCGAGGCCCATGACGTGCCGGTGACCCTGCATGGCAAGGATCGGTTGGCGATCTGCTTTCGCGCGATCGGCCCGCATCTGGCCAAGACCGGACCGCGCGCCCGCTGGCGACCACGCATGATGCGCGCCCAGGGCCTGCGGCTGATCCGCACGACGGCGCTCGGTTTCATGCCCGGCTGGTGCCCGGACGTGGTGGCTGTCGGACCCTGGCGTACGATCTCGATCCTGCGTCCCCAGGCGGAACCGGTCGATTTCACCATTCGCACGGCGTTTGGCGATGACGGCACGGGGGTCCTGACCGTGTCGTTTGCCGCCTCTGACGAAACGCCGGGGCTGCGGCTGATCTGCGATGGTCGCGAAAGCACGTTTGCTCATAGCGCAGGACGGATGTCCGCAGAACTGCATTTACCTGATATTGCGCCCTGGTGGCCGCGGACCCATGGCGAGCCTGTTCTTCACGACGTGATCCTTGCGCATGGGAACGATCGGCGGCGGATTGGCCGCACCGGTTTTCGCCGAATCACCGTGGACCGCGGCGCCGATGGCCGGAGTTTTGCTGTCCTCGTCAACGGCGAGAGGGTCTTCTGCCGTGGCGCTGTCTGGATGACGGCGGATATCGTCGCCCTGACCGGTGCACGGGCGGATTACGCGCCATGGCTGAACCTGGCGGCCGAAGCCGGCATGAACATGATCCGTATTCCAGGCGTTGCCGTTTACGAGACCCCCGACTTCTTCGGCCTTTGCGACGAACTGGGACTTCTCGTGTGGCAGGATCTGATGTTCGCCAATTTCGATTATCCGGCTAATGACCATGCCTTGATGATTCACGTGAAATCCGAGGTCGAACAGTTTCTGTCGCGGACGTCGGCTTCTCCCAGCCTGGCGATCCTGTGCGGCGGTAGCGAGATGTTTCAACAGGGGGCGATGATGGGTCTGCCGGAACGCACCTGGAAATCCGCATTCGCGACAGAGTTTCTGGCGGGGCTTTGCGCCGAGCAGCGCGCCGATGTGCCCTATGTTGACAATTCGCCGAGTGGCGGAGCCTTGCCATTTTCCGCCAATGCAGGCGTGACGCATTTTTACGGCGTTGGCGCTTATCGTCGGCCACTGGAGGATGCACGTCGCGCCAACGTGCGTTTTGCCGCCGAATGCCTTGCTTTTTCTAGCGTGCCGGATGCCGAGACGCTGGAACGGCATCTGCCGGTGCCGCCCTCGTGTGATCCGCGCTGGAAGGCCCGGGTGCCGCGCGACGCCGGGGCGTCCTGGGATTTCGAGGACGTGCGCGACCATTACATCGGCGACCTTTATGAGATTGACCCCGCAAGGCTGCGTCACGAAGACCCCGAACACTATCTCGCCCTGTCCCGCGCTGCGACGGCCGAAGTGATGGAGGCAACCTTTGCGGAATGGCGGCGTCCGGTCTCCGGCTGCAACGGCGCTCTGGTCTGGACGCTGCAGGATCTTCTGCCTGGAGCCGGCTGGGGCGTGATCGATGCGACCGGGCGGCGGAAATCGACATGGCATGCCCTCAAGCGTGCGTTTCGGCCGGTGACCGTCATTCTGTCGGACGAAGGCACGAACGGACTGGATGTGCATGTTGTCAACGACGGTCCCTTGCAGCGCGACCTGGTGGTCACACTGTCATGCCTGCGGGATGGCCGACAATCCGTGGTAAGCGGCACAACAACAGTGACGCTCGATGCGCGGCAAGGCAGGACGATGGCGGCCACCGACCTGTTCGGTGCTTTTTTCGACACGACCTACGCCTATCGTTTCGGTCCGCCCTCGCATGACGTCACGGTGGCGCGACTTGCGGACGCGCAAAGCGGCGCGATCCTCTCCGAGGCGTTCCATTTTCCCCTCGGGCGGGCGAACGCCTTTCACGAGGCAAGGCTGGAGGTTAATCTCGTGGCGGAGGAGGTCGGCTGGGTCCTGCAAATGCAGACGGATCGCCTCGCACAATCGGTCGCGATCAACGTCGCGGGTTTTCGACCCGCCGAAAACGGCTTCCATCTGGCGCCGGGATTGGTGAAGCGCGTGGCGCTATTGCCGGTTACGGACAGTGTCCCGCAAGCGCGACCCGGCGCTCCTGCGGCCGCTGACGGGGCCGACATCCTGGGCGGCGCAGCGACCAGCAGCCCCCCGACCGGCTCGGTTTCCACGCTCGGAAGCCGCCACTCGGTGCGGTTCTGATGGTCTTGTCACGGCTGTACGTGTCTGCTCTCAGGGGACTGTCGAAGTTTCACTCGGCTTTGGTCAGCACCTTTGACGGGAACTGCAAGGCCATCCGACGAACCTCTGACAGATAGGTCTCCCGCGCATGGGCGGGTGTCAGATTGTGGTCGGCGGCAGGAATGATCGTGACCGAGACGTTGGAATAGGCAGCCAGACCACCGCCGCTTTCGCCAAAGTAATAAGTGAATTCCTCAAGGCCGTAATCATTCTCGCTGTAGAGCAGGGCCACTTTCTTGTCATCCGCCTTGAGCCGCTGCAGAAGGGCCTGCACGGCGCGGCCATGCGGCAGCCAGAAACGCACGGCCGCGCCCGCGCGGTTGCGGATTCGCAGGGAAAGGCCGCGGCCGATATGGGCGGCGGCGCTGCCAATATCGATATCGCCGCGCATAAGACGCCTGAAAGTTTCCAGACGCAGCGCCCGCATGCGATATTCGCCAAGGCTGCGCCCAGCATTGTTGACCGCCTCCTCCACCGAGCGGCCGGTCTTCCAGCGGAAGGTGGCAAGATTGACAGCAACGACACCTGAAATACGCCAGTCAATTTCGCTGCATTGCAGAGCAAGATAGGCACCGCTGCAGCGCCCGGCCACGACGATCGGCGTCACGGCAGCGTCCATGCCCTGAACAACCTGCTCAGGCTTGCCCTTGGGGTCAGTCTGCGGCCTAGCCCCGCCTGCAAGCTCCTCCATGGGCGCACCGGAACGCCGAATGGAATCCTGCGTTTGAAGGAAGGTCAGTGCCTCCTCGACATCGAGGATCTGGCCGGACCCGTAGAGCACCTGGTCCGGCTCGCCGGGCCAGGGCGGGCTGTCGCCGGCATTGGCGGTGTCGAAGCGCAGCGAGCGAATGCCCGAACGCGCAAGCTGGCGTGCGAGAACCAGCGTGCTGCGGCCCCAGCCGCAATGGCGATCATAGGCCGAACTGACAAAAACCACCGTGGCGCCACGAGCGGCACCTTGCGGTTCGCAAAGGACGCCCGATAGCCGCTGCCCATCACCGAAGCGCGCCGGCGTCTCGACAAATCCGTCGCCCCGATTGGGTACGGGGGAGCCAGGCAACACACTTCTACCGCTGCGCACGCGCTGCGCCGCCGGCAGTGATTGAACCCAATCGACCAGCGCTTGGACCATGTCCGGCGACACGCGCGACGATAACGGATTGGAGACGAGCTGATGATAACCCGCGAAGACTTGGCGGGTGACCGTGGTACCCAAGGCTGCAAGATGTCGGGCAAAGTCGGCATCCGCCGGGCGGTCCGGCCGCGTCACCACCAGGCAGTAATCCGCCGGCGCCACTGGCAAGGCACGCAAGTCGACCTTGCGCAGATCATTGGCGATGGTGGGCGGCATCACGAAGGACGCGATCGTGATACCGGCTGCATCCCGCTGATCCTCGCTCAGGCCCAGATTTTCATCCACAACCTTCGACCAAAGCGCCAGTTCGCGCAGGTGCTGGCGCCCGGACGTGACTGGCGCCAGAAAGGCCAGACCTTCGACATCCGGGAGGAGCGAGGCGGCCTCGGCGGCCACGACCGCACCGAGGCCTTGCGCGATGACGAGGATCTTACGGCAGCCCGATGCCCGACGAAGCGCGTCGGCGGCGGCCACCATGGACTGCGTCCAAACCGGTAACCCTTGCGACGAACAGGCGCCATCAAGTGCGTCACCGGTATCGGGATAATCGAAACGCAGGCTGGCCATGCCGCGATCGGCCAGGGTTTCCGAAAGAATGCGCCAGAATTTGCGCGTGCACATTTCCTCTAGCCCCCAGGGGCTCGCAAAAAGCACGGCGAGATCGGTGGGGGGAACGGTTTCGGCCGACGGTGTATAAAGGCCGATCGTGCCGCCAAAGGTCAGCGGCATGGCAGCGGCGTGCGAAGGAACCCGAGGATGGACCATTGTATTCAACCTGTCAGCGACCCGAACTGCCACCGTGCCTCATTGCCTGTCACCATCGGGCGTACGCTCTGAACGCGCGACCCATCTTTCGATCGCCTGCATCATGCATCGGGCCAACGGATCGTCCGCTGCGCTGCCATGGTGGAGAGCCCGCAGGAGGACCCCGGCGTACCGGTCCTAAGGCACCGTGCCCCATGATCGGCCTGTCATTCGCAAGAACCCTATCCGTTTTACCTGCATAAATGTTTAAGCAGTGGTGCGTCAGGGCAGTGCGGATCGTCTTGACGGCGCGGCCTGTCGACCTCGTGCAAGATACGGATGAGGTGCAGCCTATGGACGTATGTCGCGTTTGCGCTAACTTGTCCTGAAGTACCTTGCGGAGAGTTGAATGTCCGACCCGTTTGCCGAGACGATTTCCCACCCTCAGCGCCCGGACGAAAACACGCCCCTTCCCGCGATCGAGCAGACACTTCGCGCGTTTTACGGACTTTCGGGCCAGGCCAAGGCGTTGGACGACCCACAGACGGCCTATCTGATCGACAACGGCCACATGCGCTATCGGCTGGATCGGCGCGATGTGGAGGGCGCGGCGGACCTGGCGCTTGAAGCCAAGATCCTGCGCCATCTGGCGCGCAAGGCGGATGCACCAGACGCGCCCGAACCGGTCGCGACCCAGCACGGTTCGGATATTGCGGTTGCCGCTGATGATGGAGGCTGGAGCTACCGGCTCGTCACCATGCCGGAAGGTGTCACGCCGCCACCCCATCGTCTGGACGAGACGGATATGGCCGGCATCGGCCGTCTTGCAGCAGAACTGACCAAGGCTCTTGCCGATTTCGACGAGCCGGGCCTGGAGCGTTCGGTCGATTCCGACCTGCGCCATGCCGGCCCCGTCGTGCTTCGGCTGTTGAGCAACGTCGGCGATCATGCGGTGCGCGATCCGATCGCCAAGGTTCTGGTGGCCGCATTGCGTCAGGTGCAGCCGCTTGCCCCGATGCTGCGCATCCAGCCGGTACATCACGACCTGGCGCTCCGGCGCCTGACCGGACGGCGAACCGATGAGGGCCGTTGGCGCGCCGATGGCATCACCGATGTCGGCGCCGTGGTACGCGGCTGGCTTGTGGCGGGCCTCGCCGTCACCTGCGCCGACCTGATGGCCCATGGCGGCGACGACCCGTTCGACATTCTGCCGGCGGTGCGCGGCTTCAATGACACATTTGCGCTGAACGAACCGGAACTGCGGGCGCTGTGGCCGCTGACCGTCGCCCGGGCCTGCGTGCTCGCCGCGCGTGCGGAGCACGAAACCGTGACAGCCGCAACGGGGGAAGCCTCTGCCGAGAAGGCAGCCGCGGCAGGCGTCACCGAGACGGACCGGTATGGGCCTGATGCAAAAGGCCAGGCGGTGGCGGTACCCGATCCGGCCCATCACTTCGGCCGAAAGGTGTTTGCGGTTGCCACCGGCGTTCATCCTTCGTTGATGGAGGCTGCCATTCTCGATGTCACCGGTTTTGACGGCGACCAGCCATCGGTATTGTCCGACGACATCTGCCGCCTGCTGCCGGAAATCGATGTGGAGCAGATCCGTCTCGTCGACCTGGGGATCGACAGCCCGCTGCTCCTCGACGGAAATTGGACCGACCCCGACATCGATTGGCGGCTTCTGGCCCGTGTTTCGTGGGAAACCCATATGGGCGCCACCCGCTATGGCGAATACCGGCTATCGCGCAGCATCGACCGGCACGGCGAAGACGCGGACAATCACGCCTTGCACGTGGACATCTGCGTTCCCGCCGGCAGCGTCGTGGTTGCGCCCTTCGGCGGGATGCTGAAAGAGGTAGGTCAGCAGCTGGTGTTGGTCGGCCGCGATGCCACGCTTTACCTTGAAGGACTGGTCTGCCCGCTATCCGAAGGCATGGCGCTGTTTGCCGAGGATGCGATCGGTTCGGTTGCCGGCGCGGAAGGATCGGTTGGTGGCCTGCGGATCAGGCTGTGCCGCCATCCCGAGATCGTGCCGCCACTGTTTACCACCCCGTCGCGTGCCGGCGCATGGCGACGGCTCTGCCCATCGCCGTCGCAGCTTCTCGGCATCGATATCGACGCGCCGGTGCCCAAGCGCGGGGAACCCGTGCGCGGCTGGCGCGCGCATGTCTATGACGGTTTGGGCCAAGCCCTTACCGATCTTTCGGGATCAGCCGGCATTGTCGGCCATGGCCATTCGACATTGGCGCAGGCGGCCTATCGCCAATGGCTGCTGGGTGCAAGCCATGGGGCCGGGGGACTGGAACAGCGGTTTCGCGAGCGACTGCTGGCCACGCTTCCGGCCGGGCTGGATACGATTGTAGCGATCGGCAGCGAAACGGACATGATGGAACAGGCGCAGCGCTTGAGCCGCAGCGAAAACCACCATCCGAGCATCGTCGGCACTGCGGCGGACGAACAGGCCGGTTCACAGCCAACGCTGCGCATTGCCGATGAGAGAGAAACAGGTTTCGGACGGCTCGGCCGCCACCTCTGGAAGTTCGAAGGCGACGACACCCTGCCTGATCTGGTCGTCATCGGCAGTATCGTACCCGGCAAGCCACTCGCGGTTCTGGTGACACGTAGCGATCTGGCCGGCCTGACCGATCTTCCGATTCCAGGCATCAACAAGGCCGAGGGTCCAAGCGGTATTCACAACAGATCCTCAGGCGGCCCGGACGCTGTCGATTTCGCTATGGCGGCTGCGGCACTGTCGGTCCTGCGCGACGAGGCCTTGCAGGAAAACGCCCGCGTCGTTGGAGATCATCTGCGTGCCGGTCTGGTCGAGGCTGTGTCCGATCACCGCATCGACATCCGCGGCGAAGGACTGGCGCTTGAACTCGTGTGTACGCAGCCGGTTGCAAGGGCGCTCTCAAGGGCACTGCTGTCGCGCGCCGTTCTGGTGTCGCCAAGCGATGACCCGCATCGCCTGATGCTGCGGCCGCCGCTCTGTCTCGATCGCGAAACAGCGGACCATATCGTGCGCGCCATATCCGAGATTCTCGCGGAGCGCGCGTTCTTGGAGGAAAAATCGCACTCAACCATCGATATAATCGACGGTCAAGACAATGAGCGGGCTCGCACCTTGTCGGCGGAGGATGTCATCCCTATCTGATGACCGTGGCCGACTAAGGCGGTTTTGCGAATGAGATTTCACAAACTTGCCGTCATACTGTCACGTTAAAGAAAAATATTCTAGTCAAATTGATTTTCGTTGATCGACCATCGATTTTGTCGTAGAGAAGAGTTGATACTGGACAGAGTGATTCCGGTTTTGACCAAACGCAACGCCAACAGGGAGAGTGAGATGTCGATTACAACCTGCATTACCGCCGCTCTCAAGCCGGGCGTGCGTCGACTTAAACGCGTGGAATGCGTTTCCTTTCCGCGCTGTCGAATGTGACGATCACCGTCTACGGTCTTAAAGTTCTCGGTTTCTGAAAAAAGTCATTCGCAGTGCCGCCCCGTGCCGCGGTCTCTGCAGGAGTCTGTCCATGCAAAAGCAAGTCATAGAATACGCCGGTGAGCCCGTCGGCATCGTAGTGCCGGATGACAACCGGCTGAAATTCATCGCCGTGAAGTTTCACGTCATTGATCTCGACGAGCAGCGTTTTGGATCGACCGATGAGGTGAAACTGGCCATTCACGACCACCTGGCGCGCTCGAACGCCGCGAACCCCGCGCTCGCATGATCGTGCCGGTCTGTTCCGCAGCCGGCGAACGCCGCCGCAAGACCTGAAAAAGCCGCTCCGAACCGGGCGGCTTTTTTGATGCGCGTGCCATGGTCCGGCGCGACGCCGACCGCGGCTTTCGCGGGTCTGTCAGAACGCGGTGAACGTCATCGTCGTCAAAGACCGTTCGATCCCGGCAAGGCACGCGATCTTTTCGTTGACGAAACGGCCGATCTCCTCGCCTTCAGGCAGATACACCTTGGCAAGAAGGTCCCAGTCGCCGCTGGTGGAGTAGAGTTCCGAGACCAACTCGGTCTTGTAGAGAGCATCGGCGACCTCGTAGGTCTTGCCCGGCGTGCAGCGCAATTGCACGAAAATCGGTTTCATCGAAAATCTTCCCGTCGGTCGCGCCGCCATTGAGCGGCTGAAGGATTGATGAGTGACTATTGGACGATCGGGCGCCTGTTCGCAAGACGCTGTTCTCGGTCGGCGCTGCGGCATTCCGGCAGAGAATGACCCGTTGAGAACATGTGCATGGTGAACATAAGCACGGCACGGTAGGGTTTTCTCAAAGCCCCACCGGATATCGCCCATGCTCGACAATCCCCGTTCGCACGGCCTTTGGGAAAAGACCGCTCCGCCGCCGCCGGCAACGGAGCGCCTGGCGGGTGGTCATACGGCGGATGTGGCGATCGTAGGCGGTGGTTATACCGGCCTGTCGGCCGCGCTGCATCTGGCGGAAGGCGGTGCGCGCGTCGTGCTTCTCGAAGCGACCGAGATCGGCTTCGGCGGGGCGGGACGCAATGTCGGCCTCATCAATGCCGGCATGTGGGTGATGCCCGACAATTTCGTTAAAGAGCTCGGTCCGGTTCACGGCGAGCGTGCGCTGAAGCTGCTTGGCAACGGGCCGGCGCTGGTTCGCGAAACAATCAGGAAACATGGGATCGAATGCGAACTGGTAGAAAACGGCACGCTCCATCTGGCCGTCGGCACGCAGGGTCTGATTGAACTGGAGGAGCGCGCCCGACAGTGGCAGGCCCATGCCGCCCCGGTTTCGATCCTCGACGCCGCAGAGACGGAACGGCGGGTCGGTAGCCGGGCCTATGCCGGCGCTCTCCTCGACATGCGCGCCGGAACGCTGCAGCCGCTGGCCTATGCCCGTGGTCTCGCTCAAGCGGCGATGACATCGGGCGCTACCCTGTTGACCGGCAGTCCCGTGATTTCGGCACAGAGGAACGGCAGCGGGTATCTGCTGAGCAGTACGGAAGGCACGGTTGCTGCGGACTGGGTAATCGTGGCGACCGACGCCTACAGCACCGGACCCTGGCAGGTGGTCCGCGACGAGCAGGTGCATCTGCCCTATTTCAACCTCGCGACAAGACCGCTTTCCGGCAATCTGCTTCGCTCGATCCTGCCCGGCGGCGAGGGATGCTGGGATACCCGGGAGGTGCTTTCCTCTTTCCGCATGGATCGGGGTGGGCGGCTCGTATTCGGAAGTGTCGGTGCATTGCGGGGGCCGGGCGCCGGCATTCACAGGAACTGGGCAAAACGGGCGCTTTCCCGTCTCTTTCCGCAACTGAGCGAAATCGAATTCGAGGCCGAATGGTACGGACAGATTGGCATGACCGACAATGCCCTGCCCCGCCTCCACCTGTTCGATCGCAATGTGATCGGCTTTTGCGGCTATAATGGTCGTGGCATCGCACCGGGCACGACATTCGGCAAGGTTCTGGCCGAACATATTCTCGGACGCATCAGCGAAGCCGATCTGCCCTTGCCTTTGAGCGATCCGAAACTGGCCTCGTTCCGATCGCTGAAGGAAGCCTATTACGAAGCCGGCGCGCAGCTCGCGCATCTCGCTGGCGAGCGTTTCTGATCGGGAAGACAAATATCCGGCGCCGCAATTGCTTCGGCCGCCACCCCTTGTACATTGCACGAAAACAAAACCTGCGACCAGAGCATCAGAAACCGGAGACCGACATGACCCTAGCCACACTCGACCTTGCCGCCGACGTGGACCGCATCCTTGCGGATCTTGGTGTGGCGACCTCCCGTTACAAGGGTGGCACGCTGACGGTGCGCTCTCCCGTTACCGGGCGTGAAATCGGCAACCTGCCGGAGCATTCCGCTGGCGATACGAAGGCTGCAATCGACAAGGCGCATTCCGCCTTTCTGGCCTGGCGCAAGGTGCCTGCGCCCAAGCGTGGCGAACTCATTCGTCTGCTCGGTGAAGAATTGCGCAGTGCCAAGAACGCTCTGGGCGAACTTGTGTCGATCGAGGTAGGCAAGGTGACTTCGGAGGGTCTCGGCGAAGTGCAGGAGATGATCGACATCTGCGATTTCGCCGTCGGTCTGTCGCGTCAGTTGTATGGCCTCACCATCGCAACCGAACGCGCCGAGCACCGGATGATGGAGACCTGGCATCCCCTCGGTGTCGTCGGCATTATTTCAGCCTTCAACTTTCCGGTCGCGGTCTGGTCGTGGAACGCGGCGCTGGCAATCGTCTGCGGCAATGTCACAGTCTGGAAGCCATCCGAAAAGACACCATTGACGGCGCTGGCCACGCAGGCAATCTTCGAAAGGGCGCTCAAACGCTATCGCGACGCCGGCTATGAGGCGCCGGAAAACCTCTCAACGCTCCTGATCGGTGACCGGGAGATCGGCGAAGTGCTGGTCGATCATGAAAAGGTTCCGCTGATTTCCGCCACCGGCTCCACCGCCATGGGACGGATCGTCGGTCCGCGCGTGGCGCAGCGTTTTGGTCGCTCGATCCTCGAACTCGGCGGCAACAATGCTGCCATCGTCACCCCGACGGCCGATCTCGATCTGACGCTGCGCGGCGTCGCCTTTGCCGCCATGGGTACGGCCGGTCAGCGCTGCACGACGCTGCGGCGCCTGTTCGTGCATGAAAGTGTCTACGATCAGTTGGTGCCGCGTCTGATCAAGGCATACCAGTCGGTCACCATCGGCAGCCCCCTGACGGCCGGCAACCTCGTAGGCCCGCTGATCGACAAGGCAGCCTTCGACAAGATGCAGTCGGCGCTCGAGGCGGCACGTGCCGCCGGTGGCAAGATTTCGGGCGGCGAACGGGTTTTGTCCGACGACGCAGCCGATGCCTATTACGTTCGCCCGGCCATCGTCGAAATGCCGGGACAGGCGGGGCCAGTCAAGGACGAGACTTTCGCACCGATCCTCTACGTGATGCGATATTCCGGTTTCGACGAGGCAATTGAACTGCACAATGCCGTGCCGCAGGGCCTTTCATCCTCGATATTCACCAACGACATGCGCGAAGCGGAGACATTCGTTTCGTCGAACGGATCGGATTGCGGCATCGCCAATGTGAATATCGGGCCTTCCGGCGCTGAAATCGGCGGCGCATTCGGGGGCGAAAAGGAAACCGGCGGCGGCCGCGAGTCCGGTTCGGATGCGTGGCGTGCCTATATGCGCCGTGCCACCAACACCCTGAACTACGGCCGCACGCTGCCCTTGGCGCAGGGCGTCAAGTTCGACATCGACTGATGCGCGTGAGCACCGCCACGCCCTTGCAGAACCTGCTGACCGACATTGCCGGCGTGGCCGTGGGCCATGCCACGGATCTCGCGCTCGGGTCCGGCGTCACGGCCGTTGTTTTCGACCGGCCGGTGATCGCCTCGGGCAGCGTATTGGGCGGGGCGCCGGGCGGACGCGACACCGCTCTTCTTGACCCCTCCATGACCGTGGAAACGGTGGATGCCTTCGTGCTCTCCGGCGGCTCGGCCTTCGGGCTGGATGCGGCGGGCGGCGTTCAGGCAGGACTGCGCGGCATCGGTCGCGGATTGAGTGTCGGCACGACAAGGGTACCGATCGTGCCGCAGGCGATCCTGATGGATCTGCTGAACGGTGGCAACAAGGACTGGGGAAGGCATTCGCCCTATCGCGACATGGGATTACAGGCTTTCGAAGCCGCGCGATCCGGCAATTTCGCGCTGGGCAGCGTGGGTGCCGGGACGGGTGCCACTACGGGGACCGTCAAGGGCGGCCTCGGATCGGCCAGCGCAGTGACGAGAGCCGGACACAGGGTGGCGGCCTTGGTGGTCGCCAATGCGCTCGGTTCCGCCTTAATCGGAGACGGTCCGCATTTCTGGGCAGCACCCTTCGAGCAGGACAGGGAATTCGGTGGATTAGGCATGCCCACATGCTTCGATACGGGCATGCGCCTGAAGGGTGTCAATATGACGGCCACCACGATCGGTATCGTAGTGACGGACGCGGCGCTGACCAAGACGCAGGCGCACCGGCTGTCCCTTCTTGCCCATGATGGGCTGGCCCGCGCTGTGCTGCCGGCCCACCTGCCCTTCGACGGCGACACGATGTTTGGCGCCGCCACGGCCGAGAAGCCGGTAAGGGATCCGACGGAACTGATGGAAATCCTTCATATGGCAACGCTGGTGAGCGCGCGCGCCATTGCCCGCGGCGTTTACGAGGCGACGACGCTCCCCTTTGAAAGCGCGCAGGCAGCATGGCGGGATCGGTTTCCAGGATGAGGGGCTTGCGCTGTCCGGGAGAGTCATGACAGCCTCAGAGACATGATCCTCACCATTGCCATCTCCGGTTACCGCTCTCTTCGTAATCTCATCCTGCCGCTTGAGAAACTGACGGTGGTAACCGGCGCAAACGGGGCGGGAAAATCAAGTTTCTATCGCGCATTGAGGCTTCTTGCCGATGTCGCGCAGGGGCGCGTCATCGGCTCTTTGGCGGCAGAAGGCGGCCTGCCGTCGACCATCTGGGCCGGCCCGGAAACATTGTCGCGCGACATGAAGATCGGCAGCGTTCCCGTCCAGGGCACAAGACGCAAGAACCCTGTCGCACTTAAGCTGGGCTTTGCCTCGCAGGATTACGGCTACGCCATCGATCTGGGCCTGCCACCGCAATCAACGCCCCCGCCATCTGTCCACTTTCTGCTGGATCCGGAGATCAAGGCGGAAGCCGTCTGGGCGGGCGATATCCTGAGCCGCCGGAATGTGTTTGTAGAACGCAGCGGACCCGTCGTTACCGCCCTTGCCGCGAACGGCCAGCGTCAGGTTCTGTTGCATGATCTCGCGTCGTTCGAAAGCATGATGACGCAATCTGCCGATCCCAGGAACCTGCCCGAGCTCCTCTATCTTCGCGGTCAGATGAGCGGCTGGCGCTTTTACGATCATTTCCGTACGGACCCCCATGCACCTGTTCGACAAGTTCAGGTGGGAACCAGAACGCCGGTTCTTTCATCCGATGGGACAGACCTGGCAGCGGCCATTGCCACCATTCTGGAAATCGGCAATGCAGCGGGCTTCCGCGATGCAATCGAGGATGCATTTCCCGGAAGTTCGGTCGACGTTGTCGAAGATCGGGGCCGATTCGAACTCTCCATGCGGCAGCGAGGCTTGTTGCGACCCCTCTCGGCCGCCGAATTGTCCGACGGCACATTGCGTTACCTGTTGCTGGTCGCGGCACTGATGACACCGCGGCCGCCATCTTTGATGGTCTTGAACGAACCGGAGACGAGCCTGCATCCGAGCCTGCTTGAGCCATTGGCACGGCTGATCTTGCAGGCGTGCGAGCGATCGCAGCTGATCGTCGTGTCTCATGCGGATAGTTTGGTATCCAAACTTGAGGACCATGAGGCCGCCATGATGGTGACGCTGACGAAAGTGCTCGGCGAAACCGTGGCCGAAGGCATTGAGACGCCCGCCTGGACCTGGCCCACGCGCTAGGGCTCCGCGATAGTGAAGGCTTCACGTCATGCCGAGACTTCCGTTCAAGCGGTCTGGCTTTGCGCACGCATGAACCTGACCGTTGCGAACCACAACACCACGCCAATTGCCAGCAAAATGGCGGCGATCGTGTATTGCACCGGATCGCGCCCCGTCCAGGGACCGACGAGGAAAAGGCAGCTGGCGGCACCAATGACCGGCAGGAAGGTTGGCGTGCGGAAATGCTTGTGGCCTACCTTGTCCTTGCGCAGGACCAGGACCGCGACATTGACGATGGCGAACACGGCGAGCAGCAGGAGTGCGGTGGTGCCGCCAAGCGCCGGCACGCCGCCGGCAAAGGCGATCAGAAAGACCGCGATCAGCGTCGTGAACAGAATGGCGATATAGGGCGTGCGGCGGGCCGCATGAACCTTGCCGAGGGCAGCCGGCAGCACACCCTCGCGGCTCATCCCGTAGATCAGTCGGCTTGCCATCATCATGTTGATCAATGCCGAATTGGCGACGGCGAACATGGTGATGACGCCGAAGATGCCGATGGGAAAATTCGGTGCGCCGGCCTGCACGACCTTGAGGAGCGGCGTTTCGCCCTCCCCCAGATCGGCAGCGGAGACCAGCGTGATCGCCGAAATGGCGACGAGGACATAGATGATGCCGGTGATGACGAGACCGCCGAGAAGGACTTTCGGAAAGATGCGGCTAGGCTGTTTGCATTCCTCGGCCATGTTGACCGAATCCTCGAAACCCACCATTGCGAAGAAGGCGAGCGTTGTGGCGGCCACCACCGACCAGATAACGCCGCGATCGCCGGCCGGTTCAAACGTCCAGACACGCGAGACGTCGCCTTGGCCGTTGCCGATCGCCCATAGGCCGATCCCGATGATGATGAGGAGACCGGTCAGTTCCACGATCGTCAGAACCACGTTCATCTTCACGCTTTCGCCCACGCCGCGAAAATTGACGAGCGCGACGAGGGCGATGAACAACAGCGCGATGCCGGTGACGCCATAGGTCCCGAAATCGACCCCGGTGGCAGCGGCGAAATTGGACGCAAAGGCGCGCGATGCCGTCGAGGCCGAGGTAATGCCGGAGGACATGACGGCGAAGGCGACGATGAAGGTCAGGAAGTGCACCCCGAAGGCCTTGTGGGTGTACAGCGCGGCGCCGGCCGCCTGCGGATATTTGGTGACCAGTTCGAGATAGCTGCAGGCCGTGACGAGCGCCACCGCAAAGGCGACCAGGAAGGGCAGCCACACGACACCGCCGACCTGCGCCGCGACCTGCCCGGTCAACGCGTAAATGCCCGTTCCCAGAATATCGCCGATGATGAAAAGCAGCAGAAGGCCGGGACCGATCATGCGATTGAGTTCGGTTTTTGGCTCGGACGAATTCTCGGTTGTGATACCGGGCGTAGTCTCGGGTGAGGTCATCGACAGGCTCCTCCATCGGCGATCCCGCTCAACGCCGATGACGAAAGGTTGTTCCGATGTGAAAAAAACGGCGATCTGATCGAACCAAAACGAGGTAGAAACACCTGAGCCGGTCCGTCGAGGGCGAAGCGCTTTCTAGTCCGCCCTTTCGGACAGCAGCTGACGCAACAGATGCGCGGTTTGTCGCGCACCATCCATCTGTATCCCCGCCGATGCCGGCGGCGGCAGCTTTAACGCACGCCCGATTGCGGCCGACATGGTGTCCCTTGACAGGGTCGCTTCATCCACTACGACGGCCAGCCCCTTTGCTTCGAGTTTTTGCGCGCGCTGGGTCTGCTCCGTTTCCCCACCGGTTGCGAAAGGCACGAGCAGCAGGCGGCAGGAGGTTTGCAGGAGATCGCCGACCGTATTGTAGCCGGCCTGCGAGATCGAAAGCGACGCTGAGGCCAACAGGTTCGGAAAATCCGGACGGAAGCGGAACAGGCTGATCCTGTCAGGGGCGGATGCCGCCAGATGGTCGAAATCCCGCTGCGGCAGGTTGGGGCCGGTGATGACGCACCATCTCAGGGCTGGATCGACATCGGCCGATGCGGCAACAGCTGCTTGCATCAGCGCCGCTCCGACGACGCCGCCGCCGGCGGACACCACGATATCGTAGCGCTCGGGCGATGGCTGGGGGGCTGGCGGCGCCACCATGCCGGTATAAAGCACGCGGTCGCTGATCCGGTCTGCCAGTGCGAACGTGTCTTCGATCCGCGCAAAAGCCGGATCCCCGTGGACCAGAACGCGGTCAAAATGTTTGCGCACGAGATCGACGGTTTCCTGATCGCGGCCCGGCTTACGGTTCTCCTGCAGGATGTCGCGCACCGACGCGCAGACAATCGGGCGCGGTCGGGCGGCCTCGATGGCGGAAAGCAGCGGCAGAAGCTCGAAGCGAACCTGTCGGCGACCGAAGGGAAAAGCTTCGGTGATCACGACATCCGGCTGGACGCGCTGGAAGGCATCCAGCAGCAGCCTGGTCCGGGCCCCCTCGAACGCGGCATCGACCGGCGTGCCGTCTGCCTGCGCCAGACCGGCAAAATCGACACCGGTGGCAACAGGGGGCAGCGCGACGTGATCGATACCGGGGCCCGGAAATCCTACGACCGGCAGTCCGCCCGTGACCAATGTAACGGCAAAACCATCCTCAACCAGCGCCGCCGCAATACGGCTGGCACGGGCGA
Organism: Neorhizobium sp. NPDC001467; assembly: GCF_050275975.1. Taxonomy (NCBI): domain Bacteria; kingdom Pseudomonadati; phylum Pseudomonadota; class Alphaproteobacteria; order Hyphomicrobiales; family Rhizobiaceae; genus Neorhizobium; species Neorhizobium sp. NPDC001467. Next base: position 158,134 of record NZ_JBNNPS010000008.1, on the reverse strand, counting down.
TATGACCAATGCCAAGCAGGTGCTGTACATAGAAGAAGACCCGCGGGGGACGGCTTTCGGCTGTCATCCGTCCGCCCTCCGGCGATGCGTCGCAAACAGCGTTTCGAGTTGGCTGATGCTGGCGCGGTGATCGAATTCCCGGCGGACACGCTCTTCAGCGGCTTCGCCCAGACGCTGGCGAAGCGCCGGCTCGCGGATCATCCGCTCCAGCGCCACGGCAAGGGCGGCCGGATCTTCCGGCGGCACCAGAAGGCCGTTTTCGCCATCGACGAACAATTCGGAAATGCCGGCCTGGTCGGTGGCCACGCAGGCCATGCGCTGGCTGGCCGCCTCGACCAGAACATTCGGCAGGCCGTCGCGATCGCCGTCGTCGGTGATGCGCGAGGCGAGCGCAAAGACGTCGCTGTTGCGGTCATGGTCCAGAACCTCGACCTGCGCCAAGGCGCCCAGCCACTCGATGCGATCAGTCAGGCCGAGGTTTTGTGCCAGCACCTTGAGCGCCGGCAACTGTTCGCCGCCGCCAATGTGTCGAAACCGCCAGTGCAAGGTCTTGGGTAACAATGCCAGGGCGCGCAACAGCGTGTCATAGCCCTTCTTCTTCACTGCACGGCCGACCGAAAGAATGATAGCGGGGTCTTCGGCGCATGAACCGTCGCGTCGGTTTTCCCTGCCCGCAAAAACGGGAAAGCGATCGAGATCGAGACCGTGATAGCTGAGGTTGACGACGCCCGGACGTGCGGCCAGTGCAGTCAGGTGATCATAGCCGGCGCGGGTACAGGTGACAGCCCAGCGCGCCTGACCGAGCTTGGCTTCGAGATCCCAGCCGGGCGAGGTCCAGATATCCTTGGCATGCGCCGAGACGGACCAAGGAATGCCGGCGATCAGGCCGGCATAGGCGCCGACCGAAGCCGGCGTATGGATGAAATGCACATAGAGCCAGTCAGCATCCTGCGGCCATTCGGCGACCAGTACGGCAGCCTGACCGAAGCGACGGAAACGATTGCGGGAAAAATCGCGGCGCAGATCCGACAGGAACTGGCGCAACGCACGTCCGAAACCCGGCCGACGGACGGCCGTGACGAGCGAACGCAGCACCCGGACCGGTTCCTCGTGCAGATATTCCGGCAGATAGCGGACGGGTGCGCGAATTTCAGCATGGATTGGGTGGCGTTTGGTATCGGTCGGACGACGCATGGAAAACAGTTCGAGCGACAGCCCGGCCCGTTCCAACCCGAGAAGTTCCTGCGCGATGAAGGTTTCCGAAAGACGCGGATAGCCCTTCAGCAGGACGACGATCTTGTTTTTATCGAGCATTGGCGAGGTCAGCCCTGCACGACCGAAAGATGATCGCCTTCCTTGCGGCTCATCCAGTCGCTGACCAGGGCCGAGATATGCGCAAGGCCCTCGAGCCGCAGGCTCGGCGCGCCGGCCGAGGGGGCTGGCTGGGTCAGGAGATGACGCAAGGCCGCGGCCATGCGGTTCGGATCAGCCGATTCCTCCGGCAGAAGCATGGTGACGAGACCGAGCTCGGTTGCGCGTCGCGCGCGGATCAGCTGTTCTTCGCGCGGCTGCGTGCGCGGCACGATCAGCGCCGGTTTGTCGAACGAAAGGATCTCGCAATAGGTATTGTAGCCACCCATGGCGACCACGGCTTTCGCGCCTGCAACCAGATCTTCCATGCGGTTGTCGAATTCGATGACCTCCAGCCGCTCGATATGAGATGCGGCCTGTTGAAGGCGGTGGCGCTGTTCGGCGGGCATATAGGGACCGAGAACGATCAAGGCCTTCTGTTCCAGGCCCGGGTCGATGTCGTAGGCCGCAATCACCTCGGCCACGAGATCTGCACCGTCTCCACCGCCGCCGGTGGTGACGAGGATATAGTCTTCCTGCATGCGATGTCCGGACTGGCTGCCGTTTTCGAGCGCCGCCCGCTGCAGAAAGCCGACGAAGTTCATCTTCGCCCGAACGGTCTGCGGCACGTCGAGACCGATCAGAGGGTCATAGAAGTCGGGCGGTCCATAGACCCAGATATCGTCGTAATACTGAGCGATCTTGTTCACGACATCGTTTCGTTTCCACTCCGCATCGAGCAGATGCGGCGCATCCATGACTTCCCGCAGGCCAAGCACCAGCGTTGTGCCACGTGTTTTTAGATAGCTAAGCGTATCCTCCACCTCGCCGCGCAGGCCAAGCGGCTCCTTATCGATGATGAAGACGTCCGGGTCGAAGGTTTCGGCAGTGTGGCGAATGATCGACTGGCGCATCTTCAGGGTTTCCTGAAGATCGATATGCTGATCCATCGACGTATATTCGCCGTTGCGCAATTTGATGACCGACGGAATTTTGACGAAATCGACCCGCGCGCGATAGTCGAAGGCGCCGGCAATGGTGGCGCCGGATATGATCAGCACATGAAGGCCGCGGTAATCCTCAACCAGCGAATGGGCGATGGCGCGGCAGCGGCGCAAATGGCCAAGGCCGAACGTGTCATGGCTGTACATGAGGATGCGTGCGTTATCGAGACGGCGCGTCATGTGGGTCTTTCGTTGCAATGGGCAAAGGCTGTACGTCTTACCTGTAGGGATCGGCAGCGTCGCGCAAGCCGTCTCCGAGAAAGTTGAAGGCCAGGATCACCACGATGACCGGGATGACCGGAAACAGGAGCCATGGGTAGAGGGCGATCACGTTAACCGTCCGCGCTTCGGTGAGCAAGACACCCCAGCTGGTGATCGGCGCACGAAGACCAAGACCCAGGAAGCTCAGCGTCGTTTCACCAAGGATCATGCCTGGAATGGCAAGCGTCGCGCTGGCGATCAGATGCGACATGAAACCGGGCACGAGATGACGGCCGATGATGCGGGTCTTGCTGGCTCCCATCAGCTGGGCGGCCAGCACAAAATCCTCCTCCCGCAGGGAGAAAAGCTTGGAACGGACCGCTCTGGCAAGGCCCGTCCAGTCTAGCAGGCCAAGGATGAAGGTGATGCCGAGATAGATGACGAGCGGGCTCCAGGTCACCGGCATCACGGCTGCGAGCGCCAGCCACAACGGAATGCTGGGAATGGACTGCAGGACCTCGATGATGCGCTGCACGACAAGATCGAAGACGCCGCCGCGATAACCGGCAAGGCCGCCGATGACGATGCCGAGAATGAAGCTGGTGGTAATGCCGAGAAGCCCGATCGTGAGCGAGATGCGCGCACCGTAAAGAATGCGCGAAAGCACGTCGCGGCCCAGGCGATCGGTACCGAGCAGGAAGAAATCGCCGTCTTCTGCCGGACAGACAAGGTGACGGTCGGCGTCAATCAGGCCCCAGAAACGGTAGCGGTCGCCGTGACAGAAGAAACGCAGCGGCTGGACGATGTCGGTATCGGTATAGACCCGCCTCAGCGTCGTCATGTCGAGCTGCATGCGCTGCTTGTAGACGAACGGACCGACAAGCGTGCCCTGGTGAAAAAGATGGATCGATTGCGGCGGCGAGTAAATGCTGTCGATATTGCGGGTGTGCAGGTTATAGGGCGCCAGAAACTCGACGATGACGATCGACAGATAGGCGATGAGCAACAGAATGCCGGAGATCATCGCCAGCCGGTGGCGCTTGAACCGCCACCACATCAGCCGCAGTTGCGAGGCCTGCGTGTAGGCGTTCGATCCGGCGAAACTTTCCGCGGCATAGGGATCGAACGGCGCGTCGGACACGTAATGTCGAAGCGGCTGACCGCTCTCGGGAAGGATGGATTTCACTTGGTGGCTCCCCCCTTCAACCGGATGCGCGGATCAAACAGCGCAAGCGCGATGTCGGACACCAGAACGCCGATCACCGTCAGGAAGGCAAGGAACATCAGGAAGGAACCGGCCAGATACATGTCCTGGCTCTGCAGAGCCTTGATCAGCATCGGCCCGGTGGTTTCCAGCGACAGGACGACCGCCGTGATTTCCGCGCCCGATATGATGGATGGCAGGATGGAGCCGATATCGGAAATGAAAAAGTTGAGCGACATGCGCAGCGGATATTTGACCAGCACCTTCATCGGATGCAGGCCTTTCGCGCGCGCCGTCATGACATATTGCTTCTGCAGTTCGTCTAGCAGATTGGCGCGCAGACGACGGACCATCGACGCGGTGCCCGCCGTGCCGATGATGATGACCGGGATCCACAGGTGTTCGAGGATCGACCAGAATTTGTCCCAGCTCATTGGCTGGTTGAGATAGCGCTGGTCCATCAGATGGCCGATCGTGGTCCCGAACCAGATATTGGCAAAATACATCAGGATTAGCGCGAAGATGAAATTGGGCACCGCAATGCCGATCAGGCCGAGCAGCGTCAGCCCGTAATCGCCCCAGCTGTACTGGCGGGTGGCGGAATAGACGCCGATCGGAAAGGCGATGATCCAGGTGAGCGCGATGGTCACGAAGGAAACGAGAACGGTCAGCCACAGGCGGTCGCCGACCACCTCGTTGACCGGCATCCGGTATTCGAAGGAATAGCCGAAATCGCCCACCAGCATGCCGCCGACCCAGTGGATATAGCGCAGAGGCGCCGGTTTGTCGTAGCCGTATCGCGCCTTCAACTCCTCGATTTCCTGAAGGTCGGCCTTCTCGCCGATGGCGCGCAGCTCCTCGACGTAGCTCTCGAAATAGTCTCCCGGCGGCAGCTCGATGATGGTGAAGACCAGAAGCGAGATCAGCAGCAAGGTCGGGATCATGACCAGAATGCGCCAGAGAATGTACCGCAGCATCAGGCGCCCTCCCCGAACCAGAACGTGTCCGGCATGTAGACGCCGAGATAGGAGAAGGGGTCGAAGGAAAACAGGCCACGTGACGGCATGTTGCGCAGTTTGGACGAACTGACCACCGGCTGCAGCGCCGCATTGACAATGCCGATGGTGAAGACCTGGCTGGTGAAGATCGACAGCATCTCGTGCCAGATCTTTTCGCGCTCGGCTGTTTCGCCGCTGCTGCGCCAGGCTGCCAGAAGATCGAGCAGTTTCAGGGCTTCGGGAAGGTCCGGCGGCCGGCCGTCGCTGCCGCCGGACATATAATGCAGGCCCCAGTTGGACCACTGCAGCTGGTCGTCCGAGGTCGGTGCCAGTTCCTTCGGCGACATGTCGGCCGTCGGCACACCGTTATCGATGCCGGGCCAGACGCACATGATCGTGTCGCCACCGCGGATGCGGCTGCGGAACAGTTCGCGGCTCGAAGCGCGTACATGCATGGCGATACCGACCTGATACCAGTGATCGGCGACGAGTTCGAGCACGTCGCTTTCAAAACTGTCTTCGCCGGCCGTCTCGATGACGATTTGCGCGACACGACCGTCCGGCAGGAGGCGAACTCCCTTCGCGTTGCGACGATCGAGACCGGCTTCATCAAGAAGACGGTTCGCCTCGGCTGCATCGAGCGTTGCATAGGCGCGCGCATATTCCGGGCGGTAGAGCCGGCTCTCCGGCAGGACGGTATTGGCACTCTCGCTGGCTATGCCATAAAACGCGGCCTTATTGATTTCGCTGCGATCAATGGCCAGCGACAAAGCGCGCCGGACGCGCACATCCCGGAACAGGCCGCGCCAGACATCGTCCTTGCAGGTGAGGTTGGGCATCAGTGCGATGCGCGATCCTTGCGTGCGCTTCCACAGGTTGACGTGGACTGGAAAGCGCTTTTCCGCGTTCTTCAAAAATGTGTAATCGGCAAAATCGATATTGGCGAGCTGAAGCTCGCTTTCGCCCGAACCGGTCTTGGCGGCGATCAGGCCGGGCGAGCTGACGTTGAGCACGAAGCGGTCGATATAGGGCAATTGCACGCCGTTTTCGTCGACACGGTGATAATGTGGATTGCGCTCGAAGATGAACTGCTGGGCGGGAGGCGCTGTGCGGTTGCACCAGGGGTCGAGCGCCGGGAGATCCGGATTTTCCGGACGCACCGTCCGCCCCATTTTCTGATGCAGCGACGTCCAGTCGTCAAGCCGGTTAGCCTTGACCAGTTTCGCCAACCGGTCGGCATCCTGGTATTTCGCATGAAACTGTTTGAGATAAGCGGACGGCATCATCAGCCGCAGCGGCGAAGGCGCGGCCTGCTGCGCCAGAAAATCCGGGTTGGGCGCGTCCCAGGAATAGCGTACCGTACGCTCATCGAGGACTTCGAAACGCGGCTCCGCCCCGTTGACGACAAGTTCGGCCGGAATGCCGCCGCGATGCAGATCCTTGTTGTGGAACATGTCCTCCCAGACATAACGGAAATCCTCCGCCGTGAACGGGCTTCCATCCGACCAGCGGTGACCTTCGCGCAGGCGAAAGGTGAAGATCTGCGAATGTTCGACGGTGAAACTCTCGAGGATATCCGGCAGCGGATTGAGATGTTCGTCATAACCGATCAATCGGGCATAACCGTTGATCGGCATCAGGCGGATATCACGCTGGCCGCCGATCAGCATGCGTGCGGTGCCGCCCGGTTTGCCCGGTTCGCGGCCCTGTGCGGCCAAATTGATCACGCGCGGTGTCTTGGGCGGCCCGGGGGGAACCATTGCCTGGTCAATGCCGCGGGCGGCCTCTTCGGCGCGAGCCCATGGGGTAACGGCGGCCGACGCGAGCAACGAGACGAAGAGACGGCGCGTGATCATAGCGTCGTTTCCCCTGCCGGCAGCCCCCGGATCGCGCTTTCTTCAGCGCGCAGTCCGGCTGGTTTCAGTTCCTCGGCCCGCAATTCCCGGGCATCGACATTGCGTTGCGCCAGAACGAAATGGCCGCCGCCCAGATCGGCATGTGCCAGGCTTTCCGGCCGCCCGTCGTCATCGAACGGGGCGTTCCATCTGGGCCGCTTCAACGCGCTGCCCACGGTTGCGTAATCGAGCGGACGATCGAGATCCGGATAGGGCACAGCAGCGAGCAGTTTTCGCGTATAGGGGTGGATGGGCGAGCGCATGATAGCCTCGACCGGACCGATTTCGACAATGCGGCCGGCATACATCACGGCCACGCGGTCGGCCATGTAGTTCACCACCGCCAGATTGTGGGAAATGAACAGATAGGTGAGTCCCAGTTCCCTCTTCAGATCTTTGAGGAGATTGAGGATCTGTGCCTGGATCGAGACGTCGAGCGCCGAGACCGGCTCGTCGCAGATCAACAATTCCGGGCCGAGCGCCAGGGCGCGGGCGATACCGATGCGCTGGCGCTGACCGCCGGAAAAACTGTGCGGGTAACGGCTGAGCGCGCTGCGATCGAGGCCGATGGCATCCGTGAGCGCCTCGACGATGCGGGTCCGCTTGCCGGCATCGCCCTTTTGATGGATCTGCAACGGTTCGCCGATGATGTTGCGCACCGTCATGCGCGGCGAAAGCGACGAGACAGGGTCCTGGAACACCATCTGCAACCGGCGGCGCAGCATTTTCAGAGACTGACCTTCGGCATGTAGCACATCGACCGGCCCTTCGGCGCCATGGAATGTGATGCTTCCCGCATCCGCCGTCAGCCCGCGCATCAGGATCTTGCTGAGCGTGGTCTTGCCGCAGCCGCTTTCGCCGACAAGCCCCAGACTTTCGCCCCGCATGATATCGAAGCCGACATCGTTGACGGCGAGCGTTTTTTCCGGGGCTCCGAGACCGAAAAAACCGGAGTGGCGGGCGGTAAAGGACTTGCTGACATTGCGCACGGAAAGGAGCACATCGGAGCGCGGCAGCTGCGAGGCAGGTTCCGCGGCCTGTTTCTTCTTCGCCAGCATGCGGCTGCCGTCGATCTCTATATCGCGCAGCGGCCGGAGGCGCTCGCCCGGTTGCATGTCGAAATGCGGGACGGCGGCCATCAGGCCCTTGAGATAGGGATGCTGCGGGTTACGGAAGATGGCATCGACTGGCCCCGCTTCCAGAACCTCGCCTCGATAGACGACCACGACCTCGTCGGCGAGGTTGGCGACCACGCCGAGATCATGTGTGATCAACAGCATCGCCATATCAAAACGCGTCTGCAGGTCCTTAAGCAGTTTCAGGATCTGGGCCTGGATGGTGACATCGAGAGCGGTGGTCGGCTCATCGGCAATCAGCAGCGCCGGCCGACATATCAGCGCCATGGCGATCATCGCGCGCTGCCGCATGCCGCCCGACAATTCGAACGGATACATGCCGAAAACCTTGTCCGGCTTGGAGAAACCCACAAGGCCGAGCATTTCAACAACCCGTTCGTTGCGTTCCTTAGGCGACAGGATCGTATGGGTCTTGAGCGCTTCGGCGATCTGGTTGCCGATCGTGTGCAGCGGCGAAAAGGAGACCATCGGCTCCTGGAAGATCATGCCAATGCGATTGCCGCGGATGGAGCGGATCTTTCGACCGTCATGTGGCAGGCTCAGAAGATCGATCGGCCCCTCGGCACTGGCCGGATCGGTAAAGAGGACGCGTCCGCCGATCTGGGCCGTCACGGATTCGATATCCATGATCGTGCGGCCGAAAACCGATTTTCCCGAACCGGATTCACCGACTAACGCCGTCACCTTGCCGGGCAAAATACGCAGGCTGAAATTGCGGATCGCGTCGATGCGCCCGCCATAAAACGGAAATGAGACGCTAAGATTTTCTGCACGCAGCAGATCGTGGCGTTCGTTCACATCGACATCCTGATGCCCCTGACCATGGGACCGCAAGACAGTCCTGCATGGAGATATTCCTGTAGCCTATAGCACGCGACAATGCTGTGTCCATGTGACAGACATTGCAACGCGCAAGATGGTTGCAGCGGCAAGAGCGTTGACCGGGCACGGTTAAACAGCGTAGCGGCGGCGTATGATTGCCGACACCGGTGATGGATGGCGGCGGAGCAGGATCGATGACGACAGAAACGACGGAAACCGCCAAGCCTGGTGAAAGGGCGGCACTGCTGGCCGCACGGCAATTGATTGCCGAGGGACGCCTCGCCCAGGCGCGCACTGCCCTCGATGCCATGCGCGACGGATTGACCGCGCGTTCGACCGACACTCTGGGCCCACTCACTCTGCTTGGCATGCCTCGCAAGCTGCACGCCGCCTTCCTGAAACTGGCAAAGGCGGAAGGCGATGTGATTGCCCGGATCGGGCTGCAATACACGCTGGTACCGGAAGCCGAACGGATAATACGGCATTTTCGCATTGATGACGCGACGCTTGAACGCATGGTGGCGCAGACCTCGCGTCCGGTGCCGCGAAAAATCCACCAGATCTGGATCGGCCCGCGGCCCGTTCCGGTGGCAGCTGCCGCCTGGCAGCGGCATGCCGAAGCCACCGGCTATGACTACGCGCTGTGGCGGGAAGACGATCTGCGTGCGATCGGCATTTACGGGCATGCGGTATTCCAATCGCTTCTCGATGAAGGCGATTATCCGGGCGCCGTCGACGTGGCGCGTTACCTGATCCTTGCGAAGGAAGGGGGCATCTATCTCGACTGCGACTGGTATCCCGCAAGCATGCAGGCCGCTTTCCACACGCTCTTGCCGCTGGTCGGCCTGTCAGCGCTGGCGGAACAGACGCCGCGCGATCTGGCCGGCGAAAGCCTGCTCTTCACCAATTCCTTCATTGCAGCACCGCCGGCGCATCCGCTCTTCGATATTCTTCTGGACGCCCTGCCCGGCGTGATGGCGGACCTGCCGGGCGCGCCCGCCTGGTGGGTGACGGGGCCGGTGATCTTTACGCTTCTGGCGCGCATGACCATCGTGACCGTACCGGACAAAGGGTTCGTCGCCGCCAACCTGCCGCGGGGGACGGAAATGAGGGACGTACTGGAAACGGCCTCCCATCCCGGGCCGTCAGGCCTTCTGATCGGCTGGAAGAGTTGGTGACGACAGGATATCGGCGGCGGAGCGCCACCGGCAACCGGGATGACCGGCGGTGAGCATGAACAGGCGCTCGAGGAAATCCGTCACCATGGCATCATGGACAAGGTGATGGGTGAGCAGACCCACAACGCTCCCGGCATGGCAAAGCGCGGCCGTTTCGGCAAACAGTGAATCGGCATCGCGGCCGCCGCGCGTGCCATGCCAGTCAATGACGTCCACATGCGTATTGAGCAGTCGCAAGCCATCCGATCGCGGCGCAAGTCCTGCCGGGCCAAATGTCGACAGTGAGCGGTAGCCCAGTGACGACAGTCGTTCGATCACGGCTGGATCGATGCGGTTCCATGGCGGCACGAGCATCGGCAGGAAACGTGCCGGGTGCAGGCGCGACAGCAGCGCCAGCCCCTGACGCAACTCATCCTCGACGATCGCAAGCGGGCGATCCGCGCCCAGCTCACGCTTTTTGACGCCCTGCGGCGCATGATTTTCGTGAGACCAGCCGTGAACAGCGACGAGGACATTGTCTTCACCCTCAAGCCGCGCCGCCAGTGGCACTCCGGTGAAGGCCGGGATGACCGCAAGCGTGAGCGGAATGGCGTGGCGATGGGTGGCCGCCAGCAGGGTCTCCAGCGCCACGGTCGGTTCGATGCAGTCGTCGTCGCGCAGCCAGAAATCGACCGTACTGCCGCGCTCCGCCAGCCTGTCGAGCGCGTCGATCAGCAATCGTTCGGTCATCGTGATATCGTCCCATGGATTTGAAGGATTGCCGCAATTCGGTCCGCGGCGCGTTCGAGAGACCGTTCTGCAAGCACGAATTGCCGTGCCGCCGTGGCCATTGCGGCGCGGTAATCCGTGTCCAACATCAGTCGTCGGACGGCCCCAGCGAAAGCCAGAGTATCGCCTGCGGGTGTCAGGTGGCCGGTACGGCCGTTCACCACCACTTCCGGCACTCCCGCGACGCATTCCGCAACTACGGGCAGGCCCGCCGCCTGCGCTTCGAGATAGGCCAATCCGTAGGCCTCGCCATGGCCCGGCCATAGATAAAGAGCGCTGTCGCAAAGGACTTCGCCAATCTCGTGGGCGGACAGTTGACCGTGCCAGACGATCCGGCCCGGATCGAAGCCGGCAAAAAGGTCCTGCACCTCTGCGCGGGCGGGACCATCGCCGACGACATGCAGGGCCCATGGCGGAACATCGGGCAGTTCCTCCAACTGCCGCAGGGCGGCGGCCAGAGCCGCATAGCTGCTCATCTTGTCGCCGGAGCGCATCATCGCGACGGTCACGAAGCGAAACGGTTGCATCTGCGGCCGCGGCGCCAGTCCGGCGACCATTGTCGTGTCGATAAAGGCCGGCAACCGTTCCAGAACCGCCCCCGGGACGGACTGCCGGATGCCGTATAGATCGCGTTCCGTGAAGGCGATATTGACGCATGCCTGGGTCAGCGCATCCGCAAGGAGAGCCTGGTGGGCCTGCCAGCCATGACTGTTACGACGTTCGGAATAGGAGGCCTCGGCGGTGGCGTAGGCGATGCCATATCGTGCACAAAGGTCCGGGCCAAGCAGGTCGGGTGATTTGTAATAGGGGTGATAGCAGAACCACAGGTCGGGCAAACCGTGACGCTGCCAGGCTTCTCCTAGTCGGCGCGTTTCTGCCTCAGCGGCGCTCTTCAGCGTGGTGAGCTTGGACGGATCCGCGGAAAAGGAGCGAAATTCCGAAGCGATCTCCACATCGTGACCGCAGCGCCGTAGCGCCTCGATCAGCAGGCGCGCCATCAGCCGGTCGCCGGAGGGAACCGGATGGTTGGGCGACTTCAGCGGCGCATAAAAGGCGATCTTCATTCAGGAGGCTTAATCGGCCGGGCCGCCATCAGGCAAGCGGATTTGCGCCGCGCATAGCGATAGCTGCCACGATACCGGCGCCTGCACGGTCGATGCGGCACCGCGGTCCCTTGACAGTTTGCGCACGGGCACTCAACTGAGAGCATCGAAATACAGGTACCAGACCGTGACCAGCACGCCTTCTTCCACCCTTCTTGCCGCCATAACATCCAAATCCGCTCGCGCCGGCGTTATCGGCCTTGGTTATGTCGGGCTGCCGCTGGCGCTGACGATGTCGCGCGCCGGATACAAGGTCACCGGTTTCGATATCGATCCGGGCAAGATGGTCGCGATCGAGGCGGGCAAGAGCTATATCGAAGCCGTGCCGGACCATATCCTGGCCGGCGAAACGGCCGCGGGCCGTTTTTCGGCAACCACGGATTTCGCCCGACTGCGCGACTGCGACGTCATCGCGATCTGTGTGCCCACGCCGCTGACGCATCATCGCGATCCCGACCTCTCCTTCGTGGAAAGAACCTGCGAGAAAATTGCCGAAACCCTGCGCCCGGGACAGTTGATCGTGCTGGAATCGACCACATATCCCGGCACGACCGAGGAAGTGATGAAGCCGATCCTCGAGCGAACCGGTCTGCGTTCGGGCATGGACTTCTTCATCGGTTACTCGCCGGAACGCGAGGATCCGGGCAATCGGGAATTCGAAACCTCGACCATCCCTAAAATCGTCGCCGGCGACGGCGAAGACGCGACGGCGATGATGCAGGCCTTCTATGGTGCAGTCGTCGCAACCGTCGTGCCCGTCTCATCGAATGCGACCGCCGAAGCCGTCAAACTGACCGAAAACATCTTCCGCGCCGTCAATATTGCCCTCGTCAATGAGTTGAAGGTCGTCTACGAGGCCATGGGGATCGATGTCTGGGAGGTGATCGATGCGGCCAAGACGAAACCGTTCGGCTATATGCCCTTTTATCCCGGACCCGGACTTGGCGGCCACTGCATTCCGATCGATCCCTTCTACTTGACCTGGAAATCGCGCGAATACGACCAGCCGACACGGTTCATCGAACTTGCCGGCGAGATCAACACCGCCATGCCCCGTCATGTGGTCAACCGGCTTGCGGAAGCGCTCGACATCAGGGCCGGAAAGGCATTGAGCCGCGCAAAAGTCCTCATTCTCGGCCTCGCCTACAAGAAGAACGTGCCCGACATCCGCGAAAGCCCGTCGCTGAAGCTGATGGAAATCATTCTCGAACGGGGCGGCGAATTTGCCTATTACGACCCCTTTGTGGAAGAAATTCCGCAGACCCGCGAATACGGGCATTTGCGCGGACGCAGATCGATCGCGTGGAGCGAGGAAGCCATTCGCGGTTATGACGCCGTGCTGGTAGCTACCGATCATGACGACGTGGACTATCGTGCGCTCGCCGACTGGTCGCCGCTCGTCGTCGATACGCGCAACGTCTTCCAGCGTCGCGACATCATTGCCGACCATATCGTCAAAGCCTGAGGAAGATCAAAATGAGCCGGCTTGACAGCTTCATCAACCGCATGTCGGCGCAGCGCGACATCCTTAATCACGTGCGCGACGGAATTGACCTGCCGGACGGTGACGTGCTGGAAGTGGGCCTGGGCAACGGGCGGACCTACAGCCATCTTCGCGAAAATTTCGCCGACCGCCGCATCGTTGCCTTCGATCGCAAGTTCGCCGCGCACAAGACGCTCGCACCGGAGCCGCAGGATTTCATCGAAGGAGACATTCGCGAAACCGGACAGGGGTTTGTCGGAACCGATGCCGCACTTGTGCATGCCGATATCGGCACCGGTTATCCGGACGTGGATGCCGTAACGCTGCAATGGCTGCCGGACATGGTTGCAGGAATGCTCGCCGAAGGAGGGATTGCCGTCAGCGGCCTTCCCCTTGCCCATCCGAAGCTGGAGGAGCAGCCACGCCTGCCCAGCGTGGAAGAAGGCCGCTATTTCTATTATCGTCGAAGGGGCTGACGATCAGTTGACGAGCTGACGCCGGCCGGCGCGGGTACGATCGAGTTCGCTGGTCGTGCGGTGCAGTTGCTCGGCAAAGGCACGGGTAACTTCGCGGGTCACGCCCGGGTCGATCAGAACCTTGGAGAAGGCGTCCTTGCAGATCTTCAGAGCTTCGACCGGCGTCGTGGTTCGGACCGTCGCGGTTCGCACGCCGTCGCACAGAAGACAGACTTCCCCGACGATGCAATCACCCTTGACTTCGCCGATTTTCACTTCGCCATCCGGCGCTTCCATGAGAATGTCAGCGCTGCCATTAAGCAGGACATAGGCACAATCGCCGGTGTCGCCTTGGTGAAAGAGTTCCTGGTTGACGTCGTAGCTGACCCTGCTGGACGCGAAGGCCAGCAACTTCAGACGGCACGGATCGACCTTTGCGAAGTAAGGTATCCGCCGCAAAAGCTGCACTTCTTCCTTCAGTAACATCGTCGTCACCACCGCTCAGATGTGTCCGGCAACCCTCTCCTAGGCTACCAGTGTCTTGAATATACCACTTTCCTGCTCGAGAGTCTCGAATGTTCCATCGTCTACGATCGAGCCCTTGTCGAACACGACCACCCGCTTGAACAGACGGGCGAGAGACGTGTTTGACAATACCCATATAATCGCAGGATCATGATCCTGTTCCTTTAGAAAATCCATTACGTTTTTAACGATTTCGTTCTGGACCCTGCGATCGAGCCCCGGCAGGGCCCTGTTGAAGACGTAGAAGTCGGATCGGCGGATCAGTGATCGTGCGACATTGAGCTTCTGCCGCTGCACCAGCGTCAGGCGCCGTCCGCCCGCCCCGATATCGAATTCCAGGCCGACCCCGAGGAAACTCGCGTAGAGATCCTTCTCATGCATGACGCTCGATGCGATGGCACGGATCTGGTCGCCGGCATCGGCGATACGATGGCTGAGCTTTCCAAACAGGATGTTTTCCCGGAGACTGGCAAGCGCGATATAGCGATGCGGATCGTAACGTTCAATCATACCGGAAAGATGCGGTGGCAGTTTCGCATGCAGCAGGTCGCGGGCCCCGACGATACGTTCCGACAGTTCGGGCGTCAGAAGGCCAAAACGGTAACGCAGCTCGACATAGTTAAAGCTCAGCCGGATCATTGCCCGCAATTCGTCGCGGTTCGGGCGCACGCCGGCCGGCCTCTCGCAGAAACGCTGCAGCAACTGTTCGTAGACGTCAATCTCCGTGGCGCTCAGGGTAATCATCTGCTGGAAAAAGGGATGGTCTTCCGGCAGGCTGCCAAAGATGTCGACAAGGTTCTCGGCAATCGCGGTGCCCATTTCGAAAAGCGGGTCCAGCAGATCGGCGGAACGCAGGACGTCGTAGAAATATTCGCTGTCGAGCAGCGAGTTTTCACCCCCCGCCCCTTGCCGCATCGTGCCGAACAGCAGGTTTTCGCCGACACTCGCCTCGATATTGTAACGATCCGGCTCGAAATAGACGACAAGATGGGACAGGCCACGATCCGCCAACGTGGAGCGCAATGCATGGCGCATGTCGACGATCCGCGCGGCCAGTTCGGTATGAACCTCCGGATCGAAGCTCGAGTGCAACGCAAGGTCCATGATGTCGGCGGTCAGTTGAACCGCATCCAGCGCTGCCAGCAGTGAATTCTTCAGGTCGTCTTTCTGGCCGTTGCGAACGGATGTCGTCTTGCGATCCAGCCAGTCTGCATGAATGTCATAATCGGGGTTGCCGGCCATGCGGGCCTCGTGCATTTCCCAGCGCCGCTGCGCTGCCTCGCGCCCATTATACGCGACGATCGAGGTGGGCGCGTGTTTCAACCCATAGAGAAGATTATCCTTCAACGTGCCATGGAAGAAATAGCTGTCGGCGCCGGAATATGAGATCGCGCGGCCCGACACGGATTCCGGCAGTTCGAGCAGGTCGGCATCCTGCAGGGTGATCTTGCCAGCAACGGGCCAGACCACACGACCAAACGCTTCGGCAAGCGCTTCGGCGCCGCTGCCTGAATTGTCGATGACGGCAACCGTTTCGCCACGCTCGAACCGGATAGACACCCCTTCGGCAACGCGCGCCCCGCTTTGATCCTCAATGGTAACATTGACGGCCGCAAGCGGCGAAAGCGACCTTTCCTCGGGCTTCGCAGCTAGGGCATGAACCGCCGGTGCAATCAGCATCGGCGCCTCGAATTCCTCGAGCACCTGCTCGTATTTGACCTGCACGTCCTGACGCGCCTGATCCCAGTCGATCAGCTCCTTCAACGGGCCGGGCAGGTCCTTGTAGGCATTGATCACGGCAATCAGCTGGCCGACATCGAGGTTGCCGCGCAGCGTCAGATAACCGCCGATCGAATAGAACAGGAAAGGTGTCAGCTGCGAAAGGAAGTTGTTCACGAACTTGACGAGAAACTTCCACTGGTAGAGATCGTAGCGGATCTTGAAGATATGGCCGAGGCGGTGGGAGACGTCGGCCCGCTCGTAGTTCGAGGTGTCGAAAGCGTGGATCGTGCTGATGCCCTCGACGATCTCACTGACCTTGCCGGCGAAATGACGGGCTGTCACCTGGCGCTGGCGGCCGAGCTCGATCAGCCGATGGCGCATCTTCGGAATGATGCCGACCTGGATGGCAACCATGGTGGCGGCGATCATCCCAAGCCAGAAATTCTGCACCATGATGAAGAACAGCGCCGCAATTGCCTGTCCGCCGAGCATGGCCGGCTGCACGAAGGCATCGCCGGTAAAGCCACCGAAGGGCTCCACCTCGTCCTTGACCATGCTCGACACTTCGGCCGCGTGGACCTTTTTCAGATAGCTGGGCGGGAAACGCAGGATGCGGTCCACCAACTGGTATCGGATGCGCCGCAAAAGGCGTTCGCCGAGACGCCCCTTGTAGGTATTGATGTAGTATTTGAACAACCCGTTGACGATGACCAGCAGAAGGAAGACGCCCGACAGCGCGCCCAGCGTTTCCAGGCGATCGAGCGGGATGCCGTCGAACTGAAAGATCGTGCCGACCTTCGGCAAGGAGATAGTAAAATCCATATAGGCTTGCGTGGCGCCTTCACTTTCGAAGCCGCCGCCCTGGATCGGACCGTTGATGATCTGCTTGGGCAGGTCGAAGGCAAGAAAATACGGCACCATGGACGCCGCCACGATGGTCAGGATGAACAGCTGCTGACGTCGCGTATGTCTCCAGATATAGCGGAGAAGGCTCTTTTCCATGGGATGCCGTCAAAGGGACGGCGGTTGCACGTCCATGTCTCTACATGTTTCACGATGTATATAAACGACTGAAAGTATGGCTGCAAACCGCCTCGCGCATTGCAGCCATCAGCTTTTATCACCCTTTTGCGACCTTGTCGCGGGTTCGCGGGGTCGCGGAACAAGCACGCCTGCCCTGCCGGCGTCGATCAGGTCAGGGCGCGTTCGAAGATGCGCTGCAGCCGATCGGCGAAGGCACGCGGCTCCTGCGGCCGGTCACCATCAAGAATGCGCGCCTGGTCCAGCAGCAGCAGCACAGCATCCTCGCGCAGCGCCTGATCGGCGGTCCGTGCGGCGATCGCCCGCACCAGGGTGTGATCGGCGTTCAGTTCCAGCACCGGCAGGCTGCCGCCTTCCATTCGCCCTGCTCCCTGCAGGATTTTTTCCAGCTGACGATCGTAACCGCTTTCGGAAGCAACAAGGCAGACGGCGCTTTCGGTCAGGCGATCGGAGACGCGCACATCCGAAACCGCATCCGCCAGTCGCTCCTTGGCAAAGGCGATGAGATCCCCGATGTCGGCGGCCACTTCCGGCTTGTCGGCAGGTTCCTCGCTTTCCGGCTTGGCAAATTGCGAAAGGTCTGCTGCACCCTGCGTGATGGACCTGAACGACTTGCCCTGGAATTCGGGGGCGTTCATCACCCAGAAACTGTCAATCGAATCGGTGAGCAGAAGCACCTCGACCCCGCGTGCGCGAAAACCTTCGAGCTGCGGCGACGTCTTCAGCTGTTGAAGATTGCCGCCGGTCAGATAATAGATCGACTGCTGGCCTTCCTTGGCGTCACGGACATAATCGGCAAGCGAGCGATGGCCTTCACCGCTCGCCGTCGTGCGGAAGCGCGACAGTGCCAGCAATTGCGCATTGCGTTCGAAATCCTCGTAAATGCCTTCCTTAAGCACCGGGCCGAAATTGTCCCAGAGCTTTGCAAAAGCATCCGCATCGCTTTCGGCCAGCTTTTCGATCGCACTCAGCACGCGGCTGGTGACACCCTTGCGGATGGCCGACAGAACCGGGCTTTCCTGGATCATTTCGCGCGACATGTTGAGCGGGAGATCCGACGTATCGACCAGACCGCGCACGAAACGAAGATACCGCGGCAAAAGATCGGCGTCGTCGGTGATAAAGACGCGCTTTACATACAGTTTCATCCGGCCCTTTCGATCCGGGTCGAACATATCGAAGGGCTGCGAGCCGGGCACATAGGCCAGCGTCGTATATTCATGCCGGCCTTCTGCACGGAAGTGAACGTTGAGCGCCGGATCGTCGTACTGGCCCGACAGACTGCGATAGAAATCCGTATAGTCCTCGGCTGAGATCTCGTTCTTGGGGCGGGTCCAGAGCGCGCTGCCATCGGTCACGCGAACAGCGTCCTGGCCGGGCTTTTCGATAAGAAGGATCGGCACCGGCACATGGCCGGACTGATCCTTTACGATCTTTTCGACAGCAAAGCGTGATGTGTAATTGCCGGCGTCTTCCATGAGATGCAGCGTGATACGTGTGCCGCGGACAGGCGCCTCGCTCAGCTCTGCGGCATCCACGGCATAACTTCCCTTGCCATCGGATGACCAGCGCCAGGCCTCGTCGGTGCCGGCGCGGCGCGAGACGACATCGACCTTGTCGGCAACCATGAAGCAGGAATAGAAGCCGACGCCGAACTGCCCGATCAGCTGCGCGCCCTGTTCCGCCTTTTCGGCTTTCGACGCTTCGATGCGCTCCATGAAAGCGCGGGTGCCCGAGCGCGCGATGGTGCCAAGCGCCTCGATCATTTCGGCGCGGCTCATGCCGATGCCGTTATCCTCGATGACGAGACGCCGGGCCTCGGCATCGAGCGTCAGGGTTATACGCCCTTCCTCTCCATCCGCACCCAGGAGCGAAGGATCGGTGATCGATTCGTAGCGCAGCTTTTCGCAGGCATCAGCCGCGTTGGAAATAAGTTCGCGCAAGAACACATTGCGGTCGGAATAGACCGAATGCACCATCATGTGCAGGAGGCGGGCGACGTCGGCCTCAAAAGCATAGTTCTCGACAGGTTTTTCTGCAGCGTCGGTCATGGTTCCCTCGTCTTTGTCAGGATGACGATAGGCAGCACTTCGCGGCCCGATCGTCTTCGTGGGCTGCAAGATAGGGACCGGCAAAACACAAAACCAGAGCGGCGATGCGCGCAATTGCTTTTGCACGCCCGGATCGACACGACCGCTTCAGTAATCGTTGTTGCGAGCGGCACGAGCATCGGCGAGCCCCCGCAGCGCCTCGCGGTTTCCGGTCTGGGACGCCGCCTCGAAAACCTGCATCGCGTCACTATAACGCTGCATGTTGAGATAGGCATAACCGCGCAGAACCATCAGGTCGACCCGTTCCGTCTCGAGCTGCGCGCGCTGGTCGAGGAACAGAAGCGCGTCGCGGTATCGGCCGGCGTCGAAGGCCGCGGTGGCGCGGTTCGACAGGATTGCCACCTGCAGTTCGGAAGCACGCCGGCGGGCAAGTGGCGCCTGCGTCGCCGCAACTGCGGCATTGTCGGTGAGACCGACGCGCAGATAGGCGAGCGACTGGCCATAGGCCGCGTCCTCACGAACCTGTCCGCTCCCGCGTTTGAGCGCGACGTCGAAAGCACCGGCAGCTTCAAGCGGCCGGTTGAGTTCCATCAGGCACCAGCCGCGGCTGAGCGCGGCACCCGGCGCCATTCCTTCCGGATCGACGCTGGTCGAGCAGCCGCGCTGGGGCCTTGCACCACGGGCGGCGGCGGCCGCCGTGGGGGGGCGCGGACGGATCGTTTGCGGGCCGGTGGACGATGAACCGCCCCGAGAGCCGGTTGGCTGGGTGGCGGCAAAAGCGCCGGCCGTTTCGGAACGATAGGCAGGCACGGTCGGCGTCGGCCCCGTGACGGGCAGAACCGGTGCAGCCGCCGGCTGCGTCTGGTAGGCTTGTGGCTGGACAGGCTGAGCCTGGAAGGGTTGAGACTGATCGGGCTGCGTCGCGCCGGCGGGTGCACTGGCGGGCTGGGGGCCATATTGCGCCGGAGAGAAGGCCTGCCCCTGCTGCGCCACCACCTGTCCAGTCTGCGTGGCAAACGGTTGCGCGGCCGGCGGGGTCTGAACGGGTTCGCCGAGATTGGCGATGCGAACGGAACGCCCCTGCCACTGGCGCTGCACGGCAGCGACGCCGGCGCGATCGTTGAGTTGATTGCGGGAGAGGACGAGACCGTAGGCGGAAGGTTCGTCGTCCGGCTTCCATGACAGCGCCGTCTCGAACCACCGCGCCGCCGTTTGCGGTTGATTGAAATTGGCGGCATACCAGCCGAACTGCTGGGCAGAGGCTGCATCGCGGGCCTTGATCACTTCGACGGCGATCCGTTGCAGCACCGGTTCGGAAAGAACCGGCGGCGGCAATACGGCAAGAAGATTAGCCGTCGCGGCCATGTAGGTATTGCGAGCGTCGGTGGAATCGTCACGCCAGCGATACATGACCTCCTCCGCTTCCTGCGGAGATTTTCTGGCAATCAGGCAGAGCGCCAAACCCTGCGAAGCCGAAGCGGAGTCCTCGCGCTCGCGCGCCATGCGAAACCATTTTTCCGCAGCGCCGGTATCGTCGCGACGCAGCCGATACCAGCCGACCAGAAGCGCATCCGAGGCAAGACTGCCATCCTGGGCAAGCTTTTCGACGCGCGTGACATAGGTCTCGTCGAGGCGGATCTTCGGATCTTCGTTTGCTTCTGCCATGAAACGCCGGGACAGGTCGTCGCGAATAGGATCGAATTCGCCGGATCCGTCATCGTTGCGCCCTTCGGAGGACAAGAGGTCCTGCATGTCCGCGTAATCGAGCACCGCCGAGGCTTTTTGCACCGTCGCCAGGCGTTCCCGCGGCTCGGAGCAGTTCTTGAGGACATAACCATAGGCATCCTTGGCGCGGGCATTGCGATCCGTTTGCGCAAAGGCCTCGGAAATGCGCCAGAGAACGTCGACTTCGCTGCAGGTCAGAAGCGCCGGCGTTGCGGCGCCGATCTCGACGACCGTCTGATACTGCTTGAGATCGGAGGCGTTAACGAGGCGAGCGCGCGCTTCCGCGACGTCGAGCCGCTCAACGAGATCGGCCGGGGGTTGCCAGGCCGCGTTGGCGGTGCGGCGGTCGGCGATGGCCCGCCGCAGTTCGGCAAACCGGCCGTCGGCGTAAAGACGCCACATGGCTTCCAGCTGCGGATCGCCGTTCTGCGGCACGGCCAGCGGATCGGCTGGTGGCGTCCAGTCCGGATAAAGGGCACGGAGGCGGGAAATTTCCGCCTGCAGGCGGGCTTGATCGTTCCGGGCGGCAAAATAGCGCAACGCGCTTTCATCGACTTGTGGAGCCGCATTTTGCGGCCGGGCGACGGCATCATTCGATGACGACCCCGCATCGGGCCGCGTCGTCTGCTCCGGCGTCTGGCCTGGTGCCTGGCTAGGTGCCTGCGCGGGCGTCGATGCGGCCTGCGCGACTTCCGCCTGCGTCAATCGCATTGGAGGTGTCTCGGTCGAGCCTGTCGGACCGGCTGCGAAGTCGACGACGGCCTGATCGAGCGGCATACCGTCCGGCCCGCGCACGCGCCCCATCGCCATGAGTTTCGGGGCCGGCTGGTCCTGAGAACCCGTCAGTGAATCCACCTGATCGCGCAGGGCATGCGGCTCTTTCAATCCGTAGACGGCTGCCGCCACGGCGATGACTGCCACTCCTGTCGCGAAAACCTTTCTCATAGGCATTCCGGGTGCTTCTCTGTGATAAAGGCCAGGCCGAGCAACTGCAGCGTGGACGGATAATAGAAAAGGGGCTCGAATCGACGAAGGTCGTCCGGCAGCTTTGTACCACTTACGACGCAGCCGACCATATGATTAACCAGCCGATAGCCGGGATCGGACAGCGTGTCCTTCACGTTGCCGGAGGGGATGTCGAATGTGCTGGTCGCGTCCGGCGAGGCGCTGGTTGCCTGCGCAAGCCAGGTCAGCAGCGACTGGTCGGCAACCCCGGCGCGCATCAGATAGAGCGGAATGCGTACCGCGTTATATCCGTATTCCGGCGCAAACCCTTCGGCCGGGCGTGGTTGCTGCGCAATGCTAACCCAGTCGGCCGGCAATTTGCGCGGACCGAATCGCATGGCGCCCAATAGCGCCTTGCCGTCGTCCGACAGTTTTTGCCAGCGATCGGACGGCGCCAGCATGTTCATGATCGGCAGCGCCTCGTAGACCCAGTAGGATGGATTGATGACCGGTCCATCCGCCCTTTCGTTTTCGCCAAATCCTTCGAGTCCCGGCAAAAGCACCGTGTGCCCATCCTTCTCGACGACAGCGCTTTTCAGCAATGCGCGGGCGATTGCTCTTGCCGCCGCTGTATAATCCGCCCTGTTCCAGGCGGCGCCGCCAAGGGCAAGGCCATAGGCGATCAGCAGGTCACCGTCCGAGGCATTATTGGTGTCGACCACATGCGGTTTGGCGTTGGGGTCCCATTTCCAGACCGCAAGGCCATCGTCGCGAAGCAGGAGTTCGGTCCGGGTGAAGGACCAGATCTGATCGAAATCGGCCTCTTCATTGGCCAGATAGGCGAGAATCAGCCCATAGCCCTGGCCCTCGCTATGGCTGATATTGCCGTTGCCGTTGTCGATGATGCGACCGCTACCGTCGAGGAACTTTTGCTTGTAGGCCTGCCACTGCGCGGCCGGAACGCCTCCCGCACGCGCGGGATGCGACAGTCCCGAAACGAGGACGATCGCGCCTGCCAGGAGAGCCGACGCGCAGCTCAGCAGTGTCGGTCCCCGCCTCATTTCCGTCTCCCCAGATTGGACAGCAGCGCCGCCGTGGTGACGCCGATCAGGAATGTCACGGCAGCGAAAAGGGCTGCGAAATAAAGCACATTGGTGGATAGCCAGTTGGCTGCGATCAGGCGATAGTTCCAGATCGAATTGCTGGTCGGAGCGACAAAGGAAAAGCCTTCGACCGCGACGTTTTCCACCCGGTCCGTTCGCGACGAGTAGGTGGTGATGCGTCCGGTAACCAGCGGCCAGCGATCCTGCGTGGTCATGACGCGTGCGCCCTCGGCGAGATCGCCGGCAGAGGGCGCCGTCACCACGGTCCAGGTGCCATGACCTTCCGTGCTCACACCCTGAGCGATCATGAACGTCGCGGCATTGGAGGGTGCGAAAGGTTCGACCTTGCCCGGCAGCAGCCGGAACGAGGTCAGCGAGATATCGAAATTGCGCTGCATCCACTCCTGAAAGGCGGAGATCTGGCCGCTCCAGTTGGCGCCGCTGACGCGGTTGCGCCACGCGTCGAACACGTCCTGTGTCACGACGTTTTCGGTGGTCGGCCCGGCGGACGGACGCCAGGATGACTGACTTGCGGCAGCGACATGAGCCTGCGCGAGCACGGGGGCCGGCATTTGCGTGATCGAGCCGATGAAGAGGGCATCGCGATCACCGACGGCATTGGCCGAAGCAACGGGTTCGATCGGTAACGGCCGTCCGGCGGCCAGCGCGATGCGCGACAGAACCGTTGCGGCCGCCGACAGCGTATCACGATCGACACGGTCCATGAACAGCGGCGTCGTGGCTGTCTCCCGGCCATAGGGATAACCGGTACCCTGAAGGGCCGACAGGTCCGGTCGCTGGCCGATACGGGCGAAATCCGGCATATGGAACTCCGAAGTGTCGAATAGCGCAAAGCGCGGCGCTGTCGAGGCCGACGCACCAGGCGCACAGGCCTCGTCCTCCTGCGTGCGCAGTGCCGTTTCCAGTTCTACCGTATTCGTACCAGCCTTGAAATGCCGCATGGTGACCCGGATGGGCAGATGTCTCAAGATGCCGCCGCCTTCCGTCGTGATCGGTACGGTGGAGGCGATGTTGCCGTTGACATAGACATTGACCTGGCTGCCCGGCAGGACCGCTTGCGAATAGGCGGCATCCAGCAGGATTGTCGCCTCGCCGTAGCCTTGGGCATAGAAATCTGCGGGTACGCCAATCTGGAACCCGGTGCGCAGGCGACGGCCCGAAAATTCCAGTGTTTCCATGCCAAGCTGTGCGAAGCTCAGCCGCGCATCGGAAAACAGCATCGGCGCATCCGGCGCCGACCAGCGCTGCGTGGACAGCACGTTGCGCAGCACGTCGAGCGGCCGGTCAACCGGGGAAACGACCGACTCGATCGCGGTGGAGATCGACTGCCAGTTCGGGCCGCTAATGACGAGGAAAGGCTGGCCGCTGCGGCGGTCATCGACGAATGTTGCGACCGGTGCGCTGGTCGCAGATGACGGCAGATCCGCAAACACCGGCTGCAGTTCGGCCGCGGTGCCGATCAGCACCGTGAGCTTTCCGGATGCCGATGCCGCAAGGCGGTCGGTCTGGAAATCGAACCTCTGACTCGGCATGCCGCTGAGAATGGCAAGGCCCTGTGTCAGGCGCAGGATCGGCTTCAGTGTCCCCGGCTGATCGAGCGACGGCACCACCATGTTGAAGGTCGTCATACCGGCCTCGTCCACACCGACGGCGCGGATGGCATCGGTGCTGGACAGGCGCCTCGCCAGCGGGCTGTTGAAATCGAGATAGGTGCGGGCCGGATCGATATTCGACCACAGCTCGTAGGTGGAGGCGATCGAACAATCCGTGCGATGGCGCTGTTCGGCGCGCAGACTGATGGTGTTCACGCCCTGCTGCAGCAGGCCCGGGGGCACTGCAAAGGAGATCTGCAGCGGTTTTTCAGAGGCGGCGATCTGTTGCTGTCCGATCACGCGGTTATTGACCAGAATGCTGATCTGCGACGCCTCCGGCGCGATCACCACGGCATTCTGGTAACCGAGGTTGAAGCGGGCCGGGCTTGCGGCCTGTTCGGGGGTTACATAGATCGACCAGGCGTGACTGTCGTGTTCTCCCTGCAGGGTCATCTGCGGCGCTGGAACAATGTATCGCCTGAACCCCAGGGCGGCAGACTGGCCAGAAGGCGCAACCCGGCTGGGCGGCGCCTGCATGCCTGGCTGGCTCTGCTGACCCGGCCGCTGACCTGGAGCCGATTGCGGCACAGCCTGAGGCGCCGCCTGGGCCGGCATCTGGGGTGCCGGGGCTTGCTGCGGCAAGGCCGGGGCGTTGGGCATGGCCGGACCTGCGGGCGCAGGCGCGGCGGGATCCGCCTGAGGTCGTGTCGGGACGGCGCTACCTGGAGCGGGGCGGGCCGGGGGCTGTGCCGCCGGACTTGCAGCGGGTCGGTCACCCGACATGTCGAAAGCTGCCGGCTGGGCGAAGGCGCAGGTGGCAGCAAGGAGAGACAGGGTGGCAGCCAGGCAGGACTTGGGCATCAGCTTTTTGCCTCCTTCGCATTCCCCACCGCCGCATCCTCCGGCGGCGCGGAGCGGCTGCTGCGGAAGAAATAAACCAGACCGCGGCTAGTCTGGTAGAACGCCAATGCAATGAACCAGATCGTACCGCGAATGATGCCTGGATTGTAGCGCCGCGACTGCTGGAACTGCGACCATTGCGAGGAATTGGCAAAAATCAGATCGGCAATCATCCGATGGTCCTGCGCCGATTTGGGGACATACTGGCAGCCGACGGTAGTGATGTCGCCCGTCGCCTGCGCATTGCGCACGACGACGGGCAGGCTGACCCTTTCGCCGCCGCTGTGGGGCTCGAAGCGGACTTCGCCCATGGCGCCCTTGGTCATGCCGGATGCACGGCGATTGAAGACGTTGATGCGCGCACCGTGAACGGACACATCCTCGATCGAAGCAGCGTACCAGTCGTCATTGACGCGAAATTCGCACCGCCGGTTGATGCGTACGCGCCGCGACGCCGCCGGTTCGCCCCGTTCCGACACCACGCCCAGCGCACATCCGGCCATCAGCAGGTTGATGATGTTCCAGCCGCCGACGACCAGTGTGACATCTGCTTTGTAGGGTTCGGCATAAATCTTGTAGATAGTGATCGCGAGCGCGATGACCTGGACCGCGAAGATCACGAAAAAGGGTCGGCTGATTTCCGACAGCCTGCTGGTCGCGATGGATTCATCCTTGGCCGTGACCTTGAAGGTCGGCTTGCGTGGGTTGAGCATGACGGAAACGACGGCCGGCAGCAGATGCACGGTCTGCACATATTCGTAGAGTTCGGAAATCCACGGCCAACGGAACGAACCGTAGAGGTAGTTCTGCATCATCAGGTTCACGAACATATAGGCGAGCGTATAGGCGAGGAACTCGCCGCCGGATGCCGTAAAGATCTCCAGATCGAAGAAGAGATAGAAGAGCGGCGCGAACAGGAAGACCGTGCGCGGGAACGGGAATAGCCAGAACAGCGTCGACGACATGTAGCAGAAGCGCTGCGCCACCGACAGGCCCCGCTTGAGCGGCGGGAAACGGAAGCGCAGGATCTGCATCATTCCCTGCGCCCAGCGCGAACGCTGGCCGATGAAGCTCGCGAATGTCGCCGGCTGCAGGCCGGCGATCAGCGGCTTGTCGACATAGATGCTGTGCCAGCCGGTACTATGCAGTTCGAGCGCCGTTTCACAGTCCTCGGTAATGCTGACACCGCTGAAACCGTTGGTGGTTTCCAGCGCCTTTCGGCTGAGGACGGCTGCCGAGCCGCAAAAGAAGGCGGCATCCCACTTGTCGAGCCCGCGCTGGATGATGCCGTAGAACATCTCGTTTTCGCTCGGCATCTTGTCGAAGGTGCGCAGATTGCGCTCGAGCGGATCCGGGTTGATGAAGAAATGCGGGGTCTGGACGAGGAACAGTTTCTCGTGCTCCTCGAAATAGCCCACCGTTTCCAGCAGAAAGTCACGCGCTGGCGCGTGATCGGCGTCGAAGACGGCGATCAGTTCACCGCTGGAATGGCGCATGCCGTTGTTAAGATTGCCGGCCTTGGCGTGTTCGTTGCGTTCACGCGTCAGATAGTGAACGCCGAGGTCATCGCAAAGCTGCTTGAGTTCGGTATGGCGAGCCATCGCCTCCTGGGCTTCAAGAAGTTTCGGCGAATTGCGCTTCTGCAGCGTGCCGCCGTCGTCCAGCAACCAGATGTGCAGCTTGTCGGCCGGATAATCCATGCTGCTCGCAGCCGCCAGGGTATTGGCAAGCAGCGTCGCATCCTCGTTATAGGAGGGCACGAAAACGTCGACATGCGGAAAGACTTCGAGTTTGGCAGCGCGCGACGGCCGCGGCGGCAAGGGTGTGGCGACGACGAACAGGCTCAAGCCCAGCATCATCACGTTATACATCTCGGCGAGATAGAGCAGGAAACCCGGAATGAAATTTTCCAGCTGGTTGACCGGCGGCAGCGTGCTGGTCGTCCGCCAATAAACATAGCGCAGGACGATGGCTGTTCCGAAGGCGAGCGCGATCAGGCGCCACGTACCCTCGCCCTTGAGGATCTTGATAATGGCCATGACCGCAAGCGCGCAGATGCTGGCAATCAGCTGTGTCTGCAGGTTGACCGGCAGGGTGATGAGGGCAATGACAGCAAGGACGACGATGATCCAGACGACGACACTGCGGATCTTATGAAAGGGCATTTCAAAACTCCCTGCGCCGGTCTGGCGCAACTTCAATCCGATCCGGTTTGTTCATCGGTCGTTTAAGCGTTTCGGTTCATGGGCAGCGACCATTGCCGCCGGCGGCACAATCTGGACCCGGCACACGTATGGCATTTGCAGTCGGCGCCGAGGGGTATCCGGTTGCGGCAGCGCTGCCGGCCGTGCCCTGTCCAACCGGCGGCGTCGGCACCAACGGCCCGGTCGGCGTGATCGATGCCGCTGGCGGAGCGTTACGGGCGGGCTGCGGGGCAGGGGTCGGACGCGGCCGTGCGGGCGCGCTCACGGCAACGCGGCGCATAGCGGGTTGCGGCTCGTAGCCGAGCGGTGCGGCATAATGGTCGATCGCGGCGGCGGCAGGGTAGATGGGATGACCCGGCCGACCGAGGTTCGGATCAGCGCTGTCGGGCCGGCCATACGGGTTCCACTGCCAGCCGGTGAAGGAACCGTTGATCGTGTAGCCGTACATTGTCGCAAGCAGCGCTTCTTGGGACCGCTCCGCATCGCAGAGTCGCAGCCGCATCTGAATGACGCCGAGATGGTGAAACGTATTGCGGGCATCCGCGCTGGAACGGATCTGCTGCCAGCCATAGACGCAGGTATCGCCATTTCGGCTCTGGCCTGTGGCATAGCTGAAAGCGCCGTAATTGTTTTGCAGATAGCTGCCATTTCGCGCCATGGCGATGCCCGGTATTTCGCTGCGCATTTCCCGTGCGATGGTTGCCTCTGTCAGCCGGGCCGATGACAGGGTCTTGTCGGTATTCGTCCCCTCGATGGCGGGACCGATGAACCGCACCTTGATCGAATTCTGACCGGGCACGGAAGACTGCGTGCGCAGCGCGATATCCTGCTCGATCCCGTTGCGGTAGCGCCGCTCCACCACCGCTGCAACGGCTGGGCCTCCGGGCGGTGGAAAAATCAGCGCCTCGGTGGAAGATACCGCACGCGTTGCCTGAAACCGCGTAACCCCTGCGGTGGAACTGCACCCCGTAAGGGTCACGGTCAACATAATCGTCGTTGCAATCGATTTCATAAAGCAGCCGCAATCAAAAGGTTCGGTTCCGTGCAGCGGGCTGACGACTGATTCGCGCACCCGCCCCCGACAATATTAGCGTTTTAGAAAACAATTTGTTAACCAGTCGTTAACGCTAATCCAAGAATTGCTGAGATAGCCCCTCGGCGATCTTTCGGCAGCGATTTATTGCACGAGTTTCATCGTATTTCCTTCCACTGCATAGGAGGATAGGCGGCCAAGAAAACTCATGCCGATCAGTATGTCAGGCAAGGCATCATTGCCGATGACGAGCGCCTCGACATTCTTGAGCGAAATGTTACCGACCGTAAGGCTTGGCAGGGTCACGCGCGCGGCTTTGATATCGCCGGCGGCGGTCGCGACGGTGTGGTCGTAACGAATGTCTTGCGCATCAACCCCAAGGTTTCGCGCAACGGCCTCACCGAGTGCCACGAAGGTTGCACCGGTGTCGATGATGCCCGTCAGTGTGTGGCCATTGGTCGAGAACAGGCCTGTGAAATGGCCCTCTGCGCTTGCCTTCACAGTAACGCGTCCGGCCTCTTTTCGCAAGATCGACGGGATCTGGTTTCCGGACGGCGCGGCATTGGCCTCGGTCCATTCCGGGTGCCTGGCACGTGAGGTGGTACTTGGATTGGCATTCGCACCGGCGTCCAGCATTGCCGGCGCCTGGCTGGCGACAAATATCGCAAGACTTGCCGACACGATCACGCGTGTGAGCATGGCAAGGAATCCTTCCTTTTGATCCCGCCTCATGCGGGCCGTAGATTCGGCCATAAGCGCTGAAACGTTAAGGAAGCGTTGACGCCTGCCGACCAGACACATGGATTTGCGGTGGCATCCGGCCGGCGGGACCTTTAACGGATAGACGCGCGCGATTGCGGACGAGAAAAAGCACAAGGCGCCAGAACCGATGGAGCATCTATGCCGAAGACGCGCAAACGCCAGTCGAGAGCCTTGGAGAGATTGAAATCCGATTTTCCCGGCATCCATGCGGATCTGATATGCGGCCGCATCCCTTCTTTGAAGAAGGCGCTGGTGAGGGCCGGACTGGCGCACAAGCCCGACCCGCTCGACAAACTGCTCAAGACATGGGGCAAGGCGGATGCACGGCAACGCGAGCAGTTTCTGACGAAGATCGGGGTGCGCGCCGCTTCGAGCGACACCGCCGTCGCGATGGCGGAAGGCCACGGACCACTGATCGCCAATGGCCGCTACCTCCTGCCGCAAACGATCCGGCGGATCGAAGCCATCATGACACGACGCAAACTGCTGCCTGCCGACGTCATGGCCGAAATCGGCTTCCCCCTCGATAGCCGGTCGCTCACCCGCGCCCTTGCCAAAAAGGCCAGCTTGAGGCTGGCGATCATCGCCGCGCTTGAAACCTGGCTGCAGCAACAGGATCAGCCAGGATAAGCCTCCGTCATCCGCGCGCGAGCGGCAGGCGTGTCTCCAGAGCGCGGATGGCATCGACACCGACATTGGCGAAAGCAGCCCGAACGAAATCCTGCTGGTTATCGCCGAAACACGTACCGGGCAGCATGAGGATGCCGAATTCCGCAGCCATCCACTGCGTCACGCCGGTGGCCTCGCGACCGGGGAAGGGATGGCGCAGATAGGCGAAATAGGCGCCGATCGACACAATCGACCATCCTGCGCGGCGATCTATGGCCTGATGAAACGCCTGTCGCCGTTCGTCGATGATCGAGGTGTTCGCTCGTCGCCATGCGCTCAAGGTTTCAAGGGCCTTTGCCACCGCGTACTGCGCCGGACGCGGCGCGCAAATCTGCAGATTATCCATCACCTTCTGCAACTGCTCCATGACCTTCGGCCCGCAGACGATCGCCCCCAGTCTGTGACCGGGGATGCAGAATACTTTCGAGAAGCTGTAGAGGTGAATGAAGCTGTCGTGCCAGTTGGGCTTGGAAAAAAGAGCATGCGGCGCGCCGAAACCGGCCGGCAGGAAATCGCGATAGGTTTCGTCAGCGATGACGAAGACGCCGCGCGAATGACAGCAATCATAAAGCGCGTCGAGGAATGCGGTCGGATAGACGGCTCCCGTGGGATTGTTGGGCGTGACGACAAAGACGGCGCGCGTGCGCGCGCTGATGGAGGCTTCGACAGTGGCAAGCGAGGGAACGAAGCCGGCTTGAGGATCGGCATCGACGATCTTCACGTCGACACCCAGCATGCGCAGCGTCATTTCGTGGTTGAAATAGTAGGGACGGATCAGGATGACCTCGTCACCCGGTCGCAGCAGCGCCAGGGCGACGGCAAAGAATGCCTGGTTTGCGCCAGCGGTGATTTGCACTTCAGCCGCACGGAGTTCGGCGCCATATGCTGCTTGGAGATCGGAGGCCAATGCCGTTCGCAAGACGTCCTCACCCTCGATCGGACCATATCCATAAAGATCGGCGCGCCCGGCTGTTTCACCCAGCCAGCGCACAAGATCGGCATGCGGCGCGTAGCCGGGAACGGCCTGCGACAGATCGATGACCGGCCCGGCCCCGCCATCATAGGATTTGAGAGCGGCCTGAACCGCGGGAATAGGCGGCGGCGCCAGTTGCTTGACGGCTGGATTGAAAGCAGGCGACGCGGTCATGTCGTTCATTATTTTTTCCCCATGTCTCTTGGTCGGGTCATGGACCCGCGGCGTGACGCGCCTGCGGCCGTCAACGGCAACAGCCTGCAACGGCGACCGGCAAATTGAAAGCCTTAGACTGCGCCGACATTCTTCAGCAGAACGGATTGGTCTGTAAGGTAGCGGGCGAAAATGGGCAGGCTGGCACCTCCGATGGCGCGTGCCTGAGACCCGACCTTGCCTTCGATGATATCAGGAATGAGGACGCCGCGCAGATCGAGCCGAGCGACCGCATCTCGTGTTGCAGCAACGATGCGCATTCTCACCCAGTCCGGGAAACCGCCGTCGATGACAGCGGCGCCGAAATCGATGATAGAGGCTGCAGCGACGATGGCCTGCGCCAGAGCGGCGGCGGTTGCCTGGATCCAAAGTTCCAGCGGTTCGCCGAAATCGACCCATTCATCGGCAGAATACCATAGCGGCTGCGGATCGATGCCTCGCGCGCGCAGCATGTTTTCCAGCACGAAGATCGAGGCGATATCCAGAAGCTGCCGGTTCGCACCATCTTCGCCGCGCACCGGCAGCGGGCCCACTGCGCCGGCCGTGCCGGTTCGGCCGGAAAAAATGCTGGAATTGAGAACCAGCCCGCCGCCGATGAAGGACCCGATGAACAGATAGATGAAATCCGGATAGGTCGGGCCGACACCGAACACCAGTTCGGCACCGCAGGCGCTGGTCGCATCGTTCTGCAGATAGACTGGATGCGCCACACGCGCCGCCACTTCGGCTTGCAGATCGACGCCGTGCCAGATTTCCATTGCGCCTTCCGGGGCACCGATCTCGTCGGCCCAGTTCCACAGTTCGAACGGGGCGGCGATGCCAATACCGGCGATCCTCGCCTGCTCCTGCGCGCTCATCTGCGCCTCGATATCGGCAAGCCCGTTTGTAATGATCTGCAAAATCTCGTGGGGCTGCGGATAGGCGTAAGCCTGGTGATAGCGCTTGCGGATATTGCCGACGAAATCCATCAGCACCAGATCGGCACTGCGGCGCCCGATCTTCACTCCAAAGGACAGGACCGCATCTGGATTAAGCCGCATTGGCACCGACGGTTGGCCGACACGGCCCCGCAAAGGCTGTCCACGCAAAAGCATCCCATCTTTTTCAAGCGCGCGCATGATGACCGAAGCCGTCTGGGCCGATAGGCCGCTGAGCCGGGTAATATCCGCCTTAGACAGTGCCCCATGCAGCCGCACCAGCGACAGCACAAGCCGCTCGTTATAGGCGCGCACCCGCATCTGGTTGGAACCACCGGAAAACCCAGCAGTGGGATTGGACCCGGCAAGCGGGCCATCGGCGGTCGTCATCCAGCTCCCTCAGTTCATCAGATTCCAAGACCCATAGAATGGCCGCATCGAATAAATAATTCAATCGGAATTAATTATTGACAGCTGTCGTTGTTTGGCGATGATGATCGGCGAGAATGCAGGATGTCTGGAGGAGGCGTCTGGACTCGATCCGGCCTGCATTCAAACCGAACCCGTCCGCGACGCGGACTTCGTCTCTGGGAGGAGAGCATGAGAAAATCCGTATTGTCCCTGTCATTCGGGGCGCTGGCGCTCAGTGTCGTGTTTGCAGCACCCGCACAGGCTGCCGACGTTTCTGCGTGCCTGATCACCAAGACCGATACCAACCCCTTCTTCGTCAAGATGAAGGAAGGCGCAACCGCCAAGGCCAAGGAGTTAGGCGTCACGCTCAAATCCTATGCCGGCAAGATTGACGGCGATAGCGAAAGCCAGGTCGCCGCGATCGAGACCTGCATCGCCGATGGCGCCAAGGGCATCCTGATCACCGCTTCCGATACCAAGGGCATCGTTCCGAACCTGAAGAAGGCTCGCGACGCCGGCCTGCTGGTCATCGCGCTCGATACGCCGCTGGAGCCGATCGACGCCGCCGACATGACATTTGCCACCGACAATCTTCTGGCTGGCAAGCTGATCGGCCAGTGGGCCAAGGATACGCTGGGTGATGCCGCCAAGGACGCCAAGGTGGCCTTCCTCGACCTTACGCCATCGCAGCCTTCCGTCGATATTCTGCGTGACCAGGGTTTCATGATCGGTTTCGGCATCGACCCCAAGGACCCGAACAGGATCGGCGATGAGGACGATGCCCGCATCGTCGGTCACGATATCACCAACGGAAACGAGGAGGGCGGCCGCACGGCCATGGAAAACCTTCTCCAGAAGGACCCGACCATCAACGTCGTTCATACGATCAACGAACCGGCAGCTGCCGGCGCCTACGAGGCGCTGAAATCGGTCGGTCGCGAAAAGGACGTGCTGATCGTGTCCATCGATGGCGGTTGCCCGGGCGTCAAGAACGTTGCCGATGGCGCCATCGGCGCTACCTCGCAGCAGTACCCCTTGCAGATGGCAGCGCTCGGTATCGAGGCGATCAAGAAATTTGCCGACAGCGGCGAAAAGCCGAAGCCGACCGAGGGTAAGAACTTCTTCGACACCGGCGTGACGCTGGTCACCGACAAGCCCGTTCCGTCGATCCAGTCGATCGACACCAAGGAAGGCCTCGGGAAATGCTGGGGCTGAGCCTCTAGGCGATATTCGCGGGTCGGTCGTGCAAGCCGCCGGCCCGCCGCGGCACCCTGCCTCAACGGGGCATACGATACAGCGGGAGGATTATATGAGCGAGCCAGTGGCCGGCGCACCGCATCACGACTATGAAAAAGTGCTGACGGACAGTTCGAAGGACGTAGCATCCTTCGATCACGACAAGCCGTCCGCCCTTCACAAATTGCGTCACTTCCTGCATTCCAATCCCTCCGCTGTTTCGCTGATCGTGCTGGTGGTTTCACTCTTCTTGTTCGGTCTGACGCTCGGCAGCAAATTTTTCTCCGCCTTCTCGCTGACGCTGATCCTGCAGCAAGTGGCAATCACCGGCATTGTCGGCGCCGCCCAGTCGCTGGTGATCATGACCGCCGGCATCGATCTTTCGGTCGGCGCCATCATGGTTCTGTCCTCGGTTGTGATGGGCCAGTTCAGTTTCCGCTACGGCCTGCCGCCCGAACTCGCCATTCTCTGCGGCTTCATCACCGGCGCGCTCTGCGGCTTCATCAATGGCGTACTGATCGCCAAGGTGAAACTGCCGCCTTTCATCGTCACGCTCGGCATGTGGCAGATCGTGCTTGCCAGCAACTTCCTTTATTCGGCGAACGAAACCATCCGCGCCCAGGAAATCGAGGTCAATGCGCCGATCCTGCAGTTCTTCGGCGAAACTTTCAGGCTCGGCGGTGCCGTCTTCACCTATGGCGTGATTGCCATGATCCTGCTTGTGGCGCTGCTGTGGTATGTACTCAACCACACGGCCTGGGGCCGGCATCTCTACGCTGTCGGCGACGATCCCGAAGCGGCCGACCTGTCCGGCGTCAACGTGCAGCGCATGCTGATCTCCGTCTATGTCATCTCCGGCGTCATCTGCGCGCTGGCCGGCTGGGCGTTGATCGGCCGTATTGGTTCTGTCTCACCGACGGCCGGCCAGTTCGCGAATATCGAATCGATCACCGCCGTGGTGATCGGCGGCATCTCGCTGTTCGGGGGCCGAGGCTCCATCTTGGGCATGATGTTCGGCGCACTGATCGTCGGCGTCTTCTCGCTCGGCCTGCGCCTGCTCGGCACCGACGTGCAATGGACCTATCTCCTGATCGGTGTCCTCATCATCGTCGCCGTTGCGGCAGACCAATGGATCAGAAAGGCCTCACGCTGATGACCGATACTCGCAAACCGATTCTCACGGGCCGCAACCTCGTCAAGCGCTATGGCCGTGTCACCGCCATCGACAATGCCGATTTCGATCTCTATCCCGGCGAAATTCTCGCCGTGATCGGCGACAATGGCGCTGGAAAATCCTCGCTGATCAAGGCGATCTCCGGGGCCATCCGGCCCGACGAAGGCGAAATCCGCATGGATGGCGAACTTATGCATTTCGCCTCCCCGATCGATGCCCGCAAGGCCGGCATCGAAACCGTCTACCAGAACCTGGCACTGTCGCCCGCCCTTTCGATCGCAGACAACATGTTTCTGGGCCGTGAAATCCGCAAACCCGGCTTCATGGGAAAGGTTCTACGCAAGCTCGATCATGCCGCCATGGAAAGGATGGCGCGTGAAAAGCTCTCCGAGCTTGGCCTAATGACCATTCAGAACATCAACCAGGCGGTGGAAACGCTTTCGGGCGGTCAGCGCCAGGGCGTCGCGGTGGCGCGCGCGGCAGCGTTCGGTTCGAAGGTTATAATCCTTGATGAGCCCACGGCCGCGCTCGGCGTCAAGGAAAGCCGACGCGTGCTCGAACTCATTCTCGACGTGCGCGCGCGTGGCATCCCGATCGTTCTGATCTCCCACAACATGCCGCATGTTTTTGAAATAGCCGACCGCATCCATATCCATCGGCTGGGCAAACGGCTCACCGTCATCGATCCGAAAGACTATACGATGTCGGATGCCGTCGCCTTCATGACCGGCGCCAAGGCACCCGAGCCCATGGCCGCATGACCATGACCACCGACGATATCGCCCGCGCACTGCTCGATCGCGCGGGCGACAGGCAACGCTTCATGGTGGCGATTGCCGGACCGCCTGGTGCCGGCAAATCGACGCTGGCTGACGACCTCGCCACCGCCTTGAGAGCGACAGGCGAAAGCGCTGCAGTGCTGCCGATGGACGGATTTCACATGGATGACGGCATCTTGCGTGAAAAAGGTCTTCTGTCACGCAAGGGCGCACCGGAAACGTTCGACCTGCGTGGCTTCCTCGATATCGTCCGCGCCGTCAGACGCGCGGATGACGATGTGCTTGTCCCCGTTTTCGACAGATCCCGGGAAATTGCCATCGCGGCTGCCCGTATCGTCGCCCGGTCGACCCGTTTCGTTCTGGTGGAAGGCAATTACCTCCTCCTCGACCGGCCTCCCTGGTCAGCGCTGGCGAACCGTTTCGACTATTCGATCCTGATCTCGCCGCCAGTTGCCGTGCTGGAGGCAAGACTGATGCGCCGATGGCTGGATCTGGGCTTGCCCGAACATGCGGCGCGCGAAAAGACCGAGGGCAACGACCTGAAGAATGGAGCTCTCGTGCGGGAACAAAGCCGGCAGGCGGATTGCGTGCTGACGGAGTGATCGCCAGCCAAAGGCTATCCGGCAGGCCGGCTCGTCGGCCGGCTAAAGTGACGCCGCTCCGATCCGCCTATTGACGAAGACATCATACCGGGTGCTTTTGCCGAGAATCTGGTGCGAAGGTTTCCGGACACCCGGTATCGGCTCTGCGCGCAGCGGCCATTTCAGCACCACGCGGTGTTGTGCGGTTTCGAGCGCGATATTCAGAAGTTTGGCGGAATCCGGATCAGTTCCCACCAGGTCGCGGATGATCCGCATTTCCTTCTTCACCAACGCGCTCTTGTCGCGCGGCGGATGCATCGGATCGATCAGGACGACCTGGGGATTGAGGCCGGGAAGCAGGCTGCATGAATCACCGTGGATCAGCGTCATGCGGTCGACCGTCTCGGCATGCCGTCCTCCCGCTGCGTGCGCCCGCTCCAACCCTTCGGCCAGCAGCGCATGCATGGCTGGCGAGCGTTCGATGAGGGTAACGTGAGCGCCGAGCGCCGCGAGGAAAAACGCGTCGCGGCCAAGACCTGCGGTCGCATCCACGATATCCGGGGTGACACCGGCCGAAAACCCGGCGGCTCTTGCCAGCGGTTGCCCTCTTCCTTCGCCGGATCGGAACCGGTGGCCAACGGGACCGCCGACAAAATCCACGATCAGGGACGATGTGTCGAGTTTCTGCGCCATGTCGGGTGCCTAGAAGGGAACGGGAGCGGTAAAGCTTGCAGACGAACCATCGGGGCGGACGAAGCTCAAGTGTTCCGCGTGCAGGAGCAGACGGTCCGCCGCCGCCAATGCCGCGCCATGGGCATAAAATTCGTCACCGAGGATGACGTGGCCAACCGCCTTCATGTGGACGCGCAACTGATGGGTTCGACCGGTCAGCGGAAACAGGCGCAGACGGGTGGTATGTTCGCCGTAGCCGATGACCTGCCAACGTGTCTGCGCGGGCTTGCCGTGATCGGTGTCCACGCGGTGCCTCGGCTTGTTGTCCGGATCAATCGCCAGCGGCAAGTCGATCAAGCCTTCTTCACCTTCGATCCGGCCCCAAACCTCGGCGATATAGGATTTCTTGGTGGTACGGGCCTCGAACTGGGCCGCGACGAAGGCATGAGCCTTGCGGTTGCGCGACATCAGGACAACGCCGGATGTATCCTTGTCCAGCCGGTGAATGATCAGCGCCGTCGGATATTTCTTTTGCGCCCGCGTCAACAGGCTGTCCGACAGCGACGGATGACGGCCAGGCACGGAAAGAAGTCCGGACGGCTTGTCGAAGACGAGAAAATCCGCGTCCCGATGCAGAAGCGACAGACACGGTTCAAGCGGCGGATTATAGATTGGAGCGACATCGGAAAGCGCGTTCATGGCCGACCATTTAACACAAATGGGGCCTTACGGCAGGCCCTGCAGGCGGATTTCCGCAGGTCATCACCCGCCCCGCCGTGCCACTTCTAGCTCGCAGGCATGGCGGCGGTCAGTCGGAGAAGACACGTCTCTGACCTGGACGGCGAAAGCGCGCTGGAAGTGGTGCCGCAGGGCACGCTTGCAGAGCGGATCCGGCCGGGGGCGTCAGTATCCGGCCTTCCTTTTTTTCACGCCGACCACCTGCGGCCCAAAATCTACAACGGCTAAAGCGGCAGCGACGGGCATGGCAGCGCTGCGCGCATGAGCGTTGGCTGGTGGCGATTTCACGATCCTCGGGAGTGAGATCGGCAGTACGTATCTGAAGCGTTTGACCGGGCAGGCGGACAACAGTGACGCTTGCGCATTTTTTACAGGGAATGAACGTCTGACAGTGTTTCACCAGCGCCGACGCACCTATATTTCAGTACAGGCGATTAGCTCCTGATCCGGGCGAAGGATCTGGCCCGCCGCCATGTGGGCCCAGTTGCCGAAAGGACGATTGCAGATGTTGACGATTGGCGATTTATCGAGAGCGACGGGCGTCAAGGTCCCGACCATTCGCTATTACGAGCAAATGGGTCTGCTATCTCATAGCGAGCGGTCGGAGGGCAACCAGCGGCGCTATTCGAGAGCGGAGCGCGAGCGTCTTTCGTTCATCCGGCATGCGCGCGATCTGGGCCTGAAGATCGAGTCGATCCGGGAACTCATCGAGCTCAGCCAGCATCCCGAAAAACCATGTGCCCAAGCCGACCGCATCGCTGCCGAGCAGCTGAGCGAGGTACGTGAAAAGATTGCTCGTTTGAAGAAACTGGAGGCGGAACTCGAGCGGATCACGACGCATTGCCACGTCAACCATGTCGGTGATTGCTACGTGATCCGGGCTCTCGCAAACCATGACCTGTGCACCACAGACCACAACTAGCCCGGCACCCGGACGATCTGCGAGCCGAACGCAGCCGCCGCTGCAACTCACGTCTAACGGGGATGCAGGTCCCCGTTCAACGGATCGGCCGCAGCAGACGCAAGGCATTGAGCGTGACCAGCACCGTCGCGCCGGTATCCGCCAGAATGGCTGGCCACAACCCGGTTACCCCCAGAACGGTGGTGGCGAGAAAGGTCAGCTTCAATCCAAGCGCGATCGTGAGGTTTTGAAAGATATTGCGCATCGTGCGGTTCGACAGATCCATCATCAGAGCGACGTCTCCGATGCGGCCATGCAATACGGCGGCATCGGCTGTTTCGAGGGCAATATCGGTGCCACCACCGATGGCAATGCCGATATCGGCGGCGCCAAGGGCGGGAGCATCATTAATGCCGTCGCCGACCTTTCCGACAACATAGCCCTGCTTTTTCAATGTCTCGACGATGCGCAGCTTGTCCTGCGGCATCAGCTCGGCACGAACCGCGATGCCGAGCTGCGTGCCGACAGCCGCTGCCGTGCGTGCATTGTCACCGGTCAACATCATCGTCCGGATGCCGGCATCGCGCAGGGCCTTCAGACCCGCTCCGGCATCCGGGCGCGGTTCGTCGCGCATGGCAATCGCGCCTGCCATCGCGCCGCCGATGACAAGAACAGAGACCATCTTGCCCTCCTCGTTCAAAGCCGCAATCGCCTGGCTGAGCGCTGCCGGCAAAGCGGCGCGTTCGGCCGCCGCCTTCGGCGACCCAAGGAAGACTTCCGAGCTGTCGACGAAGGCGCTCACACCTTGGCCGCCCAAGGCCTTCGCACCCCTTGTCGCCAACAATTCGATCCCCTCGGCCTGTGCTCTTGCAAGAATGGCAAGGGCAAGCGGGTGGCTCGAACCGGCCTCTAGCGAGGCTGCATAAAGCAGGACATCGTACGCACCCCGGTCGCAAGGCAGGATATCCGTCACGATTGGTCTGCCGACCGTCAGCGTGCCGGTCTTGTCGAATGCCACGGCGGTGAGCTTGCCCAGCCTTTCGAGCACGGCGCCGCCTTTCATCAAAAGGCCACGGCGGGCACCGGCCGAGAGGGCGGCGGCAATGGCGGCTGGCGTCGAGATCACCAGCGCGCAGGGGCAGCCGATCAACAGGACAGCAAGCGCCTTGTATATCCAAATCTGCCAGTCCCCGCCAGCAAACAGCGGCGGAAGGACTGCGACCAGCGCTGCAACGATCACGACAGATGGCGTATAATAGTGGGAGAACCGGTCGATGAACCGTTCGGTGGGCGCCTTGGATTCCTGCGCCTCTTCGACAAGCCTTACGACACGGGCGATCGTATTGTCCGCGGCGGCAGCGGTTACCCGAACGCGGAGATTGCCATCGCCATTGACCGTGCCGGCAAAGACGGAGCCGC
The DNA here is from genome assembly GCF_050275975.1 of Neorhizobium sp. NPDC001467. NCBI lineage: Bacteria > Pseudomonadati > Pseudomonadota > Alphaproteobacteria > Hyphomicrobiales > Rhizobiaceae > Neorhizobium > Neorhizobium sp. NPDC001467. The sequence goes on along the minus strand of NZ_JBNNPS010000008.1, from coordinate 118,230 downwards.
CGACTGCCTTTGCGACCGGCACGCTCTCCCCCGTGACAGGCGCCTCGTCAACGGCGCTTTCGCCCGCCACGATGACGCCATCGGCCGAAATCCGATCGCCCGGCCTGACAAGAATAACGGCTCCAACGCTGACGGTCTCAGCCGCGACCACCCGAACGCCATTCGCATCCTGGATAAGGGCGGTCGCCGGCACGAGCGCGGCCAGGGAGTGGATACTGTCGCGTGCACGACGGCCGGCAACGCTTTCCAGCATTTCGCCGACGAGAAAGAGAAAGACGACGGTGGCGGCTTCCTCTGCGGCATTCAGTAAAAGGGCGCCAACGGCCGCGATTGTCATCAGCATTTCGATTGAAAACGGCGCGCCCGACCCCGCCGCCGCAATGGCCTTGCGCGCGATCGGCACCAGCCCGACGGCCATCGCCAGCATGAAGGCATAGGGGGAGATGGCAGGGAAGAACTGCCCGCTGGCATACGCCAGCACGAGTGCAAGCCCCGCAATCAGCGTCAACCGGCCCTTTCGACCGCGCCACCACGGACCTGCAAGGAAAGCATGGTCATGACCATGGTGGCGCTCGCCCGATACGCCTCCGACAGGATGATCGTGGCTGTCGCCATGCCGATGGCCATGATGGTGATGGCCACTTTCTCCATGGCAACCGCCCGGCGATGGGTCTCGCAGGGGGCTTTCATCCGATACGCATGCGGAGCCTGTAACCTGCGGTTGCTTCTCCAAAGCAGCTTTGTTCGCAGCCTGTTTGGCGTCTTCTGATATCTCAACCGCGCCATAGCCAAGACCAACCAGCTTTTGCCCAATCGCCAGCCCATCACGCCCATCATGCGCTACCGTCATCGTCCCTTTCATGACCGATACGGAAACGTCGGTGACGCCGGGCATGCGTCGGACAGCGCTATCGATTTTAGAGGCGCAGGACGCACAATCCATTCCATCGATGCGAAAGCGGGTGTGAAACGTCGTGGTCATGGCGGGTCCTTTTGATGTTCGGACCACTCTTACGACCTCTAGCAACTAGAGGGACAAGAGAAATATGATTTGGCAATTTACTTATGAGGGCGCAGGAGGAATGCGAAATTAGGGAACGTCCCTTAGCGGACTTCCATCAGGCTTTAAGAACTATAAGATTTGGAGTGGTTGCTGCAATGGCGGAGAGGGTGGGATTCGAACCCACGATACGGTTGCCCGTATGCCGCATTTCGAGTGCGGTGCTTTCGACCACTCAGCCACCTCTCCGCTTGAGCATGATGACGCGTTGGTCAGCGCGGCTGTCTCATAGCGACGAAAAACGGGGCTGGCAAGAGGCCAGAGGAAACTCTTTGTAGACGGTTACCTTGACAGTTATTTGACTCTCGCGTATCCCCGCACGCAATCAGGCGTGGAACGCTTCCCTCGCCTCTTTGTTTGTGCGGTTGAGCCTTAAACTTTCCCCACGGACTTTCACCGGCAGGCTGTTGGGGAAACCTTCGAAACCTGCCTTCCCGACTGACAAAAAGACGGTCCTTCCTCAGAAGAGAGCCGGAACGAACATGAAAGGATAAAGAATGTTCGCAGTCATCAAGACCGGCGGTAAGCAGTACCGCGTGGCCGCCAACGACGTGCTCACCATCGAAAAGCTGGAAGCAGACGCTGGCGCAACCGTAGAATTCAACGAAGTCCTCGTCATCGGCGTTGGCGCCGATGCCAAGTTCGGCGCACCATTCGTCGCCGGCGCCCTCGTCAAGGCCGAAGTCGTTGAGCATAACCGTGGCAAGAAGGTTCTTTCCTTCAAGAAGCGTCGCCGCCAGAATTCCAAGCGGATTCGCGGTCATCGCCAGCATCACACGGTCGTTCGTATCACCGACATCGTCGCTTAATCGGGTTTCGTAGGTTTAAAGGAGAACTCCCATGGCACATAAAAAAGCTGGCGGTTCGTCGCGCAACGGTCGCGATTCCAATTCCAAGCGCCTCGGCGTGAAGAAGTTCGGTGGCGAAACCGTCATCGCAGGCAACATTATCGTGCGTCAGCGCGGTACGCAGTGGCATCCGGGCGCCAATGTCGGCCTCGGCAAGGACCACACGATTTTCGCACTGACGGCCGGCAACGTGAATTACCGTACGAAGGCCAACGGCCGCGTATACGTGTCCGTTGCGCCGAAAGCCGAAGCCGCAGAATAAGCCGGCAAGCGTTATGCAACCGGCGTCTCATCGACCCGGTTGAACGTCAAAGGTTCAGTCAAAGAAAAGGGGAGATGGGGCGCCACCCACCTCCCCTTTTTCTTGTCCTTACGAAGGAGACTGAACATGCAAGGCGAATTGTTGAGGAGCGACCAGTCACGGTCGCCCGAAGAGCGGCCACGGCCCGACCGGCCAAGGAGCAGTTGCCCGGTGTTGTTGTCGCAAAGACTGGTTCTGCGCGCACCCCACGAAGAAGACATCGACGCCCTTGCCCATCTCGCCAACAATGCGAATATCGCGACCATGGTCGCGCGCATGCCGTTTCCCTATACGGTCAAAGACGCCGCCGATTTCGTGCGACGTTCGAAAGACGGCGTGATTGGCAAGTGCGTCTATGCCGTGACCAATGCGGACAACGGCAGGTTTCTGGGATGCTGTGCGCTGGAACCGCAGGAAGACCCTGCAACGCTTGAGATCGGCTACTGGCTGGGCGAACCCTATTGGAATCAGGGCTTTGCTACAGAGGCGGCGCATGCGCTGATCGACATGGCGTTCCGCACGCGGGACATAGACCAGATCGATGCACGATGCCGTGTCACCAATATCGCGTCGCGGCGTGTGATCCACAAATGCGGTTTTCAGTTCCAGGGATCCGGCATGATCGGTTCGCTGGCACTGGGAGGCATGGTAGCGGTCGAATGGTTCCGGCTCGACCGCAAGACCTGGATGTCGCTGCGCAGCTGGGGGGAAATGCGATGACCGCTGTTCAGATGGAAAGGCGGATCGTCGCCGAAGGGATCGGACCCTGTCCTGTCATTCGCACGTCGCGCCTGTTGCTGCGGCCTCACCGAGCGCAGGACGCCGATGCGATCGCCGTATCGCTTTGCGATTTTTCGGTGTCACGCATGTTGGCACGGGTGCCTGTACCCTATCATCGCCAGGATGCCGTCGATTGGCTGGGCAGCCAGGCCGCCGATGCGAGAAACGGCTGGAGTTTCGCGGTCTGCGATACCGACGCCAGTCATATCGGGGCAGTCGGCATCGATCTTCGCCATGGTCGGTGGCATCTGGGCTATTGGTTGAACCGAAGCCGGTGGAACCGCGGACTGATGACGGAAGCGGCCGGTGCTGCGCTCAGGGCTTTTTTTGAGCGCATGCCCGAAACACCGGTCCATTCCGGCATGTTCTGCGACAATGCCGGTTCATTGCGTGTGCAGCAGAAACTGGGCTTCGCGATTACCGGCTGCCGGGACGTATTTTCGGTCGCCCGCGGTCACATGGTCACGCATATCGATACGGTCATCGACGCACGGGATCTCGCCGGGACGACCGGACGCTAAACCATCGGCGCGCAAGACAGGCTGGCTGCCGCCCCGATGCCATATCAGGGTCGGGGTGATCAGTCGATCTCGAGCCAGACGGGAAAGTGATCCGACCCGGTGGCCGTCGCGTCGACAAACGCGTCCCGCACCCGGAGAAAAAGCTGATGATTGACGAAGCAGTAATCGAGATGCGCTTTCTGCGGCCCCTGTGCTGGTTGGATCCAGCTGTAGCAGCCGGGCATCAGGCGTCCCAAACGCGCCAGCACGTCGACAGGCTGATTGGCCCTGAGTGCGCGCCCGTAAAAGCGGTCATCAAGGCCGAGCATCGCGATATATTCCGGCGTTTCGGGCTCCATGTTGAAATCACCCATGACGATGAAATCCGTCGGCTGCGGCAGATCCGGAAAGCCACGGGCCGACGCGCCTGTCAATGCGCCACCCTCGTCAGCGAAACTGAGGACGCGGGCCTTCAGGAAGGCGATCTGCGCCAGACGCTCGTCGGGGGAAACATGATCGAGGTGAACGGAATAGACGCGCATCGCGCCGGCCGGCGTATCGATCACCGTCTCGAGCGCGCTGCGTTGCAGATTGATGTGTTCGACACTGTGGGTCCGCGGCAAAAGCAGGTTGCGGATGCAAGGATCGGCCAGCGCGACAGGATCATGTTGCCGAACTGGAAGCGGCGCTCCTGCTGACGGCCGTTTTCGACCCGTGCCTCGAGAAGAACATCGCAACCGGCGCCATAGGCCAGAAAGAATTCCGGAAACACGGCCTGCAAAGCGTCGACCATGTCGACATAGCCGTTTTCGGGAGAGTTGCGGGTCACCTCCTGGAGCGCAACAACATCGGCCCCGGCCAGACTTTCGGCAATGCGGTTCAGATCGAAACGGCCGTCGAGGCCGATACCATACTGGATGTTATAGCTGACGAACTTCATGATAATCTTTGACCTTGGCCCCCATGGGCGATATCCAAACCGCAAACCGACTATCAGACAAGTGACGGCAAAAAGATGAAATTCCTTGACGAGACAAAAGTATACATTCGCTCGGGCGACGGCGGCGCCGGAGCTGTCTCGTTCCGACGGGAAAAATTCGTCGAATTCGGGGGACCGGATGGCGGCGATGGCGGTCGTGGCGGCGATGTTTGGGTGGAGGCCGTCAACGGTCTCAACACGCTGATCGATTTTCGCTTTCAGCAGCACTTCAAGGCACAGACCGGCATTCACGGCATGGGGCGCAACCGTACCGGCGCCAACGGCGCCGATGTAACGCTGAAAGTGCCGGTCGGCACGCAGATCTTCGAGGAAGACAACGAAACCCTGATCACCGACCTGACCCGCGAAGGCCAGCGCTTCCGTCTGGCCAAGGGCGGCAATGGCGGCTTCGGCAACGCCCATTTCAAGAGCGCCACCAATCAGGCGCCCAACTGGGCAAATCCCGGCCTCGAAGGTGACGAGAAAACCATCTGGCTGCGCCTGAAGCTGATTGCCGATGCCGGTCTCGTCGGCCTGCCCAATGCCGGCAAGTCGACATTCCTGGCCTCCGTGACCCGGGCGCGGCCGAAGATCGCCAACTATCCATTTACGACGCTGCACCCCAATCTCGGTGTCGCCACCATCGACGGCCGGGAATTCGTTCTTGCTGACATTCCCGGGCTGATCGAAGGCGCGCATGAAGGTGTGGGCATCGGCGACCGGTTCCTCGGTCACGTGGAGCGCACACGTGTCCTGCTGCACCTCGTGTCCTCGATGGAGGAAAATGTCGGCAAATCCTACAAGACCGTGAAGACCGAACTGGAAGCCTATGGCGGAGGTCTGATCGACAAGCCCGTCATCGTCGCTCTGTCGCAGATCGACATCCTTGATGAAACGGAACTGAAAGCAAAGGCGAAGGAGCTCGAAAAGGCATCCGGCCAAAAACCCTTCCTGATTTCCGCCATTACCGGCAAGGGCATGACGGAAGTCTTGCGCGCCCTGCGCGACGTGATCGTCGAGGCCAGCGGCACCGGCGAAACGGCGCTTCCTGATCGCTCCATTCCGCTGAAGGACGACCTCGGTGAGGATGACGACGAATGAGTGAGCGGCGCAAATCGCTGACCAGCTATCGCCGCGTTGTCATCAAGATCGGTTCCGCCCTTCTCGTCGACCGCGGCACCGGACTGAAATCGGGCTGGCTCGATGCGGTTTGTGCCGACATTGCCGCACTTAAAGCGAACGGCACGGATGTGCTCGTGGTTTCCTCCGGCGCCATTGCGCTGGGCCGCACCGTACTTGGGTTGCCGCCGGGAGCTTTGAGACTGGAAGAAAGCCAGGCGGCTGCGGCCGTCGGCCAGATTGCCCTGGCGCGGGCATGGTCGCAAAGTCTGTCGCGCGACGGCATCGTTGCCGGACAAATCCTGCTGACGCTGGGCGACACCGAAGAGCGCCGCCGCTACCTCAATGCCCGCGCGACGCTGAAGCAATTGATGACCATGGGCGCCGTGCCGATCATCAACGAAAACGACACGGTTGCCACGTCGGAAATCCGCTATGGGGACAACGACCGGCTGGCTGCCCGCGTGGCCACGATGGCCGGCGCGGACCTCCTCGTCCTTCTGTCAGATATAGACGGGCTCTACACGGCGCCGCCGCATATCGACCCACGAGCACAATTCCTCGACGAAATTGCCGAAATCACGCCGGAGATCGAAGCCATGGCTGGCGGCGCGGCCTCGGAGTTTTCGCGTGGCGGCATGCGCACCAAGATAGACGCGGGCAAGATCGCAACCACCGCCGGCTGCGCGATGATCATCGCCTCTGGCAAAACCGACCATCCGCTGCGGGCGATCGATGACGGCGCACGCTGCTCGTGGTTTGCGCCGGCGACGACACCGGTCAACGCGCGCAAGACATGGATTGCTGGGCATTTGCAGGCCAGCGGCGAATTGCAGGTCGATGCCGGCGCCGAACAGGCGCTCCACAGCGGCAAAAGCCTGTTGCCGGCGGGTGTCACAAAGGTAGGTGGCCAGTTCAGCCGCGGCGATACGGTGGCCATTATCGGCGCCGACGGTCGCGAGATCGCCCGCGGATTGGCAAGCTACGACGCCGACGAGGCGCGCCAGATCGCCGGTCGCAAATCTGGCGCGATCGAAGGCATTCTCGGCTATGCTGGGCGCGCTGCCATGGTGCATCGTGACGACCTGGTGGTCACGGGCCAGTTCCAGGTCCCGCAGGATCTGACGGTCGGGGAGGATATGCGTGCTGGATAAGGTTTCCCAAGCAACGGATGTTGCATCCGTAATGGCGGCGATCGGTAAGAATGCGAGAAGCGCGGCGCGCAGCCTTGCAACCGCATCGACCGAAGCGAAAAATGCCGCGCTGCATGCCATGGCCGATGCCATTCTGGCCGCCCAGGACAAACTGCTGGCCGCCAACGCCGCCGATCTCGAAAACATCCAGGGCAAGGGCCTGCTACCCTCTTTCATTGATCGCTTGACGCTGACTGAAAACACCCTGTCTGAGATGGCGCAGGGCCTGCGCGCGATTGCCGGGCTCCGGGACCCGGTCGGCGAGGTGATTGCCACATGGGACCGGCCTAACGGCCTTCGCATCGAGCGCGTGCGTACGCCGCTCGGCGTCGTCGGCGTCATCTATGAAAGCCGCCCGAACGTCACGGCCGATGCCGGCGCCCTGTGTTTGAAAGCCGGGAATGCGGTGATCCTGCGCGGCGGATCGGATTCCGTGCTGTCGTCGCAGGCGATCCATGCCTGCCTCGTGGAGGGGCTGACAGCGTCGGGGCTCGACAAGCACGCAATCCAGCTCGTGCCGACCACGGATCGCGCTGCGGTCGGCGCCATGTTGTCGGGACTGGAGGGTGCAATCGACGTGATCGTTCCGCGCGGCGGCAAAAGCCTGGTGGCGCGTGTGCAGAATGAGGCCCGCGTCCCCGTCTTTGCCCATCTCGAAGGGCTTTGCCATATCTATGTCGATGCGTCGGCCGATCCCGCCATGGCGGAAAGGATCGTCGTCAACGCCAAGATGCGCCGGACAGGCATATGCGGCGCAGCCGAAACGCTGCTGATCGATAGCGCTGCCAGCGATGCGCTGGTGAAGTCGCTTCTGGTCGGCTTGCAGAATGCCGGCTGCGAAGTGCGTGTCGACGCCGACCTGATGGCAGTCATTCCCGATCTCGTTACGGCGAAGGAAGACGACTGGCGCACCGAATATCTCGACGCCGTCATCTCCGTGAAAAAAGTTGGCGGCATATCCGGCGCGATCGACCATATCGGCACCTATTCCTCCCATCACACCGAGGCTGTGATTGCCGAGGATCCGGCGGTCGTCGCACGTTTCTTCAACGAGATCGATTCGGCCATCCTCGTGCACAATGCCTCCACCCAGTTTGCCGATGGTGGCGAGTTCGGGATGGGCGGCGAAATCGGCATTTCGACCGGAAAGATGCATGCCCGTGGGCCGGTGGGCGTGGAGCAGCTAACCTCTTTCAAATACCGAGTGCATGGCACCGGCCAGATACGGCCCTGACCGCCGGTGGAGGAGCAAGCCGTCGATCGCCATTATCTGCGCATGCCGCATGCGGAACGCGGCATGGCCATTGGCCTGTTCGGGGGGTCGTTCAATCCGCCGCATGAAGGGCACCTGCTGGTGGCGGAAATCGCCATGCGCCGGCTCGCGCTCGACAATTTGTGGTGGATGGTAACGCCCGGCAATCCGCTCAAGAGTCGATCGGAACTTGCGTCACTGGCGGACCGCATCGCCGCCAGCGAAAACATGATCGACGATCCGCGCATCAAGGTAACGGCATTCGAGCAGGTCCTGGAAACCCGGTTTACGGCCGACACCGTGGCCCATGTTGCAACACGCAATCCCGGCATCCGGTTTGTCTGGATCATGGGCGCCGACAGCCTGAAAAACTTTCATCTTTGGCAGAACTGGCGCCAGATCGTCGCCACCTTTCCGATCGCCATTATCGACCGGCCTGGTGCAACCCTTTCGCTCCTTTCGTCGACCATGGCACGAGCCTATGACCGTGCCCGGATCGACGAGGAGGATGCCGCCCATCTGGCGATGCGACCTGCCCCTGCCTGGACCTTCCTGCACGACCGACGCTCGGCGATCAGTTCCACCCAGTTGCGTGCCAGGGCGCGGGACAAGACGTGATCGACCGGGCGCGTCGAGATCGTGATCGCGAGACCATCGCTCTTGAAAGATGAGTGGTTCGATGCCACCTTTATGACTGCGGGTCCCGGATAACGGGATTCGCAAGTGCCTGTTCTGTCTTGGACGAAAGGAAAAACCCTGACAACAGTACACGCCAAGGGAAAGACGCATCGTCTGCTCCCGACGAGCCCAGACCGTGGCGCGCAAGCCGCGGATCGTGCTCTTGAACTCGTCCTTGCCAGCCTGGAGGACTCCAAAGCCGAAGATATCGTCACAATCGACATTGCCGGAAAGTCGGCGCTGGGAGACCATATGGTCATTGTCTCCGGGCGATCGAGCCGCCATGTTTCGGCCATCACCGACCATCTCGTTTCCGATCTCAAGGATGAAGGTTTCGGTGGTGCCCGTGTTGAAGGCCAGGAGGCCGGCGATTGGGTGTTGATTGACACCGGCGATATCATCATCCACGTGTTCCGCCCTGAAATCCGCGAGTTCTACAATATCGAAAAGATGTGGGCCGCACCGGATTTCGAGGAAAACACCTTGCACTGACGGTCGCGCCGCTCGTCCGGATCGGCAAGACATGGCGGAATGAGACGATGCGCATCAGCCTTTTTGCCGTGGGACGGTTGAAAGCCGGCCCTGAAAAGGAACTTGCCTCGCGTTACGTGGACAGAATGGCGAAAGCCGGCCCGGCCGTGGGGCTGGAATTTGCTCGCGTCGTTGAAGTGGCGGAAAGCCGGGCCTCCAATGCGGACACACGCAAGCGTGAGGAGGCCGGCCTGCTGGACAGGGCAATGCCGGAGGGCGGCGTCCTGATCATCCTCGACGAACGCGGCAAATCCATGGATAGCGAAGCTTTCGCCGCCATGATCGGTCGTTTTCGCGATCAGGGTAAGCGAGACCTGATGCTGGCGATCGGTGGTGCCGATGGTCACGACGCATCCTCGCGCGAGCGCGCCGACGCCGTGGTGAATTTCGGCGCAATGACCTGGCCGCATCAATTGGTGCGCATTCTGCTGGCCGAACAGCTTTATCGCGCTGTCACCATTTTGTCCGGCCACCCCTATCACCGTGTCTGACGGCCTTGCGACCCGATTGGCACGAACGATGTTCGTAGTGGCACGCAACGCATATTCCGCTTAGTATGACCTGATCCGGCAGAGATTCGCGGGACGGAATGAAGAGATCAACATGGATCGGGCGAACTGCAGCGCTGCCGGCAACGGCGGCGGTTTTTGCGTTTTCGGTTTTGATGCTTGTGTCCTCCGTTTCTGCCCTGGCGCAGGAGCCGGCAGCGGGAATGCAGAACGCAACGGCAGCGGCAGAAGCGCCATCCGACGAGCTTCAGCGCAAACGCGACGAGACCCGCAAGGAACTTGAGGAGCTGACACGTTCCATCGATATCTCCTCGGAAAAGGCCCGTGTGATCGAGGAGAACATCGCGGCGCTCGAAAAAAGCTCGGCCAGCCTGCGGCAGGCGCTGATCGATTCGGCTGCGCGGCGCAAGGAGCTGGAAGCGCAGATTCTCGCAAGCGAGGAAAAGATCGCCCAGCTCGGTGTTCGCCAGGATGCGATCAAGACATCGCTGCATGACCGCCGGGCCGTCCTGGCGGAAGTTCTGGCGGCGCTCCAACGGATGGGGCGCAGCCCGCCGCCCGCCCTCCTCGTCACTCCCGAGGATGCGCTGGGATCCGTGCGAAGCGCTGTTCTTCTCGGTGCTGTGGTTCCCGGCATGCGCAAGGAGGCGGCAACGCTCGTCCGGGATCTGGAGGCGCTTGCCTCGCTTCAACGCGATGCCAATGCCGAAAAGGCGCGGGTATCAGGGACGATTGCCGAGAGCCTCGAAGAAGACAAGCGCATGCAGCTGCTGATGGCGGAAAACGACAAGCAGAGCCGCACGAGCTCGGAGGATCTGGCAGCCGAACAGCAGCGGACCGAGGAACTGGCTGCGCGCGCGCAAAGCCTGAGCGGCCTGATCGAAGAGCTTGAGAACGACATCACCTCCATCCGTGCCGCAGCTGAAAGAGCGCGTCTCGAGGAGGAACGTCAAAGACAGTTGAGCGCGCAGGAACGGGACAAGGCGCGCCAGCTTGCCGAAAGCGGCGTGCCTGACAAAAACCGCATTGCGCCGGCATATCCGTTTTCGAGCCTGAAACAGAAGCTGGAACTGCCCGTTGCTGGCGAAATTCTGAGGTCATGGGATGATCCGGACGGAACCGGGCACCAGGCCCGCGGCGTGACGCTTGCGACCGGAACCAATGCGGTGGTGACGGCACCGGCCGACGGTTCCGTCGTTTTTGCTGGTGCCTTCAGAAGTTACGGCCAGATGGTCATCCTCAATGTCGGCGACGGTTATCACGTGGTTATGACCGGCATGAGCGCCGTAAATGTGCGACAAGGCAGGTTCGTGTTCGCAGGCGAGCCGATCGCCGTCATGGGCGAAAAAAGAGTGGCAAGCGCAACCGCGTTGGCGCTGGAAACAGACCGGCCGACGCTTTACATTGAATTCAGGAAAGATGGCAGCCCGGTCGATTCGGCACCGTGGTGGGTCAGAAAAAGGGACACTGGAAGGGCACGCAATGATTCGTAGGGCTTCTCTTGTCATCGTCGGCGCACTCATGGGTGCAACCGCGATGAGCGTGATCTATTCGGCCGGCGTTCCGGCTCAGGCTGCCGGGTCTTCGACCTACCGCGAATTGTCGGTCTTCGGTGACGTATTCGAACGCGTTCGTGCCCAATATGTGACGCCGCCGGACGAAGAGAAGCTTGTCGAAAACGCCATCAACGGCATGCTGACATCGCTCGATCCGCATTCGAGCTTCATGAATGCCAAGGATGCCGACGACATGCGTACCCAGACACGGGGCGAATTCGGCGGTCTCGGCATCGAAGTCACGATGGAAAACGAACTCGTCAAGGTCATCACCCCGATCGACGATACGCCGGCAGCCAAGGCCGGCGTTCTGGCCGGTGACTTTATCTCCGAGATCGATGGTACGCCGGTACGGGGCCTGAAGCTGGAAGATGCCGTCGAAAAGATGCGCGGCCCGATCAACACCCCGATCAAGCTGACGATCGTCCGTCAGGGCGCCGACAAGCCGCTGGAAATCACCGTCGTTCGCGATACGATTGCCGTTCAGGCCGTCAAGTCGCGGGTCGAGGGCGATGTTGGCTACGTGCGTGTCATCTCTTTTACCGAGAAGACCTATGAAGGACTGGAAAAGGCCATCAAGAAGATCAAGGCGGACGTCCCGGCCGACAAGCTGAAGGGCTATGTCCTTGACCTCCGTCTCAATCCGGGCGGCCTGCTTGACCAGGCGATCAACGTATCGGACGCATTTCTGGAACGCGGCGAGGTCGTTTCGACGCGCGGCCGCAATGCCGAGGAAACACGCCGGTTCAATGCAAGCGCCGGCGATCTGACCGACGGTAAGCCGGTTGTCGTTCTGGTCAACGGTGGTTCGGCCTCCGCATCGGAAATCGTGGCCGGCGCGTTGCAGGACCTCAAGCGCGCCACGGTTGTCGGCACACGCTCGTTCGGCAAGGGTTCGGTGCAGACGATCATTCCGCTTGGCGATGCCGGGGCGCTCCGCCTGACGACGGCGCTTTACTACACCCCATCGGGCAAATCGATTCAGGGCACGGGTATCGAGCCGGACATCAAGGTGGAACAGCCGCTGCCGCCCGAACTGCAGGGCAGGGTAAAGGCCGAAGGGGAATCGAGCCTGCGCGGCCATATTACCGGTCAAAGCGAAACGGAAGAAGGATCCGGCTCCTCGGCCTACGTTCCGCCGGAAACCAAGGACGATATTCAGCTGAACTATGCACTTGATCTGCTGCGCGGCAACAAGACGGATCCGTCGTTCCCGCCCCATCCCGACAAAGCGGCAGCAGCCATAAAGCCTTGAGGGCTTTCTGAACAGCATGGAGCCGGCCGCGTGGCCGGCTTTGCATATCAGCAGAGAGTATCGAGGCGGCCGATCATTGGGGACCGATCTTCACGCACCGCTAGGACGGAACCGGCAGGCCCGCGCCCAACGGACTAAACGCGCCTCGATCGGCATGATCGCGGGTTTGCTGGCCGTCGCTGGCATTGTCGGATTTTCCTTCTACACAATGCGATCCGATCCTGCGCTGCAGAGGGCCGATCTCGCCTCACCTGCCCCCGCCCCGGCGGCGCCTGTGGAGGATCGCGTTCCGACAGGCCCGACATCCAACGCGACCGGTCTGGCGCGATCAGGGCCGCAAGGCGGCGCAAACGTGCGGCAGACTCAGACGGACAGCGGGCAGGTCGTGACTACCTATTCGCCGCGGCAGCGGGACGGGAACGGGCCCCTGATCGTGGAGGCCCAAAGAGTCGGCCAGGATCCACGCATGGCCGCAACACCCAATGACGACCTGATCGAAGAGACACCGGAAGGACGTTTGCCGATCGTCGGACCGGACGGGTTGAGGCCGATGGAGCAATATGCCCGCCCTTGGTCCGGTGCGCGCGGCACGCGGATTGCCATCGTCGTGGCAGGGCTTGGCCTCAGCCAGACCGGCACCCAAAGCGCCATTGAACGTCTGCCGGCAGAAATCACGCTCGCCTTTGCCGCAACGGGAAACAGCCTGCCGCGATGGATGCAGCAGGCGCGCCGCAACGGCCATGAAATCCTTGTGCAATTACCGATGGAATCCTTCGATCCAACCGGCAATCCTCCCGGGTCCGGAACCTTGCTGACCGAGGCGACCGTCAAGGAAAACATCGCCCACCTTCGCGAGGCCATGGGGCAGATCACCAATTATACGGGCGTCATGAACTATCTCGGCGGTCGCTTTTTATCGGACGCGGACGCGCTGGAGCCCGTGCTTCGAGATATCGCTTCCCGGGGACTGCTTTTCCTGGACGATGGTTCCTCGGCACAATCACTGACGCAAAAGTTCGCAAAGCCGTTGCGCCTCCCGCATGCTTTTGCGGATCTGACCCTAGACACTCAGTTGGATAAGGTCGAAATCCTGAAAAAGCTCGATGAATTGGAGCGCATTGCCCAACGCAAGGGTTTCGCCATCGGAACGGCATCGGCATTCGATGAAAGTGTCGAGGCCATCCAGCAATGGGTGGGCGAAGTCAGCAATCGCGGGATCGAGATCGTCGGTGTTTCCGCGCTCGTCGACGATCCTTCCCGCCAGTAAAAGGACAGTGGTCACAAGATGAGCAAAAACCGGAAGGTCGTGTCCGCAGACAGTCTGCCTTATCGCCCCTGTGTCGGCATCATGGTTTTGAACGCGGCCGGTCTCGTCTGGGTGGGGCGCCGTCTTTCGAAAAACAACTCGGAATCCGATGGCTCGCCGCAGCTTTGGCAAATGCCGCAAGGCGGCATAGACAGGGACGAGGATCCTCTTGTTGCGGCCCGCCGCGAATTGTTTGAGGAGACCGGCATGCGGTCCGTTAAGCTGCTCGCGGAGTCGCAAGGCTGGATCAACTACGACCTGCCGTCGCACCTGATCGGCATTGGCCTGAAAGGCAAGTATCGCGGTCAGATCCAAAGATGGTTCGCCTTCCGCTTCGAGGGCGACGAGAGCGAGATCAACATTGAAGAACCGCCGTCCGGCCAGCATCAGGAATTCGATGCCTGGGACTGGAAACCGATGTCGGATCTGCCTGACCTGATCGTACCCTTCAAGAGGGACGTCTACCGCCAGGTGGTGGCAGAATTCGCTCATCTTGCCGATCGGAGCCTTTGATCGGCGCCGGCGTTTTCGGGAGCATGACGCCGGCAGATCAACTGCCGGCGTCTGCGAGTGGTCTTATTCGGCAGTGTCGGCCGGGTCGGCGTTGAGCTGGCCGTATTTGTCCTCGCCGATCTTGCCGAGGAGTTCCAGCTGCGTTTCGAGGAAGTCGATATGGCCTTCCTCGTCCATCAACAGTTCTTCGAAAAGCTTCATGGAGACATAGTCCCCTGCGGCGTGACAGATGTCGCGCGATTCCTTGTAGGCCTTGCGGGCATCGTATTCGCCGGCAAGATCCGCTTCCAGTACTTCTCGGACATTCTGGCCGATGCGAAGCGGCGCGAGCGTCTGCAGGTTGGGATGGCCTTCAAGGAAGATGATGCGGGCAACCAGCTTGTCCGCGTGGTTCATTTCCTCGATCGATTCGGCCCGTTCCTTTTTGGCGAGCCTCGTATAGCCCCAGTCTTCCAGCAGCCGATAATGAACCCAGTACTGGTTCACAGCGCCGAGTTCGAGGAAAAGGGCTTCGTTAAGCCGCTCGATGACTTTTATGTCGCCTTTCAATGTCCGCTCTCCTGTTTTCTTCGTGGAGTTGTTTCAGGCGGGACATATAATCAACTACCTCGGCCTGCGTCGAGTGGCGACGGGCGTGATAGTCCTCGGTGGTGCGGATGATCAGATCGACGACATTCGGGAAACAGCCGCAACAGCGACCGCGCTTGGCCATGGCGTGATACACCTTGGCCGGTACGATCAGCTGCCAACAGTCTTCATCCAGCATCGCGACGATGGTGTCGCGAATTTCATTGGCGGTTATGTAATTGCAGCTGCAGACGAGCATTGTCGGACATATCCGGAAACATGAGCAGGCTTATCCGCTTCTCTCCCAAACAAGTGGAGCAATGTCAAGAAAATGAATCCTTGATTGGCTTCATGATGTCGTGAGGTCGGGCGGCGGTAGAGATGTTTTTTCAACCGGGCGCGATCAATGAAAATTCCGTCCTTTCGGCATGACTTGCCCCGGCTCAGCATTTCGCTGGGCGTTTGTCCGGTCGTTTATCGGGTCAATTGGCATGGGCCCCTCGTTGAATATCCGGCGCGTTCGCGCTTCCCGAGGGTCTGGACGAGCTCCCTTCAAAGCCTCGTCGGCGCGCAGCAGCGCGGCGAAACGTCGGGTTTCGGTCTGCAGCAGCCCGAGCATTGATGTCAGATCTTCTATATGCTCGACAACCGTATGGATGACACCGCTCTGGCTCTGCAGCCGGCCATGAACCTTGACGAGGCGCGCTCCCATGACGATTGAACGGTACTTTTCGAAAACTTTCGGCCAGACGATCGCATTCGCCACGCCTGTTTCGTCTTCGAGCGTCATGAAAATCACGCCCTTTGCTGAACCCGGCCGTTGTCGCACCAGGACAAGGCCGGCAATCCCGATCCTTCGACCATTACGGACCTGAAGAAGGTCAACACTGCGGCAAACGCCCATCTCCCGCAACTGCTCTCGCAAAAACGACACCGGATGTGCCTTGAGGGAGAGCGAAAGCGAGCGGTAGTCCTCGATGACTTCCTCTCCTGGCAACATGTCCGGAAGTCTCGTTACCGGTTCCCTCTGCAAATCCAGATGAGCGACCTGGTCGAACAGGGGTAGCTTTTCGGCCGCCTTGCGGACATCGAGCGCTTTCACGGCCCAGAGCGCTTCCCGGCGGGAAAGGCCCATTGAGCGAAATGCATCCGCATCCGCAAGCTTTTCGACCTCGGCCTTGTCGAGACCCGATCGCAACCACAGATCCCGCACCGACACATAGCCTTGACCGCGATTGGCAATCAGCTTGTCGCATATTGCCCTTTCCGAAAGCCCCTTGACCTGCCTGAAGCCGAGCCGCACGGCATGTCGCGTCAGGATGACATCCCGCATTTCGGCATGTCTGGGATCAATACGTCGTGGATCAAAATATCCTTCCGTCAGGCCGCTGTCCCAGTAAGACAGGTTGACGTCGACCGGCAGGACCTCGACCCCATGCTCGCGCGCATCCCGCACGATTTGCGATGGTGCATAAAACCCCATGGGCTGGGAGTTGAGCAGAGCCACGCAGAACACATCCGGATAAAACGTCTTGAACCAGGAGGAAACGTAGACAAGGAGAGCAAAGGAAGCGGCATGACTTTCCGGAAAGCCGTATTCGGCAAAACCTTCGATCTGCTTGAAACAGCTTTCGGCAAACTCTCTCGTATAACCCTTTTTTGTCATGCCTGAGATCATGTCCTGCCGGAACTCGTTGATCCGGCCCGACCGCTTGAATGTAGCCATCGAGCGGCGCAGCTTGTCAGCCTTGCCCGCTGAAAACCCGGCGGCCGTCATGGCAATCTGCATCGCCTGTTCCTGAAAGAGCGGCACACCGAGCGTGCGTTTGAGAACCTCCTTCAGTTCAGCACTGGGATAGGGTATCTCTCGTCCATGAAGATGATCTTCACGCCGCTTCAGATAGGGGTGTACCATGTTGCCCTGAATCGGGCCGGGGCGAACGATGGCGACTTCGACAACAAGATCGTAAAAAACGCGGGGACGCAGTCGCGGCAGCATGCTCATCTGGGCCCGGCTTTCGATCTGGAAGACGCCGATCGTATCAGCGCGACAGATCATGTCATAGACTTCCGGTCTGTTTCCCGCATTCAGACCAGCCAGCGTTTCCTCGCGACCGTAATGTCTGCGCATCAAATCGAAAGCCTTGCGCAGGCAGGTCAACATACCCAGAGCCAGAATATCGATCTTCAGCAAATTCAGCGTATCAAGATCGTCCTTGTCCCACTCGATCATGTACCGCCCCGGCATGGCCGTGGGCATGATCGGCACGACCTCGTCGAGACGGTCCCGCGTGATGAGAAAACCGCCCACATGCTGGGTCAGATGGCGTGGAAACCCCATCAGTTCCTGGGCATATTTCATGACCTTGCGCGTCGTCCCGTCCCCGAGGTCAAGTCCCGCAGCCCTGGCATCCCTTTCGGTTACGCCTTCCTGAGACCATCCCCAGACCGTACTGGACAGCGCTGCCTGCACATCTTCGGAAAGACCAAAAACCTTGGCGACCTCACGTCCGGCCATGCGCGTGCGATAACTGGTGACGGCGGCCGTCAGTCCTGCATGGCGAAAACCGTAATGCGCGTAGATATACTGGATGATCTCCTCGCGTCGCTCATGCTCGAAATCCACATCGATATCCGGAGGTTCATTGCGTTCCGTCGAAATGAAGCGCTCGAACAGAAGCGTCGATTTTTCCGGATCAACCTCGGTGATCCCCAGGCAGTAACACACGGTTGAATTGGCGGCAGATCCCCGCCCCTGGCACAGGATTTTCAGGACCTCGCGCGCATGCCAGACGATATGGCGCACCGTGAGGAAATAGGGTTCGTATTTCATTTGCCGGATCAGAGCGAGTTCGTTCCCGATCGCCTGTTCCACCTTGCCCGGTATTCCGCTGGGATAACGTTTTTTCGCGCCTTCCCAGGTCAGCCGGGCCAATGTTTCACTTTGGCTTTCACCAGCAACGCTTTCATCCGGGTAATTGTGCTGAAGTTCGTCCAGCGAAAACGTCAGGCGTTCAAAGAACCGAGCGGTATTGGCAATCGCCTGCGGATATTGGCGCAGAACGCGGGCCATCTCGCGCCCATCCTTGAGATGCCGTTCGGCATTAGGCGCCAAGCGAAAGCCGGCCTCGGCGACCGTGACATGCTCGCGGATCGCCGTCACCACATCCGAAAGCGGTTTTCGCTCCGGCAAGTGAAAAAGCGGCTGGTTCGTGGCGATAAGCGCAATACCGGTGCGGCTGGCAAGACCCGACAGTCCCGCCAGCGTCATGGCATCCCGACCGTCATAGACAGGCGACAGGACCAGATGGACGGCATCGCCAAAACGGCCCTTCAAAAGGGTTAGAAACCGCTCGAGCTCTGCCAGATCTGCCTTTTCGTTCAATCTGGTCGGCGGGCAAACGACGGCGAGCATCATTTCTGCTCCCCATTCGAGAATATCCCACTCTTCGAGGATGCAATTACCCTTGGAGGTCCGCAGATTGCCGCGGCTCAACAGCCGGCATAAATGGCCCCAGCCCTGGCGATTGCAGGGATAAGCGAGGATGTCGGGCGTTCCATCCGAAAACACCAGGCGCGCGCCCGGTTGAAAAAATGGGGGCAATGGCGCTTTCTGCTCGTCGGGTCCGATGCCGTTTCTGCGTTGCCGGTCGTAGTTCGCCTGCATTTCGCGCAGGAAATTATGGGCGCGAACAACCCCCGCCACGGTATTTCGATCGGCAATGCCGATGCCGGACAGGCTGAACGCTCCTGCTGCAAGAACCATTTCCTCCGGCCGGGCAGCACCTTCCAGGAAGGAGAAATTGGTACGCGCGCCGATCTCGAAAAAACGGGGTTCGGCAATCATGCGAAAAGACCATGCATGAACCAGCGCTGCGTCGGATCGCGGTCATAAAGACCTCTACGAAAAATCCAGAAACGATAGCCGGCCGTTGATTCCAGCCGGAAGTAATCCCGGGTCGCGGCCTCTTCGTCATCCAACCACCATTCGGGGCTGAGGCGCTCGGGACCCTCTGCACGTGCAACATGATGCGTGAGACGACGCCAGCGGAACCGTGTCGGAGGTCCATCGGGAATTTCGGCTGCGAAACTCTCCAAGGGCTCTGGTACGCGAAAGAGACGGATGGGCCTTTCGCTGCGGGAAACGAGCGCAGGGGCATCGTTCTTTCGCGTACCGGAGGCCAGCGTTTCGGCGGCCGGTACGAAGAGCGCGGCCCGTTCGGGGATATGGCTTTCGCGCAATTGGTAGGTCTGAAGGCAATCCGGTCCCAAACGGGCCGAAACCTGATCCACGAAAGTCGAAAGCGAAAGATGCTTTCGGTTGCTGGCCGCCAGATCCGACTGGAGGTTTTCGAAAGGTTCGTGATGAAGCACGTTGAGCCGCAGGATCTCGAAACCGAAACCGGTCTCGATCTGATCCTTCAGAGACGTCAGGCGTTCGCCGAACAAGGCGGTAATGCGATCCACATCCCGCAGGGGACGCGAGGCGCCGGCCGAAATGCGAAAGACCCGTCCATCGACCCGGAAAAGCACCAGTTCGAACAGGCGCCCTCCCGCGTCCCGCGCTTCCAGTCCCGATAGCAGGCATTGCGCGATCTGGCGGGTCAGGAACAGGATGTCTTCTTCGGACTGGATCGGCTCGGCAAGGCGCCGTTCCGCCGAAAGGCTGGCAACCGGCCGGCGGGGAGAGATGGCTTCCTCGTTATGCCCACGGGCCTGATCCAGACGCAACAAAACCTGGGCGCCAAAACGGCGGGCAATCGGCGCACGCGGCGTCCGCATGAGATCGCCCACCCGCTTCAGACCGAGTTTTTGTAAGGCTGCGACGGTATTGGCGTCTATTCTCAAAGCCGCCACCGGCAAGGGAGACAGAGCCGCCTCACGGACATCGTTGCTCACGATGCCATCACTGCCATACCGACAAACCGCCCAGGACAGGCCAGGCGAAGAGGAAATGGCGCCCCGCACCTCGAATCCCATCTGGCTCAGGCGTTTGAGAACATCCTCAAGAAGAGAGGCCTCGCCGCCCATCAGGTGGGCGCAACCGGTAATGTCGAGAAAGAGACCATTCTTTCCTTCCAGCGCCACAAGCGGTGTATAGCGATCGCACCAGTCGGCAATGCCTTCGAGAAGCCGCTGATCGGCAGCCTGGTCTTCATCGATAACGAAGACATCGGGGCAGATGGCCCGCGCCTCGGCCAAGCCCTGCCCCGATCGAAGCCCGAGGCGCAGCGCTTCATCGTCACAGGCAACCAGCCGCAAGGCATGATCAACATGCGCAACGCAGACAACAGGTCCGGCTTCAGGACGCCCTGTGGAACGCCAGCCGTGCCCCCATTTCCTGCGCAGCACCCGGTCGATCGACAAACGCGGGAAGGCGAGTGCCAGAATGCGCTGGCAGCCGGCGTGAAGAGACAGGTTTTGCTGATGCGCGGGCATTCGAGAGGCGGCGGTCATGGGAATTCCATTCCAGAAAGAGGGAAAGAAGAACCGGGTTTCGGCTCCTTTCCAGAGTAAGGTGAAAGACGGAATGTCCAATGCTGCCGCCAAGCAGGGTTCCGTCACCGAGATACCGGTTTGCCGCCGGTGCGGTTTCGACCCGAAAGCGGAAGGCGGCACTGCTCGCTTCCTCCTCTCCGGCCTGGCGCAGGACGATAAGAGGTCGCCCTGCTGTCTTTGCCCGAAGGCTCAACCTTCGGCTTTCGGTCAGTCCGAAATGCTTCTGATTGCCGCTGATCTCCAAAATCGTTACCGCGAAAGCGCCGCTTGCCGCCGCAGCTTCGGCCAACCACAAGGCATCCGCCAGCGTGCGCGGCTGGGCATGTAAAAAGGTTTGCGGCGCGATCCCGAAATCCACAAGTCCCAGCGCATAGGGCATTCCCGCTTCCAGAACCGCGAGACGGTCGGCAATCCACAGAATCGGCAAACCGGATTCCGTCCGCCCGCCGGTCGACTGGGGATTGATCTGGCTTTGCACAAGCGTTGCGATGGCAAGCGCAAAGCCACTGGCCGCGCCCGCATCCTTCATGGCGCCGCTGCGGATTTCCGCCATGCCATCGAGCGGCAGGCCGCCATCGAGCGCATGATCAAGACTGTCGATACCAAAGCAAAGACGTTCCCGCCCTTTCATCGCACCGGCAATTTCTTCAGCCCTGTTATCCACGGTGCCGAAGGCACGGATATCTTTGCCTTCCATGCGGGCAATGGTCTCACGCAGGGCAAAAATTGCCTCCTGCGTCATAGCTTGATCAGCCATGACGTCAGCTCCATTCGGATATGTTCACTTTATGTTCTTATGGATTCCAGAGCCGGCCGGAGGAGTCAACAGGGATGTGAAACGATTCAGCGTATGTTTGGACGAACCCTTGAATCCGCACTCGAAAAATTCCTGCAAAACGCATATATGCATGGCCATAAGGAGTACCCATGGCCCGTATCGACCGCACAGACGACTGGCGTGATCGCCATGCCCCCAATATCAGCGCTTTTGAATCGCTCGCGATAGAAGCTTACGGGCTCCTGCCCGAGGAATTCAGGGCGCTGACCCAGAATTTGACGATCGAAATCGAGGATTTTCCAGACGACGACGTGTTCGAGGACATGGCGCTGGAGACCCCTTTCGATCTGCTAGGCCTGTTCGAAGGTCGCGGCATCTCGGAACGTTTCACGGTGGAAACCGGTGAACTCCCCAACCGGATCAGGCTCTATCGCCGTCCGATCCTGGACTATTGGGCTGAAAACGAGGAAA
This sequence comes from Neorhizobium sp. NPDC001467, assembly GCF_050275975.1. NCBI lineage: Bacteria > Pseudomonadati > Pseudomonadota > Alphaproteobacteria > Hyphomicrobiales > Rhizobiaceae > Neorhizobium > Neorhizobium sp. NPDC001467. Next base: position 96,535 of record NZ_JBNNPS010000008.1, on the reverse strand, counting down.
CGCTGGGTGACATCATCACCCATGTCCTGATCCACGAAATCGGACATCATTTCGGTCTCAGCGACGACGATATGGAACGTATCGAAGCCAGTGCCGATGCAGCCGTCGCCGGACGCTGAGACCAAACGACGCTTACTGTTCGCCGAGCTTCATGTCCGGATGGTAGTCCTTGCCTTCTACCGTCTTGGTGACAGGCTGGGCGCATTGCATTTCGCCCGTCTTGGCATTGAACGCATAGGCCGGCGAGCCTGCCAGCTCCCACCCCTTGTTCAGGGCCAGGGTTACACGGTGACAAAAGGCAGCATCATCGGGTCCGGTGAGCAGACGGTAAAGTTTCATGCGGGTTTTCCTCGTTTTTCGATAAGGCTTATCTGTGCGACCAGCTTTTCCGCCTGTTCGAGATGCAGGCGTTCGACCATGTGGCCATCCATGGTAACGACATTGAGATCCCTGGCTTCCGGCCTCGAGAAAGCGGCAATGACTGCCTTTGCCTCCTCTATCGCTTCCGGCGATGGTCCGAAAACGTGGTTGGCAATCTCGACCTGATCCGGGTGGATCAGCATCTTGCCGTCAAAGCCCATATCGCGGCCCTGCACGCATTCCTCTTCCAGGGCCTGACGATCGCGGAAATCGTTAAAGACGCTGTCGATGACCCCCAGTCCATGGGCACGGGCGGCCAGAACCACCTGCATCATCCAGGGCACAAGATAGGCACGGCCCGGCCGGGCCGGCACGCCGGTATCCTTGCGAAGATCGTTCAACCCTATGACGAAACAATCGAGCCTGCCATCGGCGCTTTTTCCAGATTTGGCGATCTCTATTGAATTGGTGATGCCGCATGCGGTTTCCATCATCGCCCAGATGCGCGTCTGCAAAGAAGCGCCATCGAGCTGCGCCTCGAGCCGCTTGATACAGGAAGCATCATTCACCTTGGGCAAGGCGACGACATCGGGAGCAAGCGCGTGCACAAGTTCGAGATCGTCCGCGACGAAATCGGAATCGAGTGCGTTTATCCGAATGACGGTTTCGCGCCCGCTTAGTGGAGTGTGCTTGAAGAAACGGCGAAGGTTATCGCGGGCCTCCGCCTTTTTTTCCACCGCGACCGAATCTTCGAGATCGAAAATCACCACATCACAATCAAGCGCATGGGTCTTTTCCAGAGCACGTTGATTGATAGCGGGAACACTGAGAACGGATCGGCGCAACCGGGGAATTTCAAGCGGATGGGACATGACGCTTTGTGCCAAGCTTTGACGCTGCGCGCAATATCGTGATGGCGCTTAAGCCCTGACGGGGCAGGCGCCCCTTGCAAGCAGGGTGCGCAAGTCACACATTGCCTTTTATCGAAAGGGACCATCATGCAAAACATTCGCGCCTTTTTTCTTGCGTTGTCAGCCGTTGCCGTGATCGCGCTTGTCACGGTTCTGACCGCATCTGTGACAATCGCCTTTGCAGGCATGCTGATGATCTTCACTGCTCTGCGCCTGCTTTCGGCGCGCCTGAAACCCGTGCCCGTGCGTACCGGAAACGGGAAGACGAAAGAGCTGCGCATCTGGAACGACGGTCGCGGAACGATCATCGACCTGTAATATCGGTCGCCGGCCACCGTACCGGTTAAAGACGATCAGACCTTCAAATTGGTGCGGTTTTGCTCTATTGGCGTAAGCTCTGCGCACAAGACCACGAAGGCTTGCCATGGAAAAGTTCACCACCCTGACCGGCGTTGCCGCGCCGCTGCCGGTCGTCAATATCGACACCGACATGATTATTCCGAAGGATTACCTGAAGACGATCAAACGGACTGGTCTTGGCAGGGGACTTTTTGCGGAAGCGCGTTATAATGAGGACGGCAGCCCGAACCCGGATTTCGTGCTTAATAAGCCGGCTTACCAGAATGCCAGCATCATCGTGGCTGGCGACAATTTCGGCTGCGGCTCCTCGCGTGAACACGCGCCATGGGCGCTGCTCGATTTCGGCATCCGCTGCGTGATCTCGACATCCTTTGCCGACATTTTCTACAACAATTGTTTCAAGAACGGCATTCTGCCAATCGTCGTTTCCAAAGACAATCTCGACAAGCTGATGGACGATGCCTCCCGCGGCGCAAATGCGGTCCTGTCGATCGACCTGGAAGCGCAGACGATTTCCGGCCCGGATGGCGGCACCATCACCTTCGACATCGATCCGGCGCGCAAGCATATCATGCTTGAGGGACTGGATGACATCGGTACGACCCTGAAGAACGACGCCAGCATCGGCAGTTTCGAAAACCGCATGCAGTCTGAACGTCCGTGGCTTTGATGAAGGCGTGGCGTCCTGTCGTAGCGGCAATCTGCGCCGGCTCCGCCTGTCACCAAATCTGACAAAAACCTTATCCGGCTCGCCCTGGCAGGCTTGGGCCGGACCCCAGACCTCGCAGATCGCGAGGTCGAAGGATGAGCCTGCGAGTGCGAGGAAACATCATGTCCAATACCATCTTCCTTCTTCCAGGCGACGGCATCGGCCCCGAGGCCATGAGCGAGGTTCGAAAGATCATCGCCCACATGAATGACACGATGGGCACCGGCTTCGTTCTCGACGAGGGCCTTGTTGGCGGCTGCGCCTACGACGCGCATGGCGTCGCCATTTCGGAACAGGACATGGCCAAGGCCATGGCAGCGGATGCGGTGCTGTTCGGCGCCGTCGGCGGTCCGAAATGGGATAGCGTCCCTTACGATGTCCGCCCGGAAGCCGGGCTTTTGCGATTGCGCAAGGACATGCAACTGTTTGCCAACCTGCGCCCTGCCATCTGCTACCCGGCACTGGCTTCGGCCTCCTCGCTGAAGGCGGAACTGGTCGAGGGTCTCGATATCCTCATCGTTCGCGAACTGACCGGTGGCGTGTATTTTGGCGAACCGAAAGAAATCATCGATCTGGGCAACGGCCAGAAGCGCGGCATTGATACGCAGATTTACGACACCTTCGAGATCGAACGCATCGCTGGCGTTGCTTTCGAACTTGCCCGCACGCGGAACAATGCCGTTTGCTCCATGGAAAAGCGCAATGTCATGAAATCCGGCGTCTTGTGGAACCAGGTCGTGACCGAGGTTCACCAACGCGCCTATTCGGATGTCAGGCTCGAGCATATGCTGGCCGATGCCGGTGGCATGCAGCTGGTGCGCGCGCCCAAACAATTCGATGTCATCGTCACCGACAACCTGTTCGGCGACATGCTGTCCGACGTCGCGGCCATGCTGACCGGGTCGCTCGGCATGTTGCCGTCGGCCTCGCTCGGCGCACCCGATGCCGCGACCGGCAAGCGCAAGGCCCTTTACGAACCGGTCCACGGTTCGGCCCCGGATATTGCGGGCAAGGGCATCGCCAACCCGATCGCCATGATTGCTTCGTTTGCGATGTGCCTGCGCTATTCGTTCAACCTGGTGGTCGAGGCAGATCGTCTGGAACGGGCAATTGCGGCAGTCCTCGACCGCGGCATCCGCACCGGTGACATTATGGGAGAAGGCTGCCGACAGGTCGGCACCTCCGAAATGGGCGACGCAATCCTCTCGGAATTCGCGGCAGACGCGTAAGCACTATCGCCCACCTGACGAAAATGTGTCAGGCTTTCTCCGGTTCGTCGATGCGCCCGGTTGGCTTTTGTCTGCCGGCGTCCCATATCCTGTTGCCACGCCCTAACGGCAAGGATGAACAGGCAAGCATGACGTCGACTTTTTCCAAATTGCGACAGCGTCGACAACGCCACGGCAAAGACCATATCTCTCCGCGCTGGTGGCCTTACGCTCTGGTTGCCATCAACCTGATCCTGATCGCCTTTTTCATTCTCGATGCGCCGATGGGCGCCTATGCCACGCATACGCCCAATCTGCTTTATCCGATCGGTGAGAAGGTGACGGACTTTGCCCGATCCGGCTGGATCCTCGTGGTTGCCGGCCTTCTTTTTCTCGGTGCATTTGCATATTTGCGTCGCCCCATGCCGCATCGTAGACGGTTTCAGGTCATCTACACGACCCATTTAGCCGCGTATGTTTTCATCGCGGTTGCCGTCTCAAGCCTGATCACCAACATCCTGAAGGTCGTCCTTGGCCGCGCTCGACCCACGCAATACGAAGAATGGGGGACGCTTGGCTTTTCGCCGTTTCGGGGCGATTTTCATTTCGAAAGCTTCCCTTCCGGCCATTCCACGGTCGCGGGCGCTTTGATGGCAGCGCTCGCGCTGCTGGCCCCACGCTACCGGGTATTCTTCCTGATCGCCGGCCTGTGGCTTGGCATGGCGCGCGTCATCATCGGCGTGCATTATCCCAGTGATGTCGTTGCAGGACTGGCCTTTGGTGCCTGGGCTGCGTTTGTCACCGCCATCGCCTTTTCGCGCTACGGGCTACTGTTTCGCTTCACGCCGGGACGCCTGCCGCGACCGCGTCGCCCCTTCCGGTTGCGAACCCGGCCTCTGTCGGAAACGGTGTAGCCCCTTACTGATGGTGGTCAACGACTGCAGGATGGGCGGGCAGGCGGGCGGTGTCGCTACGAATTGCCGACCGTCAAAGGCGGTCCAAGGCCGCCAACGTCCCGGAGCGCACGGCGTTCGCGCATGCCACGCTTGACTCTGTCTCAAAATCTTTTAAGGAATTTCCGCGAAAAGGAAGCACCATGGCCCATCCGCGGTTCGACATCGCTGCCTATGATCTGCCGGCACGGGCTGCCGAAGACGGCTTCTTTATTTCCAAAACCATGGCCAAAACCACGACGAAAACCGTCTGACGTCTCTGGCCCACCGCTCTCTCCCCGGTTTGGCCGGGGATCAGGATCCGGCGCTAAGTTCCGGTCCCCCTCACTGCCGAGGAGAGAAGAGAAAGAGAGCATATCATGGGTTTCAAGATCGCAGTCGCAGGCGCTACCGGCAATGTTGGCCGGGAAATGCTGAACATTCTTTCCGAGCGCGGATTTCCGGCTGACGAAGTTGTCGCTCTGGCTTCAGCCCGCAGCCAGGGCACGGAAGTGTCCTATGGGGACAAGACGCTGAAGGTTTCGAACCTCGAACACTATGATTTTTCCGATACCGATATCTGCCTGATGTCGGCTGGCGGCGACATTTCGAAAAAGTGGTCGCCTAAGATCGGCGCCCAGGGCTGCGTCGTCATCGACAACTCGTCCGCATGGCGCTACGACGCCGAAGTGCCGCTTATCGTCCCGGAAGTCAACGCCGATGCCGTCACGGGCTTTACCCGCAAGAACATCATCGCCAATCCCAATTGCTCGACCGCTCAACTTGTTGTGGCCCTGAAGCCGCTGCATGACGCCGCAAAGATCAAGCGTGTCGTCGTCTCGACCTACCAGTCGGTTTCGGGCGCCGGCAAGGAAGGCATGGACGAGCTCTTTACCCAGACGCGTGCCGTTTTCGTCGCCGATCCGGTTGAAGCCAAGAAGTTCACCAAGCGTATAGCCTTCAACGTCATCCCGCATATCGATGTATTCATGGAAGACGGTTACACCAAGGAAGAGTGGAAGGTTCTGGCCGAGACCAAGAAAATGCTCGATCCGAAGATCAAGGTCACCTGCACGGCCGTTCGCGTTCCGGTCTTCATCGGTCATTCGGAATCGGTCAATATCGAGTTCGAGAACGAGATCACCGCCGACCAGGCGCGCGATATTTTGCGTGAAGCACCAGGATGCCTCGTCATCGACAAGCATGAGAACGGCGGCTACATCACGCCGCTCGAATCGGCTGGCGAAGACGCGACCTATATTTCGCGTATCCGCGAAGATGCGACAGTCGAAAATGGCCTCAACATCTGGGTCGTTTCCGACAATCTGCGCAAGGGCGCCGCTCTCAACGCCATCCAGATCGCCGAACTTCTTGTCAATCGCGGCTTGATCAAGCCGCGCAAGCAGGCTGCCTGAACCATTTGGTAATCACGCCCGATTAAACCGCTTTGAAAGAGCAGGTTTTCTCTGACGCAACGCAAGGGATCACGAACTATTCATGCTCCCCTGCGTTGCGACCTGGCGGATATTTGTCCTAACCTGAATATTGTCGACCCTCGCCAGCTCTGATGATCGGCGGCTCTCACGAAACGATGGACCCTTTACGCATGAAAAAGCTTTTCCTTTCCGGGATACTCGCAATCGGCTTCGGCTTTTCCGCGGCGCCCGCCCTGGCAGCAGCATGCGGAAACGACAGCAGCGGCTTTGCAAACTGGGTGCAGGATTTTAAGCGATCCGCACCGGCCAACGGCATTTCGCCGGCCGTGCTCGACCGCGCTTTCGCCAATGTCAGCTATAACCGCGACACGATCCGCGCCGACCGTGGTCAGAAAAGCTTCAAGCTTTCCTTCGAGGAGTTCATGAAGAAGCGTGGCGGCCAGACAATCATTTCTCGCGGCCGTAGCATGAAGAACAGCAACGCAGCGCTGTTTGCCTCAATCGAACGGCGCTACGGCGTACCGGCGGGCCCGCTGCTGGCCATCTGGGGAATGGAGACCGGCTTCGGTAGCTATATGGGCAACCAGCACACGCTCTCTGCCGTTTCCACGCTCGCCTATGACTGCCGCCGCTCGGCCTATTTCACTGAACAGCTGTATGCCGCGCTACAGCTTGTCGCGCGCGGCGACTTGAGCGTCACGGCCAAAGGGGCTGCGCATGGCGAAATCGGCCAGACACAGTTTCTGCCCTTGAACGTTATCCGCTATGGCGCCGATGGCGATGGCGATGGCCATATCGACATGGTCCGTTCGCGTGCCGATGCCCTGGCATCGACTGCAAACTTCCTGCGTGGTCACGGCTGGCGCCCCGGCGCTGGCTATCAGCCAGGCGAACCTAATTTCGCGGCGATCGAGGGATGGAATGCCGCCTCGGTCTATCAGAAGGCGATCGCCTATATCGGCGCGCAGATCGACGGCAAGTAAGCCGTCGATCGCATTTGCTGACTTTGCCAGTGTTTAGAGATCAGGGCGGATGAAATCGCCCTTCTCATTCATGATCCACAATTCACCGGACGAAATATCGAACCATGCGCCGTGGATCTTCAGCTGACCTTCGTCATGGAGCGTCTTGACGAAGGGAAAGCTCATCAGGTTGCTGATCGAGTTGCGGATCGAAACCCGTTCGAGCGCGGTCTGGCGTTCACTTTGCGTCATCAGATCATTGTTCTGGATCTGCGCAGCGGCGGGCTTCAAAAGCTGCATCCATCGGCCGATGAAATCGCCTGGGGTCAAAGGCTCCATATCCGGGTCGAGCGCCGCCTTGATACCACCGCAGCGTCCATGTCCCATCACAACGATATCGTTGATTTTGAGCACCTGAACCGCATATTCGACGGCAGCGGACGTGGCGTGATACTGGGTGTCCGGCTCGAAGGGCGGTACCATGTTGGCGACGTTGCGCACGACGAACAGTTCGCCCGGACCACAATCGAAAATGGCTTCGGGGGAGGCGCGTGAGTCACAACAGGCAATGACCAGCGTGTGAGGTTCCTGGCCATGCTCGGCGAGCACGCGATAGCGATCGCGTGCATCGGCATAGCGGCCGTTCATGAAACTGCGGTAGCCCGCGAGCAGGGGTTCGGGAAAAGCGTCCATGAGGAGACGCTTATAGCGACCGATGACGAGAATCAACGGTCACGATGGCGACCTAGCGGCGAACCGTTTGCAGAGGGTGAATGAGACGGCGCAACTGCACCATGGCCATCGGTGTCGAAAGGCTGGCGGCGTCGGTTTCGAGGGCCAGTTCGTCACCACCGCGTTTGGCGGTGCGCGCAAGCACTTCATAAACGCTGGCCGTTGCCAGTTGCAACGCCTTTTCTTCACCCACGCCGGACAGCAGACGGGCCAGGAAGACGGCCGCCAGAAGATCGCCGAGGCCCTTGGGCGGATTGTCGATCAGTCGGTGTTCGGCCAGCAGCGCGAGCTTGCCCGTCAGATAGAGATTGCCGGTTCCGCCGGCCATCATTGGCACCGCCGATGTCACAAGCATGCGCGCCGGTCCAAGCGCCACTGCCGCCTCCATGATCACGGCGTTTGTTTCGAGCGCTGCACCCGAGAGCCATGCCAGTTCATACCGGTTCGGTGTCGCAAGAGAGGCAAGCGGAATGAGATCGTCGCGAATTGCCTCGGCCGTTGCCTGCGCAATGTAGAGCCCGCCGAGATCCCCCATTACTGGGTCGCAGACATAGACGAGATCCGGATTTTTTTCGCGCAGGGCTCGAACGAGCCGGGCGACGGCACGCGGCTGACCGGGATGGCCGAAATATCCACTCAGCACGGCCTTCACCTCGCCAATCCAAGGAGCAGCGATCAGGTCGTCGATCACCCGGTCGAACTCCTCCTCCGCAAACAGGATGCGGGTTGAGCGGCCGTGGCCGGGGTGCCAGGGAAGCACCACGGTCGGCAGCGCCCAGACCGGAAAGCCGAGCGTTTCCAACGCGAAAACAGCAGCGCGATTGCCCACAGATCCGCGCACAACGTGGCTTGAAATGACAATAACGGCGCCAGGGGTTTCCACCATGAACGGGACTTTCGATCGGAAAGACTTGTTGATCAGTTTTTCAGAGCTTTCTGTCAACAAGCCTTCGTTGATCGGTGGAATAACCGGGCGACAATCGGCTAACATGAGACAATCGTCCGCTTCGGCCTGCATCAGCGCGGACGCCATACTATGAATTGGGAGAGGACTTGCCCATGGACGCGAAACGCAACCCGAAAAAAGACAAGCAGATCGACGCGGCACGCCGCATCGCGATCAAAAATGCGCTCGATCCGCATCTCCTCTTCAGCCGCGCAAGCAAGGATGACCTTGCCCAGTATACGCCCGAAATGCTCGCTCTTGCAGCCACCCAGGCGCGCAAGTCGCTGGCGGCTTGGGATCGCGGCAACGCACATGTTTCGGTTGAAACCGTCGAGGGGATAGAGCCCTCTGGTATCCCGGTTTCCGTACTGACGATCGTCGATCGGAACCAGCCCTTCCTCTATGATTCGGTCATGGGCGAAGTGACCAGCAGCATGCGCGACCTGACGCTCGCTGTTCACCCGATCCTGCATGTCGAAGACGGCAAGGAGCCGGTTTTTCATCCCCGTGAAGCGCCAGCAGATCCTGACCATACGGTCAGCCTGATCCAAATCCACATGCCCCTGCTGACGCCCGATCAAGCAACCGACCTCCAGCAGCGTATCGCCAGAGTGCTGGATCAGGTGCATCTGGCGATCGCTGACTGGCAATCAATGCTGTCCCGCCTCAATCTGGCGATTAGCGAGCTCTCGGCCGTCTCCCGCAAGAAGAGCGAAAGGGACGAAGCTCTCGCCTTTATCGAATGGCTGCGCGACGACAATTTCACCTTTCTCGGCATGCGCGAATATACCTATTCCGGCAGCGGCAGCGACGCGCGTTTCGAGCGGGCCAGCGAGCGCGGTCTCGGCATCCTGTCCGATCCGGACGTTCTCGTGCTGCGCCAGGGCAAGAATGCCGTCATGACGACGCCGGAAATCCTCGAATTCCTCGAGGGCCCGGACTTCCTGATCGTGACCAAGGCAAATGTGAAATCGGTCGTCCATCGCCGCGCCTATATGGACTATGTCGGCATCAAGCGCTTTGATGAAAGCGGCAAGGTTATTGGCGAGCTGCGCATCGTCGGTCTGTTCACCGCCTCCGCCTATACCCATTCGGTCAACGAAATACCGCTCATCCGGGCGAAAGCCGTTCGCATCAAGGATCACTTTGGTTTCGACAAGTTCAGCCATTCCGGCCGCATGCTGAAGAACACGCTGGAAGCTTATCCACGCGACGACCTGTTCCAGATTCAGCCCGACGTGCTGATCCGGTTTTGTGAGCAGATCATGGAATTGGCGGAAAGGCCGCGGGTCCGGGTTCTGCCGCGAATCGATCAATTCGACCGGTTCGTTTCCGTGATCGTTTATGTTCCACGTGAAAACTACAACTCATACGTTCGCGAAAAGGTCGGGGACTATCTCTCGACTGTCTATGAAGGTCATGTCTCGGCCTATTACCCCGCCTTCCCGGAGGGCGGCATTGCCCGGGTCCACTTCATCATCGGTCGCACCGGGGGCAAGACGCCCCGCATTGCCCAGCCGAAGCTGGAGGCTGCCGTGCGTGACATCGCCACGCCCTGGAGCGAGCGGCTTGCCGCCTTGGCGGGTCCGCACCAGGCGGTACTGCACACAACGCAAGCTTATCAGGAGGCCTTTACCCCCGAACAGGTCCATGCCGATCTGGACGACATCAATGCCTGCAGCAGCGGTGAGCCCATTCGAATCGCCTTTTATCGCAGCGATGCTGAGGATGACACGGTCCTGTCGTTGAAGATCTTTCACCAAGCCGGTCAGCTCTCCCTGTCGCGGCGTGTCCCGCTTCTCGAAAATCTCGGTTTTCAGGTTTTGAGCGAACAGACGTTCGAGATCGAGGTCGAGCGGCCGGGCGAGACGACGCTTGTCGTGATTCACGACATGGAATTGCGGGTCGATACCGGCAGCGCCATCGATTTAGACCGGCAGGCGCAGCAGCTTGAGGAGGCATTTCTCGACGCCTACTTCGGGATCATCGACAATGACAGCTTCAACCGCCTGGTGCTACTCTGCGGCGTTTCCGCTCGTGAAGTCAGCGTTCTGCGCGCTTATGCCCGATACCTGCGCCAAACAGGGATCGTATATTCCCAGAACCACATCGCCGACACCCTGGCGCGCTACCCCAAGATCGCCACTCATCTGCTGGCCCTCTTCCACGACGGGTTCGATCCGGGCCTGAAGGACAAGAAGCGCGAACGGAAAATGTCGGAGCGCCATGCCGAAATCGAAACGGCGCTGGCAGACGTGCCCAATCTCGATGACGACCGGACGCTCCGGCGCTACGTCAACGTCATAGATTCCACCCTGCGCACCAACTATTTCCAGCGCGGCGAGGACGGCAAGCCAAACGCCATGCTGGCCTTTAAGCTTGACCCCAAACATCTCGACAATCTGCCTGAACCGCGCCCATTCCGTGAAATGTTCGTCTACGGCACCGAGGTCGAGGGCGTGCACCTGCGTTTCGGCAAGGTTGCCCGCGGCGGCTTGCGATGGTCGGATCGCGGCGAGGATTACCGCACTGAAGTGCTGGGCTTGGTCAAAGCACAGCAGGTCAAGAACGCAGTCATTGTGCCGGTCGGCGCCAAGGGCGGCTTCTTCCCGAAAAAACTGCCGGCCGGCGGCAGCCGCGACGATATCTTCAATGCCGGGCGCGCGGCCTATATGACCTATATCCGCACCCTTCTGTCGATCACCGATAATATCGTGGATGGCGAAGTCGTGCCGCCCAAAAACACGGTCCGGGTCGATGACGACGATCCCTATTTCGTCGTGGCTGCCGACAAGGGCACGGCGACCTTCTCGGACACCGCCAATGGCCTTGCTCAGGAAGCCGGCTTCTGGCTTGACGACGCTTTCGCCTCTGGCGGATCCGCGGGCTACGACCACAAGAAGATGGGCATTACCGCCCGCGGCGCTTGGGAGACCGTCAAGCGGCATTTCCGGGAGCAGGATATCGACATCCAGACGACGCCTTTCACCGTTGCCGGCGTGGGTGACATGTCGGGCGACGTCTTCGGTAACGGCATGCTGCTGTCGCGCGAAATCCGTCTGATCGCAGCCTTCGATCACCGCGACATCTTCATCGACCCGGATCCGGATACGGCTGCAAGCTTCGCCGAGCGCGAACGTATGTTCGCCCTTCCCCGTTCCAGCTGGCAGGATTACGACCGTTCAGTCCTATCGAAGGGTGCGATGATCATTTCCCGCTCGGAGAAATCAGTAAAGCTAACGGCCGAAGCGGCGGCCGCGATCGATCTCGGCAAGACGACCGCAACGCCCTTTGAAATTCTTACGGCAATCTTGAAAAGCCCCGTCGACCTTTTGTGGTTCGGCGGCATCGGTACGTATATCAAGGCAACCTCGGAAACCGACAGCGAAGTCGGCGACCGCGCCAATGATCCGATCCGGGTGACGGCGGGCGAGGTACGTGCCAAGGTGATCGGCGAAGGCGCCAATCTGGGCGTCACCCAGAGAGGGCGGATTGCCTACGCTCTTGCCGGCGGACGGTGCAATTCGGATGCCATCGACAATTCCGCCGGCGTCAACTCCTCCGACGTCGAGGTCAACATCAAGATCGCGCTGAGCCCCGCCATGAAGGAAGGGCGCCTGCCGCGTGATAAGCGCAATCGCCTTCTGACATCGATGACCGAAGAGGTCGCCGGCCTGGTCCTGCGTAACAATTATCTGCAGTCGCTGGCGATCTCGCTCACCGAGCGGCAGGGCCTACGCAACCGTGAAGTCCTGTCACGGTTGATGTCGGTGCTGGAGGCCCGCGGCCAGTTGAACCGCAAGGTGGAAACCCTTCCGGACGATGCAGCCATGGCAGATCGCTATACGTCAGGAAAGCCCCTCACCCGGCCGGAAATCGGGGTCCTGCTCTCCTATGCCAAGATCGTGCTGTTTGACGATATTCTGGAGAGCAGCCTGCCTGATGATCCGCATATGCGCGCAACGCTGGCGGGGTATTTCCCGGCCGGCATGAAGAAGAACCATGCCCCCGACATTGCCGGTCATCGCCTGCATCGCGAGATCATCGCGACGCTGCTGGCCAACGAGACGATCAACCGCGGCGGACCGGGCTTCGTGCAGCAGATGGTGGACATGACGGGCTGCGCGCCTGCTGATGTCGTGCGGGCCGCATTTCTTGCCCGCGAAAGCTTTGGACTGTCGCAGTTGTGGACCGAGATCGACGCGCTTGACAATATGTTGCCTGGTGCAACGCAGAACATGATCTACGCCCGCGTTGAGGACATCTTTTCGGATGCGACACGGCTCATCCTGCAAACCAAGACGGCCGATGGATCTCTGGAAGAGGCCGGAAGGCGGCTTACGACGGCGATCAAGGGTATGCGCGCATCCTTGACCGACGTGTTCGCCGATGCCGAACTTGAAGCTGCCGGTATTTCCGAGACACTGCGGGAGAGATTACGGGTTTTGCCGACACTGATCCTCGCGCCCGAAATCATGGTGGTTGCCGAACGCACCGGCGAATCTCTCGCCCGCGCGACGGAGGCGTATTTTGCCGTCAGCGAAATCTTCCGCATCGGACGTCTGCTGGACGCAGGGGAACGCGTGACGACCAGCGATCACTATGAGAGCCTTGCGCTGACCCGGAGCCTGCAGCAGATCACGACTGCCCGTCGGGATATCGTCATTGCCGCGCTTTCGGCCCATGCGCGTGACAAGAAGCCGGTGGAAGCTTGGTATGCTGATGATCGCCACCGGGTAAACCGGATCAGCGGAGAACTGATCACGCTCGCCGAGGGCGCGGACGTGACCCTGGCAAAGGTCACGGTCGCTGCCGGCCTGCTGGGCGATCTTGCCCGCCGTGGCGTCCAGTAGACCCTTGGCCGGGAACACGCCCATGTCGACCGGCATCCACCCCCCAGAACCGAGGTCCTCGCGCCTTGGGATCTGGGGCTGGATGCTGTTCGACTGGGCAGCCCAACCGTTTTTTACGGTGGTCACGACATTTATATTCGGGCCGTATCTCGTTTCCAGAATGACTGAAGATCCGGTGGCCGCACAGGCCGCCTGGAGCAATATGGCAACGATTTCGTCGCTGCTGATCGCCCTCCTCTCACCCGTGCTCGGCGCCATTGCAGATGAATCCGGTGCCCGCAAACCGTGGATTGCGTTCTTTGCCGCCGTAAAGATCGCAAGCCTTTCGATGTTATGGTTCGCCGTTCCCGGCTCGCCCCTGGTCTGGCCGCTCCTGGCCATGGTGCTGGCCTCGCTCGCTGCGGAGTTCTCGATCGTCTTTAACGATTCGATGATGCCACGACTGGTCAGCGAAAAAGAGGTCGGGCGTATTTCTAATATCGCCTGGGGGCTCGGTTATCTTGGGGGAATGCTGGTTCTGATCCTGGTCGTCGCCCTTCTGGCTGGCAATCCAACCACCGGCGTCACCATCCTGGGTGCTGAACCCTTATTCGGGCTTGATCCGGCAATGGGCGACGATGCGCGCGTAACGGGACCGCTTTCGGCGCTCTGGTATCTGGTCTTCATCCTGCCGATGTTCCTGTTCACGCCAGACGCCACCCCGGGCCTTCCACTGCGTCGCGCGGTTGCTTCTGGTCTAAAGGAACTCGCAGGCACGATCGGCGAACTCAGACACCGACCGGCCCTCCTGCGTTTCCTTGCCGCGCGCATGCTCTATCAGGACGGCGTCAATGGCTTGCTGATACTGGGAGGAGCCTTCGCCGCCGGGATGTTCGGATGGGCAACGATCGAGATCGGCATTTACGGCATCATCCTCAACGTCGTCGCTGTCTTCAGTTGCATTGCGGCCGGGTGGATCGACCGTCTGCTCGGCTCGCGAACGGTCATCATCATCAGCCTTGCTCTGCTTCTCGTTGCGACGGTCGGCATCGTGTCGATAAATCCAGAAAGCGCCCTGTTTGGCCTGCTCCCGCTCTCCTCGGACGATAGCGGCGGCCTGTTCGGCACGGCCGCCGAGAAAGCCTATATCCTGTTCGGACTCTTGATCGGCATCGCCTTTGGGCCTGTTCAGGCTTCGTCACGCTCCTTCATGGCCCGCAGCGTGAGCCTCTCGGAATCGGGACGCTACTTCGGCATCTACGCGCTGTCGGGCAGGGCAACAAGTTTTCTTGCCACCCTCTCCTTCTCACTTGCCACCTATGCGACCGGCTCGGCCCATATCGGCATGGGAACGCTGGTCGTCTTTCTTCTGGCTGGCCTGGTATTGCTGATCGCAACACCAGAGCCGGTCGGCAGACCGCAGGACGGCGCTGCCAGGTGAATGGCTCAGTGCCGGAAATGCCGCATGCCTGTGAAGACCATGGCAACGCCATGTTCGTCGGCAGCGGCAATCACTTCAGCATCACGCATCGAGCCGCCGGGCTGGATGACCGCGGTCGCCCCTGCCGATATTGCCGAAAGCAGACCATCGGCAAACGGGAAGAAGGCTTCGGACGCGACGGCGGAACCCTTGGTCAGCGGTTGCGCCCAGCCCATAGCCTTGGCAGCTTCCTCAGCCTTGAGACCGGCGATGCGGGCCGAATCGAGGCGGCTCATCTGGCCGGCACCGATACCGGCCGTCTGGCCGTCCTTGGCATAGACGATGGCATTCGACTTGACGTGCTTGGCGACCTTATAGGCAAATTTCAGGTCTTCGAGCTCCACCGCGGTGGGCGCGCGCTGGGTCACGACACGCAGGTCGATATCCTCGACCATGCCGTTGTCACGCGTCTGGACCAGCAGCCCCCCCGAAACGGTCTTGGCCGTGATGCCACGCGTGCGCGGATCCGGCAGACCACCGCTAACCAGGAGACGCAGGTTCGGCTTTTTCGCGATGATCGCCTGGGCTTCTGGAGAAACCTGTGGTGCGATAATGACTTCGGTAAAGAGTTTCACGATCTCTTCTGCCGTTTCGGCATCCAGCAGCTGATTGAGCGCAATGATACCACCAAAGGCCGAGGTGCTATCGCAGGCGAGCGCACGCAGATAGGCCTCCCTGAGGGTAGAGCCTGTCGCGACACCACAAGGATTGGCGTGCTTGATGATCGCACAGGCTGGTGCCTTGTCGGCCGAAAACTCACCGATCAATTCAAAGGCGCCGTCGGTATCGTTGATGTTGTTGTATGAGAGCTGCTTGCCCTGAAGAAGCGTGGCGGTGGCAACGCCGGGACGGTTTTCGCCCGTCACATAAAAACCCGCGCTCTGATGCGGGTTCTCGCCATAACGCATCTCTTCCTTGAGCACGCCGCCAAGGGTGCGATAGCGCGGGATTTCGATATCAAGCGCCTCCGAAAACCAGTTGGCTATCGCCGTGTCATAGGCTGCTGTGCGGGCATAGGCCTTGGCGGCCAGTTTCTGTCGAAACGCATAAGCGGTCTGCCCGTCATTGCTGCGTAGCGTCTCGACGAGAGCGGGATAATCGGAGGGATCGGTCAGGATCGCCACATAAGCATGGTTCTTCGCGGAGGCACGGATCATCGCCGGTCCCCCGATATCGATATTTTCGACTGTCGTTGGATAATCGCCGCCAGCAGCACGGACATCTTCAAATGGATAAAGATTGATGACCGCGAGATCGATGCCCTCGATCCCATGGACCTTCATGGCTTCAACGTGATCTTCGTCGTCGCGGATGGCGAGAAGGCCGCCATGGACGTTCGGATGCAGGGTCTTGACCCTGCCATCCATAATTTCCGGGAACTTTGTAACCTGCGATACGTCGACGACCTCCAACCCCGCAGCCACAAGCGCTTTATGCGTACCGCCGGTCGACAGAAGGCGAACGCCCTGTTCGACAAGCGCTTCGGCAAGCTCGACGATGCCGGTCTTGTCCGATACCGACAAAAGCGCGGTACGAATTTTCACCTTGTCGGGAGCGGGGATTTTCTTGGACACGACGGCCATCGGGTTTCTCCATCTGGTCGCGCCCGCAGACGAACGGGCGCCCTCAAGGCGTCGCGTTAGCACAGGTTCCAGGCCGAGGAAACCGCACTATTCCGATCGTTTCAGCATCCAGCGGATTTCGCTCACCATCGGCAATGCGAAGGTGATCGTCAACTGCTCCGTCTCGCGCACGCCCGAAACATCGGCAAAGAAGATATCCTCTTCGATTTCGACCGCCAAACCCGGCGCCGTAAACAGCCACGCATCTCCGTCCGGGGCATCCATCAGGATCGTTTCCCCATCGATCCGCGACAAGGAAATCGACGGATGGATATGGAACCGGGCTACAGCGACAAGTTCCCTTTCGCCGCCGCGGGTTGCCCCATCCGGCCGGTGGAACCGATCATGTCCCTTTATTTTCGTGCCTTTGACATTCATGCCGATTTCACGGGAATGGAGGTAGCCGAACGGCTCGAGATATCCGTCATGCGTGGCGCTCAGCCAGTCATTGCCCTGCGCATCGTCTGCGCGATCGCAGGCGGTTACATTGAACGATTCGAGCACCGGCAGGCCGAAAGGCGATTTCGACAGTTTCGAAGAGGATGTTTCGTTGAGCGTCACGGTGGAATGGGTTGCCGTCGCGCGCGCGAGCATCCGGTAACTGCGACCCGCAAATTTCGGCATGCCTGCATTGATGATGTAACGATGCCGCCCCGCTGACATTTCGAAGGCGAGGCAACCCGCATGCGCGGCGTGCGCAGCCTGCGCCGATGACGGGGCCCCGGTATCGACGATAACCGTCGTGTCCCCCGCGACCAGCCTGTGATAGTGGATATGGGGCAATGCCTTAAAAGGTTTGCCGGATGTCTCGTCATAGCGAAGCACGGACAGAAGCTCCGTTGCCGGCGTCGCGGTAGCACCGTTGAAAAGCGCGAGATCGCCATCCTGATGCCGGAAGAACCGCAATGCCGGATACATGCGGTCGATCGTCGGGATCAGCTTTTGCGGGATATCGTGTCCGAGATTGATATAGGTCTGGCGCAGCGGCAGGAGATCGAGCAGCAGGTCGAGCACCAACCGCGGATTGCGCGAGGCATGACCGCCATCCGCAAGGATCTGGCGCTCCAGTTCCCGGTCGAGCTTCAGGCCCTGACGGCGCACCACTGCAGGCGAGGATGGCATGGCGATGGCGGCCATGGAAAGCGCGATCTGGAGACGCAGTCGTGTCTCCGTTTCAGGCAGATAGTCGGCAATCTTGCGCAGATATTTGGTCTGGTAGGCCAGGCTTTTCATGAAGCGGCGGTAGAAGGCGCTGTCGCTTCCCTGCAGCACGACGGTCGAGTGCGACAGCCAGGCGATCAGCCGCTCGGCTGCAACATGCGGCTCCCAGGCGATCCCGGATATCTTCTTGCCGTGAAGAGCGATCCAGCTTGCCGTGATCGCTCTTGCATTGGCGCAGGCCTCGTCCGTCCTGGCTGTACGGATATGGCGCAACCATGAGAACGTATGCAGCCGCTCGGCAAAACCGCGCGACGGCAGCTGCAACGTGAAGGGTGATTCGCCGGCAGTCGACAGAACGCGGCCTGCCAGCGGAAAGCGACCGTCGAGGATTTCCTCGGCAATGTAGGGATCGATCGCGCGCAGGTCAGTTGGAGCCACGATCAGACGATCGGGCACACGCAAAGACGGCCGCGACAACGGCATGCGCAAGGATAGCCACGCCCGGGCAAACCGATAGCGAGCCTGGTGCAGGCCAGCGGACCAGGATCCCCGGTAATCTGCAATCCTAATCGACAAGACATAAACTCCCACGAGCATGACCGGCCGCTCGCACACCGAGAGGCGGGATCATCCTCCAACCTAAAAAAGAATTGCCTTTTATGATGAAGAAACAGTTATCGCGGTGAAAGCACTGCGGCGAAGAAACCGTCCATGCCGCCGGCAAAGCCGTCTCTTGGAGGCAAGAGAGCCGGCGTGGTCCGGAATTCACCATGCGCTGTCACGGCAGCTTCGAGACCCGGCCATGCGGCGGGATCGATCGGAACTCGGATGACGGATGGCGTGTCGGCCAGAACCTTGGAGACCAGAAGCTCGCCCTCCTGCGGATCAAGCGAGCAGTTCGAGAAGACCACCAGACCGCCGGGTTTGACTAGGGTCAGGGCATGCCGAAGCATACGCTCCTGCAGAACTGCCAGTTTGCCAATATCTTCCGGGCCCTTTGTCCACAGCACGTCAGGATGGCGCCGCGTCGTGCCGGTCGACGAGCATGGCGCATCCAGAAGAACGCCATCGAGCGGCGTTTCCGGCCTGAAATCGAAAAGATCTGCCTGGCGCACGTCGGCCGACAATTTCAGTCGTTCCAGATTTTCATTCAGACGCCGCGCGCGATTTGCGGATTGCTCAATGGCAATCACCTTGGCACCCGCCGCCGCCAATTGCGCCGTCTTGCCGCCCGGGGCGGCGCAAAGATCGGCGATGTGCTTGCCCTCAAGGTCGCCGAAAAGCTTGGCGGGCAGTGCCGCAGCGGCATCCTGAACCCACCAGGCACCCTCGTCGTAACCTTCAAGACCCGAAACCGAGCCCTCGAAAGACGGCAGGCGAATGCTGCCGGTCGGCAATATCTGGCCGCCGAGCTGGGATGCCCAGTGCCCGGCACCGGTTCTCACGGTCAGGTCGATGGATGGGGGCTCGAGTTGAGCTTCGGCAATACGGGCCGCTTCCTGGGCGCCATACGCCGCCGTCAGCCGCGTCGCAAACCAAGCGGGTATGGGTGATATTTCCGCAGTCTTGGCCAAAATTTCTTCCTTCTCCCGCACCAGGCGGCGAAGGACGGCATTGACCAGCTTGGCGAACCGGCGATTGCGCGGATCGCGATTGGCCTGTTCGACGGCAAGATCGACGACGGCGTGGGACGGCACGTCAAGATGGAGAATCTGCGCGGCGGCGACGATCAGGACATGATGAAGCGCGCGCGCGCCTTCGGGAAGCGGCGTTTCGAGAAGCGACGCTATGGCCGCTTCAAGGCGCAGAAGATGGCGCAAGGACGTGGTCAGTATGGCGCGGGTCAACGCCCGATCGGCATCATTCAACGCCTTGTATGCCGCATTGCCCTGGTTAAGATCGAGCATGCCATCAAGCGAAATCCTGCGATCGATCACCGCGCCGAGAAATTTGGCCGCCGTCATGCGGACTTCAAGCCCCGGCTTATCTGAAAACACCGGGCGCGAGGGACGCGGGCCTGTTGGCGACCTCGTGGGTTTCTTGTTTTTGTTCTCGTTCAAGACCAGGGACCTTTGCGCGGTTCATCGGGGCGGCGGCCACCCCAGCCGGCATTGGGAACGGAGCGCGCCGCGGGCCGCGGTCTAGCAGTCTGAAAGCCCTGCGTCGACCCAGGTCCACCGAAAGAGCCGGCCATCTGCCGGAGTGCAGCAATCCGGTTGTCCGTGTTCGGATGCGTGGAGAAGAGATTATCCATGCGCTCGCCCGAAAGCGGATTGATGATGAACATATGCGCAGTTGCCGGATTGCGTTCGGCATCCTCATTCGGGATCGCGTGAGCGGCGCCGGCAATTTTCTCGAGTGCCGAGGCAAGCCACATCGGATTGCCGCAGATTTCCGCGCCGCGGCGGTCGGCGGCGTATTCGCGCGTGCGGCTCACCGCCATCTGGACGATCATCGCCGCGAAGGGTGCAACGATCATCGCGATAATCACGCCGACGACGCCGAGCGGATTGTTGCTGTTGCGGTTGCCGCTGAACAGGAACGCGAAATTGCCCAGCATGGAGATAGCACCGGCCAGCGTCGCGGTGATCGTCATGGTCAGCGTGTCGCGGTTCTGGATATGCGCGAGTTCGTGCGCCATCACGCCAGCAACCTCCTGTGGCGTCAACCTTTCGAGAAGACCAGTGGAGGCTGCTACGGCAGCGTTTTGCGGATTGCGGCCGGTGGCAAAGGCGTTGGGCTGCGGATTGTCGTAGATATAGACCTTCGGCATCGGCAGACCGGCATTCGCCGACAGGTCACGGATCATATGATAGAATTCGGGCGCATTGCGCTCGTCGACCTGCTGCGCATGATAGGCCGCCAGCACCATCCTGTCGGAATTCCAATAGGAGAACAGATTCATGCCGGCAGCGATCAGCAAGGCAATCAACATACCGCTCTGACCGCCGATAAGAAGGCCGATCCCCATGAACAAAGCGGTCATGAAGGCCAGAAGCATGGCGGTGCGCATGATATTCATCGTCTTCTCTCCCGTCACCCAAGATTCAAGGGTTTTTCATTCCGGCGGAACGGCCTATGATGTGGGAATTCAGCCAAGTTTTTCAATGAACCGGCGGTGACAGGAATGCAGACAGCCGATAACGACAACGCCGAGACGGTGATGGACGCCCCGGCGGCGACCAAACCTCTTTCCGCCGCCGCCCAGCGGGCTTTACAGGAAGCGGAAGAACGGCGCAGAAGCGCCGCCAGCGCCGACATGCCGCAGGAATTCGGTGGACGAGGCGGCGCCGATCCGGCACGCTTCGGAGACTGGGAAATCAACGGTCGCGCCATCGATTTCTAAGTCAACATTCCTACCGATCTCAAAAGGTGCCGCCGAAAGCAGGCGCATGACAGGACCGGTTGGAACTATGATGGGGCCGTAAACCGTTGCTGGCCCGCCGGCGCTAACGGACGTCAGCGCCGCGCTGTTGAGGGCAAATGCCTTCCCCCGGCGGAAATCATGCCTCAAGCTTGTTCTGCCGATTTGCGATCAGGTCATCGACGACAGCGGGGTCGGCCAGCGTCGACGTATCCCCCAAGGCACCGAAATCGTCTTCGGCAATCTTGCGCAGGATACGGCGCATGATCTTTCCGGACCGTGTCTTGGGCAGCCCGGGTGCGAACTGGATCTTGTCGGGCGTCGCAATGGGTCCGATCTCGTTACGGACATGCTTGACCAGTTCCTGCCGAAGCGCGTCCGTCCCCTCATTGCCAGCCATCAGCGTCACGTAGCAATAGATGCCCTGGCCCTTGAGGCCATGCGGATAGCCGACGACGGCCGCTTCGGATACGAGATTATGCGAGACGAGGGCGGATTCGACCTCGGCCGTGCCCAGACGGTGGCCGGAGACGTTCAAGACGTCATCGACCCGGCCGGTGATCCAGTAATACCCGTCCTCATCCCTCCGGCAGCCATCGCCCGTAAAGTACTTGCCCTTATAGGTGGAAAAATAGGTCTGCACGAAGCGGTCATGGTCGCCATACACGCTGCGCATTTGCCCGGGCCAGCTATCGATAATGCACAGATTGCCATCGGCCGCTCCCTCAAGAACGTTGCCTTCATTATCGACCAACTGGGGCTGCACCCCGAAAAACGGCTTGGTTGCTGACCCCGGTTTGAGATCGGTCACACCCGGCAGGGGCGTGATCATGTGACCGCCGGTTTCGGTCTGCCACCAGGTATCCACCACCGGGCAGCGTTTGTCACCCACAACGTTATAGTACCATTCCCATGCTTCCGGATTGATCGGCTCCCCCACCGTACCCAACAGACGCAGGCTCGAGCGCGATGAACGCGTGACAAAATCATCGCCGACACTCATAAGCGAGCGGATCGCCGTCGGCGCGGTGTAGAAGATATTGACCTTGTGCTTGTCGACGACTTCCCAGAAGCGCCCGTTATCGGGAAAATTCGGAACGCCTTCGAACATCAGCGTCGTCGCGCAATTGGCCAGCGGACCGTAGACGAGATAGGAATGACCGGTGACCCAGCCGACATCGGCAGTGCACCAGTAGATATCACCGTCCTGATAATCGAACGTGTATTCGTGGGTCATGGCCGCATAGACGAGATAGCCACCGGTCGTGTGCAGGACGCCCTTAGGTTTGCCGGTGGAACCCGAGGTGTAGAGGATGAAAAGCGGGTCCTCGGCCTTCATCTTCACCGGTTCGCAATGACCCTTAACGGTTGCAATTTCCTGATGGTACCAGAGATCGCGTCCCGGCGCCCAGTTGGTCTTGCCGCCGGTGCGGCGCACGACCAGAACCTTGTTGACCGTAACATACTGCTTGGCGGCGATCTGGATGGCCCTGTCGGTATTTTCCTTGAGCGCCACGGGTTTTCCGCCGCGCACGCCCTCGTCGCAGGTGATGACGAAAGTGGATTCGCAGTCGACGATGCGACCCGCGAGCGCCTCCGGCGAAAACCCGCCGAACACGACCGAATGCACCGCGCCGATGCGCGCACAGGCCAGCATGGCATAGGCGGCTTCAGGGATCATCGGCATATAGATGGTGACCCGATCGCCCTTCTTGACGCCGTGCTTCTTCAGCACATTCGCCATGCGGCAGACCTGATCGTAAAGCTGGTTATAGGTGATCTTCTTGTCGATATAGGGATTGTCGCCTTCCCAGATGATGGCGGTGCGTTCCCCATGCGTCTTCAGGTGCCTGTCGATGCAATTATAGGAAACGTTGGTCAGCCCGTCTTCGAACCACTTGATCGAGACCCTGCCCTTAAAGGATGTGTTCTTGACCTTCGTATAAGGTTTGAACCAGTCGATCCGACGGCCGTGCCTGCCCCAGAACTTGTCCGGATCGTCAATGCTTTCTTCATACCATTTTTCATATTTCTCCCTGTCAATCAGCGCTTTCGCTCTGGTGGACCTGAGGACCGGATAAATTTTTTCGGACATGAAACTCCTCCCACATTGGCACGCCGATAACCTTCCATCCATCAGCGCTTAATAATTTCGCATTCATACAAATTGGGGCAGGGGCCGCAACTAGACAAATGGCGACGATGATCGTCACTGCGATCTTGCGGATCACGCAGCTGCAAAGAATTGCAATTCTGCTCCAATTCGATTATACGGCGTTTAATTCCCGGAAATGGTGGTTGATACCCACGGCCCGCGACACCGGCGCGGACGGACAGAGGAACTATATCCATGGCTCAACAATTGCTCATGCCAAAGGCGACCGCAGTATGGCTGGTCGACAATACTGCCCTTTCCTTTGATCAGATTGCCACCTTCTGCAAACTTCATCCGCTTGAGGTGAAGGCAATTGCGGACGGTGAGGCGGCACAGGGCATCAAGGGTCTCGACCCGATCGCTACCGGGCAATTGTCGCGCGATGAGATTGCTCGCGGTGAAGGCGACGTGAATTACCGCCTCAAGCTGTCCGAACCGAAGGTTCGTGTTCCCGAATCCAAGCGTCGCGGCCCCCGTTATACTCCGGTTTCCAAGCGCCAGGACCGCCCGAACGCCATTCTCTGGCTGGTTCGCAACCATCCGGAACTGAAGGACACGCAGATCTCGCGCCTTGTTGGTACCACCAAGTCGACGATCGAACAGATCCGCGACCGCACGCACTGGAACGCCACCAACCTGACGCCGATGGACCCGGTAACGCTGGGGCTCTGCAGCCAGATCGATCTTGACCTCGAGGTCGAGCGCGCCGCCAAGAACCGTCCGCTGCCGACCGCTGCCGAACTCGGCGCTTCGCTGCGCCCGGCCAACGAAACCGAGAACCTCGATTTCGGCTATCGCAGCGAACGCGAAGAAGAGAAGGAAATTGATGCGGATGCCGTTTTTGCGAAGCTCAGCTCGCTGAAATCGAGCCGTACGGAAGAGGAAGACGACGACAATTTCTAAGTCGTCTTTCCGGACCTGCTTCAACCAGAAAGAAAAAACCCCGCTGATCGGATCGGCGGGGTTTTGTTTTGGCAGGCAACCCAATCTGGGTCTCGCGTCGTCAAGCCGCCTGAAGCGTTGAATTCAACGGAATTTCGACATCGATCTCAAGGATCGACATGTTCTCGTCGCGATCCATCTTGACGTGAACGCGATCGGCATCAAGTTCGACATGTCGAGCGATCACCGCAAGAATTTCCTCGCGCAGGATGGTCACCAGATCGGAGCTGGCAGACGCGCGTTCATGCGCCAAGAGAACCTGCAATCGCTCGCGCGCCATTGGCGCGGATTTGTTCTTGCGGAACAGACCAAAGATGCTCATGCGGCCTTCCTTCCGAAAATCTTGCCGAAGATACCCCGCTTATCCCCGGGGATGCTGATCGGCAGCTGTTCGCCACGAAGACGGCGTGCAGCCTCGAAATAGGCCATGGCCGGTGCGCAACGGGCATCCGCCAAGGTGACCGGAGCACCCATGTTGGAAGCGCGCAGCACATCGCTGCTTTCCGGAATGATACCGATCAGCGGGATCGAAAGGATTTCCAGAACGTCGTCCACCTTCAGCATGTCACCACGCTCGGCGCGAGCTGCGTCGTAACGGGTCAGCATCAGGTGCTTTTCCATACGCTCGCCACGTTCGGCCTTGAGCGTCTTGGAATCGAGAAGGCCGATGATGCGATCCGAATCGCGTACCGAAGAGACTTCGGGGTTGGTGACCACGACGGCCATGTCGGCATGTCGCATGGCAAGCGTCGCGCCGCGTTCGATACCAGCGGGACTGTCACAGATCACCCAGTCGAAGACGCGCTTCAATTCGTTGATGACGCGATCCACGCCCTCGGTCGTAAGATTGTCCTTGTCGCGGGTCTGCGAGGCCGGCAGGAGAAACAGGCTTTCGAGACGCTTGTCGCGAATGAGGGCCTGCGTCAGCTTGGCTTCGCCCTGGATGACGTTGACGAGATCGTAGACGACCCGGCGCTCCGCGCCCATCACAAGATCGAGATTGCGCAGACCGACATCGAAGTCCACAACAACAACCCGTTCGCCATTCTGCGCCAATGCTGCGCCAAGGGCGGCGGTCGACGTTGTCTTGCCGACCCCGCCCTTGCCGGATGTCACCACGATGACTTTGCCCATCTTCATCTCCTGTTCCTGCCGTTGACCGGCTTAGATAATCGTTGAGGCCATGATCGAATCACCATCAAGCCAAAGCTGTACTGGCTGCCCCCGCAGTGCCGGCGACATGTCCTCGACCATTTTATAAATGCCATCTATAGCCACCAACTCTGCCTCAAGCTTGCGGCAGAAGATTCTGGATGCAGAATTTCCGACCGACCCTGCCATGGCTCTCCCGCGCAAGGCGCCATAGACGTGGATGGAACCGCCGGCAATCACTTCGGCACCGGACGCGACCGAGCCGACAACCGTAACATCGCCTTCCGGAAAAATGATCGACTGGCCGGAACGCACGGGCTCGTTGATGACCAGCGACTGCGTGACGGGGCGAGTGTGAGGAAGTTCGGTTGTAGCAGGCTCCTCCGAGGCGGCCTCTGCTTCCTCGGTTCCCTTTTCCCGCTCCTTGACCTCGATGTCCGCGGCAGGCTTCCCGCCCTTCATGGCCGGCGGCATGCCAGCACCCAGCATGGACGGCCTAGCCCCCTCGATGCCCATGATCCGGACATTGCGCTCTGCCAGGTTTTCGAAAAGCGTCTTGAGCTGGGCCTTGTCGATGGCGAGACCGGTAACATCCAGCACGACCGGGCGATCGAGAAAAAAACCTGCCGAACGGGATGCAAGATCATCCAACCGGACGAGCCAATCGTCTATCGGAAGATCGGGGGAAAGTACCAGGGCCAAAAAGGAGCGGCCCTTGATGCGGATCGAGCGAGCGTCTGTTAACACTTTGGTCATCTACGTAAAGAATTCGTTGCATTTGCTTACGCCGGACATGGTTAACAAATCGTTAACGATGTCCGTTACGATAACCGTTCCACGAAGCCACGCTAGGGCAGGGCAGAACCCAACCCCTTGCTATATCTCACCTTATTGCTTCTTAGAAACGTAAACGTCCTCGCGAAGAGCAACGGCAACCGCCTGGAGCGTCGCCGGGTCTTCGATCGTTGCCGGCATTGACCAGGATTGCCTGTCAGCAATCTTCTGGATGGTGGCGCGCAGGATTTTGCCCGAACGGGTTTTCGGCAGCTTTGCCACGATCACCACCTTGCGGAAAGCGGCCACGGCGCCGATCCGTTGCCTGACCAGATCGATAACGTCCTGACATACATCCGGTCCGCCACGCATTGTGCCGCTCTTCAGCACCAGAAATCCGCAGGGCACCTGACCCTTGATCGGATCCGCCACGCCCACCACCGCGCATTCCGCAACATCGGGATGGCAGGCACATACCTCTTCCAACGCGCCCGTCGAAAGACGATGGCCCGCACAATTGATGATATCGTCCGTGCGCGCCATCACGAAAACATAGCCATCCTCGTCGATCCGTCCGGCATCGGCCGTCTTGTAGTAACCAGGAAATTCGGAGAGACAGGCTTCATGGAAAAGATCGTCCGCTTCCCAGTAGGTGGTCAGGCACCCCGGCGGCAGCGGTAGGCGAATGGCAAGATTGCCAAGTGCGTCCGGGCTGGTTCGATGGCCCGAATCATCAAGCACTGCCACGGTGAAACCCGGCATGGGAACTGTCGGAGAGCCGGGTTTCACCGGAAGCGGACCCAGACCCATCGGATTGGCGGCGATCGGCCAGCCGGTTTCGGTCTGCCACCAGTTGTCGATCACCGGGATGCCAAGCAGCGTTGCCGCCCAATGCAGCGTCTCGGGGTCGGCTCGTTCCCCGGCAAGGAAAAGGGTTCGCAGGCTGGAGAGGTTTCGGCCGCCGGCAAGCCGGCCATTAGGGTCATCCCGGCGGATTGCCCGAATAGCCGTCGGAGCGGTGAAGAGCACGTTGACGCCGTAACGCTCGACCACCCGCCAGAATGTCCCGGCATCCGGCGTACCAACGGGCTTCCCCTCAAACAGAACCGTGACGACACCTGCCAACAGCGGACCATAGACGATATAGGAATGGCCAACGACCCAGCCAATATCTGAAGCGGTCCAGGAAATGTCACCGGCCTGCAAACCGTAGATATTCCGCATGGACCAGTGAAGCGCCACCATGTGACCACCCGTATCGCGCACCACCCCTTTCGGTTTTCCGGTCGTGCCGGATGTGTAGAGGATGTAGAGGGGATCGGTCGACGCCATCGGCACGCAATCGACCCGGGTTTTAGCGGCTCGCTGGACGGCGGCCAATTCCGCGAAATCGTGTTCTCCGCGATCCGGATCGAGATCCGCGGACAGCTGCTCGCGCTGAAGAATGAGACAGTTGGCGGGCTTGGTCCGAGCAAGCTCGATTGCACCATCCAGCAACGGTTTGTAAGCCACGACCCGTCCAGGTTCGAGACCACAACTGGCGGTTACCACCAGTTTCGCGCCTGCGCTATCGAGGCGTGACGCCAGTTCCTGCGCTGCAAACCCGCCGAACACGACCGAGTGGATGGCACCGAGCCGCGCGCAGGCCAGCATGGAGAAGACCGCTTCCGGCACCATTGGCATGTATATGACGACGCGGTCGCCTTTCTCAATGCCCAGGTTCCGCATCACTGCGGCAATGGCCGTTACTTCCTGCAGGACAGCATCGAACGAGAAGACTTGGCTAATACCCGTCATCGCACTATCGAAAATGATCGCCGGATCTTGCCCTCTGCCGGCAGCGATATGCCGGTCCACACAGTTGTAGCAGATATTGCAGAGACCGCCGACGAACCACCGCCCGTACACGCCCTGATCGGCATCGAAAATGCGCTCTGGTGGGCGAAACCAGGTGATGTCCCTTGCCGCATTCGTCCAGTGCGTGTCGGGGTCATCTTGCCATTGCTGGTAGATGTCGGTGTAACGGCTCGACATGATGCTTCTCCTCCCTTCGCACCTGGTACGCCAGCGCAGTGTAGGCAGAAGTCGTCCGCTGGGAAATCATACGAAGGGAGCAGGCGGTCAGCGCGCTCCGAAAATGGCGGAACCAATGCGCACGCTGGTTGCACCGAACTGAATCGCCGTTTCGAAATCGCCTGACATGCCCATCGACAATTTCTTCAGACCGTTTTCGATCGAAAGCTTGCGCAGCAATGCGAAATAGGGGCCGGGGTGATCGTCTGCCGGGGGAATGCACATCAGACCCTCGACATCGAGCGCAAGATCTTCCCGGCAGTATCTGACAAAATCGGGCGTATCCTTGGGCGCGATTCCGGCTTTCTGGGTTTCCATCCCGATATTGACCTGGATATAGACCCGGAGCCGGCGGCCTTGCCTTGCCATTTCATCTGCAAGCGCGGCCGCAATCTTTTCCCGATCGACCGTCTCGATGACATCGAACAGCGCCACCGCGTCGGCCGCCTTGTTGGACTGCAGCGGTCCGATGAGATGCAGTTCGATGCCGGACGTCTCCTGCTTCAGCAAAGGCCATTTGGCCTGGCTCTCCTGAACACGATTCTCGCCGAACACCCGCTGGCCCGCAGCGATCACCGGTCGGATATCCCCGATACCGAACGTCTTGGACACCGCGACCAATTGCACGTCGCCGGTCGTCCGGTTGCAGCTTTTCTCACTGGCCTTGATACGGCCTTGAACCTCGGCAAGTCTCTGTTCAACAGTCATGTAAATCTCCAGCGGGTTGCCCCCAGCGATTAAACGGCGAATGGCCGAATGCCAAGCCTTTCCGGCTCGCCGCTTCGATCAGGGACCCCGGCAAAACTTGACGCTCCGGTGGTTTCGTGGTGAAGGTCAGCCCAACGCATCCTATTCCGGAAATCAGCAGAATGACCACCGAACGATACAATCCGCGCGATGCCGAGCCTCGCTGGCAGGCCCGGTGGAATGAGGCAAAAACCTTCGCGACGGACAATAGCGATCCGCGCGAAAAATATTACGTCCTCGAAATGTTCCCCTATCCGTCCGGTCGCATTCACATGGGCCATGTGCGCAATTATGCAATGGGTGACGTTGTTGCGCGCTACAAGCGTGCCCGTGGATACAATGTCCTGCATCCGATGGGCTGGGACGCTTTCGGCATGCCTGCTGAAAACGCCGCGCGAGACAACAAGGTTCATCCCAAGGAATGGACCTATCAGAACATTGCCTCGATGAAGAAGCAGCTGAAGGCCATGGGGCTTTCGCTGGACTGGTCGCGAGAATTCGCAACCTGCGACGTCGACTATTATCACCGCCAGCAGATGCTTTTCCTCGATATGATGGAAAAAGGTCTGGTCTACCGCAAACAATCCAAGGTCAACTGGGATCCGGTCGATAACACGGTTCTCGCCAACGAGCAGGTAATCGACGGGCGAGGCTGGCGCTCAGGTGCTTTGGTCGAGCAGCGCGAGCTGGTTCAGTGGTTCTTCAAGATCACCGAATTCAGTCAGGATCTGCTCGATGCTCTCGACACGCTGGATCAGTGGCCGGAAAAGGTCAGACTGATGCAGAAGAACTGGATCGGCCGGTCCGAGGGCTTGGCTTTGCGCTGGGAACTGACTGCCGAAAGCCAGGCTCGGAGCGGCGCGACCGACATCGAAGTCTATACCACCCGGCCCGATACGCTGTTTGGCGCGTCCTTCCTCGCCATTGCTGCCGACCACCCCGTGGCGCGCGCCATCGCCGAGGCAAATGCGGAGGCGCAGCGCTTCAGTGAGGAATGCCGCCAGGCCGGCACATCGCTTGCCGCATTGGAGACGGCGGAAAAGAAGGGCTTCGACACAGGACTGACGGTGCGGCATCCCCTCGACCCGACCTGGGAGGTCCCGGTCTACATCGCGAATTTCGTTTTGATGGATTACGGCACCGGGGCCATCTTCGGTTGCCCTTCCGGCGATCAGCGCGACCTCGATTTTGCGCGCAAGTACGATTTGCCGGTCATTCCCGTCGTGATGCCAGTGGATGGCGATGCTGCCACCTTCTCCGTGGGCGAAGAGGCCTATGACGGTGACGGGGTGATGATCAATTCGCGCTTTCTCGATGGCATGACGACCGACGCGGCCTTCCAGGCCGTGGCGACTACGTTGTCGGAGCAAATGCTGAACGACGCGCCGCAGGCCAGCCGCAAGGTCAACTTTCGTCTGCGGGATTGGGGAATCTCCCGTCAGCGTTACTGGGGTTGCCCGATCCCGGTCATTCATTGCGATGACTGCGGCGTTCTGCCCGTTCCAAAAGCCGATTTGCCCGTGCGTCTGCCGGACGATGTTACCTTCGACCAACCTGGCAACCCGCTCGACCGTCATGCCACCTGGCGTCATGTCGCATGCCCACGGTGTGGTAAGGATGCCCGCCGCGAGACGGACACGATGGACACTTTCGTCGATTCCAGCTGGTATTACGCGCGTTTCACGGCCCCGTGGCAGGACGATCCAACGGATCCGGCCGCGGCCAGCCACTGGCTGCCGGTCGATCAGTATATTGGCGGGATCGAACATGCGATCCTGCACCTGCTCTATTCGCGTTTCTTTACCCGTGCGATGAACGCGACCGGTCATGTCGGCGTCAGCGAGCCCTTCAAGGGGCTGTTTACCCAGGGCATGGTGGTTCACGAAACCTATCGTAAAGGCTCCGGGTCCTATGGCGAATGGGTCGCGCCGGCAGATTTGCGGATCGAGGAGAGCGACGGCCGTCGCCGCGCGTTCCTGCTTTCTACGAATGAAGAGGTAGCGATCGGCCCCATCGAAAAGATGTCCAAGTCCAAGAAAAATGTGGTGGACCCGGATGACATTATTGCCTCTTATGGTGCCGATACGGCGCGTTTCTTCGTCCTGTCGGACTCGCCACCCGAGCGTGACGTCATCTGGTCGGAATCCGGCGTTGAAGGCGCTCATCGCTTCGTTCAGCGCGTCTGGCGCCTGATCTCGGAAGCTGCAGAAACTTTGGTCTCCGTCCAGGCACGCGCGGCACGGGACGGCGAGGCGCTCGCCATTTCCCAGGCAGCACACAAGACTCTACAGGCCGTTCAGGCTGATTTCGACAAGCTCGCGTTCAACAAGGCTGTCGCTCGCATCTATGAACTGGTGAATACCTTGGCGGCGCCGTTGACCGCCATCGCGGCCGGGGCCAAGGATGATGCCTATATCGCAGCGGCTCGCGACGCGGCGGAAATCCTCATCCAGATCGTTGCACCCATGACGCCGCATCTGGCGGAGGAGTGCTGGAAGGTGTTGGGCCGAGACGGTTTGGTAGCGGAAACTCTGTGGCCAGCTTTCATACCGGAGCTGGTAGCGGAAAACGAAATTCTGCTACCCGTTCAGATCAACGGCAAGAAGCGCGCGGAATTGACAATTCAGCGGGACGCAGATCAAACTGCCGTCGAAAAGGCCGCGCTTCAGCTGAGTGCGGTGCAGGCCGCGCTTGAAGGGCGATCCCCGAAGAAGATCATCGTTGTCCCACAGAGGATCGTGAACATTGTTGTCTAACATCACCAATAATTTGCTTCGTGTCGGTCGTATCGCGTCGGTTGCGGCGCTGGTGGCCTTGGCAGGCTGCCAGGTCAAGCCACTCTACGCCGTGTCTGCACCGGGCACAGGTACCGGACAACAGTTGGCGGCGATCGAATTTTCCCCCGCCGAAGACAGAATCGGACAGGCGGTTCGCAACGAGCTGATATTCCTGACCGCAGGCGGCGCTGGCGAAAGCAAGACGCCGGCTTATCGACTGACCATGTCCGTCAGTTCCTTCCGCCAGAATGTTCTGGACGAACAGGTCACTTTCAACCTCATCCCGGGTCGCGTCACCGTGATAGGCAGTTACACTTTCACTCGTATCAGCGACGGCAAGGTTCTCAAGACAGCCCAACGCAGGGCGACCGCGCTTCTCGATGTTTCGGCGCAGGAATTCGCGGAAATGCGTGCTTATCGCGACGCCGAAAACAGGGCAGCCAAGCAGCTGGCCGAATTCATCCGGGGCGATATCGCAACGACGCTCGGCCGCCAGTAAAGGCGGCCGGCATGGTCGAAATAAAATCGCATGACTTCGATCGGTTCGC
The DNA here is from genome assembly GCF_050275975.1 of Neorhizobium sp. NPDC001467. Classification (NCBI taxonomy): domain Bacteria; kingdom Pseudomonadati; phylum Pseudomonadota; class Alphaproteobacteria; order Hyphomicrobiales; family Rhizobiaceae; genus Neorhizobium; species Neorhizobium sp. NPDC001467. Next base: position 64,352 of record NZ_JBNNPS010000008.1, on the reverse strand, counting down.
AAAATCGAACGTCGGCAATTATCGGCTGTTCCTCGTTTACGGTCCTGATCGCGGGCTTGTTTCAGAGCGTGCAGCGATCATTGCTGCGAGAACCGGTATCGACCTCAGCGATCCTTTCGCCATGGTCAAGCTGGAGGCTGCGGACCTCAGCGGCGATCCGGGTCGTCTTATCGATGAAGTCGGCGCTTTCGGCCTGTTTGGAGGAAAGAAGTTGATCTGGCTAAGGGCAGGGGGCAGTGAGAAGCCGCTTGTCGAAGCGTTGCAGACACTTGCCAACAGTGCGCCGTCGGAAAACATTCTGATTGTCGAAGCAGGCGACATCAAGAAAGGTGCGGGTATGCGCAAGCTCGCCGACGCCGCCGGAACGGTCGCGTCGATTTCCTGCTATGCTGACGATACGAAAGCCGTCAACGTTCTGATAGACGAGGAACTGAAGACGGCCGGCCTTACCATCACCCCAGCGGCCAGGGAACGCCTCCTCGACGCCTTGGGAGGCGACCGGATCGCATCGCGTGGCGAAATTCGCAAGCTTGCGCTCTACCGCCGTGGAGAGGGGACGATCGAGGAACAACACGTCCTCGATATCATTGGAGACGCGAGCGCCATTTCTGCCGACGACGCTGTCGATGCCGTATTGCAGGGCGATATTGAAGGTCTGCAGCGCGCATTCGATCGGATCGTGGCATCAAAGACCCCGATCTTCATGATCCTCCAATCCTGTCTGCGTCAGTTCCAGACCCTGGACCTGATGCGCTCAGAGATGGATGAAAAGAATACGCAGGCTACTCAGATCATGCAGACGCTCGGCCGGCATATCCATTTCCGCCGCAAGCCGATCATGGAACGCGCCTTGCGCCGCTGGCCGAGCCAAATGATCGCGCGTGAAGCAGCGCGTATTCAGTCGACCATTCTCAAGACTCGTCAGCAACCTGCGTTGGAAGAGAGTACAGCCTTCCATCTGCTTATGTCCATCGCGCTGCAATCGTCGCGTTACGGGTCGGATGGACGTCGCTAGACTGTCCAGCTGACCTCAAGCTCGATTTTCAAGAAGTCTGCAAATCTCTTCCAACTGGTCCAGCGTCTTGTAGGAAATCCGGACCTGGCCGCCGCTGCCCTTGTGGTTGATCGTAACGTCCAGACCGAGCGCATCCGACAATGTCCGCTCCAGGGAGAGCGTGTCCGAGTCCTTCTGGTCCGACTTCGGCATCGAAGCCGGCTGCGTCTGGGCCTTGATATCGTTCTGTGCAAGACGCTCGGCATCTCGTACGGACATACCCTTGGCAACGATCGTGCGCGCAAGACCGGCCGGATCCGAGGTGGAGACGAGGGCACGTGCGTGTCCCGCGGACAGATCGCCACCCGCCAGCATTTCCCGGACGGAATTTGGAAGTTTTAGCAGTCTTAAACTGTTGGCCACATGACTGCGGCTCTTGCCGATAATATCGCCAAGATCATTTTGCGTGTAGCCGTGCTCGGCAATCAAAAGCTCGTAGCCCAGGGCCTCTTCAAGCGGATTGAGGTCCGAGCGCTGGACGTTCTCGACGATTGCAATTTCAAGGGCGGTGCGATCATCCACGTCCCGAACGATAACGGGAATTTCCACCAGTCCGGCGAGCTGCGCGGCACGCCAACGTCGTTCTCCGGCGATGATCTCGTAATTGTCGCCGACCGTGCGAACCACGACAGGTTGTACGATACCGTGTTGGCGAATGGAGGCAGAAAGATCCTGAAGATCGCTCTCATCGAAATAGCGACGCGGGTTACGCGGATTGCGGGATACGATTTCGATCGGAACCAGCCTGTCCGCACTAACCGTTTTCGGGGCCTCCCCAACCGGGGTCGTCTGATCCATCTCGCCGATCAGCGCGGCCAAACCTCGACCCAGACGTCTTTTCGAAACATCGTCGCTCATATGAATACCCTATCGCAAAAGACTATGCCGCCTTCCGGCGACGTTCGCGCTGGATGACTTCCGATGCCAGTTGCAGATAGGCCTGGCTTCCCGCGCACTTTAAGTCATAAAGGATAGCCGGCTTACCATATGAGGGCGCCTCGGAAACGCGAACATTACGCGGAATAAGCGTATGATAAACCTTCTCACCAAGATAGGTCCGAACGTCGTTGACAACCTGTTGGGCGAGGTTATTCCGCACATCGAACATGGTCAGCACGATACCCTGAATATCAAGCGCAGGATTAACGGATTGCTTGACCTGACTGACAGTCTCGAGGAGCTGGCTCAAACCTTCCAGAGCGAAGAATTCGCATTGAAGCGGAACGAGCACCGAATGTGCTGCCGCCATCGCGTTGATCGTGAGGAGATTAAAGGAAGGCGGGCAATCGAGAAGAATATAGGAATAGGCATCTGCCTGCTCGGACTGGAGAGCTTTCCGGAGACGGAACGCGCGGTCGCCGGACTGGCCGATCTCCATTTCTAGTCCGAGAAGGTCCATAGTTGACGGGATGATTGACAAGTTCGGCACAGCTGTTGCTACTGCTGTTTCATCAATCGTATGCGTACCCATCATGATATCGTATGAGGATTGCTTACGGTCACGCCTGTCGATACCCAGGCCTGTACTTGCATTTCCCTGCGGGTCGAGATCGATGATGAGGACTTGCTCACCGATCGCAGCCAATGCAGTCGCGAGGTTGATGGCGGTAGTGGTCTTACCAACGCCGCCCTTCTGGTTAGCGATCGTTATAATCCGGTTGAGCTCACTCATGATGCCGTCCGCATAATCAGTTGACCTTGCGTCGGAGCCCCGCGATTTCCAAAACGACGGAATCAGGCTCAACAACGCTTGGATGTTCTACCAGATCAAACGCCCATCGACCATTGGCATTCATGGTTTCCTGTTGGTAATCCCGGCCTTTATGAAAGAACGCTTTGCACTGCGCGTTTTGCTGCATCCATGGCTCTGCATAGGAAAGTAGAACATCCAGATGGGCAAGAGCTCGCGCCGAAATTCGATCAACGCGACCGATGTGAGATAGAGCTTCGTCGATACGACAAGGATGGACTGACCCGCGTCCGCCCGTTTCCAACAGTGCTTGGCGAAGAAACGCAGCTTTTTTCTGGTTACTTTCGACCAAGTGAACCCATCCGCCTTCGGTCTCCGTCAACAGGATTGCAGTAATAATACCCGGGAACCCGCCGCCGGAGCCTAGGTCGAGCCATGTAAGTGGTCCCGGCGATAGCTGATAAATTTGAGCGCTGTCGGCGACATGGCGGGTTCGCAGATCAGGCAGCGTTGATGGGGCGACAAGATTAATTGAGCGTGCCCACTTATTGAAAAGCGCAATAAAGTGTTCGAGCCGGTCCCATGTTTCACGTGAAACAGCCATTCCGTTTATCTGCATCAGTGGACTCGCTGCGCGCGCTGGGTGTCAGATTTCTTGAGTATGGCAAGCAGGAGCGCCATCGCCGCTGGCGTCATGCCTTCTATAGCGCTTGCTTGCGCAAGTGTCCGAGGTGCCAGGCTAACAAGCTTTGCCTTCAACTCATTCGACAGCCCGCTGAGTTTTGTGAAGTCAAAGTCGCCAGGAATGACCCGTTGCTCTTCGCGCTGAGCGGTGCGAATGCTGGATGCCTGCCGCTCCATATAGACAGAATAACCCGCCTCGATTTCCAAGGCCTCGGACACCGGTCCACGAATATTTTGGAGGGACGGCCAGACACGACGGAGATCAGCCACGGTAATATCTGGATACGACAGCAGCTCATAAGCGGAACGACGTTGGCCATCCATATTAAGCTTTATCTCTTTCGTTGCAGCTTGCTGTGGGGTAAGTTGCAAAGCCTTGAGTGCCTCTCGACCAGAGTCCAGTTCACCAGCGTAACGGAGGTAACGTTGGGTACGCTCGGGGGAAACCAGCCCCAGCTCCATAGCAATCGGGGTCAACCGCACATCGGCATTGTCTGCCCGAAGTGACAGCCTATACTCGGCCCGCGAGGTGAACATCCGATAGGGTTCAGTAATCCCGCGAGATGTGAGATCATCGATCATGACGCCGATATAGGCTTGGGTGCGACTTAGGACGAATTCAGATTTTCCATTCACTTGCCGCGCAGCATTGACGCCGGCGACCAGTCCCTGTGCGGCCGCTTCCTCATATCCCGTCGTTCCATTGATCTGACCCGCAAAAAAGAGGCCTCCAAGCTTTTTCAGCTCAAGTGCGGACGTCAGCTCACGTGGATCTACATGGTCATACTCTATCGCATAGCCGGGTTGAAGTATCTTGACATTTTCCAGTCCGGGGATGGTCCGAATGAACAGACTCTGGATGTCTGCTGGCAGGGAGGTAGAGATGCCGTTCGGATAGACGGTATGATCTTCAAGACCTTCTGGCTCCAGGAAAATTTGGTGGCCATCTCGTTCCCCGAACCGGACAATTTTATCTTCAATCGACGGACAGTAGCGAGGTCCGACGCCACTTATTTCTCCCGAGTACATGGCCGACTGGCGGATATTGTCCGTGATGATCTGGTGAGTCAGAGTTGTGGTGCGGGTGACGCCACATGCAATCTGACGATTGGCGATCTCGTCCGTCATAAAGGAAAAAGGTGAGGGTACATCATCCGCCTCTTGCCGATCAAGGCTTTGCCAATCGATGGTTCGGGCGTCGAGCCGCGCAGGTGTTCCTGTCTTCAAACGACCAAGTTTCAAACCCAATGATAGCAGTGTTTCAGACAGTCCGACGGAGGGTGCTTCCCCCATACGCCCAGCCGGAATCTTGTTCGATCCGATGTGAATCAAACCGCGAAGAAAAGTTCCCGTTGTCAGAACAACAGCACGCGTCTCATAGACCTCACCATTGGCAAGAACGACACCGCAGACACGTCCATCGCTTACTTTCAGATCGAAAACGTCCGCTTCAATGACAAAGAGATTGTGGTGGGACGAAATGGCCGACTGCATGGCCTCTCGATAGAGCTTCCGATCGGCCTGGGTGCGTGGACCACGAACGGCGGGCCCCTTTTTACGATTCAACAAACGGAACTGAATGCCCGCCGCATCGGCAATACGACCCATCAGGCCATCAAGTGCATCAATTTCTCGGACGAGATGGCCTTTACCCAGACCGCCGATGGCCGGATTGCACGACATCGCGCCAATGGTATTCACAGAATGCGTAATCAACGCTGTTCTCGCGCCGGCGCGGGCCGAAGCGCTGGCTGCCTCGCATCCAGCATGCCCGCCGCCGATCACAATCACGTCATAGTCAGCCATGCGTCAACACTACCATTTCGAATCCGAATCGGATTGTTTCACGTGAGTCATTTGCCGATGCAGAATTCCGAGAAGATCACGTCGAGAAGCTGCTCGACATCCACATGGCCAGTAATCCGGCCCATTTCGGCTGCTGCCAAACGAAGGCACTCGGCCTGCATATCCAGTTGCGAACCCTCTAATGCTTCCTGAAGAAGATTGGAAGCCCTCTGCAGTAATTGGATGTGCCGCACTCTTCCGGGTTTAAGGGCTGATATGGTTTGCCATCGTTCTGCAACGATCGCACCGATGGCCGCTTTCAATTCTGCGAGACCTTCTCCGGTGATACTGGAAAGACTGAAGTCAAAACCTGTGAGATCTGCGTGCGAGACGGCATCGATCTTTGTCCGCACCCTCCAAACGGGCGCATCCAACCGGTTAACGTCTTCGATATCGGTCAGACTATCGCCCAACATGAGGACTAAGTCGGCTTGCTCTGCAACAAGGCGGGCGCGTCTGATACCTTCTCGTTCGACCACGTCATCCGTGTCACGGATCCCCGCCGTATCAGAAAACCGGACTAGATACCCCTGAATGTCCAGATCGACGGTTAGAACGTCACGGGTAGTCCCTTCAATTTCGGTAACGATGGCAATATCGCGCCCAGCTAGAGCATTCAAGAGGCTGGATTTTCCAGCATTGGGCTGGCCCATGATCGCGACCTGAAAACCATCTCGAACGATCCGGCCCGATTGCGTCGCATTCAACTGGTCATCAATAGCCTGCTTCATACGTTCGATCATCCGCCAGACTGTATCGGATACCGAACCCGGCACGTCATCTTCATCAGCAAAGTCGAGCTCTGCTTCTATGAAAGCCCGCGATCTCGTCAGATCGGCGGCCCACTGGCGGTAGATGGACGAGAGGCCGCCGTCTGCCTGTTCAATCGCAAGGCGTCGCTGCATTTCTGTTTCTGCGCGAAGCAGGTCGGATAGGCCTTCAGCTTCGACAAGGTCAAGCTTGCCGTTTTCAAGCGCCCGTTTGGAAAACTCGCCAGGTTCAGCCAACCGCAGCCCGAGAGACTCGAGCAAGCTGTAGGTCATGGAAACCACAGCCCGGCTCCCATGAAGATGCAATTCGACACAGTCTTCGCCCGTGAACGACCGGGGAGCGCGGAAGGTTACCACCAAGCCCGAATCGATAACCATACCATCGGGCGCTCTGATGGTACGAAGGACGGCTTCTCTCGCCGGAGGAAGGGGTCCGGCGAGCGTTTCCGCAACAGCCAGTGCTCGAGGCCCGCTGAGACGGATAACTGCAAGACCTGCTGGCAGCGATCCGCTGGAGAGCGCAAAGATCGTATCGTCCACCAGCATGTCAGCACTTTCAAATGTCCAGAAGAATCCGGCTAAGGATCAGGTATTCATGGACTCGAAGAAATCGCCGTTGTTCTTCGTCTGCTTGAGTTTGTCGATGAGGAACTCGATGGCATCGGTCGTTCCCATCGGCGCCAGAATGCGACGCAACACGAATATCTTCTGGAGATCCTGGCGCGGCACAAGCAGATCTTCCTTGCGGGTACCGGATTTCAGAATATCCATGGCCGGGAAGATACGCTTATCGGCGACCTTGCGGTCGAGCACGATTTCCGAATTGCCCGTTCCCTTGAACTCCTCAAAAATTACTTCATCCATACGGCTGCCGGTGTCGATCAGCGCCGTAGCGATAATCGTCAAGGATCCACCTTCTTCGATATTACGCGCCGCGCCAAAGAAGCGTTTCGGGCGCTGCAGGGCATTGGCATCGACGCCGCCCGTCAGAACCTTGCCGGAAGAGGGCACAACCGTGTTGTAGGCGCGTCCGAGGCGGGTGATTGAGTCCAGCAGGATCACGACGTCGCGGCCGTGTTCGACGAGACGCTTTGCTTTTTCGATGACCATTTCGGCGACCTGAACGTGGCGCACGGCCGGTTCGTCGAAGGTCGAGGAAACGACTTCACCCTTCACCGACCGCTGCATATCGGTCACTTCTTCAGGCCGCTCGTCGATGAGCAGTACGATGAGATAGCACTCTGGATGGTTGGCCGTGATCGAATGGGCGATATTCTGCAACAGCACCGTCTTACCGGTGCGCGGCGGTGCGACGATCAGCCCGCGCTGCCCTTTTCCAAGCGGCGCAACAAGGTCGATCACACGGGCGGAATTGTCCTTCGATGTCGGAATATCAAGTTCCATCTTGAACCGCTCATTCGGATAGAGCGGCGTCAGATTGTCGAAATGCACCTTGTGACGGATTTTTTCCGGATTATCGAAATTGATCGTATTGACCTTGAGAAGGGCGAAATAGCGCTCGCCTTCCTTCGGTCCACGGATCGGGCCTTCTACCGTATCGCCGGTCTTCAGCGAGAAGCGGCGGATCTGCGAGGGCGAAATGTAGATATCGTCCGGGCCCGGCAGGTAATTCGCATTTGCGGAACGCAGGAATCCAAAACCGTCCTGCAGGACTTCCACCACGCCCTCGCCGATGATTTCAACATCCTGGCTGGCAAGAACCTTCAATATCGCGAACATCAGCTCCTGCTTGCGCATGGTGCTGGCATTCTCAACCTCCATGGATTCCGCGAAGGCCAGCAAATCGGTGGGCGATTTGCTCTTGAGTTCTTGAAGCTTCATTTCAGCCATGAAGGAAGGACCATTTCAATTTCGAGGGGGAGCCGTGTCGGTGGAATTCGATCCCGCGGAGAAACCCGCAGACAGAGAACCTGCACACATGCACGAGAGAAGAGATAGTCGGGAAAATAGCCGGTCCGCCCCCTAACTGCAAGGGGGGCCGAACCGCATTTCTCATTAGTAATCCGTCAGAACGGTTTCACCACGACGAGAATGACGATCGCAATCATCAAAACAGTTGGTATTTCGTTGACCAGCCGCCAGTACCGCGCCGTTTTCCGCGGACCGTCCTCTGCAAATCGCCGCATGCTCCGTCCGAACATGACATGCACAACGGTCAGAAAAAACACCATGGCGATCTTTGCATGCAGCCATCCACCCTGGAACCCGTAAACCGTCCACGCGAGATAGAGACCCAAGCCCCACGTAAGCATCATGGCCGGGTTCATGATCACCTTGTAGAGGCGCTGCTCCATCATCTTGAACGTCTGTGACTGCTCCGAACCGATCGGCGCGTCCGTGTGGTAGATGAAGAGACGGGGCAGATAAAGCAAACCAGCCATCCAGGATATGACGGCAATCACATGCAGCGCCTTGATCCATAGATAGAGATCATCCGGCCGCCATGAAAAGACCCCGGCAAGCAAAATGACAAATACGCTCAATGCCGTTAGGGCCCGTCGCCTGGCACGCCGGCCGGGCTTTTCATCCGTTTGCCGTTCGTCTGTCATCGGCCCCGGCCTCGGATACGGTCTACCAGGGTCGTGACATGATCCGGGTTGGCGTCAGGCGTGATGCCGTGACCCAGATTAAAGATCAGCGGACCATTTCCCAGGATCTGAAGAATGCGGTCAACGCCATCGGTCAATGCCTGTCCCCCGGCAACGACACGCATCGGATCGAGATTTCCCTGTACCGGACCATCCTTCTGCAGCTCGGCGGCAAAGGCAAGCGGTACTGACCAGTCCAAGCCGATCGCATCGGCACCGGTTTTCTGCCTGTAAGTTTTCAGATTGTAGCCCGCTCCCTTGGCAAAGGCGATGATCTTCGCATTGGGTCGACGTGCGCGAACCCCGGCAATGATGCGTGCCACTGGCGCAATCGCGAAAGCGGCAAACTCCTCCTCGCCCAGAACGCCTGCCCAGGAATCGAAGATCTGTACGGCGTCGGCACCGGCATCGATCTGGCCCACCAGATAGTCGACGGAAATATCCGCAAGCTGCGTCAGCAGGGAAGCAAAGGCCTGCGGATGCCGGTAGGCGAAGAGACGGGCGGGCGCCTGATCGGGCGTGCCCTTTCCGGCAATCATATAAGTAGCAACCGTCCACGGGGCTCCGCAGAAACCGAGAAGCGTTGTCTGAGCAGGCAGCGCGGCGCGCAGACGTCTTACTGTTTCAAAAACCGGTGCCAGATGGGTCATAGCAGGCGCTGCATCCAACCTGTCGATCCCGTCCGAGTCGATCGGGTCCATCTGAGGACCGACACCTTCCAGAAACCGGACGTTCCTCTTCAGCGCGTCCGGGATGACAAGGATATCAGAGAACAGAATGGAAGCGTCGAAACCGTACCGCCGGATCGGCTGCAACGTCACTTCCGTTGCAAGCTCTGGATTGTAGCAGAGATCCAGAAAGCTTCCCGCCTGTGCACGGGTCGCTCTATATTCAGGCAGATAGCGTCCAGCCTGTCTCATCAGCCAGACGGGAGGAGGGGAGACGGTCTTCCCGTCGAGCACATCCAAAACTGTTCGGCGCACATCGCTCACACCGGCTCTCCTAAAACTAAATATCCTATATAAAGGATTCTTCTATTTCTTAGAGTCTGTGAGTAGCAAGGACTAATGGCTTTACCGATTTTTTCCACTGAGCTTCCGTCCGTGCGGTCATCATGAAGCGAACGGGACATAACCTGTGTTTTCAGAGATCGATCCCGTAAATATCATTGAATTCCAAATGATTATGGAAATCCGCGATCATCGGTTAACTGTGGATAAGCTGTGAAGATCGAAAGAACAGAGAGGATCTATCCATTATGCCCAAATCGGCCTCGGAAAGCTTTTCGTGCGACCGTCCGATGTGGATAAGTTCGAACTTTTCCAAGCGAGAGGCGCCTGGTCACACGCAGCGCGTTATGTCTCCCGAACTATCAACAGGGGAGCCTGTTTAGCGTGGAGAACCGGAAAAACTTCTTCCATCTGCATCTCATTTCTGACTCAACGGGCGATACACTGGTTTCCGCAGGTCGAGCGGCCGCGGTACAATTCACCAATGCCGTGCCGGTTGAACATGTCTATCCACTGATCCGTAACCCGAGACAGCTCTTTCCGGTTCTCGAAGAAATCGACGAAACTCCGGGTATTGTCATCTACACGGTCATGGATGCAGAGCTGGCAGCGCTGATTGAAACCCGTTGCCGGGAGATGAGTGTCCCGACGATCAATCTGCTCGAGCCGGTCATGGCGGTATTCCAAAGTTTTCTAGGCGCACCCTCACATCGACGGGTAGGCGCGCAACACGTCCTCAATGCCGAATATTTTGCGCGGATCGAGGCGTTGAATTTTGCCATGGACCATGACGATGGCCAACTGCCCGGCGATTACGATGGTGCCGACGTCGTCATCGTTGGGATCAGCCGAACATCGAAAACGCCGACAAGCATCTATCTGGCCAATCGAGGCATCAAGGCAGCCAATATTCCGCTTGTTCCGGGCGTGGAATTGCCGCCGGCGCTACTGCGGGCTACCCGTCCGATCATTGTCGGGCTCGTTGCAACAACCGACCGTATCTCCCAGGTGCGCGAAAATCGTGAACTGGGGAACTCAGGGTCCTACGATCACGGGCATTACATCGACAGAGCCGCGATCAACGAAGAACTCAAATATGCGCGGGCGCTTTGTGCCCGTCACAACTGGCCAATCATCGATGTGACGCGTCGTTCCATAGAAGAGACGGCTGCGGCTATCATTGCACTAAGATCGAGGCTACGCTAAGCCGAACTGCATATTGAGCAGGATATACCGTGACCGCTTCCCTTGTCTTGGCCTCTTCCAGTCCGTTTCGACGCGCGCTGATGACCAATGCCGGCCTGAGTTTCGATCATCAAGCAGCCGACATTGACGAGCGGGAGATAGAATCGACCCTTCATGGGGCAAGCCCCGAACGGTTGGCAACGGTTCTAGCTGCGTCGAAGGCGCAGAATGTTGCGCTGTCGCGCCCGGGCAGTCTTGTGATCGGGTCCGATCAGACCATGTCTCTCGGTTCGCGCATCTATCACAAGGCTTCAAGCCACGAGGAAGTGAAGGACAATCTTCGCTCCCTGTCGGGGAAGTCGCATCGCCTGAACAGTGCCGTTGTTATCGTTCGCGACGGAGAAATTTTATGGGAATTCGTCGGGCATGCGGAATTGACGATGCGGCCGCTCTCTTCGGCGTTCATCGATCATTATACCAGCCGCGTCGGGCCCGATGTGTTGAAGAGTGTCGGTTCGTACCAACTGGAAGGCGAGGGTATCCAGTTGTTCTCGAAGATCGACGGAGACTATTTCACGATTGTCGGGCTGCCAATGCTGGCGCTTTTGGAAAAGCTGCGTGAACTGGGGGCTATCCTTGGTTGATTCACGTGAAACCCTGCCGGGTGCATTCGTCGCCGGATTTCCGATCCGCCATTCCCGCTCTCCCATCATTCACAATTACTGGCTCAGTCAGTTCAACATACGAAGCCATTACGAAGCGCTGGAGGTCAGTCCAGATCAGTTGCCCCAATTCATTGCCGAGCTTCGAAAAGGGCAGGCGTGGCGAGGCGGCAATTTTACCATTCCCCACAAGGAGGAAGCCTACCGGCTGGCCGACAGGCCCGACGATCTTGCCAAGGAACTCGGCGCCGCCAACACGTTATGGCTGGAAGACGGGCTTATCCACGCGACCAATACCGACGCGCACGGCTTTGCGGCCAATCTGGATTCGGAATTGCCTGGTTGGGACAAGGTAACAAGTGCCGTTGTGCTGGGCGCTGGCGGTGCTAGCCGTTCGGTCATCCAGTCGTTGCGCAATCGCGGGATCAAGGAAATCCATGTCGTCAATCGAACAGTTGATCGGGCCAGACAACTGGCAGATCGCTTTGGTGCGAACATTCATGCGCAGCCTTTACCTGCTTTGAGTGAGGTACTGAAAGGCGCTGGCCTGTTCGTCAACACCACCTCGCTCGGAATGGATGGATCGGAAGCAATGGCCATCGATTTCAGTCCGCTTGCCGAAAAAGCGCTGGTCACTGACATCGTGTATACGCCTCTCAAGACGAGTTTTTTGGCGCAAGCCGAAGCGCAGGGTTTCGCCATTGCTGATGGTCTGGGCATGCTTCTCCACCAGGCCGTTCCGGGTTTCGAAAAATGGTTCGGCCATCGTCCGATCGTCGATCAGACCCTGCGCCAGCGCGTCATGGACTCCATGGAACACCACGGATGATCATCGTCGGTCTCACGGGCTCGATAGGCATGGGGAAATCGACCACCGCAGCCCTGTTCGCAAAAGAGGGAATCCCGGTTTACGATGCGGATGCCGCGGTCCATGAGCTCTATCGGGGCGATGCTGTGGCAGCCGTCGGCAAGGCGTTCCCAGGCGTTATCAGGGACGGCGTTGTCGATCGACAACAATTGGCGGGGCAATTAAAGACGACACCGGAGGCGCTTCAGCGGCTCGAAGCCATCGTACACCCTCTGGTACGTGACAAAGAGAAACAATTTCTCAAGCGACACCAATTGCAGGGGACCGACATTGTCCTTCTCGATATCCCTCTCCTGTTCGAGAGGGGACGCATTGAAGATTTCGACAGTATCGTCGTCGTGACCTGCGACGCTGACATTCAGCGTCAACGTGTTCTCGCCCGGCCCAATATGACAGAAGAGAAATTCCGACTTATCATGGCACGCCAGACGCCCGACGAGGCAAAGCGCGCCAAGGCAGACTTTCTGATCGACACCGGGCAGGGCCTGGACACCGCCGCGTCCCGGGTAAGAGATATTGTTCGGGCCCTCAAAGCCGGACGAATGAGTGAGAAAAACGATGCGTGAGATCATTTTCGATACAGAAACGACGGGTCTGGAATCCAAGGCGGACCGCATCATCGAAATCGGTGGCATCGAGCTGATCGATCACTTTCCCACTGGCCGAACCTTTCACAAATATATTTCTCCTGGCGATCGCAAGGTTCATCCCGATGCCTTGGCCGTTCACGGCCTGACGGACGAATTCCTGAAGGACAAGCCCACGTTCGCCGAGATCATCGGGGAGCTTCAGGAATTCTTTCACGATGCGAAGTGGATCGCCCACAACGCGAATTTCGATATCGGCTTCATCAATGCCGAGTTTGAACGGTTAGGCGTTGCACCGGTCCCGAGCGAGCAGATTATCGATACGCTCGCTATGGCGCGGCGGAAACATCCGATGGGGCCGAACTCGCTCGATGCGCTCTGCCGTCGATATGGCATAGACAATTCTCACCGCACGAAGCACGGCGCCTTGCTGGACTCCGAACTTCTCGCTGAAGTCTACATCGAGATGATCGGGGGGCGCCAAACTGCCCTGGGCCTCGTGAATGTCAGCGAGACGATCAAGGTGATCGATGATTTCGATGACGATATTGTCGTGGTGATCCCGCCACGTCCCGGGCCGCTACCGTCCCGACTGTCATCGCAGGACATGGAGGATCATCGAAAGCTGGTGGCCGCCATGGGCGAAAAGGCAATCTGGAACCGATACCAATAAGAAAAGCCCGGTCGGAGCCGGGCTTTTTGTCTGTAAGACTGCTTGTATCAGCTGTCGAGCGGCTGGACCTTGGCGCGGGTCTGCTCTTCCGCAATGCGCTGTGTGAACATCTGTGCGAAATCGATCGGGTCGATCATCAGGGGCGGGAAACCGCCATTGCGCGTCACGTCCGCAATGATCTGACGCGCAAACGGGAACAGCAGACGCGGGCACTCGATGAAGAGAACCGGCAGCATGTGCTCCTGAGGGAAGCCGGTGACGCGGAAAACGCCGCCGTAAACCAGTTCCGCCGCGAACACGACCTTGTCACCGTCCATCGCCTGAGCGTTCAACGTCAGGACGACATCGAAATCGGAATCAGACAGCGGATTGGCGTTCACATTTACATTGATGTTGATCGCCGGGGCGGTATCGCGAGCCTGCAGCGAACGGGGTGCGCCCGGATTTTCGAACGACAGGTCCTTCGTGTATTGCGCAAGGATACTGAGCGACGGATTGGAAGCCTGGGTCTCTGTTTCGTTTGCCATTGAATTCCTCGCGGCTTTGGACTTTCAGGCCGTCTAACATTTCAGTTTCGCGCTTACAACCCTACGGACCAGGAAGGCTACCAGGTCAGTCCTTACGGTTATCAGGGTCCGACCAAGGCGATGACGTGTTGGGCGCGCGGTGGAAATCCCGTTCATCCAGATCGAGCACGGTTGGTTCGCTGGCGTGTTTCGTATGCTGAGGATTCTCGGATCGGTATGTTGCGGATGTTCCGCGCGCGGTCCGCATCACGACAACCCGTTTGCCTATGAGCGACCAGAGAAGATGGCGCACAGCGGGAATAAAAAGGAGGAGGCCGATGATATCGGTAAAAAAGCCTGGCAGGATGAGAAGCACGCCGGCGATCACAACCATCGCGCCACTGACAAGCGATTTGCCCGGGAGCCTGCCCTCCTGGCTTTCGCGAGTAGCGTTCCGCAGCATGCTGAGCCCCTGATTGCGTAGGAGTACGATGCCTGCGAGCGACGTTAGTATAACAAGGGCAAGCGTCCACCAAAGACCGATCGTCTTGCCCACCAGCACGAAACCGGCAATTTCGATCAACGGTAGGCCGAGAAAGATGATGGGCAGAAGAATGATGGGCATTGCGCCTGAAGTCCTGTGGTTGGGCCGAAGCCTATTGCAGGCTTCGGCATTTGAATGATCGACGGTTGCAGACTATATGTGAAAGCCAGCGGATAAATTAAATAATCACTGCGGGTGAAGATGGGCGCGAACGATTTTATTACACTGTTTTTTCTGGTGGCCGCGGTGCTGATTTTCCTGCAGCTGCGCAGCGTTCTGGGCCGTAGAACGGGGCATGAGAAGCCTCCCGTCGATCCCTTTTCGGCACGAGAGGCGGCGAAACCCGTGGCTGCTGAGGATGACAGGGTCGTGACCCTCCCAAAGCGTGATCAGATGGACGAGGATCAGCGCTGGGCCGATGTCGATGCGGTCGCGAAACCGGGAACGGACCTCAACGCGGCCCTTCGCGATCTGATCCAAACAGATCAGGCCTTCAAGCCGAAGGAATTCATCAAGGGCGCGGGCATGGCCTATGAAATGATCGTCATGGCCTTTGCCGATGGCGATCGCAAGACCTTGAAGGGGTTGCTGTCGAAGGAAGTCTACGAAGGTTTCGATGCCGCAATTTCCGATCGGGAGGCCCGAGGCGAAACGGTGAAGTCGAGCTTCGTTGGAATTGACAAGGCCGAGATCGTCGGCGTCGCTCTCAAGAATTCCGAGGCCCAGATTACCGTTCGCATCGTCAGCCATCTGATATCGGCGACATATGACAAAGCCGGGACCGTCATCGATGGCGAGGCCGATACCGTTGCCGAAGTGACAGACATCTGGACCTTCGCGCGCGATGTTCGCTCGCGCGATCCGAACTGGAAGCTGATCGCCACCGAATCCGAACAATGAGCACGACCGACTACGACGTCACGCCTGCAGCCTATTCGGACCTCGTCGGCTGGGAGGAAGATGACCCGTCTGCTCTTTTTGCCGCCTTGCAGAACTGTCTGTCGTATGTCGAAACCGTCAAACCCTATCGAACCGGTTCGTTGGGGCTGACCTCCGATGATCTGCGGCCTCTGTTGAAGGCAGCAGCGGGGTTCTCGGTTTCTGGACCTGAAGCATCGCGCCGCTTCTTTGAGGATGAATGTGTACCTTTCAGGCTCAGCAGACGGGACGGGGAGCGCGGATTTGTCACCGGCTTTTTCGAACCGGAAATCGACGTGTCGGACCACCCTGACGGAACCTACCTTTACCCTTTCTACCGGCGCCCGTCTGATCTGATCGACCTGAACGACGGTAACAGACCGCCTCACATCGATAATTCCTATGCGTTCGCCAGATTTCGCAATGACACGATCGACTTCTATCCGGATCGGGGGGAGATTGATCGCGGCTACCTCAACGGAAAAGGTTTGGAAATTGCTTGGGCGAAATCCAGGGTCGATGTGTTCTTCGCCCATATCCAAGGCGCTGCCCGGTTGCGATACGGCGATGGCCGGACCCAGCGGATCACCTATGCCGCGAAGGCGGGGCATCCGTTTACCGCAATAGGACGAATTCTAATCGACCGGGGGGACATCGAAGCGGCGTCCGTTTCAATGCAGAGTATCCGGGCCTGGCTATTGGAGAATCCGGCTAAGGTTGAGGAGGTTCTGTGGCATAATCGATCATACATCTTCTTCCGGGAAACGCCCGGAGGCGACCCGCAGACGGGACCGATCGCGGCGGCCAAAGTGCCGCTTGTTGCGGGCCGTTCGCTGGCGGTGGATAGGCTGATCCATACCTTCGGCTTTCCCTTTTTCATCCATTCCCCGACCTTGACCCACCTTGATGCCGGAAAGCCGTTTTCCCGCACCCTGCTGGCGCTCGATACGGGTTCGGCAATCGTCGGCCCAGCGCGGGGCGATATTTTTACGGGCTCGGGTTTCGATGCCGGTGAGCAAGCCGGGACGATCAGAAACGCCGCTGACTTTTTCATTCTTATTCCGAAAGCTGCGTCAGTGAGGTTTTCCGGATGAGCGGCCGCAAGCTGAGCAGCGAAGACCGCATTCTGTGGGGGAAGGTCGCCCGCTCTGCGAGGGCCATGCCGGGACGTATGGAAAGTCTTCTGGCGTTCGAAACGCTTTTTGAGGACGAGAGTCCCAGCACACACTCCGGCAAAGCAGGCTTAGCGCCAAAGAGCCCCGTCCTTTCATCCAGCTTACAGCCGAAACCCGTTCCGCTCGAACGCAAGATGCATCATCCTCTGGAAAAGCCGGTCAAGCGCAAACTGGCGCGCGGGCATCTGTTGCTGGAAGCGAGGATCGACCTGCACGGACTGGTGCAGAGCGAGGCGCATGGCATCCTCCTCGATTTCCTGTCGAGAGCGCATGAGCGAGGCTTACGGCATGTCCTCATCATCACCGGCAAGGGCAGTTCATTGGGAAGCGAAGGGGCGCTGAAACGCGCTGTCCCGCTGTGGTTCGCCAAACCGGAATTTCGTTTCCTCATCTCATCCTATGAGACGGCGGCCCGCCAGCATGGCGGTGAGGGCGCCCTGTATGTTCGTCTTAGCCGCCATCGCGGGAGCGGCGCATGACACCTTTCGGTCACGCGCTGCGCGAGTTGCGACAGCGCAAGGGGGTGAAACAGGCCGATATGGCTGCCGCCATCGGCGTATCGGCGGCCTATCTCTCGGCGCTGGAACATGGTCACCGCGGCAAACCAAGTTTTGATTTCCTTCAGCGCGTTGCCGGATACTTCAACATCATCTGGGACGAAGCCGAAGAGCTTTTCATGCTGGCGGAAGCGTCGGATCCGCGGGTGGTGCTCGATACCCGTGACCTGCCGCCGCAATATACCGCTTTCGCCAATCGGTTGGCGAAGGAGATTCGCTCTTTATCACCGGATGTGCTAGATCAGATGGCGAAGGTTCTTGGCGGTGCTTCTGGCTAGCGGCCGCATAATCCCGGGTTTATTGCGCCGGAGCTGCCTCTGCGCTTTGGATATCCGCCCGGATTTCTTATATTCGGTGGCACGAAATACGGTGATTCGCCAGATCGCCGCACCACATTAATTGGAAAGATCATTGATGAGCGGAACACCCGTCAACGACAGCGGCGCGACTTCTGAATACGGCGCGGACTCGATCAAGGTTTTGAAAGGCCTCGATGCGGTCCGCAAGCGCCCGGGCATGTATATCGGCGATACCGACGACGGGTCCGGCCTACATCACATGGTCTACGAAGTCGTCGACAATGCGATCGATGAAGCACTTGCCGGTCATGCCGATATCGTCACGGTAACGCTCAATGCCGACGGTTCCGTCAGTGTGACCGATAATGGGCGCGGCATTCCCACCGACATCCACCGCGAGGAAGGTGTTTCGGCGGCAGAGGTTATCATGACCCAGCTGCATGCCGGCGGTAAGTTCGACCAGAATTCCTACAAGGTATCCGGCGGTCTTCACGGCGTCGGCGTTTCGGTTGTGAACGCGTTGTCGGTCTGGCTGAAGCTGAGAATTCGGCGCAATGGTAAAATCCATGAGATTGGTTTCACGCACGGGGTTGCGGACGCACCGTTGAAGGTGATTGGCGATTACGAAGGTCGGTCGGGAACGGAAGTCACCTTCCTGGCAAGCCCGCAAACGTTCACAATGACGGAGTTCGACTACAACACGCTCGAACACCGGTTGCGCGAACTCGCTTTCCTCAACTCTGGTGTCAGAATCCGGCTAACGGACAAGCGCAAATCCGATATTCGCGAAGAAGAGATGATCTATGACGGTGGTCTCGAAGCCTTCGTTCAGTATCTCGATCGCGTCAAGAAGCCGCTGGTCGACAAGCCAGTCGCGATCAAAGGCGAGAAGGACGGCATTACCGTCGAAGTCGCGATGTGGTGGAATGACAGCTATCACGAGAATGTCCTGTGTTTTACCAACAACATTCCGCAGCGTGACGGCGGAACGCATATGGCCGGTTTCCGCGCCGCCCTGACCCGTCAGGTCACATCTTATGCCGATACGTCAGGGATCACCAAGAAGGAGAAGGTTTCGCTCCAGGGCGAAGACTGCCGGGAGGGTTTGACGGCCGTGCTTTCGGTCAAGGTCCCGGACCCGAAGTTCTCATCGCAGACCAAAGACAAGCTTGTGTCCTCGGAAGTCAGGCCAGTGGTGGAAAGCCTCGTCAACGAAGCGCTTA
Source organism: Neorhizobium sp. NPDC001467 (assembly GCF_050275975.1). Classification (NCBI taxonomy): domain Bacteria; kingdom Pseudomonadati; phylum Pseudomonadota; class Alphaproteobacteria; order Hyphomicrobiales; family Rhizobiaceae; genus Neorhizobium; species Neorhizobium sp. NPDC001467. The sequence goes on along the minus strand of NZ_JBNNPS010000008.1, from coordinate 45,493 downwards.
GCACCTGGTTCGAGGAACATCCCGCAGAAGCCAAGGTTCTGGTCGGCAAGGTCGTTGAGGCCGCCGTCGCCCGCGAAGCGGCGCGCAAGGCGCGAGAATTGACCCGCCGCAAGGGCGCGCTGGATATCGCATCGCTGCCAGGCAAATTGGCGGATTGCTCTGAGCGGGACCCGTCAAAATCCGAGGTTTTTCTGGTTGAGGGCGATTCCGCTGGTGGCTCTGCCAAGCAGGGTCGTTCGCGTGAAAATCAGGCCATCCTGCCGCTACGCGGAAAAATTCTGAACGTGGAGCGTGCTCGGTTCGACAAGATGCTGTCGAGCCAGGAAATTGGCACGCTGATTACCGCGCTCGGAACTTCGATAGGCAAGGACGAGTTCAACGCTGACAAGCTGCGTTATCACAAGATCATCATCATGACGGACGCCGACGTCGACGGCGCCCATATCCGCACTCTGCTTCTCACCTTTTTCTTCCGTCAGATGCCGGAACTGATCGAGCGCGGTCATATCTATATCGCTCAGCCGCCACTTTATAAAGTCAGCCGCGGCAAGTCGGTTCAGTACCTGAAGGATGAGAAGGCGCTTGAAGAGTACCTTATCAGCATGGGTCTCGAAGAAGCGACCTTGACCCTGGAATCAGGCGAGGTACGCGCGGGCGCCGATCTGCGCGAGGTCATTCAGGATGCATTGCGCCTGCGTACGCTGATCGACGGGCTTCATTCCCGTTACAATCGATCGCTGGTCGAGCAGGCTGCAATTGCCGGCGCTCTCAATCCGGACCTGACGGACAACCGGGAACGTGCGCAGCAGACGGCAGACGAGATCGCGCGGCGCTTGGATGTGATTGCCGAGGAGACGGAGCGCGGTTGGACCGGTCATGTTACGAACGAGGGCGGTCTAAGGTTCGAGCGGATGGTCCGTGGGGTGAAGGAAATTTCCGTTCTCGACAATGCGCTGATTGGCTCGGCCGATGCCCGTCATATCGATCAGCTGAAGCCTCGGCTTCACGATATCTATGAGGCGCCACCAGTTCTTTCCCGGAAGGATGGGACCATTGGTATCTCCGGCCCTCGTGCCTTGCTGGATGCAATCTTTGCATCCGGCCGCCGCGGCCTCTCCATGCAGCGGTATAAAGGCTTGGGAGAAATGAATGCTGAACAGCTTTGGGAAACGACGCTTGATCCGAACGTTCGATCCTTGCTTCAGGTCAAGGTCAATGATGCGACAGATGCCGACAGCCTGTTCTCACGGCTGATGGGCGATGAAGTCGAGCCGCGGCGCGAGTTCATTCAGGACAATGCCCTCAGCGTCGCGAACCTCGACATTTAAAGGGTTAAAAATGCGTGTTTCACGTGAATCTTTCCTGTGGGTGATTCACGTGAAACATTTTGTTAACCGGCAAACTGAAACTTCCAAACGTGAAACGGAGTGAAGTCCTGAGGCGGCAACGCGGGGTTCGGTAAAGAACGTTTAAAGGGCAGTTCGCGATAAGCAGCTCAGGTCCACGTTCTCGAAGGGCGATAGTGGATGTTCTACCATCTCTATGAATTAAATCACGCTGCTTTGGCGCCGCTCAGGGCAAGTACCGAAGCTGTGCGACGGTTTTACGGAGATCCGCAGAACCCGATGTCGCAGACGGTATTTGGAAAGACGCTCGCTGCCGGTCTGGAGGTGTTCGAGCGCGCCACCCGTCGCTACGCCAAACCCGAATTCGGTTTGAACGAGACGATCATAAACGGGAACCCGGTAGCCGTTACCGAAGATGTCGTTTGGTCTAGGCCCTTCTGCAATGTCGTGCGTTTTGTCCGGCAAGGCGAAGAAGCAAGCATGGACCATCCCAGGATCCTTCTTGTTGCTCCCATGTCCGGTCATTATGCAACCTTGTTGCGAGGTACGGTGGAAGCTTTGTTGCCCCATGCCGACCTTTACATTACCGATTGGACAGATGCCCGTATTGTGCCCGTGACGGAAGGCGCTTTCGATCTCGATGATTACATCGATTACGTGATCGCGATGCTTCATGCGCTTGGCTCCCAAACGCATGTCGTCGCCGTGTGTCAGCCCTCTGTTCCCGTCCTTGCGGCCGTTGCGATAATGGAAGCCGCAAGAGATCCATTGTCGCCGGCGTCTATGACCTTGATGGGTGGACCGATCGATACCCGTATCAATCCGACCGCTGTGAATGCAATGGCGCAGGACCGGCCGCTTTCCTGGTTCAAGGACAATGTCGTCATGAGCGTCCCGTGGCCGCATCCGGGCTACATGCGGCCGGTTTATCCGGGCTTCCTGCAACTGTCGGGCTTTATGTCGATGAACCTTGACCGCCATCTTACCGCGCATAGGGAATTCTTTGATCAATTGGTCGAGAATGACGGCGAGTCGGCCGAGAGGCATCGGGAGTTCTACGACGAATATCTCGCTGTCATGGATCTGACGGCGGAATTCTATCTGCAGACGGTCGATACGGTCTTCATTCGCCATGCGCTGCCGAAAGGGGAAATGATGCATCGCGGCATGCCTGTTGATACGACGGCGATCCGGGATGTGGCCCTGATGACGGTCGAGGGCGGGAACGACGATATTTCCGGTCTAGGCCAGACGGAGGCGAGCCATCACTTGTGCCCCAATATTCCGAACGGCAAGCGACTGCATTATGTCCAGCCGGACGTCGGGCATTACGGTGTCTTCAACGGTTCACGGTTCCGGCAGGACATTGCTCCGCGCATCATTGCCTTTGCCCGCAAGCATTCAAACGCACAGAAATAGGAACAGCGTTAAGACGTGCTCTTCTCCACGTCCGCTGAAATGCGCAGGTCTTTTCAAACGCTTCAGCGATTGAGCCCCCCGTTGTCTTGAAGGGCTGACCGACATTTCCCAAATCGAATCCACGCCGATATCTCGTCGGCCGTATCCGAAGGGAGCATAGACAAATGACGCAGTCAGCACTGATCCGTCCGGACTGGACGCCGGCTACCGTCGCGTTGATGGTTGTCGGTTTTTTCGTTTTCTGGCCACTGGGCCTTGCCGTTCTCGCCTATATTCTATTCGGCGAAAAATTTGGTTACTTCAAACGCTCTGCCGACGAAAAAGCAGAAGCCGTGCGTGCAGGTTTCCGTCGCGCGCGGGGATGTTACGACCAGCATTTCGCGACCGGCAACGTTGCGTTCGACGAATGGCGGCGTGAAGAGCTCGACAGGATTGAGGAACAGCGCCGCAAGCTCGACGAGATGCGGTCCGAGTTCGATGAGTATATGCGCGAGCTACGTTGCGCCAGGGACCGGGAAGAGTTTGAGCGTTTCATGCGCGAACGCGGTGCAGGAACAGGCGGCCGCGCGTCGACAACTGACTGAGCAAGCAGGAGACCGGCGCTCTCATGGCGCCGGTTTTTTCTCGGGCGGGCTTGCATCCGCTGTGCTAAGACGACAGCATGTTTCCCGCTCTCAAAAAACCTTTGCCAACAGCACCGGAAGCGTTGCGATCGACAGAACGAAACCTGACGATCGGCGATCGCGTCCTGCCGCTGACCGTCCGCGAAAACAGTCGCGCCAGCCGTATCACCTTGCGTATCGAACCCGGAGGTCGCGCTCTGAGGCTAACGGTACCAACCGGGCTGAAACGGACGGAAATAGATGATTTTCTGATCCGCCATCAGGGCTGGCTCATGACCAAGATGGCGAAATTTCCCGCCTCGGGCCATTTGCATCATGGCGGGTTTGTTTCGCTTCGAGGCGTTCCGTACCAGATCGCCCATACGGGAATGCTCCGAGGTTTGACCGAAGCAGTTATGGTTGATGGCGAACCGGTGCTTCGGGTCGGCGGGCTTGAAGATCATCTAGGCCGCCGGATTGCTGCTTTTCTCAAGAAGCAGGCGCGCCTGGATCTTGAGCCGCTGGTCGCCCGCCACGCCGCGACGATCGGCAGGCCCGTTCGCTCCGTCACCATGAAAGATACGCGCAGCCGCTGGGGGTCGTGCTCGTGGGAAGGCAATCTCAGTTTTTCATGGCGCATCGTCATGGCGCCGCCCGAGGTTATCGATTATCTCGCGGCCCACGAAGTTGCGCATCTCAAGGAGATGAACCATGGCCCGAAATTCTGGGCTCTGTGCCGCAGCCTCTGCCCCGCCACCGAGAATGCCCGCAAGTGGCTGAAACAGCATGGCTCGCAGTTGCATGCGATCGATTTTAGCTGAAAGCTACAAAGCTGGCACGTCGATTTGGCTCGACTTGCCCCGCTTTTCGTGGCAATTCGCGGCAATGGTTCCCGATATTAAGATATGCGGCCTGAAGACACCGGATGCGGTCGATCGCGCAGTCGAGCGCGGAGCGACCCATATCGGCTTCATATTCTTCGACAAGAGTCCGCGGCACATTGAGCCGATGGAGGCAGGTCTTCTGGCTGACGGTTTTCGCGGCAAGGTGAAGATTGTCGCGGTGACTGTCGATGCCGATAACGAGATGCTCGAAGAGATCGTCGCGTTCGTAAAGCCGGACATTCTGCAGCTTCACGGTCACGAAAGTCCCGAGCGTGTTCTCGATATAAAGGCGTTCTTCGGCCTTCCGGTCATGAAGGCATTTTCGGTTCGCACAGCAGAGGATCTGCGCAAACTCGAGGCCTATGAGGGTCTCGCCGACCGCGTTCTGCTCGATGCCAAGGCGCCATTGGGGTCCGAGCTGCCGGGCGGCAATGGCGTGTCCTTCGATTGGAAACTTCTTGGTGCGCTTGACGATCGCCTCGATTACATGCTTTCCGGTGGATTGAACAAGGATAATGTCGGCCTTGCGCTGTCCGAGACGGCAGCTGGCGGCATCGATATTTCTTCCGGGGTGGAAAGCGCACCGGGGGTCAAGGACCTTCAGATGATGGATGCGTTTTTCGATGCGATTGCAAAGGCGCGTTCCGTCGATAGAGCGGATCGCGAGGAGTAGATTGTGAACCAGGCGGCGACACCAAATTCATTCCGGTCCGGTCCGGACGAAGACGGGCGTTTCGGTATCTATGGCGGGCGCTTCGTTGCCGAAACGCTCATGCCTCTCATCCTCGATCTCCAGGACGAGTGGACCAAAGCCAAGACCGATCCGGAATTCCAGGCAGAGCTCGCGTCGCTCGGCGCCCATTATATCGGCCGCCCGAGCCCGCTCTATTTTGCCGAGCGTCTGACGCAGGAACTCGGTGGCGCGAAAATCTACTTCAAGCGCGAAGAGCTGAACCACACCGGTTCGCACAAGATCAACAACTGCATCGGTCAAATCCTGCTTGCCAAGCGCATGGGCAAGACCCGCATCATTGCCGAGACCGGTGCCGGCCAGCATGGCGTGGCCTCCGCCACCGTCGCAGCCCGCTTTGGCTTCCCCTGCGTTGTCTATATGGGCGCGACGGATGTCGAACGGCAAGCTCCGAACGTCTTTCGAATGCGTCTTCTGGGCGCCGAAGTCGTGCCGGTCACGGCCGGAAATGGCACGCTCAAGGATGCCATGAACGAAGCATTGCGCGATTGGGTCACCAATGTCGACGATACCTATTACCTGATTGGCACCGCTGCCGGCCCGCATCCCTATCCGGAAATGGTTCGCGACTTTCAGTCTGTCATCGGCACGGAGGCGCGCCAGCAGATCCTGGAGGCCGAAGGTCGTCTGCCGGATCTCGTGGTTGCTGCGGTCGGAGGCGGATCGAACGCAATCGGCATCTTTCATCCTTTCCTCGATGACCCGAGCGTCAAGATTGTTGGGGTCGAGGCCGGTGGCAAGGGTCTGCAGGGTGAGGAACATTGTGCGTCGATCACAGCGGGCTCACCTGGCGTGCTCCATGGTAACCGCACCTACCTGCTGCAGGATGGCGATGGACAGATCAAGGAAGGTCACTCGGTTTCGGCCGGTCTCGATTATCCGGGCATCGGCCCCGAGCACAGCTGGCTGGCCGATACCGGCCGCGCCGAGTATGTGCCGATCATGGACCACGAAGCGCTCGAAGCCTTCCAGACCCTGACCCGTCTCGAAGGCATCATCCCCGCGCTCGAACCGAGCCACGCACTGGCGGAAGTGATCAAGCGCGCGCCAACGATGGGCAAGGACGAGATCATCCTGATGAACCTCTCCGGTCGCGGCGACAAGGATATCTTCACCGTTGCCAAGATTCTTGGAATGGAGGTCTGACATGACCGCTCGTATGGACAATCGCTTCGCTGCTCTGAGGGCCGAGGGCCGGCCGGCCCTCATCACCTATTTCATGGGCGGCGACCCGGATTTCGAAACCTCGCTCGCGATCATGAAGGCACTTCCCGGTGCTGGCGCCGACGTGATCGAACTCGGCATGCCGTTCTCCGATCCCATGGCCGATGGTCCGGCCATCCAGCTGGCGGGACAGCGCGCCTTGAAAGGCGGTCAGACGCTGGCCCGGACGCTCGAACTGGCAAAGCTTTTCCGCCAGACCGACACGGAGACCCCGATCGTCTTGATGGGCTATTACAATCCCATCTACGTCTATGGCGTCGATGCCTTTCTAAACGATGCGCTGGCCTGCGGCATCGACGGGCTGATCGTCGTCGACCTCCCGGCTGAAATGGACGATGAACTGTGCATTCCGGCTCTGGAAAAGGGCATCAACTTCATCCGTCTCGCAACGCCGACGACGGACGAAAAGCGTTTACCGCGCGTTCTGAAGAACTCGTCGGGCTTCGTTTATTATGTATCTATGAACGGCATCACCGGGTCGGCGCTGCCGGACCCGTCGCTCGTTTCTGGCGCCGTTAATCGTATCAAGAGCCATACCGATCTGCCTGTTTGCGTCGGTTTCGGCGTCAAGACGGCGGATCACGCCAAGGCCATTGGTGCGGCAGCCGACGGTGTTGTCGTGGGTACGGCCATCGTCGCCCAGGTTGCCGGTAGCCTGGCCAAGGACGGCGCAGCGACCGGCGACACCGTTTCTGCAGTTGCGACTTTCGTGCATGGCCTCGCCACAGGCGTTCGTGCCGCGCGCCTTGTTGCCGCCGAATAACAATCCCACATATCAAGTGGTTTCCAATCGGGAGAATGCCCAGTGAACTGGATCACCAATTATGTCCGGCCGCGGATCAACTCCATGCTCGGTCGACGCGAAGTTCCGGAAAACCTCTGGATCAAATGCCCTGAGACTGGCGAGATGGTCTTCCACAAGGACCTTGAGGATAACAAGTGGGTCATTCCTGCCTCCGGTTTTCATATGAAGATGCCCGGCAAGGCGCGTCTGGCCGATCTCTTCGACGGCGGCGTCTTCGAGGCCCTGCCTCAGCCCAAGGTCGCGCAGGATCCATTGAAATTTCGTGATTCGAAAAAATACGCCGATCGCCTAAGGGACAGCCGGTTGAAGACGGAACAGGAAGACACGATTCTGTCCGGGCTTGGACTCGTGCAGGGGGTCAAGCTGGTTGCCGTCGTGCATGAATTCAGCTTCATCGGTGGCTCTCTCGGCATGGCCGCCGGCGAAGCGATCGTGAAAGCCTGTGAGCGCGCTCTGGCCGAGCGCTGCCCGCTCGTGATCTTCCCTGCCTCCGGCGGAGCCCGCATGCAGGAAGGCATTCTGTCGCTCATGCAGCTGCCCCGCACAACGGTCGCGGTCGATATGCTCAAGGAAGCTGGTCTTCCCTACATCGTCGTCCTGACCAATCCGACGACGGGCGGCGTTACCGCTTCCTACGCTATGCTGGGCGATGTTCACATCGCCGAACCGGGCGCTGAAATCGGTTTTGCCGGAAAGCGCGTGATTGAGCAGACCCTTCGTGAAAAACTGCCGGAGGGTTTTCAGACCGCGGAATATCTGCTGGAGCATGGCATGGTCGACATGGTCGTCAAGCGTCATGATATTCCGGCGACACTAGCACAAATCCTGCGCATTCTGATGAAGCAACCGCTGGCGGACCCTGCGCCTCTCGCCCAGTCGGCCTGATGCGACTACCCACGAAGACAGGGTTTTTGGAATGACGGCGATGACGGATCCGACACCGAGCGAAGCCGGTCAGGAAATCGAGCGTCTCATGACGCTTCACCCCAAGGGCTTCGATATGTCCCTGGAGCGGGTTCTGCGTGTCCTCGACGTGCTCGGCAACCCTCATTTGAAATTGCCAAGGGTGATCCATGTCGCCGGCACAAACGGCAAGGGATCTGTTACGGCCTTTTGCCGCGCGCTTCTGGAAGCCGGCGGACACGCGGTTCACGTCCACACGTCGCCGCATCTCGTCAACTGGCACGAGCGCTACCGAATCGGGGTCAAGGGCGGTCCGGGCCGGCTGGTCGATGACGCCGTTTTCGCGAATGCCTTGAGACGTGTCGGTGAAGCAAATGGCGGACAGCATATCACCGTGTTCGAAATCCTGACGGCGGTCGGGTTTCTGATCTTCTCGGAAATCCCGGCCGACGCCGTCATTTTGGAAGTCGGGATGGGCGGCCGTTTCGATTCGACCAATGTCGTGCCCAATCCGGCGGTTTCGGTCGTCATGCCGATCTCGATGGATCACCAGGCCTATCTGGGCGACCGGGTCGAGCTGATCGCCGCTGAAAAGGCTGGGATCATGAAAAAGGGCTGCCCGGTAGTGATCGGCCATCAGGAACATGATGCGGCGCGTGACGTCCTTGTCTCCACCGCACAGCGCCTGTCCTGCCCCGTTACAGTGTGCGGTCAAGATTATTCCGCTCACGAGGAGTTCGGACGGCTGATCTACCAGGATGAGTTCGGGCTTGCCGATTTGCCACTCCCACGGCTGCTCGGACGTCACCAGATTTCCAATGCTGCTGCCGCCATCCGTGCCGTCAAGGCGGCCGGTTTTTCCGTCACGGACGTGATGATGGAAGAGGCGATGAACACGGTTGAATGGCCGGGCCGGCTTCAACGACTGACAGAAGGCAGCTTGATACAGCATGCGCCGGCCGGTTCGGAGATCTGGCTTGATGGGGGACACAATCCGGGTGCCGGTGAAGCGATTGCCGAAGCGATGGCTGGCCTGGAGGAACGCCGCGCCCGTTCGCTGTATCTTATCACCGGCATGATCAACACCAAGGAACCCGTTGGCTACTTCAGGGCTTTCACCGACATTGCCGAATATGTTTTCACCGTCCCCATTAAGGGCTCGGAGGCCATGATCGATCCGGTCATTCTGGCGCATTCGGCATTTGATGCGGGTCTGGTGGCAGAACCGTCGCTCAGTGTTGCCGATGCCTTGAAGGAAATCTCCGAGCGGCAGATGCCGGAAGACCCGCCACCGCGCATTCTCATCTGCGGCTCGCTCTATCTAGCCGGCACGGTACTGGCAGATAATGGTACACCGCCAACATAAAAAAGCCCGGCACCGGCCGGGCTTTTACATTCCTACGGAAAGTTGCGGATCAAGCCGCGCCTGCGATCCAGCTGGAAAGCGCCGTCTTCGGTGCCGCGCCGACCTTTATGTCCGCCACTTCGCCGCCCTTGAAAATCGCAAGGGTCGGGATCGAGCGGACGCCGAACTGGGCCGCCAATTCCGGGTTCTCGTCGATGTTCAGCTTAGTGATCTTTACCTTGCCGGCAAGTTCCGTCGAAATTTCCTCAAGGCTCGGGCCGATCATCTTGCATGGGCCGCACCATTCAGCCCAAAAATCCACCACGACGGGTTGGGTGGAGTCCAGAACCTCGGCCTGGAAATTCGATGTATCGACTTTAACGGTAGCCATAAGGGCTCTCCTTCTAATTCGTGTTGAGCCAAATGTGCGTGTGGACTCGAAGAAATTCAATGGTCCGAGATCACTTTGTACCCAGCTCCTTGAGCGAACGGGACAGTAACTCATCCGACAGCCGGATGACATGGCCTGTTTCTGTATAGACCAGCACGCAGTCAATTGCACGGTCCGGATATAGCGGCGCGAGGATCTCGCGGTAGATCGCCAATTGGGCTCGGTGCGAAAAGGGTGTATCCGTTTCGGAGTGCGGCGGATTGCGATTGGTCTTGTAGTCCATGATCGTCACGCGGTCGTTGGTGACGACGAGCCGATCGAGGCGGCCGGAGACGGCGTAATCGCGTCCTCCAAGCGTCAAAGTGCCCATGATCGAAACCTCCGCCTGCGCGTGGTCGCTGAACGCCCCGCTGAGCTCGCTTGCGGATAGTACGGCCATGACGGTTTCAACAAGCCGGATGCGTTCCGCTTCCGGCCAGAATGGGACGGCCCGGGACGCATAGCGTTCTGCGGCCGCGCGGCGTTCCGCGTGCGGAAAGTCCGGTAGCATCTGCAGCATGCGATGGGTCATGCGGCCTCGCTGCAACGCACGGTTTCCGCTTGTCGCTGGGCCGAACAAGCGTGATGTCACCATTGCATCATGAACATCGTCGTCGATCATCGTGCCGGCACCTGACGGGCTCAAGGGTCTCGGCAGCGTTCGTTGGGGCGGCAGCGGGTGGGACAGCACTTCAGGCAGCGGAGCACTTCTGCGCGCCTCGTGCTGCGCTTCTTGTCGGGGTAGGTCCCGGAGCAAGGCGCCCTCCAGCCGCCAGCGCAAGCCGGGCCAGGTGCTATTATCGGGTCCCGTGAATTCCGCAGGCTTGCAGTTCTCACCACTCGCGCTGAGTGCACGGGCAACCATGGCCTGCCAACTATCGGGGTTCTCACGCTTGCCGCGATATCCGCAGACGATGAGCCGGTCTGCGGCGCGCGTCATGCCCACATAGAGAAGGCGGCGGTATTCCTCCTCCGTCGAGATGCGCAGCCGCTCTTCGTCGGCGTCGCTGAAGCCATTGGTAAGGGTTTTGGACGGCAACCATGCGGGAATGTCGGCATCACTGACGCGAAGCATCCGTAATTTGGAGACGTGACTATGGACGAAGGCTTTGGAACCACTATCGACCAGAAACACGATGGGTGCCTCGAGGCCCTTCGAGGCGTGCACGGTCATGATCCGCACCTCGCTTCGACCGCTATCCTGTTCCCGTTTGATCACTGGCGATTCCATTTCAAGCGTGGAGACGAATGATTGCAGACCGGGCAGGCCGTTTGCTTCGTGGTCTATCGCGAAGGTCAGAAATTCGTCGAGGATGTCGCCGGCCTCGCTGCCGAGGCGAGCAAGGAATTGCCGGCGGCCACCGTCAGCACCCAAGAGCTGAGCGAAGAAATCGTGGACATCCATGGTTTGCGAAAGAGTGATGTGGCGCTGCAGTCTTGTGACGATTGTCTGGAAAACTGGCGTTTGTACCGCAAGCGTGTGCAGATGCGCCCACACGCTGACATTCTCGGGTCGGCGGGCTGCAATGTCGAAGACCTGTTCTTCGGTAAGATTGAAAAGAGGACTTTTCAAAACGGCCGCCAGGGATAGGTCGTCACCGGGCAGGAGCAGAAAGCGCCCCAGCGCCAGCAGGTCCTGAACGGCAATATGGCTGGTCAGCCGCAGACGATCGGCGCCAGCGACGGAAATATCACCTCGGCGCTTCAGGGCTCTGGTGAGGGCGTTGACGAAGGCATCGCGCTTGCGCACGAGAACCAGAATATCGCCGGCGTGGATCGGCCGTTCGACACCATGTTCGATCACCGTCTCGTTGCCGATCATCGTTCCGATCACATGAGCGATGCGGGCGGCAAGGATAGCGGAGGGCGCCTTGTCCGGCGTTGCGTCGAAGGGCGCCGTCCAGTCGTCCTCAGCTTCAACCACGTCCGGTACGATCGTATCCCAAAGATCGACCATGCCGGGATGACCAAGGCGGTTCGAACGATGAATGATGGCATCGCCACCTGCGCTGAGACCACGGGCGTTGTCTTCCAGCGAAAACACCTGATCGACGGCGCTGAGCACTTCCGCGGTCGATCGAAAGGAGAGTGGAAGACGCACGGAATGAAAGGAAAGTCCGCTCTGTCTTACCTGCTGCAGCGTATCATCGCGCTCTTGGGAGAACCGTTCGGGCCGAGCGCCCTGGAAAGAATAGATCGACTGCTTTTCGTCGCCGACGGCAAACAGCGTGCGGGTGGCATCGCGTGCGCTACGACCGCCGTAAAAATCCTCGGCGAGCGATTTGATCACGCTCCATTGGACCGGGCTCGTATCTTGCGCTTCATCAACAAGGATATGGTCGATACCCTGGTCGAGCTTGTAGTGCACCCAGGCGCCGACGCCGTCACGCGTGAGCAGATTGGCAGTGCGATTGATCAGATCCTCGAAATCGAGGAGGCTTCGCTGCTTCTTGAGGTTTTCGTAGTCGTGGTTGAGGCGATCGGCCAAGAGGAGCGCGGCCTCCGTTGCGATGACCATGCGCAGCGTCCTGAAACGATTGCGACACGTGGCGATATGCCCGCGTGCGGCGCTGACGGCAGCCCCAAGTTCAGGTGCAGCCGTCAGCATCGCTTTCGCGACAAGAGACGAATCGGCCTTCGGGCTTCCATCCTTGGTCAGCAGAATTCGCTCCAGATGATCGGCGCGCTTGAAGACGTCGGTCTCGCGTTGTACCAGCCGCAGCCCATAGGCGACCTCCGTCACCTTGGCACCGCCGCTTCGGTCGGCAAGGTCCAGATAGAGATCGAGCGTCGACCCCGAAAGTCCGGGCATCGGCCAGTAACGCGCAGCGCAGATTTCCGCGTTCTCGTTTTCCGCAAGGCCGTAGGCATGGCGCAATACGGCGGCAACACCACCATTTGCAGCTGCTCTCGCCAGGAACGCACTGATGGCCGTGCGGTTGGCAACGATGTCGGAAAGCAGGTTCTCCAGCCCGCTCTCGTCCCCAAGATCAAGAACATGCGCAAAGGCTGTCCCGAGGGAGGGATCGTCTTCCCCCGCTGTCGCTGTCAGCAAGGAGCGCCGCGCTTCCGCCAGAAGGGTCGCGGCAGCGCGATCGTCCAGCACGGAAAAATGCCCGGCGACATTGGCTTCAAGCGGAAACTGGTGCAGCAGCGATTCACAGAAAGCGTGGATAGTCTGAATTTTCAGGCCGCCTGGCGTCTCCAGCGCACGCGCAAACAAACGGCGCGCCTCCGCCAGCATCATCCGGTCAGGACGCCTGCCTTCCATCGCAGCAATCTGGTCGGCCAGTGCCGCATCCGACAAAACGGTCCATCCCGCCAGCCGATGAAATACACGGTTTGACATTTCCGAGGCTGCGGCCTTGGTATAGGTCAGACAAAGAATGGAGGATGGCCGGCAGCCGGACAGCAGAAGGCGGATGACGCGTTGCGTCAGCACATGCGTCTTTCCCGAACCGGCATTTGCAGAAACCCAGGCTGAGCTTGCCGGGTCGGATGCAAGCGACTGCTGGACGCTTGTCCAGTCGATCCACTGCTTGGGATCGTCATCGATCGGCTGCGGCACAACATCACTCATCGCCGTCGCCTTCTTCAACATCTGCCGTCGACCATTCGGCAACGCGTGCCAGATGGTCGTAATCGCCATCATAGGCGTTTTGCATCGTAGGCACGAGACGGGAGGAAAACCCGGCCTTGCCGCTGCGCAAATGGTTCACGAAGCCGGCCAGTTGCGCGCGGCTTTCGGCTGCCAAATCGAGGGCGGATTTTGGCTGGATGCGTGCCGTTTCCTTCGCATATTCGTTGTTCACCACATCCGCCGCGAAACGGTCACCCGGTCTCAGGCGCACATAGGCGAGTTGCTCAGGCGTCAATGGCGGCAGGTCCTTGAAACCCCCGGCCAGCAGCGCGGCGGCCTCCAGCGCCAGCTGCGGGTCAAGTAGCGATCGGGCCTGATTGACCGAGGGGCTGAGGCCGGTCTTGTAGTCTATGATATCGGCCCGGCCAGACTCCTTGAGATCGATACGATCGGCAACGCCAGTCAGCCGGATGCCGGCTTCGGCCATATCGAACCCGGCTGCGCGTTCCGTGAACGTCTCGCGGATACCGTGCGCGCGGTCTTTTTCCCAGTCCAGAAAGGCTTCGGCAACCTTGATGAATCGCGGGCGCCAGACCTGGTCGATATGGGCAGGCAATTCCTCGGCATCGAAAAGTGCTTCGGTCACGCGCAGCAAAGCAGCGCGCGCGGCAGGTGAGCCGGGAATATGGCCTTCCCGCGTGTATGCGTCGATGATCCGGTGGTAAAGCGTGCCGCGCTGGGCTGCTCCCGGATCTTCGTTAAAGCGAGTCAGTGGATCCAGCTTGAGAATGCGGGCGGCATAGATGGTGTAGGGGTCGCGACGCAATCGCCCGACTTCGCTGAACGAATATTGTGTCGGCTGCACATCTGCCGGTGGGGTAGGGGAGGGGCGCTTGGCGACCGGCTGCGAAGGGGCGTCGTCAATGATCCCCGCCCACTCGCGGTAGACATTTCCACGGGCGCGCAGGTCGCTGGCGAAATCCGGCCCACACAGTGCCAACAGTCGCTGCAGCCAGCGTGAGGCGACGGTCGGCGCCGTTCCCTGCCGTAGGGATCGGGAGTAGATCAGTCGGCGGGTGCCGCTCGCCATTTCAAAATCATGGGCGAGCTGTCCGATCCTTCGTTCAGGCGGCTCGAGGCCAAGGTCGACCTTCATCGTTCGCGACAGGAAAGGATTGTTGATGGACTGTCCGGGCCAGGATCCCTCGTTGAGGCCGCCCAGAACCAGAGTATCGACAGTCTGTAGCCGCGCTTCCAGCGTGCCGAAGATGAACACGCGCGGATGGCGTAGCGCCTTTGGCTTGACTGCCTCCGCGGCCGTGAGCGCGGAGACGATATCGATCCATTGCGGGCCATCGGCCTCCAGCTGGCCGTCCGTCTCCATCACTTCGGACAGAAGGTCGGCCAGTCTTTCGCCAGCTTCGCCGGTCCATAAGGCCGAAAGGTCACCCCGCTCGTCCCTGACCATCTCCTCCAGTACCCGCCCGGACCGCGAGGCCCAGTCGGACAGGGACAATTTCGCGGTTCGGCCGCGCCCGCCCGGCGAGCGGCCCAAGACCGCAGATGCCAGCGGCTCAACCGCAGCGGCGATCCGCATCGCCAGTTGTCTGGCCTGTTCAGCTGCGTGCTCCGGCAACGACAGGCGCCATTGGGGCGGATGGCGATCCTCCTTCTGTTCGCTGATGCGTTGATCCAGAAGCGAACCAAGCGTGCCGAGGGCCATTTCGCCGATGCCGCCGCGCAAGGCGATCACTTCCAGGGCCTGCGCTGCATCGCGCGCCTCCTCTGCAGAGAGGCCGAACCGCGCCAGTGGATGCTTGAGCACCGAGACGATCGGCACCGGATCGCCCGGACGCAGGATCGCCTCAAGCGTCAGTTGCAGTAGCGTTCCCTGCGATGTTGCCGAAAGAGGTGTGCCGGCCGTATCATCGGCGACTATGCCGAACCTTCCCAGCTCTGTCTTGACGCGGCGGGCAAGGCCGCGGTCCGGCGTGATCAGCGCGACCTGCGAGTCACCGTTGCGTCCAGGATCTTCCAGCGCCAAACGCAGCGCGATCGCAATGGCGGTCGCCTCCTCGCGCTCATTGGCGGCTTCGATCAGCGCGGTATCGGCAAAAGCCCTGCTGAGAGCCTGCGCATCAGCCGCGGTTCGCCACTCGTTCCAGTCGTCGGTCGCCTGAGCCGGGGTCAGGGCCTGCGACAGGGCTGCGGCCCGGAAAGCCAGATCGTCCGAAGGTGCTGCAAGCTGGCTCACCTCGTTTCGGTCGATCTGAAGTCGTTTCAATAATTTGTGCAGGCCAAATTGCGGATGGCTGCGCGCTGCGGGATCGGACCGCTTGTCGCGAACGGGGCGATCGTCGAGCAACTGCCAATCGTTCTCCGACATATGCTGGTCAAGGCCGGGCAGGACCACGACGCCATCAGCCAGCATGGCGATCGCTGCGATCAGATCGGCCGCTGCCGGCACCGAACCGGTGGACCCGGCGACGATGACGGGTCCCTGATGGGCAGCGGTCGCAATGCGTCGCGCTTCCCCGCGCAAAATTGCGCTCTGATGTCGGGCAGGGGAAGAACGGCGGATTTCTTCCAACCGCGCCGGCCAGAAGGCGCTTGCGATTTTCAGAAATTCCGCAGTCAGCTGCCACCACAAGGGATGGTCCGACGTGTCGAGTTTTTCGAGATCGCTCCAGTCCCGGTCCTCCGTTTCCACCGAGTCGATCAGTTCGGCGAGCGCGCGCGCCAGCCAGATCGCGTCCGCCGGGCTTGCAGGTGCCACAAGCGGCGAAGTCGAATGGACGGCCGTGATGGCCAGCGGAAGCTGATTGCGCCAGGCCAGGATCAGGCGTGCAAGCTCGAGCAGGCGCGCCACCCCTCCGATCGGCAGCGCCAGATCCATTTCCTCCGGAGTGGCAAGATCGAAATAGCCGCTGTCGTCATCTGTTTCACCGAGTGGACGAATGATCGGCAGAATGGCGGATCGGCCGCCAAGAAGATCCACGAATTCGGAGCGCAACACGCGCGCCGCACGCCGGGTCGGTACGAAAATCGTTACCTTGGAGAGGGATAGCGGATCCGCTGCGTCATGGGTGAAACCAGCGACCAACCTGCCATCCAGCAACGCGGAAGCGACCGTGGGAAGAAACGGTACGCCCGGCGGTATGGTGAAAACGCGTTTATGGCGGCTGGCATTCATAGGCCGAACCCGGACCTGCGAAGCACCGTTTCGGCTTCGGACAGCGCTTCCGGCGTCCCCACCGTCAGCCAGTGGCCCACAAGGCGGATACCGTAGAGCCGACCGGCGGCAATAGCCCGGTCGAAATAGATGTTGAGATTGAAGGCATCCTGCGGCGCGTCGTCGAAAAGCGATGTCTGAAGAACGATCGCGCCCGCATACACGACAGCCTCTCCGGACCCTTCGTCATACCGGGTAAGCTGCCCGTCAGGCGCAAGACCGAAATCCTTCTTGCCGTTATGGCCAGTCGTATTCTCAATCGGCACGCACAACAGCGCCATGTCCATGCGCTCCGGATCGAAGAATTCGGCCAGCCTCTGGAGATTGGTTTTTTCGCCGGCGGTTTCGCCGATCCAGAACAGGTCGGCATTCATCACGAAGATGCGTCCGGGGTTTAGAAGCTTCAAACCCTTGACCAGTCCGCCCCCTGAATTCATCAGCTGGGCGCGTTCGTCAGAAATGGTAACTTCGAGACGACGATAGCCGGCAAGATGGCCTTCCATCTGATCCGCAAAATGGTGAACATTGACGACGGCCCGAGACACACCGACATCCGCCAGACTGTCCAGCGCGTAATCGATCATCGCCTTGCCGCCGACCGGCACCAATGGTTTGGGCATTCTGTCGGTAATCGGCCGCAAACGCGTGCCAAGACCGGCAGCCAGTACCATCGCATCTTTTATTGTCATGATCGCCGTCGTGATTCCGTGGTCAGGCTTCGCTGGGGACTATTCCAGCCTGCCTGAGCCAATCACGCAAGGGGGCAAGTGCCTCATGCTCCAGTGCTGCGGAAAGATAATTTAGCGTGCGGGGCATATGCTGCATGTAGCCCGGCTTTCCGTCGCGCTGCATCAACCGTACCCACAGACCCGCGAGCTTGCAATTACGTTGCGCCGCCATGATCGACCAGGCTTTGAGAAAGCGCCTCTCGTCGAAATTACCCTGGGCATTGCGAAGACGCAGATATTCCTGCATCAGCCGATCGCCGAGCTCTGGCGAAATTGTCACCCGGGCATCCTGAAGCAGCGAAGCGACGTCATAAGCAGTCGGACCGATCATCGCATCCTGGAAATCGATGATGCCAACCCTTGAGATACCCTCGGCCTGCCGCCGCCAGATAATGTTGGGGGAATGAAAGTCGCGCAGGAGAAGATGGGTCTCGCAATCGGATAGCGCAGCGATCAGATCGTCCCATATGGACAGGTAGGTGTCCCGCTGCCGATCGCTGGCCGGACCGCCATTCTTCCACGGCAGATGCCAGTCGAGCAGCAGACGCGCCTCGATCTTGATGGCGATCGGATCAAAATCCGGTACGTGGTGGATGCGGTTTCCGTCAAATGGGAGCCGGTCGCGCACCGGTTGGCCATGCAGGTGGGCAAGAGCGGCAACGCTTTCCCGGTAGCGCTCTGCGATCGGTCGTCCTTGCGCGTCCAATACGCCGTCGGAACCGATATCTTCACTCAGAAGAAACCCGGCGTCGTAGTCGGCGGCATGAATTTCCGGCGCGGCCAGTCCGATCTGGCGCAGATATTCATCGACCGCCGCAAAGGGCGATATGTTTTCGGCAATATGGGCAACCTTCGGATAGGGCTTTCCATCGAGGACCGCGGGCCCTTCGGGCCGCAAGGGCCAATCCATCAGGATCGCGGATCGACCATCGGCGTTCCGGATCCTCTCATAGCCGCGCATGATGGAGGCATCGCCGGTCAGGAACCGACGGCGACTGGAATTGAAGTCATGTGTATCGAGAAAGTCTCGGATGGACAGGGAGCGCGCGATCCGATCGGCGCGCGATCCCGCAGCCACGATCGTCGCCAGCCGACCAGATCCATCGTGCTTCAGCGTCAGTCCGATGCGATCCTCAGGCAATTCATCGCCTGCCGCTTCCGGCCATTCTACCAGGCAGATGCCCTCCGACAGAGCCTCGTCGAAACCGAGCTCATGCAGTTCGGCGCTGTCAGCCAGCCGGTAGAGATCGAAATGGGCAACGGGGATGCGCAACGGGTAGGTCTGGACAAGCGTGAAGGTCGGGCTTGGCACTTCCAGATGGTCGTCATCGGCCAAGGCGCGAAGGAAGGCGCGGGCAAGCGTGGACTTGCCGGCCCCCAGATCGCCCGAGAGTGCGAGACAATCACCCGGCTTCAGGGCAAGGGAGAGATCCTCACCAAGGCGGGCCGTTGCCGCCTCGTCTGCCAACGGGATGGTGAAGACCGTATGCTTGCTCATTCGGCGGCGACGGAGCGGGCATTCAGCGCGCTTGGGATTCGGCAGGTCACGGTCGTTCCCTGACTTGGACCGCTTTCGATGCGAACGTCACCATGGTGAAGCGTCACGAAGCTCTCGACAATCGAGAGGCCCAGCCCAGCGCCGCTGCGTTTGCCGCCCTTGTTGCTGGAGGAGAAGCGATCAAATACCGTCTTCAGCATATCTTCGGGGATGCCCGGACCCTTGTCTGCCACGGAGAAGAAGAAATCCTCGCCCTGACGCCAGCAGTTCAAGGTGATCGTCGATCCTTCGGGTGCGAAATTCGTGGCATTGGTGATCAGCTTGATGAGGATCTGCTTCAACCGCTGCTGATCGGCAACGATGATGCCGAGGCCGCCCGGCGCATTGATTTCCAGCGTGACGCTGTTTTCCTGCAGACGATCGGCAATCTGCAGCGAAACATCGTCGAGCAGCTCGTCTATGTCGGTTTCCCCATAGTTCAGCTGCATGATGCCGGCATCGACGGTGGCGAGATCCAGGATATCGTTGACGATCGTCAGGAGGATCGATGACGATGTTGAGATATGGTCGACATATTCCGCCTGGCGGTCGTTCAGATCGCCCAGGCCCGGCGTCTTGAGCAGATCGGTAAAGCCGATGATATTCGTGAGGGGTGAACGCAGCTCATAGGATACATGCTGAACGAAGTCGTTCTTCAACTCGTCGGCCCGGCGCAGCGCCTCGTTCTTTTCCTTCAGAGCGCGCTCGGCCAGAGCGCTGTCTGTGCGGTTGACGAAGGTCAACATCGTCTGCGCATTCGGCAACGGGATGACGGCGTAATCCAGCACAAGTCCGGAATGGAGTTCGAACGTTCCCTGCACGGAGGGGCGCTCGTCGTCGAAATTGGTCAGCATCTGTCCAAAGTGCCGCCAGCCGTCGGCCTTGTCGTATTCGTAGGCGCAGGCCGCTTCGATGGCACGGATATGCGTACCCGGCTTGGCCTGTTCCTCGGTGACATTCCACAGAACGCGGAAAGCCGGATTCGACAAGCGGATACGACCATCGGGACCGAAAACCGCGACGCCTTCGGAAAGGTGATCGATTGTCTCGCCCTGAACCTTGACGAGTGTATTGTACCGGGTTTCAAGATCCATCTGTTCTGTCAGGTTCTCAAACACCCAGGTCGCGCCGCCCTGAGGGTGTGCCGTCGCAATGACCTGCAATGTCTGGCCATTGGGCAGATGCCAGCGATCGGACTGCGTATCGAGCGAGCGATAGACGGAAAGGACGGATTCCTTCCAGTTGCGCCAGTTCAATTGCTCCGGCAGCTTGTTCCGGCTGCGCAAGCGTTCCAGCATCTCGGCATTGTTCGGCCGGCTTTCAAGAAAACCGAGTTCAAAATCCCAGAGACGTACGAAGGCCTGATTGTAGAATTGCAGTCGCTGCTCGCCGTCGAAGATGGCAACCGGCGTGGCCAGATGGTCCAATGTCTCGGCGTGGCTCTTAAGCGTGCGTTTGAGTTCCTCGCGAACGCTCTCCGCTTCGGAGACATCGATTGCCATCCCCGCGGAACCACCGGTGCCGATCACGTCGCAGATGTCGAAAATGGTGCGATTGCCGCGAACAACGGTCGATAGACGGTCGTGGAAGGGAGAAGCAGCCGTCGCCGTCGCACGGATTTTCTGGCGCGCGATCGTACCCAGGAATTCCTGTTTCTCTTGCACCGCCATGGCGGGCGAAGATGCTTCCACGGCATCGCTATAGGCGCGGTTGACCCAAGTCAGATTGCCGTCGCCGTCGCGGCGCCAGACGGGTTGTTCAAGGCTGTCGAGCAAGGACTGGAACAGTGACATCGAGTTGAAAAGGCGCTCACGCTCGATTTTCAGTTCGGCAAGCTCGGCGCGCAAATTGTTGAGCGCGATAAAACGAACGAAAGCCTTGCCGCCGGATACGCGACCCTGAACCTCAAGAACCTCGTTGCGTGACGTTTCCACAACCATGTCGAAGCTGCGGGCATTGCTGCGAAGTGCTTCGATGGCGCGTTCGAGTTCGGGAGCCGAAGTCGTGCTGAGCCAGCGGCCAAAGGCAAGAAAATCCCGATCCTGCGCAGGTGCACCGGTTTCCAGCGGCAACTGACCCAGAAACTCCGGTCGACCAGGCCCGGCTTCCCAGATCACGATGCGACGGTTCTTTTCCGCGATCAGCGCTTCGTATTTCGAGATCTTCTGCTGAGCATCGGAAAGAGCACCGCGCACCTCCCGGCTTTCAGCCTCGATATTGCCCTTCTGGCGAACAAGCCAGATGGTCGACAGCAGCGCGGCCGCCAGAGCACCGATGGTCAGTGTAGGGACGATGATTTCGGTCGAAGACAGCAGCCGTGCCGCGCCAAATCCGGCCTCCTGCGCGCAAGCAATGCCCGCATAGCCCGATAGCGCCGTGCCCGACAGCGCAACAGTTGCCCAATGCATAAGCCGACCCAGACCACGCCTTGCGGGTCCGCGTTTGATCGCCATGCCTTGGCAAAAATTCACTGTTGCCGAAGCCTCGTCGCCTTCGACAATTCTTTCGGCCCACCCAGGCAGACCCGTATTCCCAACCGCCATTCCGGTCTGTCTCCGTCCATGTGCCGCATCGTCGACAAGACATTCCAGTTCGCGCCACGCAAAAAACCGCGCGAATCAAGTGTTTCTACAATACGTGTTTCCGATTTCTGCGGAAAGCAGGCTGCGAAAAAATAGGCCGCAACCGTTTGTCAACGCTTGCGGCCCCATATATTGTGGATGAACCGGCTAAATATCAGTAGCGGTAGTGTTCGGCCTTAAACGGTCCCTGCTGGGGCACGCCAATATACGCGGCCTGTTCCGGGAGAAGCTCGGTCAGCTTCACACCCAGCTTCTCGAGATGAAGACGGGCAACCTTTTCGTCCAGGTGCTTTGGAAGAATATACACTTCATTCTTGTAAACGCCGGGCTTGGTGAAAAGCTCGATCTGGGCCAGGGTCTGGTTGGTGAACGAAGCCGACATCACGAAGGACGGGTGACCGGTGGCGTTACCGAGATTGAGCAGGCGCCCTTCAGACAGAAGGATGATGCGGTTGCCAGCCGGAAACTCAACCATGTCGACCTGCGGCTTGACGTTGGTCCATTTGAGGTTCTTCAACGCAGCGACCTGAATCTCGTTATCGAAGTGGCCGATATTGCCCACGATCGCCATGTCCTTCATCGCGCGCATATGGTCGATGCGAATGACATCCTTGTTGCCGGTCGTGGTGATAAAGATGTCGGCCGTGGACACGACGTCCTCGAGAACAACGACTTCGAAACCGTCCATGGCCGCCTGGAGAGCGCAGATCGGATCGACTTCCGTGACCTTTACGCGGGCGCCGGCGCCCTGAAGCGAGGCAGCCGACCCCTTGCCGACATCGCCGTACCCGCAGACGACCGCGACCTTGCCGGCCATCATTACATCGGTGCCGCGACGGATGCCGTCGACGAGAGACTCCTTGCAACCATACTTGTTGTCGAATTTCGACTTGGTGACGGAATCGTTGACGTTGATTGCCGGGAAGGGCAGCAGGCCTTTCTTGGCCAGTTCGTAGAGACGATGAACCCCCGTCGTGGTTTCCTCGGTCACGCCTTTGATCGCATCACGCTGCTTGGTAAACCAGCCCGGCGACGCTTCGAGGCGCTTCCTGATCTGCGCAAACAGGATCTCTTCCTCTTCCGAACCTGGGTTCGACAATACGTCCTCACCGGCTTCGGCACGCGCGCCAAGCAGGATGTACATGGTGGCGTCGCCGCCATCATCCAGGATCATGTTGGAATAGCCACCATCGGCCCACTGGAAGATCTTGTCCGTGTACTCCCAGTATTCGGTGAGCGATTCGCCCTTTACCGCAAAGACCGGAATGCCGGCTGCGGCGATTGCAGCTGCGGCGTGGTCCTGGGTGGAGAAAATGTTGCACGAGGCCCAGCGAATGTCTGCACCCAGAACCTTCAGTGTCTCGATCAGGACGGCCGTCTGGATCG
This sequence comes from Neorhizobium sp. NPDC001467, assembly GCF_050275975.1. Taxonomy (NCBI): domain Bacteria; kingdom Pseudomonadati; phylum Pseudomonadota; class Alphaproteobacteria; order Hyphomicrobiales; family Rhizobiaceae; genus Neorhizobium; species Neorhizobium sp. NPDC001467. The sequence continues at coordinate 22,739 of NZ_JBNNPS010000008.1, read as the reverse complement.
TCATGTGCAGCGATCCTGAAATGCGCGCACCCTTTAGCGGCTGGGATTCGCCGAATTCCGCGCGGCAGGACATCAGGCCGGGCATTTCGGTCTCGGCAATATCGAGTTCCTTGCGGCCGAAATCCGCCAGGGAAATATCGGCGACAATATAATCTTTTTCAGTGCTCATGATGGATCTCCAGCTCACGATCGAGCTCTTCTCCTTGGAAGAGCCGTAGAATACCGTCCATCACGGACGGATTTCGTGGCTGGGATGTAGCAGGCTTGCAGCACACTGGCAACAAGACATAAAGAAGTCTTTATATCTTTATCTGTTGCGTTACGCGTCCTCGCCGAACTTGTTGGCAATGAGTTGGTCCAGCGCATCGAGGACAGCTTGCGCATCTTCGCCCGAGCTGGTGACCGATATGCTGCAACCGGGGCTGGCTGCCAGCATCATCAACCCCATGATCGAGGTTCCGCCGACAGTCATGCCGTCCTTGCTGACGCTCACCTGCGCGTTGAAGCCCTCCACAGTCTGCACGAATTTGGCGGAGGCTCGGGCGTGAAGCCCGCGTTTGTTGATGATCAGGAGGTCGCGGGAAAACACGGGCTCGACCTCACTTGCCGCTCAGGACGCGGCTGGCGACGTTGATGTATTTTCGGCCCGCTTCCGATGCCTCGACCAAGGCCTTCTGCATATCGTTATCGGCCCGGATGCCCGCAAGCTTGATCAGCATTGGCAGGTTGACACCGGCGATGACCTCAGTCTTACCGCTGCTCATCACCGAAATCGAGAGATTGGAAGGCGTGCCACCGAACATGTCAGTCAGAATGATGACGCCATGGCCTTCGTCTGCACGCGCTACGGCATCAACAATATCCTGTCGCCGCCGATCCATGTCGTCTTCCGGACCGATACATATGGTCTCGATATATTTCTGAGGACCAACGACATGCTCCACCGCATGACGAAATTCTTCAGCCAGCTTGCCATGAGTGACAAGCACAAGTCCGATCATGAAATGACCCCTTGGAAGACATATTACGCAGGCCTTATCGCGTTGCAACAAGTGCCATCGCGGTGGTGAGCCATCTTCTATATGTCGAACGGAAGTGCAAGTTAAAAATGAAATCGGGTTTTTGGGAAGCTCTCTGTGCCCGTTTCTCGCGTGGAAGGCGCAAGCCTTTCCATCAGTATCGAAAAGGGCGCTGGCGCATCGGCCGCCATGTGTAGCAGAGGCAGATCGAGGCCGATGGGCAGTCGCCAGACTGCTTCAGCCGTTGGCAAGCGGTCCGCATGTGCCCGATCAACGATGAGAACGGCCAGATGAATGACAGCGGCATCGATGCTGTCCACACGGGCAATGCCGCTGTGACGGATTTCGATTAGGCCCGCTATCGAACTGGGGCGTTTTGCAACGACGTGTCCGGAGATATCTTCAACGAAAACCTGGTCATCGGCAATCAGGGCGGTGAAAACCTGAGCCTGCCCGGCGGCCGCCATGCAGGAGAAGGCGAGTGAGGACTTACCGGCACCGGATGGCCCAAGAAAGAGAACGCCGCCCGTTCCGATGACGATGGCAGTGGCGTGAAGGTTGGTCTCGATGCGCATCGAACCGCAGTGCCTTACGGTTGCTGCCCTAACGGCAGTGACAGAATGAAGCGGGCGCCCTTGACGTTGCCGGTCTTGTCATCGGTAAGATTTTCAGCCCGAAGCGTGCCCCCATGCGCCTCGGCGATCTGCCGGCTGATGGAAAGGCCCAAGCCCGAATTCTGGCCAAAACTTTCTCCTTCCGGGCGATCGGTATAAAAGCGCTCGAAAATCCGGTCGATATCCTCGGCCTGGATCCCAGGGCCGTTGTCGTCCACATGCAGGATGCAGCGACCCTTGGCATTGGTGAAAAGGTGGATTTTAATCCTGCCACTCTTTTCCGGAACGAAGGAGCGCGCGTTTTCGATCAGATTGGTAACGATCTGACCGAGACGCAAGTCATGACCGAGAACGACAAATTCGGATTTAAGATCCGTCTTGCGGTCGACGGCGAGGTCGATCTCGACGGGTTTTCGGCCGGTGCGGATTTGCAGCGAGATATCGACGAGGTTGCCGACTAGCGCTTCCATGTCGACCGGTGCCGAATCCGAGCGCGCGAGTTCGGCATCCAGTCGTGATGCATCGGAAATATCGCTGATAAGGCGGTCAAGGCGGCGTACATCGTGGAAAATGATGTTGGTCAACCGCTGCTTGGAATCCTCGCTCTTTGCAAGCGGCAGCGTTTCTACGGCACTGCGCAACGAGGTGAGGGGGTTCTTCAACTCGTGACTGACATCGGCCGCAAAACTTTCGATCGCAGCAATGCGATCGTAGAGCGCGTTCGTCATGTCGCGAAGGGCGATGGACAGATTGCCGATCTCGTCCTGACGGGCGGAAAAATCGGGTATTTCCTCGCGCTGCTTGGCGCCCCGGCGTACCCGGATGGCTGCGGCGGAAAGTCTGCGTAGCGGATTTGCGATCGTGGACGACAGGAGCAGCGACAGAAGAATGTTGACAAGGGTCGCCACGCCAAAGACGCGCATGATCGCCAAACGTTCCGCATGCACGATATTGTCAATATCGCCGGCCTGGGTGGACAAGAGCAGGACGCCGAGTACGGCGCGCGAGCGTTGCACCGGGACCGCCACCGAAACGATGAGTTCGCCACGGTCCGTCACCCGTACCACGGCGCCACGCACGCCGGTCAGCGCGTTCATGACTTCCGGATAAATCGAACCGTCGCCGCCAGGTGCTTCCTTGTAGCTAGGTAGGTTCCCCGGTTGCAGCATCCGGTTGAACAGGCTGGCAAGCCATTCATTCCAGGTCTGCGCCTCGTTTTCGATCGGCGGCAAGTCAAAGCGCAGAACCTGGCCACGAGAATAAAGATGCCGGGAATCGAGCAGCAGATTGGCGTCGGCATCGAACAGCCGCGCACGTGTGCGGGTCGGCGAGATCAATCGGCGCAACACCGGCGCGACCCGTTCGGGATCGATGGGAAAATCGAGATCCTCGTCGTTGGGCACCGGCGTGATGCTTTGTCCCGCCTGCAGTTCCAACAGTTTTTCGGGATCGATCGTGATCGAATTCGTATCGACGGACGCAGACGCCGACACGGCTGCCGAGATGATTTCGCCCTGCGTCAGGAGGCTTTCGACGCGTGCGTCGATCAGGCCCTCGCGAAACTGGTTAAGATAGAGGATACCGGCGACCAGGACCACGGTCGCGGCGATGTTGAAAAACAGGATACGCCGCGTCAGGCTGGAGAAGACGGCATGGCCGAAGACACGTCGGGCAAGCGTGAATGGCCGCGACCAAAGCCGCCGATTGGCCTGCCGCGGTTCGCTCGCGTCGGTCACGTCCTTATCGATTGCCTGGTCGGCCAAGACCATTTCCTTTCCACCGCCGAATCGTCGCCGGTTGTGACAGGCTCAACGCCCCATCGCAATCAAGCAGCTTCGCGGAAGCGGTATCCGACGCCGTAGAGCGTCTCGATCATGTCGAAATCGTTGTCCACCATCTTGAATTTCTTACGCAGCCGCTTGATGTGGCTATCGATGGTGCGGTCGTCGACATACACCTGCTCGTCATAGGCGGCGTCCATCAGCGCGTCACGACTTTTTACGACGCCGGGGCGCTGTGCCAGCGAATGCAGGATGAGGAATTCCGTCACCGTCAACGTGACCGGTTCACCTTTCCAAGTGCAGGTATGTCGTTCCTGGTCCATGGCCAGCTGGCCGCGTTCCAATGTGCGGGCTGCCTGCTGATCGGCTGTTTTTGCGCCGCCGGTACCACCCGTGGCCGCGGCTTCCCGGTTGGCCGATCGGCGCAGGATTGCCTTGACGCGCTCCACCAGCAGCCGCTGCGAAAACGGCTTGGTGATGAAGTCGTCCGCGCCCATTTTCAAGCCGAACAATTCATCGATCTCTTCATCCTTGGATGTGAGGAAGATGACCGGCAGATCGGAGCGCTGGCGCAAGCGACGCAGCAATTCCATGCCGTCCATGCGTGGCATCTTGATATCGAAGATTGCCAACTGCGGCGGCCGGGCGGTCAGACCATCCAGCGCCGACGCGCCGTCGGTATAGGTTTCGACCCGGTATCCCTCGGCCTCAAGTGCAATGGACACTGAGGTCAGGATGTTGCGGTCGTCGTCCACGAGCGCGATTGTCTGCATTCTTTCGGTCTCCGTCGTCGTCATCGTCAAGGCGTCTCCTGGAAATCGCCCCCGCCTCTCGGCTGCCCTGTCGACGCGTTCTGAGTATAAAGGTGGAACAAATTGTGGCAACGTCAAAGCCGGCTGCCGCCAGAGCTTTTACAAAGCGCCACTGAAGCGACTGTTCGTATCAGCAGATCAAACCGATTTAAAACAATGGAAAATTATTTAAATCGATTAATTATTTGATCTTGCTTGTCTTTTCGAATTTTCCATATTGCCTATCCGCAAAACTGACACTAGCTTCTGGCCTTATTGGCATTGCGAGTTTCTAGGAAGGGAAGCGTGGCATGGAGCAAATCGGCTTTCATAACCCGACGAATGGTATCGAGGTCATCGGCCTCTCCGGCGCGTCGAGCGTGCGCTATAACCTCATCGAAACCGAGCTTTACGAAGCGGCTCTTCGCAACGGGGAAGCCGAACTGACGATCGATGGTTCTCTGCGTGCCGTCACCGGTCAGCATACGGGTCGTTCGCCGAAGGACAAGTTCGTCGTCCGGGACGGCAAGACGGACAGCCAGATCTGGTGGGATAACAACAAGCCGCTGTCGCCCGAACATTTCGAGCTGCTGCGCAAGGACATGTTCGCTCATGCCGCAGGCAAGGACCTTTATGTGCAGGATCTGGTCGGCGGTGCGGATGCGGACAATGCTTTGCCGACCCGCGTCGTGACCGAATATGCCTGGCACGCCCTGTTCATTCGCAACCTGCTGATCCGCCCGGACCGCGGCACGCTCTCGCACTTCCTGCCGAAACTGACGATCGTCAATCTGCCGAGCTTCAAGGCTGATCCGGCCCGCCACGGCTGCCGGTCGGAAACGGTCATCGCTTGCGACCTGAGCAACGGCCTGGTCCTGATCGGCGGGACTTCCTATGCGGGCGAGAACAAGAAGTCGGTCTTTACCGTCCTCAACTACCTTCTGCCGGAAAAGGGCGTCATGCCGATGCACTGCTCGGCCAATGTCGGTCCCGACGGCGATGCCGCCGTGTTCTTTGGGCTTTCTGGCACTGGCAAGACCACGCTGTCGGCCGATCCGAACCGCACGCTAATCGGCGACGACGAGCACGGCTGGGGCGAAAACGGCATATTCAATTTTGAAGGCGGCTGCTACGCCAAGGCGATCAAGCTGTCGGCCGAAGCAGAGCCGGAAATCTATGCTGCGACACGTCGTTTCGGAACGGTTCTCGAAAATGTGGTGCTCGACGAAGATCGCGTACCGAATTTCGATGACAACACGCTTACCGAAAACACCCGTAGCGCCTATCCGCTGCACTTCATTCCGAACGCATCGAAAACTGGACTAGCGCCGCACCCGAAGACCATCATCATGCTAACGGCAGACGCTTTTGGCGTCATGCCGCCGATCGCCAAGCTGACGCCTGAACAGGCCATGTACCATTTTCTGTCGGGTTACACTGCCAAGGTTGCTGGCACCGAAAAGGGCGTCAGCGAGCCGGAAGCGACCTTTTCCACCTGCTTCGGTGCACCCTTCATGCCGCGTCATCCGACGGAATACGGTAACCTGTTGCGCGGCCTGATCGACCGCCATGGTGTCGATTGCTGGCTGGTCAATACCGGTTGGACCGGCGGTGCTTATGGAAAGGGCCGGCGCATGCCGATCAAGGAAACTCGCGCGCTTTTGACGTCCGCCCTGAATGGCAGCCTGAAGAGCGCGGAATTCCGGACCGATGCCAATTTCGGCTTTGCGGTGCCAGTCGCCGTCCCGGGTGTCGATACCGCGATCCTTGATCCCCGCTCAACCTGGTCGGACGGTACAGCCTACGACCAGCAGGCTTCCAAACTGGTGGGAATGTTCATCAGTAATTTCGCCAAGTTCGAGGATCATGTCGACAGCAAGGTGCTTGATGCCGCGCCAGGCATGCTGGTAGCTGCTGAATAAATTCCTGATTCACGTGGAACATCCAACCGCCGGTATGATTTCCATCCCGGCGGTTTTCTTATGCGCGAGTTTATGGGAAGAGAAGGCCGGAGACAGACATGGCCAGCGACCCACTCATCATCAACCACCGCATCACCATTTCCGGATGGGAGTTGACCGAGCAGTTCGTTCTTTCGGGCGGCGCCGGCGGTCAGCACGTGAACAAGGTCTCGACCGCTGTCCAGCTGTTCTTCAATATAGCAAATTCGCCTTCGCTGACCGACTATGTGAAGCAGAACGCGTTGCGGCTCGGCGGACGCCGTGTTTCCAAGGACGGCACGCTGATGATCGAGGCCAACCGATCGCGCAGCCAGGACCGAAATCGTGAAGAGGCGAGGGAGCGGTTGAAGGAACTGATCTTGGAGGCCGCCAAGCCGCCTCCGCCACCGCGTAGGGCAACCAAACCGACAAAGGGATCCGTGGAACGCCGCCTCAAGGCCAAGTCCGGCCGCTCGGAAGTCAAGAAAATGCGTGGTCGCCCGACAGGGGATTAGTCGGCAGCCAGAGAGAAAGCCTATGGCGATTTTACCGAATGGCATCAGACACCTGCCCGGCTATCTCGACCGGGAAGCGCAGGAGCATCTCGTCGATCTCATCCGCGCGATTGTCATCGAAGCGCCGCTCTATGTACCGACAATGCCCGGCACCGGAAAACCCATGTCGGTGCGCATGACCAATTGCGGAGCGCTCGGTTGGGTGACCGACAAGGCGCGCGGATATCGGTACCAGCCGATCCATCCGACGACAGGCCGAGTTTGGCCCGCGATGCCGCAGGAACTTCTTGATCTGTGGGAGAAGCTCGCGGGCTACCCGAAACCGCCAGAAGCGTGTCTCATCAATTTCTATGCGGACGATGCCAAAATGGGTCTGCATCAGGACAAGGACGAACACGCGTTTGAAGCGCCGGTCCTCTCCGTTTCGCTCGGCAATACCTGCCTGTTCCGTGTCGGTGGACAGGATCGCAAGGCGCCTACCGGTTCGTTCCGGCTTTCGAGCGGGGATATCGTTCTACTGGGCGGCGAGGGCAGGCTGGCGTTTCACGGTGTGGACCGGATTTATCCCGGGACTTCGACGCTGCTCAAGAATGGCGGCCGTATCAATCTGACGCTGCGACGGGTCAATCCGTAATACCGACCTGGCGGCGTCGACCTTCTACAATTTTCTCAACGAAACCGTTTCGATGAAATGGTCCCGACCCTTGCGCAGGATCAGATCTGCCCGCGGCCGGGTCGGCAAGATATTCTGTCGCAGGTTCTTCAGGTTGATGTTCTGCCAGAGACTTTCCGCCATCGCCAAGGCGGCATCGGCGTCGATCGCAGCATATTTCTTGAAGAACGAGGTTGGGTCGCGGAAAGCGGTCTCACGCAACTTCATGAAGCGTTGAACATACCACTTGTGGATCTGATCCTCATCCGCATCGATATAGATGGAAAAATCGAAAAAGTCGGACACGATCGGGATGATCTTGCCATCGGCCGGCAATGTGCGCGATTGCAGGACGTTGATGCCTTCAAAAATCAGGATGTCCGGCTTGTCAACAAGCGTAAAGTCGCCGGGCAGCACGTCGTAGGTGAGATGGGAATAGCGAGGCGCCGGCACGTTTGGCTCGCCCGCCTTGATGGCGGAAAGGAAACGCAAAATGGCGCCGATATCGTAACTTTCGGGAAAGCCCTTGCGATCCATAAGATTTTCACGCCGCAAGATGGCGTTGGAGTGCAGAAAGCCGTCCGTTGTAATCAGATCCACTTTCGGGCTTGAGGGCCAGCGTGCCAGAAGCTCCTTCAGGACACGCGCCGTGGTCGATTTCCCGACGGCCACGGAACCGGCAATGCCGATGATGAACGGCGTCTTGCTGACGTCCGACAGGCTGAGAAAGCGATTGCGCTGCTGAAACAGCAGATGCGAAGCTTCCACATGCGAAGATAGCAGGCGTGACACCGACAGGTAGATCCGCCTCACCTCATCGATATTGATCGGATCATCGAGCGACCGCAGACGGGCAATTTCTTCGGCCGTCAAGGTCAGCGGTGTGTCGGCTCTGAATTTTGCCCATTCGTGTGCGCTGAAATGGTGGTAGGGCGAATAGAGTTCCGGCGTCGTGCCGACCTCAAGAGCTTCAGCGGACTGCGGCGCACTGATCATGATGATTGACGCTCAGCCTTTTCCTGCAGGCCGGACTGTCCGGTGCGACGCTGAAGTTCGGCCAGCACTTCGGCAAGCGGGATATCAGCAATCTTCAAGACGACCAAAAGGTGATAAAGAAGATCGGCGCTCTCACCGACGAGTTCCCTGCGGTCCTGTGCCACGGCGGCGATAACCGTTTCGGTTGCCTCTTCACCCAGCTTCTTGGCGGCCTTGGTCTGGCCTGCCGCCACCAGTTTTGCCGTCCATGATTGGTCCGGTGAAGCCAAGGCGCGTTCAGCCACGATCTTTTCCAGATCGTTCAAAGAAAATTCGCCCAAGTCCGCCTCCCGTCAGTCCAGTCGCATGGCGATGCCATGGTCGGCCATATAGCGCTTTGCCTCGCCGATCGTATAGGTGCCGAAATGGAAAATCGACGCAGCCAGAACGGCGGTTGCATGGCCATCCTTCACACCGGCAACAAGATCGTCCAGCGTGCCGACACCACCGGACGCGATGACCGGCACACGCACGGCATCGGCAATCGCGCGGGTCAGCTCCAGATCATAGCCAACCTTGGTTCCATCGCGGTCCATCGAGGTGACCAGCAATTCGCCGGCACCGCGTTCGACCATGCGGGCGGCAAATTCGACAGCATCGATACCAGTCGCGTTGCGGCCGCCATGCGTATAGATTTCCCATTCGCTTCGATTGTCGCCGCCGACAGATTGCGTCAGGCGGCGCTTGGCGTCGATCGAGACGACGATGCACTGATTGCCGAACTTGTCGGCGGCTTCCGCCACGAAATCGGGATTGTTCACCGCCGCCGAATTGATCGAAACCTTGTCGGCTCCAGCCAGGAGCAGCTTACGGATATCACCAACTGCGCGCACACCGCCGCCAACCGTCAGCGGCATGAAGCAATGATCGGCGGTCCGGGCCACGACGTCGAAAATCGTGTCGCGATTGTCCGAGGACGCGGTGATGTCGAGGAAGCAGAGTTCATCGGCACCGGCAGCATCGTAAGCCTTGGCTGCTTCCACCGGGTCACCGGCATCGATCAGATCGACAAAATTGACGCCCTTGACGACACGACCGTCCTTGACGTCGAGGCATGGAATGACGCGCGCTTTTAGGGTCATGCCTTCGCTCCCTTGGCAGCGCGGATTAGGGCAAGGGCTTCGTCCGGGTTGATACGACCATCATAAAGGGCACGGCCGGAAATAGCGCCCTCAAGCTTTGCTGCATCGGGCTCCAGCATGCGGCGGATATCGTCGAGCGAAGCAAGCCCACCGGAAGCGATCACCGGAATGGAAACGGCATCGGCCAGTTCGAGCGTCGACACCCAATTGATACCGGCCAGAATGCCGTCGCGGTCAATATCCGTGTAGATGATGGCCGAAACACCCGCGCCCTCAAACTTCTGGGCCAGCTCCACAACACCGAGCTCGGACGCTTCCGCCCAACCCTCGACCGCCACCTTGCCGCCCTTGGCATCAATGCCGACGGCGACCTGACCGGGGAAACGCTTGCAGGCTTCGATTACAAGGTTCGGGTCACGCACGGCAACGGTGCCAAGAATGACGCGTGCCAGTCCGCGCGAAAGCCATGCCTCGATATGGTCGAGCGTACGAATGCCGCCACCCAGCTGTACCGGGTTCCTGGTTGCCTTCAGGATCGCATCGACGGCAGCACCATTGATCGTCTCGCCCGCAAAGGCGCCATTGAGATCGACGACATGCAACCATTCAAACCCCTGCTCTTCAAAGGCCTTGGCCTGCGCATCCGGGTCGGTGTTGTAAACGGTGGCCTGATCCATATCGCCAAGTTTCAGGCGCACACACTGGCCGTCCTTGAGATCTATAGCCGGAAAAAGAATCATCACGGAGCCCATTTCATGAAGTTGGCAATGAGCGCGAGACCGAGCGCCTGGCTCTTTTCCGGGTGGAACTGCGAACCGACCATGTTGTCGCGGCCGACGAAAGCGGTCATCGCGCCGCCGTAATTGGTGGTAGCAATGACATCTTGCTGGTTGCGAGCGGCCAGATGGAAGGAATGGACAAAATAGGCATGCAGTCCATCGGGGCCCGTGGGAATGCCGTCAAAGACCGGATGGCTGGATCTGAGATCCAGTGTATTCCAGCCGATCTGCGGGATTTTAAGCGTGGAGTCGGATGGCGTCATTTCGACAACATCGCCATCGATCCAGCCTAGTCCCTCGGTGACGGTCTTTTCAAGGCCGCGTGAAGACATCAGCTGCATGCCGACGCAGATGCCAAGAAACGGGCGGGCCTTTGTCTCGACCGCCTCCAGCAGAGCCTGGTCCATGCCGCTGACGGCGGCCAGACCAGCGCGACAATCGGCATAGGCGCCAACGCCGGGCAGAACGATGCGATCGGCTGAAGCAACCGCGTCAGGCTTGTCGGTCAGATCGATCGTCGCGTCTATGCCCGCCTCGCGAGCGGCACGCTCGAATGCCTTGGTGGCGGACCGGAGATTTCCCGATCCGTAGTCGATGATGGCGACGCGCATCAGCGTGCTCCAATATTGTCGAAAAGGCCAAGCGCAGGCGCGCTCCAGCCTTGTGTCGATGAAGAATTCGGTTTGGCCCAGTCGGATGCCGCTGGCAGAGGCGTTGCAACGGCTTCAGGCAAATCGGCGAAGAACATCTCTTCGGCTGTCGCTAGATCCGGTGCTATTTCCATTCCCGCCATATGCCAGCCACCACTGATCAGATGGCGGATATGGAGATTGCCGCCTTCGAGTGCAACCAGCGCATGGATGGCAAGGATTGCCAGCAGGCTCGCAGTGCCGAACCCCGGTTGCCGGATGAGGAAAATCGCAAAACATTCGGCGACAAAGACAACGAAAGCTGCAAGCCGCAGACGGCGCGACAGAAGCCAGATCCAAGGCAGAAGCAATGCAGACCAGACGAAGCGATCGGCAATAAAACGTGTCGATGCGTGATCCCGGTCAGCTCCACCCGGCGGCGTCAATACAGTATAGCTGATCACGAAACCTCCTCAAAACCCGATCAGACGAGCGTTCCCTTGGTAGATGGGACACGGTCGGCCTGACGCGCGTCGATTTCGGTGGCCGTGCGCAGCACGCGCGCCACTGCCTTGAAGCAGGTCTCGGCGATATGATGGTTGTTCGCGCCGTAATGATTCAGCACATGCAGGGTAATGCCCGCATTCTGGGCAAGCGCCTGAAAAAATTCGCGCACCAGCTCGGTATCGAACGTACCGATTTTTGGCGCGCTGAAAGCAACGTTCCACACGAGGAAAGGACGGCCGGACAGATCGACGGCAGCTTTGGTCATGGTCTCGTCCATGGCGAGATCGAGCGAGGCGTAACGGGTAATGCCGCGCCGGTCGCCGAGCGCCTGCGATATCGCCTGACCGATGGCAATGCCGGTATCCTCGACTGAATGATGGTCGTCGATATGCAGGTCACCCTTCACATCGATCTCCATGTCGATCAGCGAATGTCGGCTGAGCTGTTCCAGCATATGGTCGAAGAAGCCGATGCCCGAGCTGATCTTCGACGTTCCCGTGCCGTCGAGATTGACGGAAACGGTAATCGCCGTCTCGTTCGTCCTGCGGGAAACCATTGCGGTTCGGCTGTCTTTGGCGGCGGCCATAGAACGCTCCATGCTGGGAATATGGCGGTTCATTATCAGGGGGAAGGCGAAATATCCAGAACAGCGCGGTCACAAAAGCGCAGCATTTGCATTCGCGATTTGCCCACTTACATAGACCTCGACGGCCCATCGAGGCCAAATTCAAAGAGCCCATCCAAGTGGGCAGACAGGTGCTTTAATGACGACAATCATCACGGTACGGAAGGGCGGGAAGGTGATCATGGCGGGCGATGGCCAGGTGAGCCTTGGCCAGACCGTCATGAAGGGCAACGCACGCAAGGTGCGCCGCATCGGCAAGGGCGGCGAAGTGATTGCCGGTTTTGCCGGCGCGACCGCGGATGCCTTCACGCTTCTCGATCGCCTCGAAAAGAAACTCGAACAATATCCCGGCCAGCTGATGCGCGCGGCGGTCGAACTCGCCAAGGACTGGCGCACCGACCGGTATCTTCGCCATCTCGAAGCAATGATGCTGGTGGCAGACAAGTCGATCACACTGGCAATTACGGGCAACGGCGATGTGCTTGAGCCAGAGCATGGCACGGTCGCCATCGGTTCGGGTGGCAATTATGCGTTTGCCGCCGCCCGTGCGATGATGGATTCGGAAAAGTCCGCCGAAGACATCGCTCGCACCGCGCTCGATATCGCCGCCGATATCTGCGTCTATACCAATCACAATCTGATCGTCGAAAGTCTCGACGCCGAATAATCTCCATCGCTGTCAGGACCCTTGGTGCCGGGCCGCAACGGCCGGAGCGAAGGGGGCCGAAAGGAAGACAATGACCAATTTTTCTCCCCGGGAAACCGTATCCGAGCTCGATCGCTATATCATCGGCCAGCATGAGGCCAAACGGGCGGTCGCGATCGCTCTTCGCAACCGTTGGCGCCGTCAGCAGCTCGAAGAAGGGCTGCGCGACGAAGTCATGCCCAAGAACATCCTGATGATCGGCCCGACCGGCGTCGGCAAGACGGAAATTTCCCGCCGTCTGGCAAAACTTGCCGGTGCGCCATTCATCAAGGTCGAAGCCACCAAGTTCACCGAGGTCGGTTATGTCGGCCGCGATGTCGAGCAGATCATTCGTGACCTCGTCGAGATCGGCATCGGTCTGGTGCGTGAAAAGAAGCGCGCGGAAGTGCAGGCCAAGGCGCATATGAGTGCGGAGGAACGTGTGCTCGATGCGCTGGTTGGTTCGACCGCATCGCCGGCCACCCGCGACAATTTCCGCAAGAAGCTGCGGGCTGGCGAACTGGATGACAAGGAGATCGACATCGAGGTTGCCGATACCGGTTCTGGCATGCCTGGCGGTTTCGAGATTCCAGGCATGCCGGGCGCCAATATTGGCGTGCTCAACCTGTCGGAAATGTTTGGCAAGGCCATGGGCGGCCGCACCAAGAAGGTGCGCACCACGGTGCAGAAATCCTACGGTGAACTAATCCGCGATGAATCCGACAAGCTGATCGACAACGAGGGCATCCAGCGCGAAGCCGTGCGTTCGGTCGAGAACGACGGCATTGTTTTCTTGGACGAGATCGACAAGATCGCGGCGCGCGATGGCGGCATGGGCGCCGGTGTGTCGCGCGAAGGCGTGCAGCGCGACCTGCTGCCGCTGGTCGAAGGCACGACCGTGTCGACCAAATACGGACCGGTGAAGACGGACCATATCCTGTTCATCGCCTCGGGTGCCTTCCATGTTTCCAAGCCGTCGGACCTCCTGCCGGAACTGCAGGGCCGTCTGCCAATCCGCGTGGAGCTGCGGCCTCTCGTAAAAGAGGACTTCCGCCGCATCCTGACAGAGACCGAAGCCAGCCTGATCCGCCAATACAAGGCCTTGATGGGAACGGAGGATGTCAGCCTTACGTTCACCGACGATGCCATCGATGCGTTGGCCGATGTCGCGGTTCATCTAAACGCGTCGGTGGAAAACATCGGTGCCCGACGGTTGCAGACCGTCATGGAACGGGTTCTCGATGAAATATCGTTCACCGCTCCTGATCAGGGCGGCACGTCGATCACCATCAACGCGGATTATGTGCGCAAACATGTCGGTAACATCGCGGCCGACGCCGATCTGTCCCGCTACATCCTGTAAAAGGCGTGGCCGCCGGGCCACTGTCCGGCGGCCGCTCTTCAAACTGTGATGCATTTTGCGCTTTGAAAGCTCGACAGCGCGCCTACCTTTCCCGTAAAGGAGGCGCGTTTTACTGAAAAGCGCTGGCTCCTTCCGCAGATCTGCCCAGGATCGCCGAGCGATCGGCAGGAGACGATGGTGCGAATTCTTACCGGTACATCCGCCTTTGCAGGCTTGGTTCTGACTTTGTCCTCGCTGGCGTGGTCCGCGCCGACATCCGCGTTTGCGGATACTGTCGTGCCGCCAGGCAATCGTAACATCGAGCAGCCGAAAATTCCGGGAGCCTCGGTGCGTCGCACGCGTGCCGGTCGCACGACCTTCGATGACAAATACGACAAGATCCGCGAGCTTCTGGCGACCGACAAGCCACTGATCGCGAAGATCAAGACGACGGCACGCGCTTACGGCATCGATCCTTTGCACATGGTCGGCGCGATTGTCGGTGAACACACTTATAATGTCGACGCTTACGACAGGCTGCAGAGCTATTACGTCAAAGCGGCTGCTTATGCCGGCAACAGTTTTCGTTTCGGCTATAAGGACGAAAGCATCGCCGATTTCGTGGGGCGTCCGGAATTCGCGAGCTGCAACGGCATCAGCGACTCCTACCGTCTGTGGTCTTGCCGGGAAAACATTTGGGAGAAGACCTTTCGCGGCAACCGGGTCGGCGGCACCTCCTATCCCGACAACCGTTTCAGTGCCGTCTTCTTCCAGCCATTCTATGCAGGGCAGACATTTGGTCTCGGCCAGATCAATCCGCTGACGGCTTTGATGCAGTCCGACATGGTTGCCAAGCGATCCGGTTACTCCAAGCTCGACGAAAACGATGCCGGCGAAGTCTATCGCGCCATCATGGATCCGGACAAGTCGCTCGCCTATATGGCTGCCACGATCCGCCGTTCGATCGACGATTATTCGTCAATCGCCAATGTCGATATCAGCAACAATCCCGGTATCACCGCCACTCTTTATAACACAGGCGGCTCGGCTGCGCGCGCTGCGGCGTTGAAGGCCCGCGGCGGCCTGCCGGAGGAGAATTATTACGGCTGGCTGGTCAATGACAAGCTGGCGGATTTGAAATCGCTTCTGTGAAGACTGATATAGATCCTCGATAGACAGGAGGATCGTCGATGGACATGCGTCCCGAACCTTTCGTTCCACCGGCACCGGTGCCCCGCACCGTGCCGCCTTCACGGCTTGAAATCATTCGCACCGTCCTGCGCAATCCCCTCGAACTGTGGGGAGAGCCGTCCTACACGCTGCCCTGGATCGATACCAAATTCTTTCAGGAGCGGACAATCATCATCAATGATCCCGGCCTGATCAAACACGTCCTGGTGGACAACGCCACCAATTACGAGATGTCGGAAATTCGCCAGCTGATCCTGCGACCGATCCTGCGCGATGGCCTGCTGACCGCGGAAGGATCGGTCTGGAAGCGTTCGCGCAAGGCGATGGCCCCCGTCTTCACGCCTCGCCATGCCAAGGGCTTTGCCGGTCAGATGAAGGCAAAGTCGGAAGAGTATGCGGAGAAATATGCGGATGTCAGTCCAACCGGCCGCATCCATGATGTTTCGGTCGATATGACTGAGCTTGCTTTTGCGATCCTTTCGGAAACGCTTTTTTCCGGTGACATCATTTCCGAGACCGGCAATTTCTCCGATGATGTCGACCAACTGCTGCATCGGATGGGCCGCGTCGACCCCATGGATCTCTTGCGCGCGCCAAATTGGGTTCCGCGGGTCACCCGCATCGGCGGCAAGCGCGTACTCGAAAAGTTCCGGGAAATCGTTCGCAAGACCATGGAGCATAGAAAAGCAAGAATGGCGGCCGATCCTGATAACGTGCCGCAGGATTTTCTTACGCTTTTGCTACAACTCGACGGCCCCAACGGACTGACGCTGGATGAAATCGAGGACAACATCCTGACCTTCATCGGGGCCGGCCACGAGACGACTGCGCGCGCGCTCGCCTGGACGCTTTATTGCGTCGGGCAATCTCCGCATATCCGGCAGGCGATGGAGAAAGAGATCGACCGCGTCGCGGAGAGCGGCGCAGAGCCGGTCGAATGGTTGGACCTGATGCCGAATGTGCGCGCGGCTTTCGAAGAGGCGCTTCGGCTCTATCCGCCAGCACCATCCATCAATCGTGCGGCAATCGAGGATGACAGCTGGACGTCGCCCGACGGCAAGACGGTGGAAATCGCCAAGGGCACGACCGCTCTCGTCATGCCCTGGACGTTGCATCGCCACGTGCTCTATTGGGAAAAGCCGCGCGCCTTCATGCCGGAAAGGTTTCTCCCCGAAAACCGTGGCAAGATCAGCCGTTTTCAGTATCTGCCATTCGGCGCCGGTCCGCGCGTCTGCATTGGCGCGACATTCGCCATGCAGGAAGCAGTGATCGCTCTGGCCGTTCTCATGAGGCGCTACCGCTTCGACGCGACCCCCCACACGGATCCGTGGCCGGTACAAAAGCTGACAACGCAGCCCCGCGACGGCTTGCCTATGCGGGTAACGCTGCGCACCTGACTTTGCTAAAGGCAAAGAAAAATCGGCCCGATTGCGCGGGCCGATCCGGGTCTACGCTGTTGCCGGTTATTGAACCACGACAACCTTGGTCTGGCGACCCGGCTGCACTCGGCGATAGAGATCGATGACGTCCTGATTCATAAGGCGAATGCAGCCCGATGATGCCGCGGTGCCGATCGATGCCCATTCCGGCGTGCCGTGCAGGCGGAACAGGGTGTCCTGGCCCTTTTCGTTGAAAAGGTACATGGCACGCGCGCCGAGCGGGTTGTTGAGGCCCGGGCCCATGCCGGCTTCGACGTATTTGGCGATATCAGGCTTACGCGCAGCCATTTCCTTTGGCGGATGCCAGGTCGGCCATTCCTGCTTCCATGCAACATAGGCTTCACCGGCCCAGGCGAACCCCTGCTTGCCGACGCCGATCCCGTAACGGACGGCCCTGCCACGTGGCAGGATATAATAAAGGAAGCGTTCGCGCGTATTAACGATGATCGTACCTGGACGCTCGACGGTATCGAAGTTGACGATCTGACGATGGAACTTCTTGTCCAGACGGCTGATCGGGATTGCCGGCAACGTGTAACCGGCATCGGTCACGCTGTTATAGGAGTCGGTAAAGATTTCCGAGGTTTCGACAACCGCCGGAGCGTTGGAAGCCACCTGGGTTTTAGAGGTCGTGGAGCAGCCCGCCAAGGCGAGCAGTGCCAGGCCGGACGCGATCATGCTGTTGCGGATGCGCATGGATTTCTCTTGGGAATGAAGTTTGTGAACCGAAGATGAAATGCTCACCTTTGATCGCGGTTATTTGCCATTACATTAGGCTTTGCAAGGTGCTGCGCCGCGCCAGGTCTTCGCCGGCACACAATTGAAATAGGCATGGCCTTTTTGCAACATGGCCAGCGGCCAGAGCGGAAACAGATTCTGATGACCATTGTTACGCTTGGAAACGACAACCCGCTTATCGACGGGCGGCAATCCGCCCGCGCCATGATGGTCCGGCGTGGCGTCCAGATACTGCTGAACGACATGCGCCACGCGGTCATTCCGGAATTGTCGCTTGCCAGCGGCCGACGCGCCGACTTGATCAGCGTATCCGAGAAAGGGGAAATCTGGATTGTCGAGATCAAGACCTCGATCGAGGATTTCCGCATCGATCGGAAGTGGCCGGACTATCGGCTGCATTGCGACCGGCTGTTCTTCGCCACGCACAAGGACGTGCCATGCGATATCTTCCCCGAAGACTGCGGGCTATTTCTTTCTGATGGTTACGGCAGCCATCTCCTGCGCGAGGCGCCGGAGCATCGGTTGGCGCCGACGACACGCAAGTCGGTCATGCTGAATTTCGCCCGAGCTGCCGCCCAACGCCTCATGATGGCGGAATGGGCAACCGGCAAGTCCTTTGACGAACTGTAGTTATTTCGGCGCACGCTTGGCAAGTATGCGCTGCAGGGTACGACGGTGCATGTTCAGACGTCGGGCCGTTTCCGAAACGTTGCGCTCGCACATTTCATAGACGCGTTGAATATGCTCCCAGCGCACGCGATCGGCCGACATCGGATTTTCGGGTATGTCTGCCTTTTCGCCTGGCCGCTGCGTCAATGCGTTGAAAACCTCGTCGGCATCCGCGGGTTTTGAGAGGTAGTCGACCGCGCCCAGTTTGACAGCGGTGACGGCCGTCGCGATATTTCCATAGCCTGTCAGCATGATGACGCGTGTGTCGGTACGGCTTTCACGAATGGCTTCGATCACATCCAGTCCGTTACCGTCGCCGAGCCTCAGGTCGACCACCGCGTATTTCGGGGGGCGAACCTTAGCCTTTTCGATGCCTTCGCTAACGGATTCGGCCACCTCCACGTCGAAACCACGGGTTTCCATGGCCCGCGCCAGACGTCTTACAAAAGGCCCATCGTCATCGACGAGCAAAAGTGATGCATCGGCGCCGATATAATCCGTGATGTCCAAAGCGCCGTAAGGCCCATTCCGGTCTGCAGTCATGTTTCCGTCTCCGCAAGCGCGTTCTTGCCTGCTGTTCAATATGCCCGTTATCGTCTTTTGCGGCAGCCCGGTAAAGGGCTTTCAGCCGGTTTCGGGTCGTGTCATTCGATCCGCTTCCATCCGCCAGCGCGGCCACTCGATCTCGACCCGGGCGCCACTGCCGTCCGGTTGACGGTTGCTGAAACGCAGTGTGGCGCCGGAGCGCTCCAGCAGGGTCTTGGCTATAAAAAGACCCAGTCCCAGACCTCCGGCACGATCCTGCGAGGTCGGTCGGCTGCTCATGTAGGGCTCGCCGATCCTCAAGAGCACGTCGGGTGCAAAGCCCTGGCCATCGTCTTCGATCGTGACGGCAACCTTTTCCTCATCGTGCCGGACCGTCAGGGTGACGCTGCTGGCGGCGTAATCCACGGCGTTCTCGATAAGGTTTCCCAATCCGTAAAGAATGCCGGCGTTCCTGTTGCCCACAGGTTCTCCTTGGCGCCCATTGTCTTCGACCAACTGAATATCGATCCCGAACTGCCGATGCGGCGCGGTCACTTCCTCCAGAAGGGAGGATAGCGGCAGCAATCGCATATGCTCCTCGTCATCGGTCGAAAGCGAGGTCAGCCGCCTCAGAATATCACGGCACCGTTCGCTCTGGCTGCGCAGAAGGGCGACATCCTCGCTGTATCTGTCGTTCTGGCCGAGGTCCCGCTCCATTTCCCTGGCAACGAGGGTGATGGTGGCCAGCGGCGTCCCAAGCTCATGCGCCGCTGCCGCCGCCAGCCCGTCGAGTTGCGACAGATGCTTCTCCCGCTCGAGAACAAGTTCGGTCGCCGCCAGCGCATCGGCCAGCTGCGTCGCCTCATGCGAAACCCGGTAGGCGTAGAAGGCCGCAAACGACATCATCGAGGCGATTGCGCACCAGGCGCCCAGCTGCATCACCGGCTCGATGGCCAGTGTCTGATCGGCATACCACGGCACGGGATAGGGCGTGAACGCCAGGATGGTCGTGCACAAGATCGCAAAAACCAGCAGGGCCAGCGACGGCACGAGCGGCTGCGATGCAAAGGAGATGATGACCGGTACGCAAATCAGGGGCGCAAACGGATTGGAAAGGCCGCCGGTGATGAAAAGGAGAGCGGCCATCTGCAGCAGATCAAAGCCCAAAAGCGCGAAAGCGGCCGTCGGCGCGAGACGATGCGTCGATGCGAATCGGTAGGACAGAACAAGGTTGGCCGCCGCCAGCGCCGCAATCAATAAAATTGCTTCCCTGAGAGGAAGCGGGAAATCCAGCAACTGCCAGACAATGAGGATGGTGACGCTTTGGCCGGCGACCGCAAGCCAGCGCAATCGTACCAGCGTCTGCAGACGGATCCGACGGCTGGTGTCGCCGAATTGCGCATGCCGCAGGGAGGTTCTGTCTGTCGGGCTCATGGTTCACGTCCCCCGTGGTTTTGCCCGGTTGGTCGGGGCTGCCGCTGCCGGATCTTCGGGCCAAGGATGCCGCGGATAACGGCCTCGCATCTCCGCTCTGACATCTTTCCACGATCCTGACCAGAAGCCGGGAAGGTCACGCGTTGTCTGGATCGGTCGATGTGCTGGTGAGGTCAGCTCCAGAAGGAGGGGCAGGCGACCGCCGGCGATTGCCGGATGCCGCGTTAGTCCGAACAGCTCTTGCACGCGGATGGTAAGGACCGGCTCCTCGCCGTCGTAGCGGATCGGATGCCTTTGCCCCGTCGGCGCCTCGAAATGGCTGGGCGCCATCCGCCCGAGCTCCTGCCGGATTTCGTGGGGCAGCAAGGCCCGCAGACCCTCGCCAAGGCTTGCCGGCTCGATGGCGTTCAGACTGGTCTTTCCGATTTGAAACGGAACGAACCAGTCTTCCAGCCGGGCCAGCAGCACGTCATCTCCGACATCCGGCCAGGGAGCACCAACTGTCCGATGCAGGAAGGCGATCCGATCACGCAGCTGGGTCACCTCCTTGCCAAAATCGATTGCCTGCAATCCGAGTTGTCTCAAACCGTCGGCCAGGGCTTCTGCCGCAGCGGCCCCGGTCGGGCGCGGAAGCGGTGATTCGTCGAGGATGACAGCCCCGATCCGCACGGTCCGACGCGCCCGGATCTGCCGGCTGCCCGCATCAAATATATTCTCATCCCGACGCTCAATGATATCGGCAAGAGCGGTTTCGACTTCCTGGCGATCGACTTCGGCTGCGGCCAGCACACGTGCCTGTCCGGCGCGGCCGGTGAGGTCTGCAATGACCAGCATCCGGGCCCCCGCGAGCCGGTCTGTCTCAGGTAGAACCGCACCCCGGCCGTTTGCCATGACAAAGCGGCCGATACCGCCGCGTTGAATGGCCAGCCGATCCGGATAGGCATGCAGGAGCAGGCTGCCGACGCCGGCACGGGCGTCGCTAGTGGCTGCCGCTTCGGGAAGCGAGCGTCTGATCCGGTCGGCTAGGCGCCGCCCAGCCTCGGCGCGTTCGCTCTTTTCCACGTCGAAATGTCGCAAACGGTCGTCGAGATCGACGGCGTCTCCGCCAAGCCCCGGTTCCGTCATCAGCACCGCAAGCTGGCATGCCTTTGCCGTCCGCCCCTCTTCCGCTCCGGCAATCGCCATGGCCGCGAGCCGAGGCGGAAGAGCCAGGTTCCGCATCAGCCGACCCTTGGGCGTCAGCGAAAAGGCCTGATCGAAGGCACCCAGCATGCGCAGTAACTGCCGTGCTTCCAAAAGTGCTGCAGCCGGCGGCGGATCGAGGAAAGACAAGGCAGATACATCCCGTACACCCCAGTGCGCCATGTCCAGGGCGAGACCGGACAAGTCGCTTGCCAGAATCTGCGCCAACGCGAAAGGCGGAAGGGCCGCAGTCTGGCCCTGATGCCAAAGGCGCAGAGCGATGCCTGGCTCCGTTCGTCCGGCACGGCCGGCCCGCTGCGCCGCCGCTGCCTGCGAGACCCGGGTCGTCTCCAGCCGAGTGATCCCCGTCGACGGCTCGAACACCGCCATTCTGTGCAGCCCGCTATCGATAACGATCCGCACCCCATCGATGGTAATGGAGGTTTCGGCGATCGATGTCGCCAGTACCACCTTGCGCCTGCCGGCCGGTGAGGGCCGGATGGCCAAATCCTGCTCTTTTTGCGAAAGATTGCCGAACAGCGGTACGATCGCGGTATCGGCGTCCAAGAGGCCGTCCAGCCGCCTGGCGGTTCTCAGGATTTCGGCTTGACCCGGCAGAAAGGCAAGAATGGAGCCTGTCTCGTTCCGGTGGCTGTCGACAATCGCCTTCACCATTGCATCTTCCACACGCTCGCCGCCCGGTCGATCCCGGTAACGGATATCGACGGAAAAGGCCCGCCCGGCGCTGCGGATCATCGGCGCGTCCTGCATCAACGCGCTGACGCGCTCGGTATCGAGCGTCGCCGACATCACGATGATCCGCAGATCGTCCCGCAGGCCCGCTTGCGCATCGAGCGCAAGTGCGAGCCCGAAATCCGCGTCCAGCGACCGTTCATGAAATTCGTCGAATAATACGGCGGAAATCCCGGTAAGCTCCGGGTCATCCAGGATCATTCGGGAAAAAACGCCCTCGGTGACCACCTCCACGCGCGTGTTTGCAGAAATCCGGTTATCCAGCCGCATGCGATAGCCGACTGTTTCGCCAACCTCCTCGCCAAGCAGGGACGCCATGCGGCGAGCGGCGGCCCGCGCTGCCAGGCGCCGCGGCTCGAGAAGGATGATCCGGCCGGTGCACCATGGCTGCGTCAATAGAAAGAGAGGGACGAGTGTGGTCTTGCCCGCTCCAGGCGGCGCCGCCAGAACTGCCCTTGTCCCTGCCTCCAGTGCGGCGCCGATCTGTGCGAAGGTCTCGCGTATCGGCAAATCCGGCAGGTCGGGGAAAATAGGTGGGCAGACAGGCATCGCGGATGCGCTTTCATTAAGGGTGGCATTATCGCAGACATGCCGTTCTACAGACGGAAAGACAACCATCGAACGAGAAACCATGCCAAAACCCCTGCCGCACAAGGCCGTCGCGTTTGCCTTTGAGAAAAGTGACAGATTTTTGAAAAGGGGTGTTGACTTGGAAAAGGGTGTTCGCCTATAACCCGGTCACTGACGAGGGCGGCGGCGCTGCTGGCGACGAAGTCTCTCGTTCTGAAGAAAGCCACAAAAGATTAGCGGAA
>NZ_JBNNPS010000007.1:0-184440 GCF_050275975.1 Neorhizobium sp. NPDC001467 | reverse complement strand
CATCGCCGGATGGTCGCTTAGTCGCCATGGGCTAATGGCCCAAGAACGGCAACACCGTCCTTGCGAGCCGCGGCGGCCAGTTTGCGGTCGAGCGTGGCGAGCGGGATGCTGCGGCTGAGGGCGAGCGCCAGATAAGCGGCATCATAGGCGCTTAGGCTATGATTGGCCGACAGCAGCAAAACATAGCTGTCTGCACCAATGCCGGCATCCTCCAGCGGCAGTCGGCGAACCCGCTCCATGTTGACGAGCGCGCTGCCGGCCGCAATTCGACCGCGACGCTCGGACATGGCATGAATGTTGCGGATCTCGAAAAAGAATAGCGACGGAACAGGGCAGGGGGCATTGACGGTCGCCATCACCGCCTCGGCGGCGTCCGAAAACTCTTCCGGCAGCAGCCAGGCGGCCGCCATCGAGGCATCGATGACAAAAGACATCAGCGGCGACCTTCGTCACGCCACGAGAGGATTTCCTCATGCGTGGACGTGGTCGCCTTTTGACGCGCGGCGCGAACTTCGGCGAGCAGCAGCTGCATGTCGGTCTGCTTGCGAACCGCGGTCAGGTGGGCGATCGGATCGTTTCCGCGAGCAATGACGAACTCTTCGCCAGCCTCGACGCGGGCGAGCAGGTCGGAAAGATGCGTTTTCGCTTCAGAGATTTTTATCGTCGTCGTCATCGCGCGGGCCTCGATCCTTGCTTTCAGCACGAGAATAAGAGGCCCGACGAAGTTGGTCAAGCGGTTGGTCTTCTCACTTCCGATAAGCGATACTTCGCGCCCGGCACAAAACGGGCTCCTCGCAGAAAGCGTGCGTTTCGATGTGCCGGCTCCAAGCCGGCACATCGTGACTCTCCCAGAACGTTTCCGTCAGGATTTGGGCTGCTTGAGGTCTACCAAGGCGTTAGTGAGTTCTTCTACCGAGGGGGTGCCCCGGAACACCGTGTTTCCGACAACGACGGTCGGAACAACTGCGATTTTCATTTCTTCCTCAGCATGTCTTCAGGCATCCTTGTGCTGTTCGACATACGTGCCGTTGATTAGGGCCAATCGAGCTTCAACTGAATTCAACCCAACCTCAGCGGCAATATCGACCAGGACTTCCATATCCTCGATATCACGATCTTCCTGGAAGAATGCCTTGAACACTCGCATCGAATACGCGTGCCCAAGACCCGCATCGCTCGCCATTGCGAACAATTCGAAGGCTCTTGAGCTGCGGGGTTGCGGGGTTGCGGGGTTGCGGAGAGATGGTTGGCAGTTTGATAGGAACGCCAAGGCGTTCTGCCAGAGGATAGACTGACCTTGCCCAGATGTTTGGAAGATATGGATCTTCTGGTTTTAGCGTCGGGATGGGATGCGGGCGGAGCTCAAATGGCTTCCACCGGATCCTGATATCTCGGTCGCCGATAACATCGGCGACCGTCTTTGAATAGCCCCGAGTTTCGTAGACACCCTCGGGTTAGATTTTCTGCTGCTTCTCGAACTCGACGGGCGACAGCATTCCGTTTCTGACGTGCTTGCGTTTCGGGTTGTAGAACATCTCGATGTAGTCGAACACATCCTGGCGAGCTTCATCGCGCGAACGGTAGACCCTGCGACGTATCCTCTCTCGCTTCAGAAGATTGAAGAAGCTCTCGGCCACCGCATTGTCATGGCAGTTGCCACGTCGGCTCATCGAGTGAACCAGGTTGTGGTGCCTGAGGAACGAGGCCCAGTCCATACTGGTAAACTGCGCACCCTGATCCGAATGAATCAGCACCTTGTCCTTTGGCTTTCGTCTCCACACCGCCATGAGCAGAGCCTGCAATACGACGTCCGTAGTCTGTCGGCTCTGCATAGCCCAGCCGATGACCCTGCGGGAATAAAGGTCGATGACGACAGCCAGATAAGCGAAGCCCTCACAGGTTCGGATGTAGGTGATGTCGGTGACCCAGGCCTTGTCCGGAGCCGCGACGTCAAATTGCCGGTTGAGTGTGTTGTCGATAGCGACGGCAGGCCTGCCGCCATATATGCCGGGACGGCGTTTGTAACCGATCTGCGCCTTGATCCCGGCGAGACGGGTCAGACGCGGGACCCGGTTCGGGCAACATATCTCTCCCTGATCGAGAAGATCGTCGTGCAGCTTGCGATAACCGTAGACCTTGCCGCTCTCTTCCCACGCCTTCAGGAGCAAATCGGTCTGTCGCCTGTCCTCGCTGGCTCGCCTGCTCAGCGGGTTCTTCAGCCAAGTGTAAAATCCACTGGGGTGAACCCGCAGGAGACGGCACATCGTCCGCACCGAGAACTGCAAGCGATGCAGGGCAATGAACGCGTACTTCACTTTGCATCCCTGGCGAAATACGCGGCCGATTTGGATGTCTCGCTCCTCGGTGACGCGAGCCAGTTCTTTCTTCAGCCGCCTGATCTCCTCGGCCTCGTCGGTGCCTTTGGCGTTAAACGCTGCCAACTTCTTCTTCCATTCGTAGAGTGAATGCTGGCTCACGCCGAGACGCTGCGAAACCTCGGAAACTGTATAGCCCCGCTCCGTGATCTGACGCACGGCGTCGCGCTTAAAACCTTCGCTGAAATTCGATTTGCTCATGATGCTCTTCCTACCTCAAAATTAGGAAAGAAGGCGTCTACAAATCTCGGGGCTATTCAGAATAGCTCGACGTCGCATGGACTTTTTCCGCCCTTATTCAGACCTCAATACGGACCGGGATTGCTTTTGAGGCGGGTGTCTTCGAAAGCTGGTCGTGATGGTCGATTGCATTTAGTACGTTGCTCTCCGGATAATATGCGCCAACCGTTCCGCGTGGCAGGTTGTGAGCGACGATTTTAAGTCCGGGAAGTTCGCGACGTTTGTTGTCGCCGAAATCGCTGACGAGCTTCACGGTTTGTCCCTCGGAAAGACCTGCCGCCTCGATATCCAGTTCGCACATCAAAACGACATCTCGCGTCCCCTCAATACCGCGGAACCGGTCTGAATAGCCGTAGATGGTCGTATTGAACTGGTCGTTGGAGCGCATCGTCACCAGTCTGAAACGTCCTTCCGCATCGTCGAAGGACAATGCGTTCATCCGGTCCGGCGTCGTAAACACCGCTTTCTTTTCATCGGTATTCCAGACGCGCTGATGGGCATCGTTACCACGATAAAAACCGCCAGGCTCGAACATGCGCCGATTATAGTCCTTGAAATCATCGGGATATGTCGCCTCGATCAGGTCACGCACGAGACCGTAATCGCCCGTCCAGTCATCCCAGCGCAGGCTTGGATTGTCTGCAAGCGTCGCCTTTGCAATGCCGGTCACAATGGCCAGCTCGCTCTTCAGATATCTCGAAGCCGGAGTGCGTTTTCCCAGCGACCCGGAGATATGCGAAAAACTGTCTTCGGTCGTTACTGCTTGCGGGCCGGTTGCCTGCTCATCGATCTCAAGCCGTGACAGGCAAGGCAGGATATAAGCTTGCCTGCCCGGAAAAAGATGGCTGCGATTGAGTTTGGTCGAGACCATCACCGTGAGGTCCTGACTTGCCCAACCGGTCTCCATCTCGCTCTGCTCGGGAACCGCGCGCAACAGATTTCCGCCAAGGCAGATGGTCGCCTTGATCTCTCCGGCGATCATCCCTTTGACGGCATCCACGATGGTCAGGCCGTCTTCGGTCGGCGGATTGAAATCGAAGAGCTCCTTGAGCTTGTCCATCGGGATCAATTCGGCTTTTTCGGCAACGCCGACGGTTCTTTGCCCCTGAACATTGGAATGGCCGCGAACCGGACAGCAGCCGGCGCCTTCGCGACCGATATTCCCGCGTAAGAGAAGCAAGTTGACCAGCATGGCGATGTTCAGTGCACCCTGAGCATGCTGTGTCAGGCCCATGCCATAGACACCGATCACACGTTCGGCTCGAATATAAACAACCGCCGCATCGCGGATCGCTGTTTCAGTTAGACCGCTTTCACGTTCAATATCGTGCCACGCACTTTTACGCACACAGTCGATGAAGCTGGAAAAGCCTGTTGTATGGGTATCGATAAACTCGACATCTATGACACGGTTTGTGCCCGACGCGACAGCTTCGTCGTCCGCCTCGATCACGGTTTTGCAGAGGCCGAGAATTGCGGCGATATCGCCACCTGCCTTGACCTGCAGATAATGGTCGGAAATCGCCGTTTCGTTGCCGGTCAGCATATCGAAAGGGTTTTGCGGGTTGACGAACGAAACCAGGCCTTGCTCGATCACGGGATTGAACGTGACGATCTTTGCCCCACGTTTTTTGGCATCCTGCAAAGGATGCAGGAAACGTGGACTGTTCGAGCCCGGGTTCTGGCCAAAGAAAAAGAAGGCGTCGGCTTTCTCCAGATCTTCCCAAACCACCGTGCCCACCGGCGATCCGATGACCTTGTTCAAACCGACGGAGGTCGTTTCGTGGCACATGTTCGAGCTTTGCGGCAGATTGTTTGTTCCATAGCTCCGCGCGAGCAGCGCATAAAGATAGGCTGCCTCCAGCCCAGCGTGCCCGGAGGAATAGAAGACCGCGGAATCGGGATGCAGTTGCTTGAGGGTTGCTCCGATCCGGGCGAAGGCCTCTTCCCAGGTCACCTCGACATAGCGGTCCGTCCCTGCGTCGTAACGCATCGGATGCGTCAACCGGCCGGTCATTTCGAGGTCGTGGTCTTTCCAGGCCCGCAGTTCGGAAACCGTGTGGTCATTCCAGAAATCCGGCGTGCAACGGGCATTGGTAAGATCCCACATCGTCGCCTTCGCGCCATTCTCGCAAAATTCGAAAGGATGATAGTTGACGGGTTTTGGCCAAGCGCAGGAAACGCACATGAAGCCCTTCGGCTTGTTCTGTCGGGCAAGCGATTCAATGGCTGCGGGTGTCGGCCAAGTCTCGCCATAGATGCGGACGAGTGATTTCAGCGAACCCCATCCACCGGCAGGGCCTTCCGATTCCGGATTTGCGATCTGATCCGCCATGAAAATTTCTCCTGTTTGACTTCCATATCGGGCTGCGCAGCCAGCAGCGCATGCACCGATGCCGGATGGGCTCAAGCCTTGGCGCTATTGCCGTAGGCAGCGTGATAGGCGAGGGCGATAAAGCCGCCCCCTAGAAGGTTTCCGATTGTTGCGGGCAAAAGATTGGCTGCAATCGCGCTAAGCGACACCAGGGTGGCTCCCTGGTCGATCAGTCCCTGTGCCAGATAGGCATAGGAAAGAAGGTACATGTTTGCGATCGAATGCTCCAACCCGGCCGCCACGAACGCCGTCACCGGCAGTACGAGCCCGATGATCTTGCCGGCCGCGCTCTGGGCCGCGTAGGCAAGCCATACTGCCAAGCAGACCAGAAGATTGGCAAGTACGCCGCTTGCGACGGTTGTTGCAAAATTTTTTGCCGTTTTTGTTTCGGCAAGTTCTAGGGCGGCGCGCCCGACGGCGCCGTCACCAGCTTCGTGAAGCCCAGAAACCGCCCTAACGCCGGCAAGCAGGATTGCGCCTGCAAAGTTTGCGACATAGACAACGGAAAGTGCGGAGATCGCCCGCGTCAACGGTATCCGCTTCGCAGCGACCGGCCCCAGCATCAGGGTATTACCGGTAAACAGTTCCGCACCTGCAATCAGCACGAGCGCAAGCCCGAGCGAGAACACCATCCCGGACAGAACCTGACCAGCGCCGAAGGCAACCTCCCCCGCACCTGCGAGAGCGACCGTCGCGAAAAGCCCACCCAGGCCTATGTAGATGCCGGCGAGCGTGCCCAGCACCACCATCTTTGAGAATGGAAGGTTCGCCTTGTCCTGACAGGCATCAAAGATGTTGCCATACAATTCGTCCGGTTGTGGCAACGATGCTGTGCCGGTCATGGGCTCTCCCTTTTGATGCAACTGCTCCCCCGTGCCGTCAATGACACATGGTTCGCAACGATCCGGCGGGCAGAAGGCTCGATAAAGAATGCACACGTTTATGTGAGTACCACTCAGCCAGCAGTCAGCCCGCGCCATATGGCGCGACATTGCTTTGAGCGTATTGACGGGATTCAGGCCGCGCACAAAGTGAGCCAGAAGACGCCAATGAAACAAAAAGCCGTCGAAAAGAGAGCCGCGACCGACACGCGTGTCGTGACGCCTTTCAGGAAATCGGAGGTTCTAGTGTCGCCCGATAGTTCGGGCGACTGTCGCTGAAACCGGTAGACGGCAATCACCGCCACAATGGCCGCCAAGACAATCCCGATCAAGACAAGCCGGAATGCGCCTGCAGAAGCGTGGAGGAATTGGCTCTGCATGGCAAGGCTGCAGGCGGTTGCCTGGGTGAAGTAGATCCCGAGGAAGGCGCCGCTCCATACGACAAAACCCAAAACCATGAGCAGGACAGGATGGCGCATCATGGCGCACTTCCTGCGATCAGGGTTTGCAGGTTCCAGCAAAAGCCGACAGCGCATATGGCCGCAGCCGCCGAATAATCATGCCAGAGCCGTCCGATCCTCAAGTCGAGTGACCGCACCGATTCATCATGGCCGCACAAGGCCCTCCATATGGCATGGACGGCGAAGATGGCGCCGATCATGCCGTGAAGCGCGGCATAGATCATGACGACAAACAAGGAAGCGATTGCGGCATGACCGGAAGGTGCTGGCAACGTCAGAAAGGCGACCCAAAGAAACAGCGATGCCGATAGAAGATGCGCGCAGAGCGACAAAGCATTTCCGACCGGAGCCAGGTTCGTCCTGCCGCCTGCCAGACGGTTGCCAACGCAAGTCAGAACTGAAGCGACGGCAGCGATGGCCAGAAGCGGCATGTCGAGCAAGACATGTTTCGGTGGCCAGTTGGGCGCGGAGACCCACAGAAAAAGACAGCCGAAAAGCAGCGAGATGTAAAGCGTTGCGTTGGCGACCAGCGTCAGCACCATGGCGAGATAGGATGGCGGGACCTGTGCCCTGATATGCACCGGTACCTTCACGCCGTGCCCAATCGAGATCCGCTCCCCGTCGATAGGAGAACCATCACGAACAGTCCACAGCCAGAAGCATCCGATCACGGCGGCAAGCGCCACGGGAATAAGCCAGTATAGCTTGAAGAGCATGAGCAGGAAGAAGGCGCCCGTCGCCAGCGCAGTCCAGAGCGGCAGGTAGGTTTGACGGGGAAGCTCCACGACCTGGTCCGGCTCTCCGCTTATGGGATCCACGCCCAGCACTTCCATCCGATCGTGCCGTGGAATGCCGAGATAGCCGTGGCCGGCAGCAAGGCGCGGCCCGATCCTGTCGGGATCGAGCAGATCCGCACGGTTGTCGATGCGGGCAATGGAGGCGAAGTTGTACGAGGGCGGCGGTGTCGGCATGGCCCATTCCAGCGTGCCTGCGCGCCAGGGGTTGCGCCTGAACGGTCGACCGAACTTGAACAATAGGATGAAATCGAGGGCAACCAAGGCGAAACCCATTGCCATCAGAAAGCTTCCCATCGAGGAAATGAAGTTCAGGGTTTCCCAGCCAAAGCCAGCGGGATATCCGAATATGCGCCGCGGCATGCCAAGCAATCCGGTCAGGTGCATGAAAAAGAAGGTGACGTTGAACCCGATGAACACCATCCAGAACGCCGCATGCGAAAGGTGCTGCACCGGCTGTTTTCCGCTGGCGTGTGGAACCCAGTAATACGCCATCGCCAACATGGGAAAAACGAAGCCGCCGACCAGGACATAGTGCAGATGAGCGACGACAAAATGTGTGTCGTGGGCCTGCCAGTCGAACGGCACCATGGCGAGCATGACGCCGGTCAGACCTCCGATAACGAACACGAAAAAGAACCCGAAAATATGCAGCATGGGAATGGAAAAGTGCGGTCGCCCATGCGCAATCGTTGCGAGCCAGGCAAAGATCTGGATTGCTGTCGGCACGGCGACGAGAGCGCTTGCCGCTGAAAAGAAGGACAGTGCCACATGCGGAATGCCCACCGTGTACATGTGATGCACCCACAATCCGAACGACAGAAATGCCATGGAGACGATCGCCGCAACGATCATGCGGTAGCCGGCAAGAGGGGTGCCTGCGAGGACAGGCAGAATAGTGGAAATTGCCCCGGCCGCCGGCAGGAAGATGATGTAAACCTCCGGGTGTCCAAACAGCCAGAAGAGATGTTGCCACAGCAACGGATCGCCGCCGCGCGTGGGGTCGAAGAACGGAAGGTCGAATGCGCGCTCAACCTCAAGCAGGATGGAACCGAGAATGAGGGGCGGGAAACCGACCAGCATCATGGTTGCGACCACGAGCATGTACCAGGCGAAGATCGGGATACGATCGATCGACATGCCGGCGGCTCGGATCTTCATGATCGTGACGATGATCTCGACAGCAGCGGAAAGAGCCGAGATTTCGACAAAGGTGATCCCGAGCAGCCAGACATCGGAATTGATGCCGGGTGCATAGACCGACGATGACAGGGGCGTGTACATGAACCAGCCGCTGTCGGGCGCGATGCCGCCGATCAGCGCTCCGATCAGGATCAGTCCGCCGAACAGATAACACCAGTAGCCATAGGCCCCGAGACGGGGAAAGGCGAGATCGCGGCTACCAAGCAGCTTTGGCAGGAGGTAGATCGCCATGCCCTCGAAGAATGGTATGGCGAACAGGAACATCATGATGGACCCATGCATGGTGAAAACCTGGGCATAGGTTTCGGCATCCATGAACCCGCTTTCGGCTGACGCCAGCTGCGTACGGATCAGCATGGCAAGACTGCCGCCGATCGCGAAAAACACCAGTGCGGTGAGCATGAACCGGATGCCGACGACATTATGGTTGACAGCCGCGAGACGGCCCCATCCCGGTTTCGTTCCCCATATGCGTTCGAGGGCGCGATGCAGTGTGATCGGATTTTGGCCTGACGTCATGTTCTTGCTCATTGGCTCGTCTCCGCAGAGACCGCTCTCACAAAACCGTTTCCGTCATGAGCACGAACCTCGAAACGCATGCCGGCATGCCCCGTACCGCAGTATTCCGAACAGATGCCGCCATATCGACCGGGCTTATCAGCGCGGATGCGAAGCCGGTTAGCATGTCCCGGAACAGCATCGATCTTTCCGCCGAGGCGGGGCACCCAGAAACTGTGAATGACGTCCTCGCTTTCGGCGACGATCTCGATCGTTCTGCCGGCCGGTATATGCAAGACCCCCGGCTCCGCCGCGCTTCCGGGCAGGGTTGGATAAGAAAACTCCCATTGCCACATCCGCCCGGTCGCGCGGACTTCGAGGACGTTCTCGGCATCTTTGGCGGCGCCCTTCAGGAGAAATTCACCCTGGTTGAAAGCGTAGAGCGTCAATGCGATCAGAACAGGCAAGGGAAGGGCGAGACCACCCCACAGGATCCATCGGTCAGGCCGCAGGCGACGCCCGAAGTCGGGAACGAACCAGACCGCCAGGAACAATCCGAGGACAAGCGTGAACAGGGCGCATGATCCCCACAGCATCACCCACCAGAGGTCCGCGATGGATGCTGCAGACGGCCCGGCAGGATCAAGCGCCGAAAGCTCGCCGCTGCAACCACCAAGTAGCGAGAGAAGGCCGATCGCGGCCAGACTGCGGAATCAACTCCACTCTCCACGACTTTGTTCGAAAAGCGGAGAACTCTGATGGAAGACCAAACCGAAGCGGCCAATCCTGTTACTGCCAAGGTTACGGATAAGGATGCCAGCTCCATGATCGCGGTGGCCGGCCATCCGCTTCATGCCATGAGCGTGCATTTTCCCATAGCTCTCGCATTCCTGACGCTTGCCGTGGATGTGCTGTTTTGGTGGTCCGCCGATCCGTTCTGGACACGCGTTGGCGTGTGGAGCTCGGGCGGCGTCTTCTTTTTCGGTGTGGCTGCCGGCCTTGTCGGTACGATCGAGTTGCTGTCCGTACCGGGCATCCGCGAACGGGTGGCGAGCTGGGCGCATGCTATTGCCGCCGTCACCCTTATCGCATGTGCCGGCCTCAACTGGGGCCTGCGGGTAACCGGCGCAGGCGATGTTCTGCCGCATGGAATTCTTGTCTCTTTGCTGACCTGCATCATGACGGGAATGGCCGGGTGGCATGGCGGCAAACTGATTTTCGATCATGGTGTCGGCCTCATGGTATCGACCAAGAACTGAGACTCTCGACAAGGGTTCGCAGCCCTCCGGGTCGCATCAGTTCGCTCGCACATTCTGTTTCGATGAGTGGCTTGGCAAGCGCCAGGAACACGATCACTGCCGCGACAACCGCAGTCGCGGCGGTCGCCATGATGAACCGCCAGACGGGGTAGGTCTCACCCTCCTTGAACAGCCTGATAATGACTAAACCTGTCAGGACATGCAGGACGACAAGCATGCCGACGAAAAGCAATTTAAGCGAGAACCATGGAGCATAGGTCTGCTGGCCGAAGATGAGAGCCGTGCCAGTTGCCACCGCGATGAAGGCGGAAGGGGAGATGATGGTAACGTAGGCATAGCGCACCATCATCTGCAGGCGGTAAAGCGCGTCCTTGTCTTTCACATGTGCACGCTGAACGTAAAGCCCGGGCAGACTGATCAGGCCGGCGGCCCAGATCGCGATCATGGTTATGTGGACGAATTTCAAAATTGCAATCAGCAAGCTCTGCCCGTTCTGGCGGTGGAGGTGCAAGAGTTCCCGTAGATGGAGCTTGGGCGTGATGTGTCTAGAACACGAATGCGTGAAACCGGTATTGGAGCCATGTCCGGGAAGAAGCAGCTCGGCGTCGGACCCGAGTGAGGTTGTCGCCGTTAGTCACACCTGGAGCAGATCGTCTGAAGGACAGGCATGGGTGAGAAGAAACTGGCAGAAAAGCGCGCGGGAAAAGGTCTCTCGGAGCTCATCGCGCGACTGACCGCGTTAGCGGGCTCTTCCGACAGGATCAGTGTTCACGAAATCCGGGAGGAGATAGGAGAGCGGAGTTTCGGGCCTTTCTTGATCATCCCTGCGGTCATCGAAATAAGTCCTCTCGGCAGTACTCCCGGTGTGCCCACGGCCATTGCAATCATTATCAGCCTTTCGCCGTGCAGATATTGTTCGGGCGTAAGCATCTATGGCTACCCCAGATCTTGGAGCGGCAAACCCTGGACGGACAGAAGCTGAAGATAGGGTTGGGGAAGCTGTCGTCCATCTCATGCTATTGCGTAATAATTTTCCGACCGCGTATGAAGCGGCTCACAGCGCCACCCTACCTGCAGCGTCTGGCTGTTGTGGTGATGTTGCTTTGTGTTTCCGTTCCGCCCTTGGAGCTCATTCCGTTCGCGAGTACCGTACCGATGCTCGCAGTCATAATGATGGGAGTGGCTTTGCTCATGCGTGACGGACTTGCTGCTGTCATAGCAGCGGTGATGGCTGCCGGCAGCGGATACCTCGTCTATTCTGCACTCGCTGCCTAGCTGTCAACACCGGGCATTGGCTTGGGACAAATGGTACCAATTCCATTAGCCTTATGCAGATGCGTCGTGTCGGAATATCCATAAAAACAATGACCTATACATTTTCGGTTTGCGAGCCGGAGGTTCAAATCTCGTCAAGAGCGAAACGACGAGATCGGCTCGGATGGAGGCTGAGCCAACACCCAAGCCGAACATATCAGTCGAGCTTACGCAGCCTCCCAGACCTGATTCAGGATTTTGGCAGCAAGAGCTGCTTTGTCTTGCGGTAGGAAGCGACCATAGTGCTGCTGGACGACATCGGGCGTATCCTGAATGGCGTAGCTTGCCTGCTCATAGGATCCAGTCTGCTTCAGGATATGTGTCGCAAGAATGTCCCGCAAGTTATGCGGTCCGTGCGGCAGCAAGCCCTTGATCGCACCGCGTTTGGTATAGGGGTTGTAGATCCCATAGCGCTGAATGACGGTCCGCCACGCCTCGTAGAACGTAGTCGAATTGTAAGCCGCATTGATGCTGGTTGTCTTCACCGTCTTAACGAATAAGGTTCCGGGATCTGAGGCACCGCCAAGTAGAATACCGCGGTGTCGATCGATATATGCATCCAGATATTTGTAGAGATCAAGCAAGTCCGGCAGGATCAGTCGAAACGGCTTTTGGCCGAAAAAGGATGATTCAGAGTTTTTGAATGCGACCGATGGGATGAGGACCTCCCATCCATGATCGCGGTCGCTCCAGCGCAACTCCCCGCATTTCATGTCTTCGAGCCGGCGTTCCGATGTCGGATAATGTCCGCGCGGGCAGACGCGCAATTGGCGAAGATTCTTTTGTCGTAGCCCGAGGTGCAGGCCAATTCGGAGTAACAGGAACGACCTGACGGCCTCTGCCGCCGGCCGCGGATATCTGTGCTCATCCGGCATGCGGTCAAGAATCTCGTCCGTGATCTTACGATATTCCGCCAATGGGCTTTCGGCTTCCAGGACGCACATGATCGGCTCGAACGGGTCACGATGGACGCGCATGACACGTTGGATTTCCTTCGATCGGTTGGCTGCGTGCCGATGAAATGCGTCACAGGCGCCATGCCAGTCGCGAGCTGCGAAGTCGATTTCTTCCTTCTCAATCAAACCCGCAATAGGCCTGACGTTATGGAGCAACTCCGGGTGCTGTCGGATCCAGCCAACGTCGGCGCGGGAGAGGGCCTGGGCAACCATCAGCATGTCTTCTTCCCATTTTGTATAGAAGCCACGGCGTTGTTCCCGCCACTGCAGATACCAGTCCCAAACACCAGGAAAGATGAGAAGACCAAAGCTCAAGCGGCTGAGTGGTACGCCGTAGCCCTTCACGGCGCTATTCGGTGACGCGGCCAATGCGCCGAACATCAGACCAAGGTGCTCAATTTTCTGAGAAGCCGTTTCTTCTCCCCAAACACCATTCCGCTGAAATCCAATCGCTGTCAGTGTCGAAGTTTTGAAACGAATGAGATCGGCCATTTCCATGGCAAGCTGCGGCGGCGCATCGACGACGCCTGAAAGCAGATCAGGATCATCGAACTCGGCCTCAATATTCTGATTTGCTCCAACTGCGGATGCCAAGGATCTGGCCGATAGTGCGCTCCCGCCATAAGTGATACCGGGAAAGCGGATGGCATAACGTTGCTTGCTGGCCGCGGCCTGGTATCGACGATACTCTGTCGATCCGGAAATGATCACACGGCGCACCCAATCAAGGATTTCTTCGCGCTTGGTGAAGGGCAGGCTGCTGAAGTCATCTGGAAGATGCAGCGAGATCCTGCGCCGCTCGGCCGGGTTAATATCACCGAGTTCGTGACCATGAAGCGAACGTGCCTGATGCGGCAGCTTCTCTTTGAAATATCCCTCTGGAAGTCGGTAGCGTCGCTCAATGCGGCGGAGGATATCGAAACTCGCAACAGATCGGGGTACGCGCTCGCCCTGGATCCAGGATAGAAGCGTCTTGTTGTCGAAGGTCTCATTGAGATGAACAACGGCTCGGTAGAGCTGCCAATAGGTGTCGCCGAACCGGCGCATATGATAGACCAACGCATCCTGAAAGCTTGCCGGATCCTCTGTCGCTTCGAATAGCGGTTCCGGGAAAGGACTGATCGGCTTCGGTGCAGGACCTCGTGGTGTGGACCCAGACCGCGCAAATGTACCGTCGGTTGTTGCGCGTTGAGGCTTTCTGGTCGAGGATATGGAAGCTACCTTCTTTGCAGACACTATTTTGTTCGGGCGGGTCTTTGGCTTTGGGGACCGTCGCTCTTCGGCTGCCGGTGGTGCCCCGAGCCATCGGATGATTGCATCCAAGCCTGGCCGGAGTTGCCTTTTCAGTTCCGCCGTCAATTCGACTTCTATCCCACAGGACTGACCGATTGTCGCCCAATCGATATGGCCATTCAGGAACGGCGGCGATTTTCGGTAGATGATCAAGCTTAGGAGATAAGGGCGGACGTTCTCCAGCACTCGTTTGGATGTGAACGGCGCGATACGCAGCTCGCAGAATTCGGATATCTTTCGCTGAAAATGCCGTGATGAAAGGTCTTTTTTGGTCATGCTTTTTCCGTTACTCTCGGCACCAATGCCGAGGGCGAGCGGAAGTAGGAGGGGAGCTTTAAGAAAAGATGTACCGGACGCGGTACCATGCACTCAGCTTAGTCATCGCATTTTACTCCCATGCCAATTACTCTGGAGCAGGGTTCGGGAGCTCGATGCCCGAACGTTAATTAAGCGCGCTTATCTAAGTCCGCCGCTTAATTAAATGAAGTGCGTCTTGTTTAAATAAGGTGCGCGGTTGATACTGAGACATGTCTGATTCCCAATCCAAACATCGCCTAGGTCGTTTCGTCGAGACGATCGCTGCCAGTGAAACAGTACGGGCGTTCGTGCCTCCGCCATTGCCACCCGAGCCCGCGATTGATGTGCTTTCATTGCTGAAGCGTCTCAGCCTGGCAGAGCGCGCGCTGGGACGCTTGGATGGTATCACAACCCTGCTGCCCCGACATGAGCTGTTTCTCTACATGTATGTGAGAAAGGAGGCTGTTCTTTCTTCGCAGATTGAAGGCACGCAGTCGACACTTTCCGATCTCTTGCGGTTCGAGACCGAAGCTCAGGCTGGACAGCTGGTTGACGATATTCGTGAAGTCTCCAACTATGTTGACGCCATGATGTATGGTTTGGAACGCTTGGAAACGTTGCCCATGTCGTTGCGTCTGATCCGAGAGATGCACGCCAGGCTCCTGCACAGTGGGCGAGGAGGTACCAAGGATCCAGGAGAGTTCCGCCGCTCGCAAAACTGGATTGGTGGCACGCGGCCCGGCAACGCACTCTTCGTGCCGCCACCCGTCACGGAAATGGCCGATTGCCTCGATGCATTCGAACGCTTCATGCATGATGAGCAATCCCGGCTGCCGGCACTGATCAAAGCTGGCCTGCTGCATGTGCA
The DNA here is from genome assembly GCF_050275975.1 of Neorhizobium sp. NPDC001467. NCBI lineage: Bacteria > Pseudomonadati > Pseudomonadota > Alphaproteobacteria > Hyphomicrobiales > Rhizobiaceae > Neorhizobium > Neorhizobium sp. NPDC001467. The sequence goes on along the minus strand of NZ_JBNNPS010000007.1, from coordinate 169,627 downwards.
GTTCGAAACGATCCATCCGTTTCTTGATGGCAATGGCCGTATCGGTCGCCTGCTTGTAACCCTGTATCTGTGCATGAACGGCGTTTTGCGAAAGCCGCTGCTCTACCTCAGCCTTTATCTGAAGTCCCATCGGAGAGAATATTATCGGTTGCTGCAGGAGGTTCGCGAAAACGGAAACTGGGAAGGCTGGTTGGACTTTTTCCTCGCCGGCGTCGCCGATACTGCCGATCAGGCATTTGAGGCTGCCACTCAGATCGTCGATCTTTTCAAGGAAGATCGGGAGCGGATTACGATGGAGAGTGATAGAGCAGGGTCTGCCCTTCGCATTCACGAGCTTTTCCAACAGAATCCTTTTCACACGGCGAACCAGATCGTTCAGATCACAGGTCTGTCCGCACCAACAGTCAACGCTGCACTCGCAGATCTGGAGCGATTGGGCATCGTTGATGAGGTAACCGGCCGCAGGCGTGGCCGTGTGTTCAGTTATCGACGATACCTTGCAATCCTAAGCGAAGGCACTGATCCTCTGCCTCTCAGCTCATGACGAATAAGTGAGCCAAAGGTTCGATCTTCATCAAGACCGTAAGTGCCGGCGGATATTCGCAGAACCGCGCCGGCGCATAGCATGCCGCCAGCAAAACTAACGACCAGAAAACCTGCTAGCGAATAGAGGTCTTGTTTGCTTCCGCCACGATGTCTTCAATGCAGGCGCGGAATTTAACTTTACGGCTATCGCCTCTTGACAGCGCACCAAGACGTCATGCTAATACGCATTAACAGCTAATACGCATTAGCAGAGTTCCGGATGCTTGGGAGGGCGTTGCGTGACCGGCCACAAGCGACTGACCCAGAACGATATCGCGAAGCTTGCCGGCGTCAGCCAGGCGACTGTTTCGCTCGTTCTGAATGGCGCGCCGACAGCGCTGGCACGGATACCTGCCGAAACTCGCGAACGCGTTCAGGCCGTCATCCGCACGACCGGTTATGTCGCCGACCCGATCGCAAGGCGCATGGCCAAGGGGCTCAACCGTATCCTCGGTGTCTTCACCTACGAGCCGGCCTTTCCGAGTGCGCAGGCCGACTTTTTCACGCCCTTCCTGCTTGGGATCGAGGAGGAGGCGCAGCAGCAAAATTATGATCTCCTGCTGTTGACAAGCGCCGGCGTCGGCAACAATCGCAAGATATTTTCTGAGAACAACCGACTCAGGATCGCCGACGGCTGCCTCGTGCTCGGCCGGGAGTTCGACCGCAAGGAACTCGCGCGACTGGTGGCGGAGGATTACCCATTTGTGGCGATCGGCCGCCGTAACGACGCTGGCGGGCCTGTTCCCTATGTCGGCGGTGATTATGCGGCCGGCACCAGGCAACTCGTCGAAAAGGCTGTTTCGCTCGGGCATTCGAAACTCGCCTATTTCGGCCCAGAAGGTACGGCAGAATCCATCGCAGATCGCTGGGGAGGTTTCGCGTCGACTTTGGGCGAGGGGGCCGAGCTTGCGTTGCATGTCGATGCCGTGAACCGACCGGCCGGCGAGATCCTCGACGGGATCATTTCGAGCGGTGCGACGGCTGCCTTCTTCATCGAGCTGGCGGATGCGGTACGCGTCGAGGCGGCCGCGCGCGAGCGCGGGCTTGCCGTGCCGCAGGATTTCTCGATGGTCGTGCTTGGAAGCCATATCCGCGCCGGCCGCAGCCCGGTGCGTTTCACCTCCTACGAAATCCCGCGTGAGGAAATGGGACGGCAGGCGACGGCCATGCTGGTCAACCGTATCGAGACCGGCAGCGCCGGCAGCCAGATCCTCCTGACTTGTGGGCCCGTCGAGGGCGAAACACTGGGACCCTGTCCTTCGGGTCCAGCGAAGAAACGCCAATAGAAAACGGATGTAATGACGTGAAAGAGATGCGAGCAGATATTCTTGTCGTCGGCGGCGGACTTGGTGGCGTCGCGGCAGCACTTGGCGCGGCACGCGCAGGCAAGCGCGTCATCATGACGGAGGAATTCGACTGGATCGGCGGGCAGTTGACCAGTCAGGCGGTGCCGTCCGACGAACACACCTGGGTCGAGCAGTTTGGCATCACACGGTCCTATCGCAAACTGCGCAGTGGTGTCCGGCAATATTATCGCGACCACTATCCGCTGACCGAAGGCGCCCGCGCTTGGGGTGATCTCAATCCCGGTGGCGGCTGGGTGAGCCGCATCTGCGCCGAACCACGCGTCAGCCTGGCGGTGATGGAAAGCATGCTGATGCCTTATATCGGTGCCGGCCGGCTAACGGTGCTGAAACCCTATCGGCCGGTTGCCGCGGATGTCGAGGGCGATACGGTTCGCGCGATTACGGTTCGCCAGCGCGATACGGATGCCGAGATCGTCATTTTCGCCGACTACGTTCTCGACGCGACCGAACTCGGCGATCTTCTGCCGATGACGGGTACGGAATACGCGAAAGGCTTCGAGGCGCAGTCCGACACAGGCGAACCGAGTGCGCCGGCAGAAGCCCAGCCAGACAATGTTCAGGCGGTCTCGATCTGCTTTGCGATTGATCATGTCGATGGCGACCAGACGATAGACAAGCCGGAAAACTACGACTATTGGCGCAATTACCAGCCGCATTTCTGGGGCGGTCCGCTGCTCGGCTTGACGGCGCCGCATCCGCGCACGCTGGAACACACGACGCGGTCGTTCACGCCGAACCCGGACGACGATCCGCTTCTCGTCGATGCCGACCAGCGCAAGGGCGGCGGCGACGAAAACCTCTGGATCTTCCGCCGCATCGCCGCACGCCGGAACTTTGCGCCGGGTTTCTATCAGTCCGACATCTGCCTCGTGAACTGGCCGATGATCGACTACATGGACGGCACCATCATCGACGTCCCGGACGAAGAAAAGGCGCGGCATCTCAAATCGGCGGCCGACCTTTCATATTCCGTCTTCTACTGGCTGCAGACGGAAGCACCGCGTCTTGACGGGGGGCATGGTTACCGCGGCTTGCGTCTGCGTGGTGATATCACCGGAACCGAACATGGCCTTGCCATGGCGCCCTACATCCGCGAAGGCCGGCGCATCAAGCCGGTAACTCGGATCGTCGAACAGGACCTTTCCTTTACAGTGCGTGGGGAAAAAGGCGCGATGCGGTATCGCGACAGCATCGGCATCGGCATGTACCGCATCGACCTGCATCCCTCGACAGGCGGCGACAACTATGTCGACGTGCCATCCTGCCCGTTCGAGATCCCGCTTGGTGCGTTGCTTCCGCAACGGATGAAGAACCTTATTCCCGCCGGCAAGAATATAGGCACGACGCATATCACCAACGGTTGCTACCGCCTGCACCCGGTCGAATGGAATGTCGGCGAGGTGGCCGGCTTGCTGGCGGCCTGGTGCCTGGAAAAGGGACTGACGCCGCATCAGGTGCAGGAAGCCGACAGTCATCTGGCGGAATTCCAGGCGGCACTGACCCGTGAAGGCATCGAGTTCCGCTGGCCGGAGATCGCCGCCTACTGATTTTTGATCCAACCCATCTTTGGAGGAGGACTGGGAATGCTTTATCAAAGGACTTTGAAAACAACCGCCTGCGCGCTGGCGATCTTCGGATCGCTTGCGCTAGGAGGAACTGCCGAGGCGCAGGATGCGGTCAATCTTCGGATGACAATCTGGAGCGCCAATGAAGCACATCTGAAGCTGTTCAACGAGATCGCCGCGGGCTTCAAGAAGGATCATCCGAATGTCAGCGTCACTTACGAGTCGCTGCCGTTTGAGACTTACACGACGGCACTGACGACCCAGATCGCCGGTGGCAACGCCCCCGACATGGCATGGATCTTCGAGACTTCGGCCTATGACTTCGTCAAGTCGGGTGCACTATACCCGCTGACCGATACTTTAAAGGCGGCAGAAGGCTATAATCTCGAAGAAGTCGGCACCGGGGCCACCGAACGCTGGACTGCAGACGGCAAGCTCTACGCCTATCCGTTTTCGACTTCGCCGTTCGCCGTTTTCGTCAACAACGACCTGATCAAGGCTGCGGGCGCCAAAACACCGGCCGAGATGATCGCTGCAGGCGAATGGACCTGGGACAACGCGATCGGAACGGCCGCCGCCGTCGCCAAATCCGGCAAGGGTGGTCTGGTCGTACGCGACTTCAACTATCAGGCATGGCAATACCTTACCTCTGTGTGGAACGGATGGGGCGCATCGCCCTGGAGCGAAGATGGCAAGACCTGCACCATGGCCGAACAGCCGATGGCGGATGCGCTCGCCTTCATCCACGATGCGGTCTTTAAGAAAAAGGCGATGCCCGGACCTGGCGAGACTGTCGATTTCTTCGCCGGTAACGCGGCGATGACGATCACCCAGATCAGCCGCGCCTCGCTCCTGCCGAAAGACAAGCCCTTCGGCTGGGATCTGGTGCCGTTGCCCAAGGGGCCGGCGGGGGAATACGCGCTGATCGGCCAGGCCGGTGTCGGCGTCATGCAATCGGGCAGGAATGCCGAAACGGCAGCCGAGTTCGTCGCCTACATGACCAATCCGGAAAACTCGGCAAAGCTCAGCCAGTTCTTCCCCTCGGCGCGAAAGTCCCTGCTCAATGCCGAAGTGCTGAAGAAGACCAATCCGCTGCTTTCCGAAGAGCAGATCGACAAGGTCGTCATCTCCGGCATCGCCACCGGCAAGGTCATGCCCGGCCATACTGGCTTTGCGCAGATCCAGCAGATGGTGCGCTCGAACCTAGATGCCATCTGGCGGCCGGAAGCGGATGTACCGGGCACGCTCCAGAAAATCTGCGGCCAGATCGGGCCGCTTCTGAAGCGCTGAGGAGGGTGCCATGGCTGTCGTGCAGGTAAACGCTCGTCCGGAAGGCCGCTCCTTATCGCCGTTCTGGACCATCGCGCGGCGCGACAGCCTCGCCGGCTTCCTCTTCATCGCGCCGCAACTGATTGGCATCATCGCCTTCGTGCTGATTCCGCTCGGGCTGGTCTTCTGGTATTCGCTGCACGAGTGGAACGTGCTGGCCAACACCTTCACCTATACCGGCGTGAAGAACTACCGGATGCTGATCGAGGACGACAGCCTCACCGGAGTGCTCGGCGCGACGGCCATCTTCTCGGCAGGTCTGGTGGTGCTCAACCTGTCGCTCGCCTTGCTGCTGGCTGTCTTGTTGAACCAGAAGCTCGCCGGCATCGCGATCTTCCGCACGCTGTTCTTCTCGCCGGTCGTCGTGTCGCTGGTCGCATGGACCATCGTCTGGGGTTTTCTCCTACAGAAGAACGGCGGCATCAACGGCATGCTGTTGATGGTCGGCATCGAAGGACCGAACTGGCTGCGCGAAGAGACCACCGCGATGATCTCGGTGATCGTCGTGCAGGTGTTCAAGAATGTCGGGCTCAACATGATCCTGTTCCTTGCCGCCTTGCAGGGCGTGCCGAAGGAGCTCTATGAAGCTGCCCGTATCGATGGCGCTCCCGCCTTCAAGCAGTTCCGCCGCATCACCCTGCCGCTGATCAGCCCGACGATCCTGCTGACTTCGATCATCACCATCGTCGGCTCGCTGCAGGTCTTCGCCCAGATCGCGGTGCTGACGCAGGGCGGGCCGGGTCTTTCTACCACCGTGCTCGTCTACTATCTCTATCAGCAGGCATTCCAGTTTCACTTCTTCGGTTACGGCTCGACGCTGTCCATCCTGCTGTTTGCCATCGTCGCCATCCTGACATTCGCCCAGTGGCAGATGCGCAAGAGGATCGTCTTTTATGAGAGCTGATATTTCCCCGCGCGCGAAAGTGGCGCTCTACGGAGTGATGTGCGTATTGCTCATCCCCTTCGTCTTCCCGACATGGTGGATGGTGACATCGTCGATCAAGCCGATCAGCGAAATCTTCGCCTTCCCGCCGCAACTCGTGCCGCAAAGCTACGACTGGACGACATATTCGAAGGTCTTCGAATTGCAGCCGTTTGTCCGGCAGTACTGGAATTCCGCCTATATCGCGGCTCTCGTGACGGTGGGCACGATGATCGTCTCGTCCATGGCAGGCTATGCCTTTGCCAGGATCAGGTTTCCTTATGCCAACACGATCTTCATGATCGTGCTGCTCGGCCTGCTGATCCCGGCCGAAGTGACGATCGTGCCGCTATTCCAGATCTTTCTGAAGGCCGGCATGGTCAACACTCACTGGCCGCTGATCCTGGTGCCGATCTTCGGCGCGCCCAGCGTATTCGCCACCTTCGTCATGCGACAGTTCTTCGTGACGCTTCCGGCCGAACTGGAAGAGGCGGCTCGCGTCGATGGTCTCGGACGGTTCAAGATCTTTACCAGGATCGCCCTGCCGTTGGCAAAACCTGCACTGGCATCGGTGGCCATTTTCACCTTCCTGCATTCCTGGAATCTGTTCCTCGAGCCTATCGTATTTCTTTCCAGCGCCGAGATGTTCACGCTGCCGCAGGCGCTTACCCAATATACCGACGCCTATGGCGGGCCAATGTGGAACATCCAGCTCGCAGCCGCCACCCTGACGGCGCTGCCCGTCCTCATCGTCTTCATCATTGCCCAGAAGCAATTCGTCGAAGGCCTCGCCCATACCGGCCTTAAAGGCTGAGCAACCGGATCAAATCATGGCAGACGTCACCCTTTCCGACATCCGCAAGAGCTACGGCGCGGTAAAGACCATTCATGGTGTCGACCTCGACATACGCGACGGCGAGTTCGTCGTTCTCGTCGGGCCATCCGGCTGCGGCAAGTCCACCCTTCTCAGAATGATCGCGGGTCTTGAGACCATCAGCGACGGTACGCTGAAGATCGGGGACCGGGTGGTGAACGACCTCGATCCCAAGGACCGCGATATCGCCATGGTCTTCCAGTCCTATGCTCTTTATCCGCATATGACGGTAGCGACCAATATGGGCTTTTCACTAGAGCATCGCGGTGGCAGCCAAGCAGAAATCGCCGAGCGGGTGAATTGGGCGGCCGGCATATTGGGCCTTGCCAATCTTCTTGATCGTTATCCGCGCCAGCTCTCCGGCGGCCAGCGACAGCGCGTCGCCATGGGCCGCGCCATCGTGCGTAATCCGCAGGTTTTCCTGTTTGACGAGCCGCTGTCGAACCTCGACGCGAAGCTGCGTGTTGTGATGCGCGGCGAGATCAAGGCGCTACACCAGAAGCTGAAAACCACCACTATCTATGTTACCCACGATCAGGTGGAGGCAATGACCATGGCCGACAGGATCGTCGTGCTGAATGGCGGCAGGGTAGAGCAGGTCGGTGCGCCGCTTGATCTCTACGACCGCCCGGCGAACCAGTTCGTCGCAGGTTTCATCGGGTCGCCTTCAATGAATTTTCTAAAGGGCACGATAATCGAGCAGGGCTTCCAAACATCGGGCGTGGTTTTGCCCCTGCCTAAGGCGATAGAAACCGCTGTGGGGCAGGCTGCTATTTACGGAGTTCGTCCTGAACACTTTCGACTGGTTGACCGTTCTGGTGGCGGGAGCGTCCCTGCCAAAATCGTGCTCATCGAGCCTATGGGGTCGGAGACCCAGGTGACAATGAGGTTGGGAGATACGCAGGTAACTGGCGTCTTCCGTGAGCGGATCAACGGAATGCCTGGCGACGTGATGCACGTCTCGCCGGAGGTCGGTGCCATTCATCTTTTTACAGAAGACGGCGCCATTCGCCTCAACTGATGACGTGTGTCATCGAGTGATCGGTCTTGTGACCAAAGCCCACTTGCGGCTCGCGTGGGAACAGTCGGACCCTTGCCAGATGACCCAATCCCCAATTCTTAGCTATTAGAGGCACAGGTGGAAGGTTCGAATCCGTTCAAGAGCCAAACTCGACCTATTGGGGCGGCGTCGGTCAGCGAGATGAAGGTTTTCCAGATTTGCGTTTGGGATCAAAGTCAACAAGCAGCGACTTGAGTTCGACTTCTCGCACGCGCCTTGCGGCCTCGTCGGGAGTAACCCAGGCCAGGTGACGCTGACCACGCTCCTTATAGTCCGCCGCCACACTCTCTACCTGAACCTGAAACACATCAACGACGCAGGGCGAGACGTCACCGTTCTCGAGCCATTTAAGGTATGTGTATCGGCCGATCGGTGCCTTTTTTACGCGCCCGCGCACACCAGCTTCTTCCCAAGCCTCGATCTTAGCCGCTTCATGAGGCTTCTTCTTTTTCATGGGCCATCCCTTCGGGATGATCCAACGGCCGGTGCCTCTGGAGGTTATGAGTAATACCTCTAACTTGCCGTCCTCCGCCCCCATCCGATAGCACAGCGCGCCGTATTGGGTTCGAAACGCACCGTTGAACAGCTTATCGGGCAACGCTGCCAGTTCTTGTAGCAGTGAAGATCTTTTAGTCGCTGGCTGCTTCCGCTGCTTTTTCTCAGCTTTCATCCGAGAGGGATTACTGATTTTCATCGTTGCTTCAATGGCTAAGCTGCGTTTTATGACAGTTTATGACAATCAGGCGGATATCGGCGGTGCGCTGGGGGCTCGCCGGCAACATCGTCATCGCCTGGATCGTCACGATGCCGGCAGCGGCACTGATCTCCTACCTGACGTGCAGAGTTGTTGCCATCTTTTCCTGACCCGCTCCAGTGGTAGCAACGGTCCATGCGTAGCTCGCAAATCCGTGCAATCCTGGGTCCACGAATCATTGTAGATTGGAACGACTCACGACGGGTTCGCCGAGGTAGTGCGCAGCCGGGCGGCGCGCGAAGTGTTGATGTTGGCGGTGGGGCCGTCGTAAACAAAGATCGCCGAGGTAACATGGTCGGCGGTTCAAGCGGCTCAAGACCAAATTGCTAGTGCACTTTCACGAAGCGGTCACGACTATCAAAATATCAACTGCGTGCGCTGATCCTGCTTTGCAGTAGTTCGCCTTGCTGCTCCAGTACCGGATAGGCCGTTGCGGCGACGAGATGGGAATTTATCTGCTTGAGATCGCGCAGCAGATCGAGATGCAGTGAGCTGCTTTCAGCAGAAGCCAAATCCCCTTTCCGCAGGCGCTCGAAATGCGCTCTCGTTCCGTCCCGCTCTGATTTGCGAAAGATCACTTTTTCTTCCGCCAGCATGCGGGCCATCCGATCATCCTGCGACATGAACAAGGCGGCCGCTGTGCGCAGGTTCGTTGCCAACCGATCGAACAGGTCGTCAAGTTCACGCTTTGCCGGTTTTGAGAACTTTATGCCGCGCCGCAGGCGTTTTGCCAGATGTGGCAACACATTTTGATCCAGCACGTCACCGGCATGTTCAAGCCCGGTGGAAAAGATCAGGATTTCCTCCAACCGCTGCTTATCGGCATCGCTGAGTTCTTCAGGATCGATCGAGGTCAGGTAATATTTGACGGCGGTGTTCAGTCGGTCGAGGACGGTATCTTGTTTGCGAAGGGCTGACAGCGCCTTGCGATCGGTACTAGCCAGCGCCGTCTTGGTGCCGGCCAGCATTTCTTCCAGAATGTCGACGAGGCGCAGGACCTCGCGCGCCGCCGCCTGCAGCGCGACGATCGGTGTCTCCTTGGCGGATGGGTCGAGATAGCGCGGATTGCCGGGATCACTTTCGTCGATGCGATGCGGCATGAATTTGACCAGCGCATTGGCGACCGGCGTCAGCATTGGCATGAACAGAACAGCGACGGTGAGATTGAAGGCGGTATGGAAATTGGCGACAATGCGTGCACCGTTGTCATCGAGCGCCATCATCGCAGCGGTGATCTGGTCGAGAAACAGCAAGGCGAGCACTATGCCGACGACACGGGTGAGAAGATTGCCAATTGGCACGCGGCGTGCCGAAAGATTGGCGCCGGAGTGTCCTTCCACCACCGGATTAATGGCGGTGCCGAGATTGGCGCCGAGCGTCAGCGCAATGGCCTGATAGGGATCGAGAAGGCCCAGGCTGGCCAGCGACATGATTAGCAACACGACCGCAACGCTTGAATGCGCTGCCCATGTCAGGATTGCCGCCAAAAGCAGGCTGAGTGCCGGCGCCTTGGAGATCGCGTTGAGGACATAGGCGAAACCGGCTGTGCCGGCATATTGCTCAAGCACATCCAGCAACTGGTGCAGGGCCAGAAGCATGAAGCCGATGCCGATGAACACCCGGCCAAGATCGTGAACTTGCGGGTTCTGCACGCGCCTGAACATCAGCACGCCGATGAGGATCAGTGCTGGCGATGCGGCTGCGACATTGAAGGACAGAACCTGCACGATCAGCGTGCTGCCGACATTGGCGCCCAGCATCACGGCAAGTGCCGGAACGAGATCGACAAGTCCGCCGGCTGCGAAGCCCGTCGCCATCAAGCCGGTTGCCGTGCTGCTTTGCAAAACCGCCGTCACACCCATGCCGGCGACGAAAGCCTTGAACCGGTTGCTCAGCGCATGGCCGAGAAAGGACCGCAAACTCGGGCCGAAAGCGCGCTGGATGCCGGTCTGCACCATGCGCGTCCCCCAAAGAAGGAGGGCGATATGACCAGCCAGCGCGATCAGGGCTATGATGACGGACATGGATATTCCAGTCGAATGCTATCGAATTTTTGTTAGCCGTCTAATGATATCCATGCCGGCGCGGTAATCGAGCACCGACATGAAATGATGCAGTCACCGGTTTTGCGGCTGCACGCGCCGACCTTCGGCATCGAACAGGTGAAATCGATCCGGTGCGGCGGTCAGCGACAGTGTTTCGCCGATAGCGATGATTGAGCGGCCCGGTACGCGGAACACGATCGCGCTGCCATCCTTCGTCAGGCCATGGACATAACTTTCGGCACCGACCAGTTCGACTGCCATGACCTGCACTTCCGCGCGAAAACCGTTCTCCGCAGCGGCATCAGCGATCACAAGGTCCTCCGGACGGATGCCGATCGTGGCGATGTCGGCGGGCCAGGTCACGCCCGTCGCCTGTTTGCCGGCCAGCGGTATAAGGTTCATCGATGGTGAACCGATGAAGGTGGCAACGAATGTGGTGGCCGGTTTTTCATAAAGCTCGATCGGTGTGCCGACCTGTTCGATGCGCCCGGCGTTGAGCACGACAAGCCGGTCGGCGAGCGTCATTGCCTCCATCTGGTCGTGAGTGACATAGATGGATGTGGTGGCGAGCGACCGTTGCAGTCGTCGGATTTCCACCCGCATCTGCACGCGCAGTTTGGCGTCGAGATTGGAGAGCGGTTCGTCGAACAGGAAGGCGGCCGGTTTGCGCACGATGGCGCGGCCCATGGCGACACGCTGGCGCTGGCCGCCGGAAAGCTGTCGCGGTTTGCGTTCGAGAAACGGTTCGATTTCGAGCGCGCGCGCCGCTTCCGTGATGCGTCGGTCGATCTCGTCTTTTGGCGTGTTGCGGTTTTTCAGGCCATAGGCGAGGTTCTGGCGCACTGTCATATGCGGGTAAAGCGCATAATTCTGGAACACCATGGCGATGTCGCGTTCAGACGGTTCCAGATTGTTGACCCGCCTGCCGGCAATCGTCACGTCACCGCCGGTGATGCTTTCGAGCCCCGCCACCATGCGCAGAAGCGTGGATTTGCCGCAGCCGGACGGGCCGACCAGCACGATCATCTCGCCATCCTGGATGTCGAGCGATACGCCCTTGATCGCCTCGATACTGGTGCCATAGGTCTTGCGAACGTCTTTGAGTTCAATCGTAGCCATTACTTTTCGGTCTCCACCAAACCTTTGACGAACCAGCGCTGCATCAGCACCACGACGATGACGGGAGGAATGATTGCCAGGATCGCCGTCACCATCACGTAGTTCCACGGCGTAGAGGCATCTGCGAAATCCACCATGCGGCGCAGGCCGATGATGATCGTGTTCATCTCTGCCCTGTCGGTGACAAGAAGCGGCCAGAGATATTGCGTCCAGCCGTAGATGAAGAGGATCACGAACAGCGCCGCGATATTGGTCATCGACAGCGGCAGGAGGATGTCCTTCATGAAGCGGAACGGACCGGCATTGTCGATGCGCGCCGCCTCCAGCATCTCGCCGGGAATGGTGAGGAAAAACTGCCGGAACAGGAAGGTGGCCGTGGCCGATGCCATCAGCGGCAGGGTCAGGCCGGCATAGGTGTTCAGGAGGCCGAGATCGACGATCACCTTGTAGGTCGGCAGGATGCGCACTTCCACCGGCAGCATGAGGGTGATGAAGATCATCCAGAAGAAGCCCATGCGGAACGGAAAGCGAAAGAACACGATCGCGAAGGCCGATAGGAACGAGATGATGATCTTGCCGATGGCAATTGCGACGGCGACGACAAAACTGTTGAACAGCAGCCGTTCGAGGCTGACGCCGACAACGCGCTCGACACCGCCGGAAATGGATTCCGAATAGTTCTCCATCATGTGACCGCCCGGCAGCAGCGACAGCGGCGGGCGGATGATGGCGCCGGAAGGCGCCGTCGATGCGATGAAGGTGTAATAGATCGGGAAGGCGACGATAATGATGCCGAGGATCAGCATCAGATGCGCCATCAGGCTGGCAACGGGGCGATTTTCGATCATGGTTCACCTCACCCATAATGCACGCGCCGCTCGACGAAGCGGAACTGGAAGGCGGTCAACGCTATGACGATGACCATGAGAATGACCGACTGGGCGGCCGACGAGCCGAGATTGAGGTTCACGAAACCATCGTTATAGACCTTGTAGACCAGCGTTTCGGTGGCCTTGGCAGGCCCGCCGCCGGTGACGGAGTGGATGATGCCGAACGTGTCGAAAAAGGCGTAGACAGTGTTGACCACCAGCAGGAAAAAGGTGGTGGGCGCCAGAAGCGGGAAGACGATCGTCCAGAACCGGCGAGACCCGCGCGCGCCATCGATGGAGGCCGCCTCCAGCAGCGATTTCGGGATCGCTTGCAGTCCGGCGACGAAGAACAGAAAATTGTAGCTGATCTGTTTCCATGCGGCGGCCACCACCACCAGCGCCATCGCCTGATCGCCGTTCAGGAGCGGATCCCAGGCGATGCCGTTGCGGCGCAGAATATAGGCGAACGTGCCCATGGCCGGGTTGAACATGAACAACCACAACATGCCGGCCACGGCGGGTGCTACGGCATAGGGGATGATCATCATCGTGCGGTAAAAGCCCTTGCCTCGTACGACCAGATCGGCGGCCGTCGCCAGAAGCAGGGCGATACCCATGGAAAGTAGGGCGGTCGCCACGCTGAAAACGACGGTGACACGCAGCGCATGCAGATAGTTGGCGTCCGACAGTATCGCAGAAAAGTTGGCAAAGCCGACAAAGGCGCTCTGCAGCCCGAACGGATCTTCCCGCATGGCCGACTGGTAGAGCGCCTGGCTGGCCGGCCAGAAAAAGAACACGACGGTCAGCACGATCTGCGGCGCGACCAGAAAATAGGGAAGGATCTTGTTCGGAAAGACGGTGCTTTGCACGGGCAGGCTCCTCGATCTCGGAGATGGCCGCCCGCACGGTTGCCCATGCGGACGGCGCGGGTGGTTACTTGCCGATTGCCTGCTGGATTGCCGCGTTGCCACGCTCGACAGCCTTGTCGAGCGCCGCCTTGGCGTCCTGCTTGCCGGCCAGCATGGACTCGAATTCCTCGTTCATGATGTCGCGCACCTGCGGCAGGTTGACGAGACGAACGCCCTTGGAGTTTTCGGTCGGCGGCTTGCCCATCATCTGCAGAAGCGGCGTCTCGCGGCCCGGATTCTTGTCGTAGAAGCCGGACTTCTTGGTCTCCTCATAGGCTTCCATCGTCACCGGCATGTAGCCGGAAACCTGATGCAGGCGGGCCTGGATCTTTGTCTGCGACAGGAAGTTGAAGAATGTGGCGACCCCCTTATATTCCGCGTCGCTTTTGCCGGCGAACACCCAGAGGCTGGCGCCGCCCGGGATGGTGTTCTGGGGTCGACCTTCGCCCTCGACATAAGGAAGCTGGCCGATACCGTATTTCATGCCGGACTTGATGATGTCACCAAGACCGCCAGACGATTCCGTCAGGATGCCGCATTCGCCTGACGTGAACAGCTGCTTGGCTTCAGAGGTGCGCCCGCCGTAACGGAAAGTGCCATCCTTGGCGAGATCGGCGATTGCCTGGAAATGATTGACGAACGGCTCGGCATTGAACGCCAGCTTCACGTCGGTGCCGCCGAGGCCGTTTTCATTGCTGCCATACGAAAAGTTGTTCCAGGCGGCAAAGTTTTCGGTCTGGATCCAGGTCAGCCATGTCGAGGTAAAACCGCAATTGGCGGCACCGCTGGATTTGATCTTCTTAGCCGCCTCGAAAACTTCGCCCCATGTTTTCGGTGGCGTATCGGCGTTCAGCCCAGCCTTCTCGAAAACATCCTTGTTGTAATAGAGAATGGGCGAGGACGAGTTGTAGGGGAAGGACAGCATCGTGCCGTCGGGCTTGGAATAATAGGCGACGATGCCGGGCAGGTATTGCGCCTTGTCGAACTTGAAACCGCCCTTTTCGAGAACGTCGGCTACCGGAACGATGGCGCCCTGAGCGCCCATCATCACGCCGCTGCCGGCATCGAACACCTGCATGATGGCCGGTGGCTGCTTGGCGCGGAATGCGGCGATGCCGGCATTCAGCGTTTCCGGATAGGTGCCCTTGAAGACCGGCACGACCTTGTAGTCCGCCTGGCTTTCGTTGAACTCCTTGGCAAGATTGTCGACGACCTCGTTATTGGCGCCGGTCATGGCGTGCCACCACGATATTTCCGTGGCGGCAAGCGCACTGGATGCCATCAGCAGCGAGGCTGCGGTTGAAAGAACTGATGTCAGAACGGTCTTCATGGTCGATTTCCTCCCTTTCTATGAACAAGCCTGCCGCCGATCCGGCGGTATCGTTTCGGGACCCTCCTCGGTCCCGTCACTGTCTGTCGTCACGCGGCCGCGACACCTTCCTTGTCGATGCCGGCGATACGCTGCAGATCTGCAATTGCACCGGGGCCGGCTGCCAGAACCGGTGCTCCCTTGGTCAGCCGGTCTCCTTCGCTGGGAAAGGGCAAAAACCAGCCGCCCGCTTCGCGCACGAGGCAATACCCTCCAAGGCAATCCCAGGCGTGCATGTAGGGCTCGAAATACCCAACGAGACGGCCCGCTGCAACATAGGCCAACATCAGCGCGCCGGAACCGAGCCGCACGAAATTGCCGCCGCTGGCCAGTAGATCCTCGACGATCGTTCCGACCGATTGCGGCGTTACATGATGGTTGGCGCCGATGCCGGTCACCGCGTTCCGTATGGTCTTTTCCGTACCCAGTTCTAGAGGTTTGCCGTTCAGGCTCGCGCCGTGGCCGAGCGCGCCCGAATAAAGCTCGTCATGGCAGGGGACATGGATGACGCCGACCACCGGCTCGCCCTTGTAAAGAACGGCGATCGAGACACACCAGTTCGGCATGCCATGCACGAAGGGACTGGTGCCATCGATCGGATCGACCACCCATGTGTAACCGCTATTGCCGGCGGTCATGCCGTATTCCTCGCCGAGAAAACCGTCCGCACCAAACGCCTCGCCGGTGCGGCTGCGGATCAGCTCCTCGACTTCGCGGTCGGCAATCGACACGACATCCTGGGGGTCGCTTTTGCTTTCGATCACCAGCGTCTCGCGACGATTATAATATCCGAGCGCCAGCTTGCCGGCTTCGATGGCGATCCGCTCCGCCAGCCTCCAGCGTGCCATGATCTCCTGGTTTTCTGTCGTCATGGGCCATGATCCTTTGATCTCGGTGGACAGCGTCACTGCGCGATGATGGCAATGCCGCGGTTTTTGAAGCCGATTGCGACATTGGTTCCGGGGGCAAGCGGTCGGTCGACCGACGGGTCCACGATGAACAGGGTCCCGCCGCTCGTTTCTGCCTCGTATTCGATATGATCGCCGAGATAGGCAGCATGGCTGATCCGGCCGGGAAAGGCAGCCGTCTCTGCCGGTTCCAGCGTGATGGCGCTGGGGCGGACGGCCAGCTGGCTTCTGCCGGGCATCGCACCGCGCGCCGGCACGACATGCTGCAGCCCCTCAATGCTGATCGTCGCTTCGTTGCCGCTTACATTGATGATCTCGCAGGGCACGACATTGGCCTCCCCGATGAAATCGGCGATGAAGGGAGAGGCGGGTGCCTCGTAGAGTTCGCGCGGCGAACCCTGCTGAGCAATCTCGCCATCCTTCATGACGATGATCTGGTCGGAAACCGCCAGTGCTTCGTCCTGATCGTGGGTAACGTAAACGGCGGTGAATTGCAGTCGTTGCTGAAGCTCGCGGATTTCGGTGCGTACCCGCCGGCGAAGACGAGCATCAAGATTGGAAAGCGGTTCGTCGAGCAGCAGCACCTGCGGCTCCAGAACCAGTGCGCGGGCCACGGCCACGCGCTGCTGCTGGCCGCCGGAGAGTTCCGCCGGAAGCCGCCCGCCCATACCGGTAAGGCCGACGAGTTCCAGCCCGTGTTCTGCCTTCTGGCGGGCTTCCTTTTTCTGCAGGCCGGAGGATTCCAGTCCATAGGCGACGTTGTCGAGCGAGTTCATATGCGGAAACAGCGCGTAGGACTGAAACACCATGGACACGTCGCGCTCATTGGCCGGCAACATGGTGACATCCTTGCCGCCGATCAGGATGCGGCCCGAGGTCGGGTGTTCCAGCCCGGCCAGCATGCGCAAGGTGGTCGTCTTGCCGCAGCCGGAAGGACCGAGCAGGGTGACCAGCGTGCCGGGCTCGACCGTCAGCGACAGATCATGGATGGCGGTAAACGAGCCGAAGGACTTGCGGACATTCTGGAACGTGACCGAGCCGGCATTTCTGGTCATGCGGTTTGCTCCTTGGAGATGATGGGAAGTGTCGGCTGGTTGAGGCCTGCGACACGGTTTTCGCGCCGCAATCGCCGTTCGCCGACCAACAGCTGGAAACCGGTGATGACGGTGATCATCACCACGATCAGCATCGAGGAATAAGCGATGGCCACGCCATATTCGCCGTTCTCGACCAGCCCGACGATGTAGGATGTCGCCATGTTATACTGGGCGCTGACGAGGAACACGACGGCGCTGATCGAGGTGATCGCGCGCACAAACGAATAAACGAGAGCGGCGGTGATCGCCGGTCGCAGCAAGGGCAGGATCACCTTGCGGGCAGTGCGAAACGTGGTCGCCCGCAATGTCATCGAGGCTTCGTCGAGGCTCTTGTCGAGCTGGCTCATCGCCGCGATGCCCCCGCGCACGCCAACCGGCATATTGCGGAATACGAAACAGGCGACCAGGATCAGCGCCGTGCCCGTCATTTCCAGCGGCGGTAGGTTGAAAGCCATGATGTAGCTGATGCCGATGACCGTACCGGGAATGGCGAAACTCATCATCAGTGCGAATTCGAACAATTCGCGCCCGGCGAATTTTTGCCTTACGATGACGTAAGCCGTGGCAAGTCCCACGGCCGCCGTCAGCGGTGCGGCGATCAGCGCGATCTCCATCGTCGTCCAGAACGAGTTCCAGGCGACGCCGGTCCAGACCAGCGAACCATCGCGGAAGGTGATGGAAAACGCCTTGGCGTAATGCGCAAGCGTCAGGCTGTTGTCGAGGCCCCAGGTTTTGACGAAGCCGCCGAACAGGATCATGCCGTAGACGACGAGGGTAAAAATCATCCACGGAATGACAACGGCGTGCGCGCCGATCGACAGCGGCCGGGGCAGGGCGATATGGGCGCCGCTGTCTCCCTTGCCGGTCACGGTGGCGAAGTTTTTGCCCGACAGCCAGATGCGTTGGGCAAGGAAGGCGGACAGGGTAAACGCCAGCAGGATCATGGCAAGGACGGCGGCGCGGGTGGGATCGTTCTGCGAGCCGACGACGGCGAAGAAGATTTCCGTCGACAGCACGCCATGTGACCCGCCGAGTACGAGCGGATTGCCGAAATCCGCCATGCTTTCGATGAAGCCGATCAAAAAGGCGTTGGCGAGACCGGGTTTCATCAGCGGCAGCGAGACGCGCCAGAACGTGCGCCAGCGATCGGCACGCAGGGTCTGCGAAGCTTCCTCCATCGATGGGCTGACCCCTTCGACAACGCCGATCAGCACGAGAAAGGAAATCGGCGTGAACGACAGGACCTGCGCGATCCAGATGCCGGTAAGGCCGTAAAGCCAGCGGCTCGGTTCGATGCCGAATGTGGTAGACAGGCCGTGAGTGACAATGCCGGCACGGCCAAAAAGAAGCGTCAGTGCAAGGCCGATGACGAAAGGCGGCGTGATAATCGGCAGGATGGTGAGAAGCCGCAGGCCCTTCTTGAACGGAAACCGGGTGCGGGTGGCGACCAGCGCAAAGGCAAGGCCAAGCGCGGTCGAGCCCGCCGCCGTCATGGTTGCGAGAAAGAGCGTGCGCCACGCGACACCGCAGCGCGCCCCGCCGATAACGCAATCGAGGCTCCAGATCGAGCTGTCGGCTATGTTGCGGGTAAAACCGTCAAAATTCGCCGAGCCGTCGAAATCCTGGAAGGCGCCGATGAACATGGAGCCGATCGGATAAAATACGAAGACCGCCACGAGGAAGATCAGCATGGAAATGGTGGCGACCACAAACGCATCGCCGCGCATGACGCCGCGTTCGGCAAGGCCGAAGGCAAAGATCAGCACGAAGCAGATGGCAGACAGAACGGCACCGGCACCCAGTGGCGGCTGCCCGTCCGCAAGCTGGCCGAATATCGCTTCACTGATCGTCCAGGTAAAGCCGGTCACGCCGATCGCCAGCCCCTGAAAGGCAAGGAAAAGCACGCCGAAACCGCCGGCCAGACCCAACAGCTTTCCGCGCAACATCGGATCGGCTGTGAAGCGGGCGGCGACGGCAAGCCCATAGGCTGCCAGCACTGCAATCAGCCATACGCGACCATGCAGAAGGATCTGCAGGATACCCGGCGCGACAGACGGCTCGCCGGGAAGGACACCAAGCCAGCCAAAAGCATAAAAACCCTGCTCGATGCGATACCACGGCAACAGCGCCATGGCGGCGAAGCCGAGGGTGAGCACGATATCCAGTCTGCGATTGCGATTGTTCATGGTTCGATGCGACCTCACCACATGACAAGTCGATCATGCCGCGCCCGGATGAGCCGAAGCGCGGCAGAGACGGATGGGATCAGTTGGCGTTGGCACCGATTTCCTTGTCCCAGCGTTCGAGCAGTTTCTTTCGCTCGGTCGGGTCGCCATAGGTCTTGAAGTCGTAGTCGATCAGCTTGATGTCTTCGAAGCGCGGCGACTCCTTGGGGACTTCCGCTTGTCTATTCGACGGCAACTGGAAGGACTTTGCCTCCTTCATGTGCGACTGCACTTCTGCCGTCAGCGCCCAGTCGTACCATTTCTTGGCGCTGTCCAGATTGCGGGCGCCCTTGATGATCGACATGGAGCCAATCTCGTAACCGGTGCCTTCGCAAGGCGCGATCGACCTGACCGGGAAACCTTCGACGGTCTGGGCGACGGCATCATGCATGAAGACAATGCCGAGGCCCGTTTCGCCACGTGCCGCCGCCTTCACCGGCGCCGAGCCGGACTTTGTATATTGCGAGACATTGGCATTGAGCTGTTTCAGGTAATCGAACGCATTGTCCTCGCCCATGATCTGCACCAGCGAAGCCAGCGCCGTGTAGGCCGTACCGGACGAATTCGGGTTGGCCATCTGGATCTCGCCCTTCAAGGCCGGGTCCAGCAGGTCGGCCCAGCATTTGGGTTCCTTGTAGTTCTTCGTTTTGAAAAGATCGGTGTTGTAACCCCAGCCGAGCGCACCGGCATAAACGCCGACGGTCTTGTAACCAGAGCTTTCAGCCTGCTTTTTCGCCCAGTCCTGCAATTCATCGAGATGCGGCGACTTGTATTCCTGCGTCAGGCCTTCGGATGCGGCCTGTAGATGGGGATCGCCGGTGCCTGCCCACCAGATGTCGGTTTTCGGATTGCGGGCTTCGGCGCGAATCTTGGCATAGGTCTCGCCCGAGGACAGGCGCACCATGTTGACCTTGATGCCCGTGTCTTTTTCGAACATCTGCTGCATCATTTCGCAGATCACCACATCCGCAGAGCAGATGAGGTTGAGATCTTCGGCGGCATTTGCCGCCGATGCATTCATCATCAGGCCGGCAAAGGCTGCCGACGCCATCAAAGCAAGACGCATGATATCCTCCCAGATTTGAATGACGCCTCCACATCATTCCGCTCTTGCAAGCGAGTGCAATGGTTTCACGCGTCTATGTAGCTTGTCAACATTAGAACGCGTGCGAAACCGCAGAAGCCGCGCGACGCTTGTCATACGCTTGTTGCACTCGCTTGCAAAAAGAGGCAGTTAAGCATTGGGAGGCCGTCCGTGACTGAGAAGGTATTCGTCAGCGCTAAGGATGTCGCGGATCGTGCCGGCGTCTCACGGTCGGCTGTGTCGCGCACGTTCACGCCCGGCGCAAGCGTTTCCGAAGAGACCCGTCGTCGCGTGATCGAGGCGGCAGAGGCGCTCGGCTACCATGTCAACCATCTTGCCCGCGGCCTGATGCGCAATGAAAGCGGCCTCGTCTGCCTGATCGTCTCCGAGATGGACACGCCCTATAGGGCAAGCCTCATCCGCGCAATTTCCAGGCAACTACAAAGCGTTTTGAAGATCGCGATGCTGATCAATACCGATCGCTCCGACAAAAGCGTCGACGATGCCTTGAGGCTCGCGATCAGCTATCGTGCCGATGCGTCCATCGTCCTGTCCGGCATGCCGGATAAATCGATCACGGACCTGTGCGTGAAAAGCGGTCAACGCCTCGTTCTCATCAATCGCGATGAGGAGCGTGATGGCGCGCTGATGATCAACCTGCATGACCATGAGGCGGCGAGGCGGGCCTTCATCGCCTTCCATCGTGCCGGCTGTCGCAACCTTGCCTTTGCCAATTCCGATGTGGGAACCCCTAGCCTGATGGCGCGTGAGGAGGGGTTTTGCGCCGCCGCCCGTGAATTCGGCATGGAGGTGGTTGTCGAGCGGTTCGGGCCGACCCGTTACCAGAGCGGCGTCACGCTGGCGCAGCGGCTGCTGACGCGGGAGACGCGGCCGGATGCGATCTTTTGCGCCAACGATCTTCTCGCCTGCGGTGTGTTGGATACGGCGCGGCATCAGTTCAAGCTGGATGTCCCCGCTGATCTCTGTGTCATCGGCTTCGACGATATCGAGCAATCCTCCTGGGCGTCGTATGAGATCACGACGTTTGCGCAGCCGGTGGACAGGATTGCGGAAGAGGCTGTATCGTGGCTCACCCAGCCGATGGCGGCCGCCAACGGCCTGCGTTCACGGCTGACGGCGGAGCTCGTCTGGCGCAGGTCCGTCTTGGGCGCCTGAACGCCGGCATCATCGCGGTCAGGCGCTATCGCGCACCATCAGTTTTCCCGCAAACAGCCGATCGAAATCACGATCTTCCTCGTTGCCGAGAACCTTGACGAGGTATTCCGCCATGTCCGTCAGCGGCTGACGGTAGGTGGTGAGGCGATAATTGGCGCCTTCTGCCTGCGGCACGTCGTCGAAGCCGGTAATGGCGATGTCCTGCGGAATGCGCAGTCCGAGCTTGTGGCGGATCACGTCGGTGGCACCGATCGCCAGCGCATCGTTTTCGCAGACGAGAATATCCGGCAATGTCGCCTTGGTCCTTGCCGCCAGCGCATCCTCAACGATGCCTGCCGCCAGCCCCGGATCGTAAGCCGCGACCGAAACCGTTTCCGGCTCGCTGCCAAAATGCTGGCGCCAGTAATCGACAAAGGTTTCCTTGCGCAGCAGGTGTGCCGATGAGGTTCGCGGGCCGGCTAGAAACATCGGGCGGCGGTAACCGCGCTCATGCACGTAATTGGCAATTTCCTTCATTGCGTGAACATCGTCGACCGCAATCGAGATCGTGTTCGGATTTTTCGATGTCCGGGCAAAGATAATCAGCTTGCGAAAACGGCGGGCATGCAGCGCCGTATCCAGCACCTCGTCGTCGAACTGGATGCCGATCAGGATGACCGCATCGACCCGGCGCTGGCTGGCGTTCATCAGTGCGTGGCCGGCATCGGCCCGGTCCAGCGTGTTGACGAGAAGAATATCCCAGCCTTCGCGGCGCAGGATGCGCGTCAGCCGCTCCATCATCACCAGCTTGTGGGGATTGGCAAAATCATCGATCAGCAGCGCCACGAGATTGGATCGATCCGAGGCCAGGCTTGCGGCGCGAAGGTCCGGCACATAACCCAGCCGCTCGGCCGCGTTGCGCACCTTTTCCAAGCTTTTCGGGGAGATCGACGCGTCCTTGCGAAAGGCGCGATTCACCGTCCAGCGTGAGACCCCTGCCTCGGCTGCCACGTCGTCGGCGGTGATGTTCGCCGCAAAGGCGGGCTTTTTTTCGTCAGGCATCGCACTCTCCCGAATCCGCCGTGGATCGGTCTGCCTCATACATAACGGTTTTTTCGACCCCCTGAAACTAATATTGCTCCCGCGTGCAAAATGCTCTTGCTCGCGGGAGCAAAACTTGCAATGTTCAAATCCAAAGCGGTCGGGAGCTGCCTTTGGGAGGATAAGAGTGCTGAAAATCGGATTGCTCGGCGCGGGCCGTATCGGTCGCGTGCATGCCATCAATATTGCCGGTCACGGCCGCAGCCAGCTGGTTGCCGTGTCGGATGTGGACGAGGACGCGGCGCGTTCGCTGGCCGAAGCTTATGGCGCAAAGGCTGCCAGTTCGGACGCGATCCTTGCGGATGCCTCGGTCGACGCGGTGCTGATCGCGACCTCGACCGATACCCATTCGGACCTGATGGAAAAGGCTGCTGCCGCCGGCAAGGCCATCCTTTGCGAAAAGCCGGTCGATCTTTCGCTCGCGCGGGCGCAGGCTTGCCTCGATGCGGTGAGCAAGACCGGCGTGCCTGTGATGATCGGCTTCAACCGCCGTTTCGACCCGAATTTTTTTGCGATCAAGGCATCAATCGCTGCCGGCGAGATCGGCAAGCCGGAATTGTTGTCGATCACTTCATTCGATCCGGCGCCGCCGCCGGTTTCCTATGTCAAAGTGTCGGGCGGCCTGTTCCGCGACATGATGATCCATGATTTCGACATGGCGAATTTTCTGATGGGTGATGTGCCGGAAATGGTGCATGCGAGCGGCACCTCGATCGTCGATCCCGAGATTGGCAAGGCCGGCGATGTCGATACCGCCGTCGTGACACTGACCTATGCCGATGGCCGAATCGCCGTGATCAAGAACAGCCGTCGTGCCGTGTATGGTTATGACCAGCGGGTTGAGATCCTTGGCTCCGAAGGGCTTTTGTCTGCCGGGAACGTGCTGCAGAACACGGTCTCGAAGGCAACCAAACAGGGGGTCACCAGCGCCAAGCCGGAATTCTTTTTCCTCGAGCGCTACATGCGCGCCTATGCGGCTGAATGGGATGCATTTGTCGCCGCCATTCTCGATGGCGCCGCCATTCCGGTCACGCTCAAGGATGGCGTTGCGGCACTGGCGCTGGCTGAAGCCGCGACCGCATCGGTGAAGTCCGGCCAGCCGGTTGCGCTGACCTGATCGGTCAAAGGCGCCGGCGAATGTCGGCGCCGCATGAGATTGCTGCGGAGCAGGGGAGTGTGCCGCAGACTTTCGGTGCCGGTCCCGCCTGACCGGACGACGGGGCGCCTGGGAGTGGCGTTCCGGTATTCAACTGGGAGGAAGTCATGAAGAAATTGCTTGCAGCCGCAGCAACAATCGCGCTCGTTGCCGCCGCCACCCCGGTGCTCGCCACCAATATCGTCGTCGTCGCACATGGTCAGGCCAACGACCCGTTCTGGTCGGTGGTCAAGAACGGTGCCGAAAAGGCCGCGAAGGATACCGGCGTCAATGTCGAGTTCCGCTCGCCGGAAACCTTTGACATGGTGGCCATGGGTCAGTTGATCGACGCCGCCGTCAATCAGGACCCGGATGGTCTCGTGGTCTCGATCCCGGATGGTGATGCGCTCGGCCCGGCCATCAAACGCGCCGTCGATGCCGGCATTCCGGTCATCTCGATGAATTCCGGCTCGGATGTCGCCCACAAGCTCGGCGCCAAACTGCATGTCGGCCAGTCGGAGTTCGATGCCGGCAAGGTTGCCGGTGCAAAGCTTGCGGAAATGGGCGGCAAGAAAGCCATCTGCGTCAACCAGGAAGTCGGCAACGTGTCGCTCGACCAGCGTTGCGCCGGTTTCACCGAAGGTTTCGGCAAGGACGTAAAGGTTCTGCCGACCAGCAATGATCCGACCGAGGTTGAATCCAAGGTGCGCGCGGCGCTGGAATCCGACAAGGACGTCAATGTCCTCCTGTCGCTCAACGCCTCTCTGGTGGGCGAACCGGCTGTCAAGGCGGCACAGGCACTCGGCCGCGATGACGTCCTGATCTCCACTTTCGACATGTCCGCCGGTTTCCTGAAATATATCGCCGACGGCAAGGCTGCGTTTTCGATCGATCAGCAGCAGTATCTGCAGGGTTATCTGCCGGTCTCCTTCCTGGCACTCCACGCGCAATACGGTCTGATGCCCGGCGGTGATGTCGCTTCCGGTCCAAACCTCGTGACCAAGGAAACCGCAGCGCAGGTCATCGACCTGTCCTCCAAGGGCATCCGCTAAGCACATCCTCGTCCGGGTCGCCGCAAGCTTAGCCGCGGCCCGGTCATCGCCTTCAGGAGACAGGTCCCAGGAGACAGATTCATGTCGATAGACACGCTGGCGCGTGGCGACGAGCGCATCAAATCCGAGCCATTTTTGACGAAACTCATGAAGCGGCCGGAGCTCGGCGCAATCGGGGGAATGGTCCTCGTGACGATCTTCTTCATGATCACCGCCGACAGCTCGATGTTCACGCTGTCGGGCGTGATGAACTTCATGACACCGGCTGCCCAACTCGGCATTCTCGGCATCGCCGCCGCCATGCTGATGATCGGCGGCGAGTTCGACCTGTCGATCGGCTCCATGGTCGCCTTTGCCGGCATGGTGTTCGGCGTCCTTGTCGTCAATATCGGCATGCCGCTCGTCATTGCCATTCCGCTGACATTGGCGCTGGCCGCGGCGCTCGGTGCCACCAATGGCATGATCGTGCTGCGTACCGGCCTGCCGTCCTTCATCGTCACGCTGGCCGGCCTGTTCGTGCTGCGCGGCGCAGCCCTTGTGGGCCTGAAACTCTTCACCGGTGGCTCGACCCAGTTGCGCGGTATTCGCGAAGCGATCGAAGGCGATTTCCTGGCACCGATCTTTTCCGGCGACGCTTTTGGCTTCGTTATGCGCTGGCTGGCCGAAGCCGGCATCGTCGACAGTTTCAAATCGGGCGTGCCAAAAGTGCCGGGCATTCCAGTGGAGATCCTCTGGTTCATCGCCTTTGCCGCGATCTCCACCTACATCCTGCTGCGCACCCCCATCGGCAACTGGATTTTTGCGACCGGTGGCGATGCGCTGGCCGCCAAAAATTCCGGCGTGCCGGTCCGTCGTGTCAAGATCTCGCTGTTCATGCTGACGGCGATTGCCGCCGCCCTTGTGGCCATCATTACCGTCATCGATGCTGGTTCGACCGATGCCCGTCGTGGTTTCATGAAGGAATTCGAGGCGATCATCGCGGCCGTCATCGGCGGATGCCTGCTGACGGGCGGTTACGGCTCGGCGATCGGTGCCTTCTTCGGTGCCATAATCTTTGGCATGGTCACGATCGGCCTCACCTACACCAAGTTCGATCAGGACTGGTTCCAGGTTTTCCTTGGCGCGATGCTTCTGCTTGCCGTCATCTTCAACAACGTCATCCGCCGACGTGTGACCGGGGAGCGCTGAACATGACCGCACCGATCATCCATATGGAAAACATCAAGAAGCATTATGGTAATGTCATTGCGCTCAACGGCGTGACCTTCGACCTTCGCGCCGGCGAATGCCATTGCCTGCTTGGCGATAACGGCGCCGGCAAATCCACCTTCATCAAGACGATGTCGGGCGTGCACAAGCCGACCGAGGGTTCCATCACCTTCGAAGGCAAGCCCCTTTCCTTCGGCAGTCCACGTGATGCGATGGAGGCGGGTATCGCCACCGTGTTTCAGGATCTGGCGATGATCCCGCTGATGTCGGTGACGCGCAATTTCTTCATGGGGCGCGAGCCGACCAAGGGCAGGGGCATCTTCAAGCGCTTCGATCTCGATACCGCCAACGAGATCACCATGGCGGAGATGCGCAAGATGGGCATCAACCTGCGTGGTCCAGATCAGGCGGTCGGCACGCTTTCGGGCGGTGAAAGGCAGACGGTGGCAATTGCGAGAGCAGTCTATTTCGGCGCCAAGGTGCTGATTTTGGACGAACCGACCTCTGCGCTCGGCGTACGCCAGACCGCCAACGTTCTTTCCACCATCAACCGCGTGCGAGAACAGGGCATCGGCGTCGTGTTCATTTCCCACAATGTCCGTCACGCGATGGCGGTCGGCGATCGTTTCACCGTGCTCAATCGCGGCCAGACGCTCGGTACCGCGACTCGTGGGGACATCAATGCCGCCCAGCTTCAAGACATGATGGCAGGCGGGCAGGAAATGGCCGCGCTGGAAGGTTCGCTCGGCGGAACGATCTGAGGCATTTTTGATGGTACAGACGAAAACTCTGCCGGATCGTCCGCTTGGCATCGCATTGATCGGCACCGGCTTCATGGGCAAATGCCACGCCATGGCCTGGCGCAATGTTAGCGCCGTGTTCGGCGGTGCGCATCACCGGCTGGAAATCCTCTCCGATGCCATGCCGGAAAGCGCGCAAAAATTTGCCGACCAGTTTGGTTTTGGCCGCGCCACCGCGAATTGGGAGGAAGCTGTCAACGATCCGAAAGTTGATGTGGTCTCGATCACCGCGCCGAACGGCATGCACCGACCGATGGCCGAGGCGGCACTGAAAGCCGGAAAACATGTCTGGCTAGAGAAGCCGATGGCATTGACGCTTGCCGATGCCGAGGCGATGGCAGCGACCGCGGCCGCCCATCCGAGCCAAATGACCATCCTGGGCTACAATTATCTCCGAAGCCCGGCTTTCCAATCGGCGCGCAACCTGATCCGCGATGGCGGGATCGGAAAGCCGCTCGCCTTCCGCGGGGTTTATGACGAGGATTATTCCGCCGATCCTCTCCTCCCGTGGTCGTGGCGGATGACTCACGAAGGTGGCGGGCTGGGCGCGCTTGGCGATCTCGGCTGCCACCTCGTCAGCCATATGCTGGTGCTGATGGGACCGGTGACGAATGTCGTCGCCCAGACCCAGGTCGCCATTCCCACGCGGCCTTCGACGGATGGCCCGAAACCGGTCGAAAACGAAGACAGTGCTCTGGCCATGCTGCGTTTCGCCTCCGGTGCACAAGGCTTGTTTGCCACGTCGCGCGTGGCGCGTGGCCGCAAATGCCGGCTGCAATGGGAAGTGCATGGCAGCGAAGGCACGATCGTTTTCGATCAGGAAAACATGAACGAGCTTTGGTTGCACCGCGTCGGCGAGGCCGGTTTCACGCGCCACCTGACCGGGCCGGACCAGCCGGATTTCGAGGCCTTCTGCCCGGCGCCCGGACACAACTTTGGTTTCAACGAACAGAAGGTGGTGGAGGCGCGAGATCTTTTGGCCGCGATCGCCGGTGGGCCGAATGCGGGACCGGATTTCGCCCATGGACTGGAGATCGAAAAGATCATCCACGCCATGGCCGCCTCCAACGGTCGCAGCATCCGCATCGAAAGGCAGACGACATGACCAAAAAACTCGATGTCATCACTATCGGCCGCGCCGGCGTCGATCTTTATGGCGCGCAGGTTGGCGGACGTCTGGAAGACATGGGCTCGTTCGAGAAATATATCGGCGGTTCGCCCACCAACATTGCCTGCGGCAGCGCACGGCTGGGGTTGAAGACGGCGCTGATCAGCCGCGTCGGCAACGAGCATATGGGTCGTTTCATCCTTGAGCAGTTGAAGCGAGAGGGCGTCTCGACCGAAGGCGTCAAAACCGATGCGGACCGTCTGACGGCGCTGGTCATTCTCGGCATCCGCGACGACAGCCAGTTCCCGCTGATTTTCTACCGCGAAAACTGCGCCGACATGGCGTTGTGCGAAGACGATATCGACGAGGACTTTATCGCCTCGGCGCGCGCCGTCGTCGTCACCGGCACGCATCTCAGCAATACGCGCACGGAAGCCGCCGTCCTCAAGGCGCTGACGCTGGCGCGAAAACACGGCCTGCGCACCGCGCTCGATATTGATTACAGACCGAACCTCTGGGGCGTGGCCGGCCATGGCGATGGTGAAAGCAGGTTTGTCGAAAGCGCCAGGGTGACGGCCAAACTGCAGACGACGCTCAATCTGTTCGACCTGATCGTCGGCACGGAGGAAGAGTTTCACATCGCCGGCGGCTCCACGGATACGCTGGAGGCTCTGAGTGCCGTGCGCAAGGTGAGTGATGCGACGCTGGTGTGCAAACGCGGCCCGCTCGGCGCTGTGGCTTTCGAAGGCGACATTCCCGGCAGTCTCGATGATGGCCAGAGCGGGCAGGGCTTTCCAATCGAGGTCTTTAATGTTCTCGGTGCCGGCGACGGATTTTTCTCTGGCCTCCTGCGCGGCTGGATGACCGGCGAGGATTGGCCGACATCGCTGAAATTCGCCAATGCCTGCGGCGCCTTCGCCGTCAGCCGCCATGGTTGCACGCCGGCCTATCCGAGTTTCGAGGAACTGCAGTTTTTCCTGAAACGTGGTGTGGTTCGCCCCGATTTGCGCAATGACCCGGAACTGGAACAGCTGCACTGGTCGACAACGCGGCAAAGGCGGGTGGATGGTGACTGGTCCACCATGCGGGTGTTTGCCTTCGATCATCGTGTGCAACTGGAACAGATGCCGGGCTACACGCTGCAGAAGGGCGCCGCTTTCAAGGAACTGTGCCTCAAGGCAGCGCTGCAGGTTCAGGCTGGCAAACCCGGTTACGGCATTCTCTGCGACAATCGCATCGGCCGGTCGGCGCTGCATCGCGCTTCCGGTTCGGGCCTGTGGATCGGCCGCCCCGCTGAATGGCCGGGATCGCGGCCGCTGATGCTGGAGCCGGAACTGGGCACGGATTGCGGCACGCTGTCCGAATGGGCGCGTGAGGATGTCGTCAAGGTTCTGTGCTTCTGCCACCCGGATGATGACGCATCGACGCGCGCCGCGCAGGAACAGACGGTCAAAAGACTGTTCGAGGCGGCGCGGCGCAATCGCCTCGAATTCCTGCTGGAAATCATTCCGTCTAAGGTCGGCGTCACCGATGACCACACGGTCGCGACGCTGATCCATCAGTTTTATGCGGCCGGCATCTATCCCGACTGGTGGAAACTGGAGCCGATGAAAACCTCTGCCGGCTGGCGGAATGCGATTGCCGCCATCGAGGCACATGACCGGTTTACGCGCGGCATCGCCGTGCTCGGCCTGGATGCGCCGGAAGCAGAGCTTTCCGCCAGTTTCGAGGTCGCCGCACAATTCGATCTGGTGAAGGGTTTTGCGGTCGGTCGCACGATTTTTGGGGATGCGGCGCGCCGTTGGTTCACTGGCGAAATGACGGATGCCGATGCGGTCGAGGAGATGGCAAAGCGTTACCAGCGCCTCTGCCACATCTGGGACGCGGCACGTGAAAAAGCAGGGGAGCAGGCGGCATGAGCACGATCAAACTCACGGCGGCGCAGGCCATGGTGAAATGGCTGGCCGCGCAGATGACCGAGGACGGCGAGCGTTTGGTCGATGGCGTCTGGGCGATCTTTGGCCATGGCAATGTCGCGGGCCTTGGCGAGGCCCTGCAGAAGGCCGGCAACAGCCTGCCGACATGGCGCGGCCAGAACGAACAGACCATGGCCCATGCCGCCATCGCCTATGCCAAGGCGAAAAAACGCCGGCGCGTGCAGGCGGTCACCTCGTCGATCGGGCCGGGCGCCACCAACATGGTGACGGCGGCGGCGCTGGCGCATGTCAATCGCCTTCCGGTTTTGCTTATCCCCGGTGACGTGTTCGCCAATCGCCGTCCCGATCCCGTTCTGCAGCAGGTGGAGGATTTTGATGATGGCACGGTCTCTGCCAATGACTGCTTTCGTCCGGTCAGCCGTTATTTCGATCGCATCACCCGCCCTGAACAGCTTCTGACGGCCCTGCCGCGGGCACTGCGCGTGATGACCGACCCCGCCAGTTGCGGGCCGGTGACGCTCTCCTTCTGCCAGGATGTGCAGGCGGAGGCTTATGACTGGCCGGAAGCGTTTTTCGAGCCAAAAGTCTGGCGCATCCGCCGACCGGAGCCGGACGCGCGTGATCTCGATGACGTTGTGGCGTTGATCCGAACGGCCAAAAATCCGGTCATCGTTGCCGGTGGCGGTGTGATTTACAGCGATGCCGAACAGGATCTCGCCGATTTCGCCACGCGCCATGCCATTCCGGTGATCGAGACGCAGGCCGGCAAGTCGGCGCTGGCCCAGAAGCATCCGATGAATTTTGGCGCGGCCGGCGTCGATGGTTCGGCGGCGGCCAATGCGCTGGCCCGCAAGGCCGATCTGGTGATCGGCATCGGCACGCGCTTTCAGGATTTCACCACCGGCTCATGGTCGCTGTTCGAGGCCAAGGCGCGAAAACTCGTTTCAATCAATGTGCAGGCTTATGACGCCGACAAGCATGGTGCGATCGGTCTCGTGGCCGATGCCAAAGTCGCCATCGCCGCGCTTGGCGAAAAACTGGGCGATCACCGTGCGTCCCAGCCCGATGCGACCTTGCGCAGTGAATGGCTTGCGGCGGTGGACCGGCATTGCGCGGCTCCTTCGGGAGATGGCCTGCCAAGCGATGCCCAGGTGATCGGCGCAGTGCAGCGGGCAACGGCTGAGAATGCCATCGCCATGTGCGCCGCCGGCACGATGCCGGGTGCGTTAAAGCTTCTCTGGCGGCCGAGCCAGGGCGGTTATCACATGGAATACGGTTATTCCTGCATGGGTTATGAAATCGCCGGTGCCATGGGCCTGAAACTGGCGCGGCCGGAGCGCGAGGTGATCTGCTTCGTCGGCGATGGTTCCTACATGATGGCCAATTCCGAACTCGCAACCGCCGTCATGCGCAAGGTGCCGTTCACCGTCGTGCTGACCGACAACCGTGGTTACGGCTGCATCAACCGCCTGCAGCGTGGCACCGGCGGCGAGGCGTTCAACAATCTCTACAAGGACTGCAATGTCGAACAGCAGCCGGAGATCGATTTTGTCGCTCATGCCGGGTCGATGGGCGCTTTCGCCGTGAAGGCAAAGGATATCGGCGATCTCGAAACGCAGATTGCCAATGCCCGCAACCGCGATATCCCGACCGTGATCGTCATCGATACCGACCCGACGGATGGTCCGGGTTTCGGTGATGCCGGCCATTGGTGGGATGTCGCCGTGCCCGCAGTGGGTTCCACCGACAAGCTGAAACAGGCTTACGCAAGCTATCTGGCAAGCGCCGCCAAGCAGAACACCGTGAATTGAGGGCAGAAAAATGATCCGCTTCGGCACCAATCCCATCGCCTGGGCCAATGACGACGACCAGAGCCTTGGCGCCAACATTCCGACCGAACAGATTTTGCGCGAGGCCAGCGAGATCGGTTTTGACGGTATCGAGAACGGCCACCGCTGGCCGAATGAGCCGCGGGCACTGAAGGACCTGCTCGGGTCCTACGGTCTCGCCTTCGTTTCCGGCTGGTATTCGCTGAACCTTTTGGCGCAATCGGTGGAGGATGAAAAGAAGGCTATCCAGCCGCATCTCGACAAGCTGAAACACAATGGCTGCAGGATCTGTATCGCCTGCGAAACCTCCAACAGCGTGC
Source organism: Neorhizobium sp. NPDC001467 (assembly GCF_050275975.1). Lineage (NCBI taxonomy): Bacteria > Pseudomonadati > Pseudomonadota > Alphaproteobacteria > Hyphomicrobiales > Rhizobiaceae > Neorhizobium > Neorhizobium sp. NPDC001467. The sequence continues at coordinate 137,901 of NZ_JBNNPS010000007.1, read as the reverse complement.
AGGGGCTGCAAAAACCGCTTTCCGAAAGCCCGGTACTGTCGGGCGATGAGATGAAGGTTTTTAGCGCGAAGGTGGAGGAGCTTGCGGCCTTTACCGCAAGTCAGGGCATTCACCTCGTCTACCATCACCATATGGGCACGGTGGTCGAGACGCCGGAAGAAATCGATGCCTTCATGGCGGCGACGGGACCGGCAACACGGCTGCTGTTCGACGCCGGCCATTGCTTTTTTGGCGGCAACGGTCGCGATCCGGCGCCGGTTCTTTCCCGTTATGTCGATCGTGTGAGCCATTTCCACGCCAAGAATGTGCGCCCCGCCATCATGCAGCGGGTGCGTGATGAGGGCCTGTCCTTCATGGACGGCGTGCGCGCCGGTGTGTTCACCGTGCCGGGTGATGAAGAGGGCGGTGTGGAGTTCGAACCGCTGCTGCAGATCCTCAAAAATGCCGGTTACGACGGCTGGATCGTCATCGAGGCCGAGCAGGACCCGGATGTGCGCAATCCCTTCAAGTATCAGTCGCTTGGTCTGAAGACCTTGAAGGCCGCGGCCGCAAAGGTCGGTCTCGTCTGAGAGAAAAGCAGGAGTATCTAATGCCCAATCTTCTCCATCGCCCGTTCGGTTCTCACGGCAAGGTCCACGAGATCACCCCGGCTTCTGCCGGCTGGCGTTACGTCGGCTTTTCGCTCTACCGGCTGCGCGCCGGAGAAACGGCGGCGGAGGCGACCGGTGATCACGAGGTCATTCTGGTGATGGTCGAAGGCAAGGCGGCGTTTCACGGTGCCGGACGGGATTGGGGCGTGCTCGGCGAGCGCATGAGTGTGTTTGAAAAATCAACGCCGCATTGCGTCTACCTGCCCAACGGCAGCGACTGGAAAGCCGTGGCGGAGACGAATTGCGTGATCGCCGTCTGCTCCGCGCCGGGCAAAAGCGGGCACGAGGCTCGGCGAATTGACCCGGATGGTATCACGCTCACCCAACGTGGAGAGGGTACAAACACCCGCTACATCAACAATATCGCTATGGAAAACGAGGACTATTGCGACAGCCTGCTCGTGACGGAAGTTTTTACACCGGCCGGGCACTGGTCGAGTTATCCGAGTCATCGCCACGACGAAGACGATTTTCCGCGCATCACCTATCTGGAAGAGACCTATTACCACCGGATCAACCCGGCCGACGGTTTTGGCATCCAGCGGGTTTATACCGACGATCTGCAGCTGAACGAGACCATGGCCGTACATGACGGCGATGTCGTCTGCGTGCCGCGCGGGCATCACCCCTGCGGCGCACCGCATGGTTTCGAGATGTATTACTTGAACGTCATGGCCGGGCCCTTGCGGAAATGGCGTTTTGTCGCCGCGCCGCCGGTCGAGCACCTGATGCGCTGACCTCTCGATTACGGACAATCACGATGGATCAACCGTTTACGCTGGCCGCCTGTGCGGAAATGCTTTGGCGCGACAGGCCGATCGAATGGCGATGCGCGCAGCTCAAGGAACTGGGTTTCGAGGTCGGGCTATGGAACTGGCCGGAGCATGATCTCGCCGCGCTTGAAAAATCAGGCGCCACCTTCTCCATCATGAACGGCTATCTGACGGGCCGGCTGGCCGATGACGAAGGTGCCGACGAAATGTTGCGCTCGGCGCGGGAGACGGCACAGGTCGGAAAGCGGCTTGGCGTCGCACGCCTTAATCTGCATGGCACGGGTCTTGGCGAAGGCGGCCTGCCTGGTCGCGCCAGCGAAGTCACGACCGGGCGCATGTGGCTGAAGGCCCGCGACACGCTGGCACGCATCGCCGACCTGGCGGAAGAGGAGGGCGTCGTCTACACGCTTGAAAACCTCAACCTGCCAGTCGATCATCCAGGCACGCCTTTCGGTCGCGCCGAAGACACGCTGGCACTGGTCGAAAGCATTGATCACCCGCGTCTACGGCTAAACCTCGATCTTTATCATGTCCAGATCGGTGAGGGGAACCTGATCGAAACCTGCCGCGCGTGTTTGCCTTTCATCGGCGAACTCCAGGTGGCGGATGTGCCGGGTCGCTGTGAGCCGGGAACCGGCGAGATCAACTACACAGGCGTTGCCAAAGCGCTATTTGACATAGGTTATCGCGGTCCGATCGGGCTAGAGGGGTTTGCTAAGACCGATCCCTTGAAAGCGCTGGAAGCTTTTCGAACGGCGTTCACGATCTAGAACGCTCTGCAGGACAAAATTATACTATAGAGATGCTCAAATCATTCCATTGAATGTGAAAATATTAATTACTTATCCGCACAAACTGGAAAAAAGGGGGGGAATACCATGCAAGAAATTGGACATTTCATCGGCGGCAGGCACGTGGCCGGCACCAGCGGCCGTACGGCCGACGTGTTCAATCCGGCAACCGGCGAAGTCTAGGCGCGGGTGGCACTGGCGGGCGCCGCGGAGGTTCGCGCCGCCGTCGAGAATGCCGCCGGCGCTCAACCCAAATAGGCCGCGGTCAATCCGCAGCGCCGGGCTCGCGTGTTCATGGCCTTCGTCGAGCTTCTCAACAGTCACATAGACGAGCTGGCAACGCTGCTGTCGCGCGAACACGGCAAGACCATCGAGGATTCCAAGGGCGATATCATCCGGGGACTGGAAGTCTGCGAATTCGTGATCGGCATTCCCCATCTTTCCAAGGGAGAGTTCACGGAGGGCGCCGGCCCGGCCATCGACATGTACTCGCTGCGGCAGCCGGTCGGCATCGGCGCCGGTATCACGCCTTTCAATTTCCCCGGCATGATCCCGATGTGGATGTTTGCCCCGGCCATCGCCTGCGGCAACGCTTTCATCCTCAAGCCTTCCGAGCGTGACCCGTCGCTGCCGCTGCGGCTTGCCGAACTGATGATCGAGGCAGGCCTGCCCGCCGGCATCCTGAATGTCGTTAACGGCGACCGCGAGGCGGTCGACGCGCTTCTGGCGGATCCCGATATCGCCGCGATTTCCTTTGTCGGCTCGACGCCGATCGCCCGCCACGTCTATGGCACGGCTGCCATGAACGGCAAGCGCGCGCAATGTTTCGGCGGTGCCAAGAACCATATGATCATCCTGCCGGATGCCGACATGGACCAGGCCGTCAACGCGCTGATCGGAGCTGGTTACGGTTCGGCCGGCGAGCGCTGCATGGCGGTGTCCGTAGCGGTGCCGGTGGGTGCCGAGACCGCCGACCGGCTGGTGGAAGAGCTGGTGCCGAAGATCGAGGCGCTACGGATCGGTCCCTATACGGATGATCGCGCCGATATGGGCCCCGTCGTCACCGCGCAGGCAAAAGCGCGCATCGAGGGATTGATCGACCGTGGTGTGGAACAGGGCGCCAGCCTTCTGGTCGATGGCCGCGGCTTCCGGCTGCAGGGCTACGAAAACGGCTATTTCGTCGGCGGCACCCTGTTCGACAACGTCACGCCGGACATGGACATCTACAAGCAGGAGATTTTCGGGCCGGTCCTCTCGGTGGTGCGGGCCGGCACCTATGAGGAGGCGCTCAACCTGCCCATGCGGCACGAATACGGCAACGGCGCCGCCATTTTCATCCGCGACGGCAACGCGGCCCGCGATTTCGCCTGGCGGATCAATATCGGCATGGTCGGCATCAATGTGCCTATCCCGGTGCCGCTCGCCTACCATTCTTTTGGCGGCTGGAAGGCCTCGTCCTTCGGCGACCTCAACCAGCACGGCATGGATTCGATCAAGTTCTGGACAAGGACCAAAACAATCACGGCCCGCTGGCCTTCGGGCATCAAAGACGGCGCCGAATTCGTCATGCCGGTGACGAAGTAATCGGGGTAGAGGAATCGTTCGGCCCTCATCTGCACGAGCATCAACAGTGACGTGACACGTGCAAACTGCGAGGGTCTTTCAGACCGCGGGTAATTTTCTCAGCGATGATAACCAGCGAACATCGGTCAATCCTTCGAGCCGCAGGCAGAGGCGGCAACTAGTTCTGGCGCGGCGCGGGTACCCGACCGCCGATTACCGCAGTATGCGATTGCACATGAGCGTCGCCAGGCTTATGACCAGCCACAACGGTCCTATTTCTGTTCCTTTTATGTTCCATTCCGCTCCCATCGAGCGCGAAGCCGCAGCCAATGCGTACGGAACGAAGATGATCGACCAATCGACTTTGAGATTTCTGTCGGAAGCTTCCAGTAATCATGGCGCGGAGTGGCTGGCCGACAACAGAGCCCAAACCGATTGCGCGCGGCGCAACCTGATAGAGTTTACATCGCAACTGATCGCTAGCGCCGGACTGATAGACCCTCGTATTGGGGACGCAAACTCCGACCCGCGAAAATGTCTCGCCAAAGCGCCCATCTCAAGAGGGATAGGGTCGATCGCTGTACGAGTTTCGCTATCGAAGAACGCTGCCGCAACCTACTTCATGCAGATTTCACCCGGCCGTTCTTACAGCGGAGGCGGTGCATTGTCGCCGCCACCGCGCCTTGCTCGCATCCTGAGGCAGACGATCGCGAGCCACACCGGAAAATGGCGTGGTATCGTTGAAGGTCCGATCTTTCGGAAATATTTCCCGAGCGGTTTGACCGACGGTCATGATGTCAGTGCTAAAGGGTTTGTCAAAAACCACGACGCGCTCTGTTCCTTTAACCTCAAGAACTTTGGTGCATGTCGCAGCGTTCCAGACGAGGAATTGATGTTGGCCAGTTTGGTAGAGGAAACAGTGAAATCCTTCGCAGCCGCCCGCGCCTTGGTCGACTACATCAATCGTGCCACGACGAGGCTTCCTGAAGCTAGATAACCTGCGGCTCTTTCACGTACGGTTCTGAATTGGGAGCGCTAGGTGCTCGTGGATCAGACGGCCTGTGTATGCGCCTTCTGAGCAAGTACTCGCCAGAGACTCCCTCAGCGATGACAACTTCTTCTTCCTTACTATGGGTTGAGAGCCCAGAAATTGAGCTGATGCGCAGGACCATCACCTTAGATGGCTCCAAGCTTCAGCCCTTCTGCTTACGAGCGCTTATTCGGTAAGGACCTGCTCGCTCAGCCAATACGATAGATTTCCACGTAAGGGTTATCTCACCGCGCGCCGTCAGGACATCTACCGCTTCATGGACAACGGGCATGAATTTACGCCATTCGAGCGGAGCGTTGTCATCCTTTGCAAGGTTGCGTGCCACTTCGCTCGGGCACGTTGTGCCAGCAGGTCTGCGTGCGACGAAACGCAGGATCTCCGATTCAGCATTCCCTGTCATGAAACAACATCGTTCTCTTGAAGCGCTTGCGCCTTTACATGGGATAGCGCTTGCGACTGACAATCGACTGTTTGTCTAAGGGGCGCTGTTTCTCGTTCCCTCGAAGCACGTAGAGCTTCCATAAACTGGCGCAAGTTAAGGCACCTGCGGAGGATGGGATCATCGCCGCCTATGACGAGGAACAACGTGGATCATCACACGTTTAGGGGCAAGATCACGTAGTCAGCAAGGAGATCTCGATATGGCGACCACAACACGCGGCCGGGCGCAGGACAGAACGAAGGTCGCAGGCGGACAGGATCATGAAGTCCGCTATGAAGCGAAGAAGGAAGGCGTCTCGAAAGGTGAAGTGAAAGACGCCGTCAAGAAGGTCGGCAACAGCCGCAAGAAGGTGGAAGCGGATCTAAAAGGTTGATGGATCAAACGCTGGATAAAAGGGTCGCAAGCTCAGCGACTGAAGCTCGCGCAGGATTAGTTCCGCCACACGGCGACCGTCAACGGGTGGAAGTCGAGATCAGCTTCACGAAGAACACGGGTTTGCGCGCAAGCGCCGATGTCTCCAGCGGCGGCCTGCTTTCGATCGCCGCTCTCGTCTCCGGCATACTTCTATCGACGGCTGTTCTCGTCCATGTCGCCACGCGCGACGCTCAGTCGAAAAGCCTTTGGCGGTGATCAGGGCGACCTGGAACCGATCTTGAAGATCGGCTTTGCAAACCTCATTTAGCGACTACCACCCGAAACCAACGACAGCCGCACCGTGAAATGATTTTCGCGTGGCCTCGGCCGTCCGGGTGAACGAGGGCGCTCCCCGTTACGGGTCGAGCGCCCTCGACTTGTCATCAGCCTGAAAGCGAGAGCCTTTGTCCGATAAAACGTTGATCGTCTTTCTGCTTGAGATCGGTGCCACAGGCGCGCAGCTGATGCCGCTGGCATCGTCCTGGCGCGTTACCCTTCCTGGACGCGCTTCGTTGCTCCAAACGCCCCGATGCATAATAGGTACGGACATCAGTGGTTCAGCACGGAGGGCAATCCTCTCGATCCGGAGCGTATCCACACCGCCAGAGAAGCATTCGACGGACTTATGAACGATGTCGTCGGGCGCGAAGGGTTCGCGGACGCCCATGATCGGATCGCCTTCGTCGGCGTTTCGCACGGCGCCATCGTCGCGCTCGACGCCGTTGCGTCTGGAAGGTGGAAGGTCGGTGCACTGGTCGCGTTCTCTGGCCTGCTCCCCCGCAGCCGGTTTCGCCCGTAAGCAACAGCACGCCCGTGCTTCTGGTCCATGGCGAGAACGACACCACCATCCCTCCCATGGCCTCGCGGCTCGCGGCCGCGCAGCTCGGAACAGCCGGCTTCAAGCTGGAACTAGACATCGAACGGGGAACCGGACACACGATTTCCAGCACGGGCCCTCAAAAAGCACAGTCTTTTCTGAAGAAGATCCTGCTTTAGCGGAAACTCGACGGCGGGCGGATCGTTCTTCTCCCATGACCGATGACCACCAGGAACAGGCCGACGCAGACCGCCCACCTCTGGAGACAGTTTCCTTTACGTTCGACCGGATGACCGTCGCGCGTTTCAGGGAGACCTTCCCAAATGCCAGGTGGAGCGACCGTCTCCAGGCCTGGACGGTGCCCGGAAAAACAGCTCGAAAGCGCATAGAACGATGGCTTGCGTTGGAGGCTGAGCGTCGTAAACCCTACGAAGAGGAGCGCGGCCGCGATGCTTTCGCGTTCGAGCCGATCCTGAGCCCGTACCTGCAAGTGTTCGACAGCGGTTTTCGCATAAGGACGCCGTATTCCAGAACGGTTGTCGATGAGCTCCGGCAGGTGCCATTCGCGCGATGGAATGGTGACGACAAAGTCTGGGAAATCCCGTTCGCTTCATACGATGATCTCCAACACCGTTGGGAGACGATCGAGGAAGCCGCGAGACGGTCAGAGCCCGAAGAACGCCGGAAGCGTGCCGAGGCCCGCAGGGGGACAGAGGAGGAAGCCAAAGCCAAGCGTCGATTGACCGAACGAAAGAAGCGCAGGTTACCGGTATCAAGCGACGACCTCCCGCCACCTGGCAGGCCGGTCGCCACGGCAGCGTATGGAATCGTCGTCATCACTGATGTGTCGGGCGAGATCGTGGATCCGGAACAGATCGCGGAACATCATCCGGCGGCGACTGAAGAGCATGTGTGGGCCGGGTGGAGACCCTCTACCCTTGATGAACTCGTCCATACCTGGCCAGCGAGGTCGGAGCCTGGAGAATATGAGCTGCTTCGGGGATGGTGGAACCCGACACTCGACGAGCTCAGAGAAGCAAGAAGGGTCGCCAAATCTCGTGAACGACGGAAATCGGAGTCCGGAGGTGCTGCGCGCCGCGGCGCTGACGCCCTTTAGTGACAGAAAAAATGAGTCCGGAAAGATACTTGCCGCTGCGTGGCTAGATCACTGTTTCATTTGATGATTGGATATCGGCGTTTCAGCCGGCACTAATTCACCCATGAGCCTTACGCTAACAATGATTTCGGTGGTTTGAGTTTCTGCAGTGACTGAGAATTGACAGGGCCGTTGGTTCGAATCCTTTCAAGAGCGAGACGAGGACGCCCGGCTCAGTTGCACCCAGCCGGAGCTGCATTTCCAGTTCTGCCGTCAACCCAGCTTCGATGCCGCAGGCCTGCGCCTAAGGTCATCCAGTCGACATGCCATTCCGGAGTGGGGCAATCTCCGAGAGATAGTCAAGCTGACCAGGAAGGGCCGGATGTTCTGCAGCACCCGCTTGGATGTAGTGGGCGCCATACGCGGTCCTCAGCTCGCCTACCTAAGTCTGGTGCTTATTAAGGACGGTGCTTCGCCAGATCATGACCCGTCGCATCAAGCTGCTGCGAGGCGCAACGTTCAATCGAATTAGATGGCTCTCAGCCCTGGCATGTCGCGGCCGGAATAGGGCGCGCTATCGTGACTCCCATCCAGACCAAGAATCATCGCGAAGTCATGCGCGGGCATTGGCTTCGAAAGAAGAAAGCCCTGCAGCTCCGTACAGCCCGCGGCCACAAGGAAATCTTTCTGCGCTTCGGTTTCAACGCCTTCGGCTGTCGTCGCCTTGCCGAGCGTCCTGCTGAGCCCGAGAACAGCAGATACGATCGCGGCCCCTTCGGCCTGGCTCCCCAGCAGCCGGACAAAGGCGCGGTCGATCTTGATGCGATCGATGTTGAACTGGATCAGATGGCTGAGCGACGAATAGCCGGTGCCGAAGTCGTCGAGCGCGATGCGCACCCCTTGCGCCCGCAGGCGCCCGAGGCTTGCGAGAACCTTTTCGTCGATGTCGAAGAGTGCTGCCTCGGTCAGCTCGAGCTCAAGCCGTGATGGCGGCAGGCCTTCCTCTGCCAGTATGGTCATGACATGGGTATCGAAATCGGTCCGACGGATCTGTGACGGAGAGACGTTGACCGCCAGCGTAAGCGCGTCGGGCCATCCGGACGCTTCCCGAGCGGCGATGCGCAGCACCCAGTCTCCCAGTCGATCGATCAGTCCGGCTTCCTGGGCAACGGGAATGAATAGATCGGGTGACAAAAGGCCTCGAGCCGGATGGCGCCATCGCACCAGCGCTTCCGCACCGGAGAGGCTGGCTTGTCCATTGGCATGGTGCACGCCCTGGAAGAACACCTCCAGATGCCCAACTTGGTGATCCGCCTCGACCAGGTTCCCGCCCGCGTTTTCCTGCAACAGCAGCCGGAGCTCCTTCTTGAGGTTCTCACGCGTTTCAACCCAATGATCGAGTGAAGGATCGTAGGCGACAACGCGTCCTCGTCCGGTGGCCTTCGCTTCATAAAGGGCGACGTCCGCCCGGCGCAGGATCTCGCTACTGATCAGCATTCCCCTTTCCACGCTCGCCATACCGATCGAGCATCCCACGCGAACCACGATGTCCCCACCACGAAGGTGGAAGGTCTTGTCCAGCGCGCGGACGACCACGTGCAAAAGCGCAATGTGCCAATCATCGTCCTGCTCGATATGGGGGATCAGGAGGGCGAATTCGTCGCCGCCGATCCTCGCCAGAGTGCCTTGGCTCCCGACGAGCGCCTTCATCCGGGAAACGGCGAGCCGGAGAAGTTCATCTCCGGCAGCATGACCGTAGACGTCGTTGACGTCCTTGAACTTGTCCAGGTCGATGAGCGCGATAACGGCTTTGCGCTGGTCGATGCGGACCTCGGCGATCGCTTCTTCCAGCCGACCCGCGAAATACGCCCGGTTCGGGAGCCCCGTCAGCACGTCATGAACGGAAAGATGTCGGGCGTGATGTTCGCTTGCGCTCAAGTCGGTCAGGCTTTGGCGAAGCCGCATCATTAGCGCGAAAAAGAGCGCTGCGATGATCAAGCCCGCAACGGATAAAACCGGGACCAGCCGCCCGAGCACGCGTGAACCTGGAAGGTCCGGCTCCCAGATGATGTAGCCGATCGGATCTCCGGTGGCCGTCGCCTGAACTTGATAAGCGACTTCGTTCTCCTCGGGATCCGCGGTGCGAGCATAGCGTGCACCCGCAAGACCCTGTTCCCGGCTCAGCGCATCCAACGTGGCGCCGTCAAGGAAGCGAAAAACGAGAAGATAAGGAAGTCGCTGACTCTGCTCTGCAGATGCCACTTCAATCTTTGCTTCGGGCAGGGCGATAACACCTGCAATGGATGGTCGGCCCTCCAGCCGCATGAGCTGAACAATAGTCGGATCGACGCTCTGTCCTGGTTGTGATGACATAACTTGCCGGTGTCGCAAGTCATCGATCAGTGGGCGTAGCAGGGGGCGGACCCACTTGAAGCGCCGCACACCATCGGCATCGGCGTCAAACGCAAGCTCACCCTCAGGCGTCACGAGGAAGGCCGCGTTGTAGCCAAACACGGAGCTAACGATCGTGTCGAATGCCTGAACCGAAAGAGAGCTTTCCGTTGGTTGTACGTCTGCTGAGGCGACTCTAACCTGGACTGAGGTCACCGGAAGAAGCGAAGCATAGCCTGCAGCGATCAACTGGATCTCCTGGGCCACCCGATGCACCTGATCTTGAAGTCGTGCATCCACCAGTTGCCGCTGGCGATCGAGCGCCGCTGCATCGCTTTCAGTGCCTGCCCAGATGGCAGCAAGAAAAACCAGACCAAGGATTGCGAGCCCACTGACCGCGAGCAGCATCAAGGTGAAGCTGGATGACGTCCAGATGCTGCGGGACTTAACGGCTATAGGATGTGGCTCAGCAGGCACGTCATCTTCTCCCAGACAACACGATACTGACCAACATTGTTTACGAAAGGCTTTTCAAGCAGCTTCCAAAGTAAGCGAATGCGAAGGATTCTTCTTAACCCGCGTATGCTTGGATAACGGCGGGGTTCCCATCACGCGAGGGTCAAGGATGTTCATGCGCAGCGCTGCTTTCCGGCTGGTCGTTCTAACCGCGGCCTTTATGTTGCCATTCTTCACGGTTGGGTCCGCGACAGGATCCGATACGGCGGCGGACACGATCCGCATTGCGGTGGAAGGGGGCTTTCCGCCGTTCAACTATATCGACTCTGACAACCAGCTTCAGGGTTTCGATGTGGATGTCGCCAAGGCTCTATGTGACGCCGCAAAGCTGAAATGCGAGTTCGTGATCCAGGAGTGGACGAGCATGATACCCGCTCTGCTCGAAAGCCGCTCCGATGCCATCGTCTCGTCGATGTCCATGAGTGCTGAACGTCGCGAGAAGGTTGCCTTCACTCAACCGTACTATGACAGTCCTTCCATCTTTATTGTCAGGAAAGGCACTGCCACCGCGGGGACCTCGCCCGCCGACCTTAAGGGCTTGACACTGGGTGTCACGGCCGCCACGTCGCAGGAAGCCTATGCCAAAGCCTTCTATGGCGACATGCCAGCCAAGGTGGTGCATGCCTCTCCCGATCTCTACAAGAGCCTTGCGGACGGAAGTGTTGACATCATTCTCGAAGACAAGCTTGCGGTTTATGACTGGCTCACCAACACCAAGGCTGGAAGTTGTTGCCAGTTCTACGGCCCGGACATCAAGAACGCCGACTTCTTCGGCGACGGAGCCGGTATCGCCGTCCGGCCCACCGACAAAGATCTCCTCGCTCGCTTGAACAAGGCGCTGGAAGCGATCCAGGCCAATGAAACCTACGACACCATCAACGCGAAGTACTTTCCCTTCAGCATAAGATAGCTGCAGCCGGCGTGGCGCATCATTCCTCACCGTCCGTGGGCGTTTTGGTTGGGTTCATGAGCCAGAGATGATGCGATACGTCCAGCTCACCGCTCAGAGGCTTCCTCTCGCTAGCGTCTCGGTTCGTCAACGCATTCGAAGAGAAAGCACCTCCTAATCAATCTTGAAGGTGTCGAGCCTTCTGGAAAAGCTAACGGGCCTGGGTGTTTGAAGCATCCCCTAATAGCTTTGAGCATAAGGGAGATGCATCGCCTGCGAATGATGTGGCCGGTGCCATAGCTTCTGTCTCGGTCTTTGACGGCAAGATACGTGTCGTCAGCGTGCCGGAGTAGTGTTGCTCATGACGTCGGGGATCGTTCCTAGAACCTCTGATCTGGTTAAGTGGCTGGGAGGACAGTCCTACCGCCAAGTAAGTGGCAGGACGTAGATGATCTGCGCGGCATCGAATGCCACTCCTCATCAAGTACAGTCGCCAAACCCCAGAATTGTAGGGGCAAACAAGGGTCATTCAGTAAAAATTGATCTTTGTTCTACATGTTCGCAGACGCGAGCGCGTTGCTTATGGGGGAGTTCAAGCAGTGTCTGAGAATAAAGTTAGGAAGCCGCTTTGGGTCAAGATCACGGCATGTGGTTTTGCCGCCGTGCTGTTCTCGAGCGCGGTCATTGGTGGAACGGCATGGTACGGTCAGGAAGCTGCCAAGGAAGACACTCTGACGCGCGAAGCGCTGGGCGACAAGGCTCTCCTCGACACCGACATGATTGCGCAGAAGAAGGCCACTTCAGCGCTTGCCCTTGCGATTGCAGGCGAGCCGGAGATTGCCAGTCTCATCGAGAGCAACGCCCGCGCAGAGATTATCGCGCGCTACGCCAACAGCATGGGAAACATCGTCAGCGAAGGTAACGTTCAGCTCATCACCTTCGTGAACGCTGCCGGCGAAGCAGTCGCGCGGATCCACACGCCCGATAAGTTCGGCGACGATATGAAGGGCAGCCGCAAGACAATCGTCGCCGCACTAGCCAGCGGGAAGCTGGTTGCCGGCACCGAGCCAGGCCGCACCGCGGTCAGCATGTTTGCATCGGCGCCAGTCGTCCGTGATGGCAAGGTCATCGGTATCGTGGACGCGGGCACCAGCCTGACCAACGATTACTTCAAACCACTGGCCGACCGCATGGGCGGACAGATCAATGTGCATGTCCTGGTTGATGGGAAGTTCCAGAAGCAAGCCTCGACTGCAGACACGGTGCTCCTCACCGAGGATCAGCTGAAGTCTGCCTATGATGGCGACGCTGTTCGGCAGCAAATGACGCTCGGCGAGAGCATCTACCGGGTAGAAGCGACGCCATTCACGAACTTCTCCGGCGAGAAGATCGGCGTGATCGAGATTGCTTCCGATGTGACGTCTGCCGTCAAGGACGCTGAAGCTGCCACCTGGATGACGATAGCCGGCACTGTTGTTGTATCGCTGCTCTCGTCGCTCGGCTTCCTTCTGTTCGCCAAGTCGCTCGGCAATGCGATCGGTCGCTTGACCGGCACGATGGGCCGGCTGGCCTCGGGGGATCTTCATGCGGAGATCACCGGCGACGGTCGCCCTGATGAAATCGGCAAAATGGCCAAGGCCGTACAGGTGTTCAAGGACAATGCCTTGAAGACGCAAGCGCTGGAGCGGGAAGCGGAAGAACAGCGCAACCTTTCCGAAGACCAGCGCCGACGCAATGCCGAGCAGGAGCGCCTTCGCGCCGAAGCCATGGCGGAAGCCACCAATGGCTTGGCAACCGGCTTGAAGCACCTGTCCGCCGGTGACCTGACCTTCACCTTGGAACGCCCCTTCGCGTCCGACTTCGAGAGCTTGCGCGCCGACTTCAACGCGGCGGTGGAGCAGCTGCGCGGCACGCTGGGCTCGGTGGCCAAGGCGACCAGCGCGATCGATAGCGGCTCGCGTGAAATCAGCCAGAGTGCAGACGATCTGTCCAAGCGCACCGAACAGCAGGCGGCTTCGCTGGAAGAAACCGCAGCCGCGCTCGACCAGATCACCACCAATGTCGCCAACTCCACCAAGCGGGCGGAAGAAGCGCGCGCGGTCGCCATCCAGGCCAACGACAGTGCCCGCCACTCGGGTGCCGTGGTCGCCAATGCCGTGGATGCGATGGGCCGCATCGAGCAGTCGTCGGGCCAGATCTCCAACATCATCGGCGTGATCGACGACATCGCCTTCCAAACCAACCTGCTCGCCTTGAACGCTGGCGTGGAAGCGGCGCGTGCCGGGGAAGCCGGCAAGGGCTTTGCGGTTGTCGCCCAGGAAGTGCGCGAGCTTGCCCAGCGGTCGGCCAGTGCCGCCAAGGAGATCAAGGACCTGATCGGCAAGTCGACGATCGAGGTGGAAACCGGCGTCAAGCTGGTGAACGCCACGGGCGACGCCTTGAAGACGATCGAGCGCTATGTGGTCACCATCAACGAGCACATGGATGCGATCGCCACTTCGGCGCGCGAACAGTCGCTCGGCCTGCAGGAGGTCAATACTGCGGTCAACCAGATGGACCAGGTGACCCAGCAGAATGCCGCCATGGTGGAGGAAGCCAACGCCGCCGGCGCCACGCTTGCCACCGAAGCCGGACGCCTGCGCGAGATCGTCGGGCAATTCCAGCTGGGAGGCGCCACCGCGATGCAGTCGTCCTACCAGACCGCGGCACTGCACCAGACCGCTTCGGTCATGGCTGCTCCGGTGCGGTCAGCTTCCAGCCAATCCGTCGCCCGCCCGTCGCCGGCGCGTGGTATGGTCAGCAAGATCGCCCAAGCCTTCGGCGGCGGCCGCAGTGCTGCGGCAGTGGCCGTGCCAGCTATGGCCAAAGATGACTGGGAGGATTTTTGAGCAGAAGGAAACCACCTAGGTAGAAGCGATCGAGGGGGTGCTGACGGCGCCCCTTCTATCGCTGAAAGGAGATGTCTCGCGCGGTTTCGGTTCAACCTGAAGCCGTGAGTTGCTTCTTGGACGATGTGCAGCTTGGCCCAGCAGCCTGTAGCAGGGTTCAGACATTTGGATCTTGATGGATCACACATCGTCACACTGCTCCTCTCAGTGAAGCTGCCCGTCCTGTTGATGATAATGATTGGAAATTGAAATTTAGACGTCGTTGTCGCCACCGTAGCTTACTACGGGGTCGATCGTCCGGATCTCATCAAGACCTTCAATTGTGGTTGCCACGAATCAACGGAAATTGGTCGCTCGGCGCGATCAGCTGATACTGAACTCAAGCATTGTCCCTCCAGAGACGGGCATACTTCATCTCCGGAGGATCTGGTCTGCAGTGTGACCGATGGTGTAGCTTAGATGCTCTTGACGCCGGAAGGCTGGCGTCAGACCTGTGCCATGCCTCCGTCGACAACGAGCTCTGCACCCGTCGTGAAACTGCTCTCGTCGCCTGCCAGGAAGAGCGCGGCCGCGGCCACCTCTTCGGGCCTCCCCATGCGTCCAAGAGGGATCATGTTGGACAGTGCATCTCGCACCTCCTGCGAGGCGCTTGCCATCATCGCGGTGTCAGTCGGTCCAGGGCTGACGACGTTGACGCGAACGCCTCTGGGAGCAAGTTCGTTGGCCCAGGTACGCGTAAACGAACGGACTGCTGCTTTCGTCGCTCCATACACGCCATAGCCCTTCGTGCCGATGTCGCCCGCAATAGAGCCGATGAGGACGATGGTTCCGCCGGATTGCATGAGGTCGACCGCACCCTGCACTGCCAATACGAGGGATCGGACGTTCAGCCCAAATGCCCGATCGAAATGGTCGTCCGAAATCTCTTCGAGCGGTGCGTATTCGGACAAGCCCGCGTTCACGACAAGTATGTCAATGCGGCCTTCTTTCGACCGGATATGCTCGATGACGCCCTTCAGATCGGACTTTTCGTTGGCGTCCGCTTGAATGACCCGGATTCCGCCAGTGGCCTCTGCTTCTGAAATGTTCTTCTCTCCGCCCTTGCGGCTGGTCGCGTAGACCACCGCGCCCTCGCTGGCAAATCTCTGCGAAATGGCTCCGCCTATGCCACCGACGCCCCCAACAACGAGTGCAATCTTGTTTGCTAAACTGTTCATGCTAACTCCATCACTGATAATGGAATCAGATATATTTTCGATACCTACGGTCAATTACGCACTATGTGTAAAGCAGATATCGCGGAGTATACCTATGTCATTGAATGACGGAGGCGTGTCCACCAAAGCCAGCATGCCTAGCCGGCCCAAGCCTGTCTCGGTTGAAGCTTTGTTGGACGTCGAGAAGGCCCGGCCGGTGCTGGAGCAGATCGCTAACAAGTGGTCTGTGCTGATCCTGACTGTATTATGCACCAGACCGTCACGGTTCAACGAGATCATGCGGCGCCTCGATGGGATCACGCATAAAGCGCTTTCCGAAGCTTTGAAAAGACTGGAGCGCAACGGGCTCATCCGCCGTGAAGTTCTAACGACCACGACGCCGGTCGGCGTCGAATATACCATCACCGCGCTCGGCCGCTCGCTTCAGCAGCCCTTCGAGGCGCTATACGCCTGGTCCATGACCTACGGCCCGGAGCTCGAGCGAGCGCAAATAGAATACGATCGCCAGCGAGGCTAGCTCCCTGACGATCGCGCCGTCGTCTACTAGCGGTCCTACACCCTAACGACCAGCTTGCCGAAATTGCGCCCTTCAAGAAGACCTATGAATGCTGTGGGAGCGTTGTCGAGACCGTCCACAATGTCCTCTCGATACTTCAACCTGCGTCAGCGACCCAACCAGCGGCTTCCTCAAGAAGGTGGGTTGCTGCTCAATGAACTCCACGTTCATGAAACCTCGAACCGTGATGCTTTTCTGCTGAATGACCTTCATGGAAGAAGGAAGCCGGTCAACGGATGGCGGTCCCAGGGCCTCGTCATTGTAGTGGGAGATCATTCCGCAGAGTGGCACACGCGCGCAATTGTTGAGGAGTGGGATGACCGCATTCCAGACGGCGCCGCCGACGTTTGCGAAATAGACATCGATCCCATACGGGAAGGCCTCGGCGGGCTGTTGCGCGGAGTCTGAATCACGGTGATTGATCGCGGCGTTAAAGCCCAGTTCGTTTTTGACGAACGCACACTTCTGAGCACCCCGGCTATTCCAATGGCGCGCGCGCCGTCGATCCTGGCCAGCTAACCAACGACTGAGCCACCCCCTCCGCTGGCTGCGGCGACGATAACACTCTCCGGGCTTCGGGCGCCCGATGTTGCGCAGGCCCGCATAGGCTGAGAAGCGGGTCATGCCCAGGACACGCAGTCCGGTCGAGATCGGAGCGGCATGCGGATCGATGTCTCGCAAATCGCTTCCGTCGGAGATGGCATGGGTATGCCAACCCGAGTAAGGCAACAACAATGTCGCCTTCCTTCCAATTCAAATTGCGGGACTGTTTGATCCTGGAGACCGTGGCGCCAACCATCAAGTTCATCTGTGAGGCTGGCTGCGCACAGCTTATTGCCAGGTGTCGTCGTCCCATGTGCCCAGGCAATCGCTGGCCATCCACCGTGTGGCGCCGGTCCGTCTGGCACAAAAAGAAGGCTCGATGCCGTTATAAGGTCTCCGGACATTGATTGAATGGTGTGGACGATGAGCTCTGCGCGTCCCTGATCTGCGGTGAAATGTTGTGCGGCCTGTGAGAAATCACCGTACCGGACGTTGCCGCTTCTTCCACAGCCAGGGCGGCCGAGGTGGAACTCGCGGTCATCACGCTGAAGCTAAGGATCGTCATGACGAGCGCGGGCATGACCGCCCGTCTCTATATCGAGCATTCATAAGACACTCCACACTCCAGTTTGTTCGATTCAGAATACGCCTCGCGCAGGGGTGCTATGCGCAGCCGATGCTTGCGAGGGCGATTAAGAGACCCGATCGGCCGTGTCGCAGAAACGGGTGCAGTCACCCGCTGAAAATATACGCAGATATCGACGGTCAACTACGCACTTAGGGTAAACAAGGTTTCGGAAAGTATATCGGCTCCATCGCATCGATGACGCGAGTGCCGCCTCACCACTTGTTAAGCTTTTCGCACAGTTGCGAGTTCATGACGCGCGGCGGTCGGCTGCTGAAGCTTCGCTAGCCAGCCTTTCAAAAGGTCATACATGCTTACGCGGCAGCGATTGCGCGAGAATAAGCCCCAGGCGGCATCCCCACATGCCGGCTAAAGGCGACATTGAAAGCGCTCGTCGAGCCATAGCCGACGCGTTCAGCGATTTCCGCCATCGCGACCTCGTTGCGAAGAAGCTCCTTCGCCAAGGCCATCCGCCACCCTGTTGCGTATTCCATCGGCGCGACGCCTACCTCCTTGCGGAAACGATCGAAGAAGGTCGAACGAGACATGGCAGCCTCTTGGGCAAGCGTCTCCACCGTGATGCTGCGACCTGGATCTGCGTGAATACGGCGTAATGTCGGCGCCAGCAATGGATCGGCCATGCCACGCAGGAGACCCGGCGGTGCCTTGGCGCTTGCGGCCGACCGTATTGCATCGATGAACAACACTTCGAGCAAGCGATGGAGCACCATCTCACGCGCGGCACGGTCGGCCCTCGTCTCCTCGTTAATCATCCGGACGAGAGCCGTCAGTCGCTCTTCACCATGAACATGGATGACCTCCGGCAGCAGTGATACGAGAAGGGCCTTGTCATCCGAGCCGAACTGACAATGACCAACCAGTGCCTTGATCTCCGCCGGCCCTTCCGGATCGCCCAGACGAAAGACACCGGGGCTGGTCTCCAGGCGCTGGGCAAGTGCGCCCCGTGGCGGCGGCTCCATGCTGCTCATCATGAACGAGAAGATCTTCGGAACCAGGACAAAGTCGCCCGCAGCCAGCACCATGGCCTCACGACCGGCTATCGTCATCAGGCAACGGCCCTCGACCACGGCGCAGTAAAAGGGGCTTTCGAGCTCCGTGCGCTCAACCATCCACCGACCGCCGCCCGTCACCAGCTTTGAGATCGACGGGCTCGGCTTCAACAATGAAACCACCTCAGCAACCGGATCGGCCATAAATTCGGACTTTCGCTAAACGCTTTCGGACGTACGCCTATAGCAGGTCCGGGTTATTAGGTCCATCTTCAGCCTAGTCAAATGTCAGGAGACGGAACATGCCAAAGATCCTCGTCACCGGTTGCTCGTCCGGTTTTGGCCTCGCCATCGCACAGAAATTCTTGAACGTCGGATGGCACGTCGTCGCAACCATGCGCACGCCGCAAAAGGACCTTCTGCCTTCGAACGACGGGCTCGAAATCCTGCCGCTGGATGTCACCAGCACGGACAGCATTGCTGAGGCGGTCAAAGCCGCCGGCACGATCGATGCTCTGGTCAACAACGCCGGCGTCGGCATGCTGAATGTGCTCGAAGGCACCGATCTTTCGAAGGTGCGCGAACTGTTCGAGACGAATGTCTTCGGCGCAATGGCGATGACAAAGGCTTTCCTCCCGCAGATGCGAGTCCGTCGTTCCGGCGTCATCGTTAATGTCAGCTCCGCCGTCACGATAAGGCCGTTGCCCGCTCTCTCGGTCTACAGCGCCAGCAAGGCAGCGCTCAACGCGTTTACGGAGAGCCTTGCGCTCGAAGCGGCTCTGTTCGGCATCCGCGCAAAACTTGTTTTGCCTGGCTCGGCGCCGACGACCGGCTTCGGCAAGAATGCTGTCTCGCGCATGGGCATGGAAATTCCCGAGCCCTACACCGCCTTCGTCGACGACTACATGACGAAGCTGCGTTCGGACAAAGAGGTTACGACAGCGGATGCGGTTGCAGAGGCCGTCTGGCGGTCTGTGACTGAGAGTGACGCGCCGATGAAGATCCCCGCCGGCACTGATGCGGAAACCTCGTACCGCGAAGCGGCTCATTTGCTCGCTTGAACGTCACCATCCGAAACCCTCCTTTGAAGGTCCAGAGCCATGAACAATCTGATCAATCTCGCCAAGCGTATTCCGACGCCTGAAGCCGCTCTCACTGTCGCCTACACGCCGATCCGACTTCTGATGCCGGGCCGCCAGCCCCTGGAACTGCGGCTGACCGCGCCCGCGAGCGGCCACAAGCTGCCGATCGTGCTGCTGTCGCATGGCTACGGCCCTTCAAACTATATCCCCTCTAAGGATGGCTACGCTCCCCTCGTCCAGTTTTGGGCGGAAAGAGGCTTCGTCGTGATCCAGCCGACCCATGCGAGTTCGCGGGTCGGCGGCCTACCGAAGGATTCCCCGGGCGCACCATTTTTCTGGCGCCAGCGTGTTGAGGAGATAAAGGCAATCCTCGACCATTTGGGCGAGGTCGAGCGGCAGGCTACCGCTGTCGCGGGCCGGATGGATCATTCACGCATCGGTGTAGTCGGTCATTCCCTTGGCGGCCATACCGTTGGACTTCTGCTGGGAGCGCAGCTGAATGGTGAGGATTTTTCTGATCCTCGCATCTCGACGGGCATTCTCCTGACAACGCCGGGCCGCGGCGGCAAGGATATCACCGAAGAGAACGCTGCTCGGTTTCCATTCTTTGATGTCGACTTCTCGACCTTGAAGACAAACAGCCTCGTTGTCTGTAGTGATATGGACAATCCACATTTCACCACCCGCGGCCCTGAGTGGCATGCAGATGCGTTTCACGATGCGCCGGGCGCTAAAGCAATGCTGACCATGCATGGCGTCGGTCACGGCTTGGGCGGAATCGCCTCACTTGACGCAAAGGAAACGGAAACAGAATCCCCAGACGTACTGGAAGCGACGCGGCGCCTGACACTTGCCTGGCTTCAGACGGCTCTCAACGCGGACGATGGGGCGTGGGAACGAGCAACTTCTGCGCTTGTGCAGGATGCGGCATCGCTCGCCACTGTGTCTACGAAGCACCTTTGATGGGCGCTGGGCTTTTAGAGCAGTCTACCGCGAGATGCTTGGTTAGCTTGAGTGCACCGCACACTAGATGTGCTTTGTCGCAACCCCACTACCGTCGAGCTACTGCGGTGCAGGTCTTGCTGCGGCAACGATCTGGAGGAAGCGCCGTCCAGGGCAGCCAGCTAGCTAAGCAGTCTCACCGTCCTGATGTTGAGTGATCAGATGCATGACATAAAACTAGCGTTTGGGCAGTGATCCGTGTCCCCTGTGGCCCATGCACCGAAAACCGACGATCATCCTCCATCAGCGGCAGGCCGGAGGCCAGGAACGCGAGGATTTAGCCTTCTAGGTCCTGACCTCTCTAGAATATCGCGCCAGACCTACTAGAAGAGCGGCGTCGTTAATTCGGCTCCGCTCAAGAGCTCTACTGCTCGGTCCTTTGCTTGAAGCCAGCGTCGGCGATGAAACTCGTGAAACCGATAACATGACTCTACCGATCTCAGCAGTTCACGCTAAGACTTAACGAGCGACTGGCGCGCTGAACCATCCACCTAGATATATTGGCTTCTTGATCCAATCCCGCAAGCGAGCCGTTCAGCCTAAAGTCCGGCAAACACCTTTTGGAGTTGCTCAAGGGGAACGGGTTTTGTCAGATGAAAATCAAACCCAGCCTCCGTTGCCAGCTCCTTGTCGCGATCCTGACCCCAGCCGGTCTGTGCGATGATTGGTATATGTACGAAGTCGGGCTCGCCCCGAAAGGCTTTGCAGACCTCGTAACCGTTCATCCCCGGCAGACCGATATCGAGTAGAATGACATCCGGACGGTAGTGCCGTGCGGCATCTAGGGCCTCGCGGCCATCGTGGACTGCTTCGAACTCGTGGCCAATGTCTTCCAGCATCATGCCCAGCGTGTCGGCGATAATCGGATTGTCATCGACCACGAGCACTCTAAGGGAACGGAAGGATGCCGTTTCCTGGTTCTGCGGTAGCGCGACCTCCGGCTGCTCTGGCGCAGCCGCCATGGGAAGCCTGATCGTAAACCGGCTCCCCTTGCCGGGGCCGGAACTGTAGGCGTCAACCGAACCGCCGTGCATTTCGACAAGTTGCCTGACCAGCGCAAGGCCGATACCCAACCCCCCCTGCGATCGCTGCAAGTGATCGTCGATCTGCGTGAACAGATGAAAGACCTTCGATTGCATGTCTGGCGGAATGCCGACGCCGTTGTCAGTGACCCGAATAGCCACCTGCTGCCCGTCATGGCTCACATGGAGATCGATCAGTCCAACTTCGGGTGTGTATTTGGCTGCATTGTTCAAAAGGTTCGAGATCGCTTGCGACAATCGCACCTTATCGCCATCTACCCACAGGACATCGCTCGGCATCTCGATCGTCAGCTTGTGACCGGCGCCGTCGATCAGCGGTCGGCTGGATTCCATGGCCGCCCTTATAATTTCATCGATGCGCACCGTGTTTTTCCGAAGTTCGATTTTACCTTGGCTGACACGCGATACATCGAGAAGATCGTCAATAAGTCTGACCAGATGGACAAGCTGTCGATCCATCATGTCGCGGATCTCTGCTGCATTCCCTCCATTGGGATTGCGTTGTAAAATGTCGAGGCCATTCCGCAGTGGCGCAAGCGGGTTTCGCAACTCATGCGCCAGCGTGGCCAGAAACTCGTCTTTGCGACGATCAGCATCCTTCAGCGCCTCGGCTTGTTGTTGCAACTCGTCACGCTGTGCTGCGATCTGCTGGCGCTGGCCATAAAGCTCGAAGAAAACCTCTGCTTTGCTCCGCAGGACATCCGGCTCGATCGGCTTCTGAATGAAATCGACGGCGCCCGCCTCGTAGCCCTGAAACCGCCACCGGCTATCAGTTGTATTCCCAGCCGTGACGAAAATGATCGGCACCCGACGCGTGCGTTCGTTTCCACGCATCAGTTCGGCCAGTTCGAAGCCGTTGAGCCCGGGCATCTGAACGTCGATCAGGGCGAGCGCCACGTCGTGTTCTAGGAGAAGCTCCAGTGCTTGATCGCCCGAGCGGGCCTTAAGCAGGTTGAGACCGTCACGACGAAGCAGGGCTTCGAGAGAGATCAGGTTCTCCTCGAGATCGTCCACCAAAAGAAACGAAACCTGGCCCATATCAGCCGATCCTCCTCAAATATTCAGATATGCCATCGAGCGACAGGACTGTCGCGTCGGGGCACAACGCCAGGCCCGCTTCGGGCATTGCGGCGGCAAATGCAGTCTGCGGATCCTGAATGATGACATGGCCGCCAGCCCTCGCGATTGCAGAAATGCCTTTGGCACCATCGTGATTTGCGCCCGTTAGAAGTACGGCCACGACCGCACTTCCGTAGACATCTGCGGCGCTTTCAAACAGCACATCGATGGAAGGTCTGGAGAACAGGACCGGCTCTTCATTGGTCAGGCCCAAGGTCTCTTGGTCCTCGACAAGGAGATGGTAATCCGGTGGCGCGAAATACGCCGTTGCCGGCCGGATCGGCTCCTTGTCTTCAACCTCTATGACCTCGATGCTGGATTTGGCGCGAAAAAGCTCTGCCAGCACACTGCGCTTGTCGGGCGGAATATGCACGACGATCATGATGGGGAGGCGAAACTCCCCTAACAGCGTTGGCAGGATGCTCGTCAGAGCTTCCAGCGCGCCGGCAGACGCCCCAATTACCACCGCTTTTGGATCGGCTGGTATCATTTGCCGATCCTCTGATAAATTTTTTCTTGGCGGACAAATTCGTTGAAGTCGTCTGCATGTGCCGAAAAACGAAGACTTTCCTTAGCGCCGATGCCCAGAAAGCCCTTGCGGGCAAGTGAATCACGAAACAGACCGACTGCGCGATCCTGCAACACTTTGTCGAAGTATATCATGACGTTGCGGCATGAAATCAGGTTCATTTCACCAAAGACCGCGTCGGTCACAAGACTATGATCGGAAAACACCACGCGGTCGCGCAATGTCCGGTCAAACGACACCCGCCCGTAACCGGCGCTGTAATAGTCCGACAGGGATGACCTGCCACCGGATTTGCGGTGGTTTTCGGTAAACAGCTGGATGCGATCGACATCGTAAACGCCGGCTTCGGCGATTTGCAATGCATCCTGATTGATATCGGTGGCATAAAAGATCGTCCGATCTTCCAGCCCTTCCTCCCGAAACAGGATGACCATTGAGTAGAGTTCCTCGCCGCCGCTGCAGCCGGCAATCCAGATCTTGAGGGAGGGATAGGTCCTCAGATGCGGCACGACGACCTCGCGGATAGCCCGGAAATAGCCCGGATCCCGGAACATCTCGCTAACCTGGACGGTCAGATAGCCGAGAAGCTTCGGTAACATGTTTTCGTCATGCAGGGCGCGTTCCTGCATTGCCGAGATCGTTGCAAAGCCTAATTGTTCCCGCGCCTGGCGCAAACGGCGTTTGATCGATCCCGTGGCATAATTCCGGAAGTCGTAATGATAGCGCAGGTAAAGCGCTTCAAGCAGTAGCCGGATTTCGATGTCCTCGACCTTTTCGAATGTCTCGATCACCGGGGCATCCACACGCGTACGAGGGAGAGCAGCTTTTCCACGTCGAGCGGCTTTGCCATGTAATCGTTGGCGCCGGCCTCGATGCAGCGCTGCTGATCATCCGGCATGGCCTTGGCGGTCAGGGTGATGATCGGAAGTTTTCTCCATTCTGGATTCCTGCGGATGGCGCGTGTCGCCGTCAGACCATCCATGACAGGCATCATCACATCCATCAGCACAAGGTCGACAGCCTTTTCCGGATCACCTTTGGCCTGCTCAAGCTTGTCGAGGGCCTCCTGACCGTTACGGGCGATTTCGATGATAGCGCCACGCGGTTCCAAGATGTTGGTCAGTGCATAGACATTTCGGACGTCATCCTCGACGATGAGGATTCGTCTACCTTCCATGAGCGCATCGCGGTTGCGCGCCTTGCGGATCATCTTCTGCTGTTCGTCGGGCAATTCGGAGACGACCTGATGCAGGAACAGGGACACTTCGTCGAGGAGACGTTCCGGCGACTTGGCGCCCTTGATGATGATGGACTTGGAATAACGGCGCAGCCGCTGCTCCTCGTCAGCGGACAGAACGCGCCCCGTATAGACGATGACCGGCGGGAAGGAATGGCTGCTGTCACGGCTGATCGTTTCCAGAAGGGAATAGCCGGATGCGTCGGGCAGGGACAGGTCGAGCACCATGCAGTCGAATGTCTGCTCCTTGAGAAGAGTCAAGCATTCGGCCGCGGTTCCTGCACTTACGGTCTCTACGTCATGCGAGGTTAGGAGCTTTGCCACCGCCTCACGCTGAACTTCATTGTCTTCGACGATCAGGACGCGATGAACGCCCTGCGACAGTTTTGCGTCGAGCTTTTGCAACACATCGACCAGTTGCTCGCGCTGGACCGGCTTCATGATGTAGCCGACGGCGCCGAGCGAAAGCGCGGTCTCCGTATAGTCGTCTGCCGAAACGATGTGGATGGGAATATGCCGCGTGCGGACATCGCGCTTCAGGCGATCAAGGACCGACAGGCCGGATTGGTCCGGCAACCCGACATCTAGCACGATCGCGTGCGGCATATGCTGTTTGGCAAGCTCCAGCGCCTCATGCGCCGTTCCCGCCACAAGCGCGCGGAACCCCATTTCGCGGGCGAGATCACGCAGGATCGATGAAAAGGTGTCGTCGTCTTCGATGACAAGCAAAGTGCGCCGACCGTCGCCCGCGACCGCCCTGTCGTCTTCGACAATCTGATGACTGTGTGCGTATGGAGCGGGCTTTTCTTCGGTGACTTCCGGCTGATGCTTGGCGACGGGATCCGCGGTGCGGATATCGCGCGACACGACATGCGACGGGTCATAAGAGGTCGGAATGACCACCGTGAAGGTGCTGCCATGATTGTGCCGACTTGTCAGATGGATGGCGCCGCCCAGCAACCGGACCAATTCCCTTGAAATCGACAGACCGAGCCCGGTCCCACCGAACCTGCGACTGATTGTGCCATCGGCCTGGTGGAAGGCCTCGAAAATGTTGCGTTGCTGATCCTCGGCGATGCCGATGCCGGTATCCGTGACCGCCAGTGCCAGCTGATCGTTGGCGGCACTTCGGAGCGACAGGAAGACCTTACCCTTTTCGGTGAATTTGAATGCGTTCGACAACAGGTTTTTGATGACCTGCTCGAGACGTTGCGGATCGGTCTCGATCACCGCCGGTGCCTCGGGAGCGATCCCGATTTCGAAGCCAAGCCCCTTTGATTTAGCAACTGGATCGAACAGCTGTCTCAAACTGCCGACCAGCCTTTCGAGCGACACCGGTTCCGGTCTGATATCGACATGGCCTGCCTCGATCTTGGAGAGATCAAGAATGTCGTTGATCAAGTTGAGGAGATCATTGCCCGACGACTGGATGGTCTGGGCGTATTTGACTTGCTCGGCTGTTAGATTTTCGTCCGGGTTGTCGGCGAGAAGTTTCGCCAGAATGAGTGACGAGTTGAGCGGTGTTCGCAGCTCATGCGACATGTTGGCGAGAAAGTCGGATTTGTATCGGCTTGCCTGTTCAAGCTCGCGCGCCTTGAGCTGGACGGAGGCGTTGACCCGCTCGAGGTCATCGCGCTGACCTTCGAGCTGCTGGGCCTGTTCTTCGAGCTGCGAGTTCGTCTGCTCGAGTTCGACCTGCTGCTGCTCCAGTCGCGCCTGTGATTCCTTCAGTGCCCGGCCTTGTTCCTCAAGCTCCTCGTTGGAGACCCGCAACTCTTCGCCCTGCACCTGCAACTGCTCGGCCTGCCGTTGTGTCTCGCGCAGGAGGTTCTGAAGATCGCTGCGGTATTTCGCCGATCGTACGGCCGTGGCAATCGAGGCGGATGCCTGGTCAAGCAGGGTAAGGATGGTGTCGTCGACCGGACGAAGGAAGCCAAGCTCGATGACCGAGTTCACCGCGCCGTCAATGCTGCCCGGTATTATCATCAGATGACGTGGCTTGTCGGCACCGAGCGCTGATCCGAACGCAAGATATCCATCCGGCAGGTGTTCGATGATGATCGGCTTGCCTGCTGCGACCGCTTCGCCGAGCAAGCCTTCTTTCGCCTTGAAATGCTCCGGTATGCTTGCACTATTGGGAACGCCCCAGGTCGAGACGCGCTGGAATTGATCATCGTCCTTCACAAAGATAGCGCCGGCAACAGCGCCGGTATAGCGGGTGAGGAAATCGAGAATGCTGTCGCCAAGGTCTTCGGTTCGCCGATCGCCCGTCACGGCAGTGTTCAATGCGACTTCACCGGACTGCAGCCAGTTCTGCCGTCGCCTCGATAGTGTCGCCTGACGCACCAGGACTGCGATTGCGATCGTCAGAAGGACGCCGAGCAGACCAGCGAGAATGCTGCTGGCGAAAGCTGTCGTGTATGCGCTCTCCATCTCGCTGAGCCGCAATCCTCGCAGGCGAGCCTCTTCCTGCCGCATCGCGGTCAGTTGCGTGCGCACGGCATCCATCTCCACCTTGCCGCGGTCTGAATTGACGACCGCAAGCGCAGCCTCGGCGCCTTGTGTGCGCCGAAGCTCAATGGTCTCACGTAACTCGGACAGTTTGCCATCAACATGCGATTTCAGCGTCACGAGCCTCTGCTGTTGCGAAGCGTTGTCGCTGATCAAGCCGGCGAGCGCCTCCAGGCGCCTTGGAATGGCATTGATCGCCGTGTTGTAAGGCTCAAGATATCGGTCGCTGTTTGTCAGCAGGAAGCCGCGTTGGCCCGTTTCGGCGTCCTGGATGTAAGACAGAAGGTCCGACAGCCCGACGATGACCTCATGCGAATGAACGACACGCTGATTGTTCGAGCGCAGGGTTTGCACATTATACCAGGAAACCCCGGCGCTGATGACGAAAAACGCCAGCGCGGTCAGTAGACTGAAGGAGACCGACGGGTCGAGGCCGAGGGTCCGCCGAGAAGGCGCCGCAGCATTGGACGTTTTCATGAAAATCTCGAAAGTGGAGGAGCGTAGAAGAGGGCGATATCGTTAGCCGGAATATGCCGTCGGTGCAACGTAAGGCATCATAAGCAAAGGTTGGCAGGTTTCTGGACACCGAACGCACGCGTGTCATGGGCCACCTGCCGTTGATCGTTGACGCAGCAGCGCCTACGGGTGCTACGAATTACTATGGGGGAAAATGTTGGATAGACCGAGCCGATCGAAAGAAGTCCGAATTCATTCATTTTTGATACTGCCTCACATCAAGCCCCGGAACGCATTTCGGCGTAGAACGTTCCGTGGGGTGACGCAATTTTTTGGTCGTCCTTGTGCTCCATGGTTCCGGCTGTTTTGGAAAGCACTTCTTTTTCCCCCGCAGTTTCCTCTGGTGAAATCGGTCCATCGTCTTACGATATGATGCAATCAAAACGTCGGTATATTATCCAAAATGACGTTCTGCCTACGCTCCACCCGTGTCCGGAAGCGCGTTTGAGAACGCAGAACTGGAGAACGCCCCACCATGCCTTACCAAGCGCTCCCCCCGGAATAAAAACTGGTGAACCGCATTGGAATGACGCGGACCGTTGGCCGCGATTGAACGGTACGATCCTAGACATGGGCGGGGAAGATGCCTTCGACGACGTAGCCGAATTGGCTGCGGACATCCTCGACGTACCCATTGCCGTGGTCAACTTTATCGCCTCGCATCGACAGTAGTTCAAGGCGGAGGTTGGTATAGGCACGAACACCCTCCCGCTCGATGAATCCATCTCTACGGCGGCACATTGCTATGGACCGCGGCATTGGCTCTGGACGGTTTCCTGTTGGGGCAGGACTACGACGTTATTGAAAAATACGTTGATCCTGTCTAGACGGCGGTTCTTTTCATTCCGCTTGCGCTCTACATTTATCGTGTTGCAACCTACAAGGAGGACCGCGATTGAATGAGTGGCTTGCTTCGCTGGGCGTGGAACTGGATATCGTCCCGCACCTCGTTGCTTTGCTCGTTGCGTATGTTTTGGCGCTGCCGATTGCATGGGACCGCGAGCGTAACGAAAGAAGTGCAGGGCTGCGCACCTTTCCGTTGGTCGCAATTGCGGCTTGCGGCTTCGTTCAGGCCACCGAGTCAGTGACCGTCGGCAGCGCCGAGGCTACCGCCCGGATCGTGGAGGGCATTATCAACGGTGTTGGATTTATTGGTGGCGGAGCCATCCTCGTTGGCAAGCTCGGAACCCGCGGAACTGCAACAGCCGCGAGCATTTGGGCAACGGGTGCAATTGGAACTGCGGTCGGCTTGGGCGCTTACGATACAGCTATCGTGCTCACCATCGTGACCTTTGCAACGTTGAGAGTTATGGCGAACTTCAAGTCGGCGCGAAATCTCCCGGATAATGGTGAAAAGTAACAAACTCTTTCAATCTCAGAGGTTGCCCGCGCGCTTAACACCCGCTCTGCGATGCCTCCTAGGTTGGTAATACACCTTTGCCAAGATACTTTTGCTGGAAGCTGTGAGGCTTGGCCCAAAGAAGCGTCTTGATAGTTTGTTGAATGAAATTAGTGACGACTAAGCGACAATGATGGGTCAATGGTTTGGATCATTTCAAGAGCTGGATTATCGCGATGGCCTTACCGCTGCGAGCGCGATTAGAGAAACTGAGGGCTTGACCAGAACGAGCAACTGCGCTTGTGTCGGGGCTCTTGCCGTCAATGCGTTCGTCCATGTTACCCCTGTCAAGACAGGAAATTGATTCAGCCAAGTGAAATACACAACGGCACTACCGACAGGACATCTGCGGAAGCGGAACCCATACGTTCTTAGCGTAAACTTTGTTTGGCCCATTTATCGAGCACATTCGGTTTCCCCTCAGACCACCATCCTCGAAAACGCGGGCCTCTTGGCGAGCAGGTCCGACATTCCCCGCAGGGCACGAGTAAGGTCCTCCAAGTTTACGGGAGCACCGAGTGCCAGCCTCACGGCTTCAGGAGCGGACTCGATTGCAAATGCTTCGCTTGTAACGACGCCGGTCCCAATCAAACGAAGTTTGGTAGCCAACTCATTCCGCGTCCACGGTTCGGGGACGTTTAGCCAGACATGGAAACCGCCTGGAGAAGATTCGAAGTCGTACGGGAGGCACGTCTTGACGATATCGAGGCGCTTCATCGTCTCCTTGACGATTGCCCCTCTGACGGCATCAGCCACCCCAGTCTCTATCCACTGACAGGCCAGCGCACTCGTGAGCGGAGAAACGATAGATGCTGACGCCCGGATCGCGTTAGCGACCACGTGTGTATAGACTTCGGGGACGGCAACAAAAGCGACCCGGAGGGCAGGCGATAAGCATTTGGACAAGCTGGCTACATGGTAGACGATCTCGGGCTGCATTGAAGCCAGAGATGGCAGCGGTTCCGCGATGAGGCTACTATACGCGTCGTCCTCGATGATTGGCACGCGGTATCTCTCAGCGATATCGACGACGCTCCGCCGCCGGTCGATGGGCATCGTCCGCGTTGTGGGATTATGAAGCGTTGGCATGCAATATAAAGCCTTGGGCTTCTTGTCCTTGCATGCCTGCTCAAAGGCTTCCGTAACTAGCCCTTCACCGTCCATTTCTAGTGAGACCATCTCGACTCTAAGGTGGGAGGCGATCGACCGTAACCCGGGATATGTGAGCTCTTCCACGCATATGACGTCGCCTGGTTCCGTTAACACGCTGAGAACAGCGTGGAGGGCTCCCTGTGCGCCGGACGCGATCAAGACGCGATGCGGCGATACTCCCGGCATACGCCTCGATAGCCAGGACGCAGCAACAGTGCGGTCATCCATGATGCCTCCCGGTTCTTGGTACCGAACCATGAGATCCATACCGTGCTGCTGAAGCTCATTCATGCCCTCCCACATCCTGCGTTCAATTACGGGATCGGAAAAGCGCGGCGGTAGGTTCATGCTCATGTCGACAACGCCGGAGGGCTGCTGCGCTGCTCGAACGCCGCGCCTTGAGCGCACAAATGTGCCTTGACCCACTTTACCTTCAATGAGTCCGCGGTCGCGGGCTTCAGCGTAAGCTCGGCTGACGGTGGTGAAGTCGATACCAAGGCTGTCGGCAAGTTTGCGCTGCGTTGGGAGCCGGGCACCTTCTGCCAATCGCCCGTTCGCGATGTCACGGCCCAAAGCATCTGCAATGGACAGATATATGGGCCCCTCCCGAGTGCTGAGCTGAGGTGTCCAGATAGTTTCCGTCATTGCCAAACCGATAAATGCATTCAACTGCGCGCCATTATATGGGCTATGTATGTGGTGTCAATTTTTAGCGGACACTGTGCGACCATCGAACCAGCGCGTGAAAATCATTGTATGCGGTCTGTTTCAGAGATCTCGAGACGTCCCGGGCGGCCTGCGCCAATTTGTAATATGCGTATTTTGATCGGATTATTGTATGTACGCAACCATGCAATCAATTGTTGGAGATAAGACGATGACCAGCGGTAATCCGGTTGTCATGCCGACACAGACGGGGTTGGGCGGCTTTGAATGCGGCGAAGGGCTTGAACAATCCTCCGTCAAAACCTGGGATCGTGCAGCGATGCTCGTGATTGGCGTCATATGCGCTGTAGGGTTGGCGCTGGTGTGCATGATCCAGATCGTCTACTCGGCTTCAGTTGCAGCGCAACTATTTGTCGCTCTACCTGCAGTCCTGGTTTGTCTGTTGCCCCTTTTGCTGCTGAAAAAGTGCGCAACGCATCCAGTCCGAACCCATGCGGCGCGTGACTGATGGGAAAGGAGACAGTTCAATTATGAATTGGGTACCTATAGTCTTCCTGATTTTTAAGGTGATGGCTCTCGCCATCGCCATGTTTTACGCTATCAAATGGCACTACGATCAGGGTGAGAAAGGAGCAACGCTCGCGATGTTGCGAACGGGCATCAAGATGACCGCAGCCTTCTTGCTGGCGCTTCTTATGGTAGGACTAATGGCTTTTGTTGTGAGCCGAACGTTAGGTCTGGACCTGACTTTCCCCTAATTGTGACCTTTCAGTATTCGCCGTTAGGCGAGCCGCACACCTGACGCACATCGGTATTCATTTGGCGTTTCCCGGTGGAGGGCCCCGTTAAATTTCGACCGGACTTCGAGCAACGATCTCTCCGCCATCGCAGACCTAAACTGCAACGCCCCGAGCTAACAGCCCTAGGGCGGCAGAGTGCTTGGGCGAGTTATTTCAGACGGGAAGAGACTTTTTCGATCGCCTTATTGGCACAGGCTTCGTCCAGATGGCCGCCGGGTGCGCCTGCGACGCCGATTGCACCGACTGTTGCGCTACCAGCCTTGACGGGAACGCCGCCTGCAAGAACAAGGAAGCCCGGAATGTCAACGAGGCCGGCCGCACCGGCATTCTTGGCGACGTTTTCGGCCATCGTGCTCGTTGGCGTGCGTGAAGATGCTGACGTGAAGGCTTTTGCGGTGGAAGCATTTGCCGTATGCGCACCGGCACTTTCTGCGCGAACGAGCGCGAGCAGCACGCCGGAGCGATCGGTCACGGCCGCGGCAACATTGTACCCGTCTGCGGAGCACGCAGCCACGGCAGCCTGGGCAAGTTCGACAGCCAACGGTGTTCCGAGGCTGGCTTGCTGGACGACATCCTGCGCTAGAGCAGACGTGGTGAAAGACGTTGCAAGTGCAAGCGAAAGCAGGGCGGTTTTCATGGTGTCAGCCTTTCGGTTGGTGAGTGGACTGCAGCCAACCTAGACGGACAAAGGACACCACGAAATTCGCATCGCCACTGAAAAGTCTCGGTAAGATTACCGATGCGCGGCAAGCCAGATGCGCGTCTGTTCGGCGACAGCGGAGGTCCCGAATTTCGTGGCAATGTTGGCGCGGTGGCTGTCGACCGTCCGCACGGAAACTTCGAGCGCGGCTGCGATGTCCTTGCTTGCAAACCCCTTTGATACCAGCTCGATCACCTCCCGTTCGCGTGCCGTCAGAAGCATGATCAAATGGTTGTTTTCTCGAAACGCCAGGAATTCGCCGAGCATTGCCTCGCAGGCGGTGATCGCTTCCATCAGGACATGCTCATCGACAGGTTTTGTCAGGAAATCCGAAACGCCTGCTTTGAACGCACGACGGCACGCTTCGATGTCGCCATGCCCTGTAATCATGATCTTGGGCCATCCGATGCGCAGATCCGCCAGCTTGTTCATCAGCTGAAGACCGCTCGTCGTCGGCATCCTCAAATCCAGGATGAGAATACCGGGTTGTGCCTTTTCGATATTCGCCAGCAGGTGGGCCGCATCCGGATATGACGTGACTTCCCTGCCATAGGTCGCAAGCAGAAGCGTCAGAGCCTCACGCACGGAAGGATCGTCGTCTACCAGATGGATCATCGTTACACGCCGGTTGTGAGATGGATGGTGAAACGGGCACCGCCATCATTACATGCTTCGATCGAACCGTTCATTTTTTCCAGAAGACGGGCGGAAAGCGGCAGCCCGAGGCCCATGCCGTCCGTCTTGGTTGTAAAGAACGGATCGAATATGCGGCCAAGCGAGGGGTGGTCGATGCCGGGGCCATTGTCGGCAACGATGATCAGCACCTCATCTCCATGGCGCCGGGTATCGACTGTTATCGTCGGGTTCTGCCTATCTGCAACCGCATCGGCAGCGTTGCGGACCAGATTATGAAGAACCTGCTGAAACGAGATCACATCGATGCAGCAGGTTCCGACGTCGCCGGACTGCGTCACGACGAGGGTGATGCCGCGATGTGCCAAATCGGCTTCGGCGAGCCGCAGCGCGTCGGTGACTGCCTCGGTGAGGGATACGTCCTCGATCCGGGCCGGCTCGCCGGAAACGTAGGCGCGCATGCGGGCAAGGATATCTCCGGCACGTTTGGCGTCGCGGATGTTCGCATCGATCGCAGTTTCGAGGATGTCGGGGCGATCGATCGCCAATGCACGTTTTGCCGCTTGGCTCTGGCTGAGCATGGCGGCAATCGGCTGAGCAAGTTCATGGGCGATACCCGACGCCATTTCCCCCATTGCGTTCACGCGACCGGCCTGGGCAAGCTTCGCCTCCTGTTCAAACAACATGGCGCGTCGCTCCTGAGACTGGCGTTCCCGGCTGGCATGGCGATACCGCATGATCAGCCATGTGATCACCGCCAATGCTGCCAGCAGGGCCAAGGCCAGGTGCGGGGGAGAGAGTTCATTCAGTCTGAAACCGCGGCTGACCGTCAGATGCAGGAGCTGGCTGTGATTGCTCGTGTCCAGCGCATTGGACGCTGTGAGCAATGCACCGGCGCCGCGGGATGTCTCAAACAGCACCGTGCCGTTCAGCGAAAGGGTGGCCGAATATTCTGGAGCTTCGTTGCCCATATCCAGCAAGGCGTCCGTATCGATACGCAGGCGCAGCAGCCGCTTGGGGGCAACCAGCTTGAAAATCTCGTAAGAGTGCGGTGTGGCAGCAGAACGGGCTGACGTATTGCCGAACTTTTCGAGGCCGGTCAGATCCAAATTCGGCTGCAGGTCAGTGATCTCGGGGCCTTGAGGTCTTCCGTAAGATATCGCCCGCACAGTTCCATTGCCGATAGTGATGGTTGTTATGTCGGTAATTCGGGGATAGCGGGTAATGATGTTTTCGGCCAAGCCCTGGATACTGTTCGATGGCTCGTCTGCTGACATGCGAACAACGGCCCCAAGCCCGGACAGGTGGGCGTCGTGCTGGGCCAGCCTTTCGGCAAGAAGCATCTCCATGCTCCTTGTTCGCTCCGACAGAGCGGAAAGACCGGACGCGTATTGATATGCGGCCAGAAGGCCGATGGCGGCAAGACTCATCAACAACCACATTGCTAAGGCACGAATAGGAAATACGCCCGCCTGTTTCAGCTGTCTCAAGACCATGGATGTTATGGTTCGCTTTCCCGCCAATGACCGAAGGCCAAGCAATAGCCTTTTCGCGCGGAACGACAATCCGTAAACCTACCGTCCTTGAGGTAGTAACCGCCGAAGGCGGCGGCCGCCGGCGGCCCTGGACGTTTTGAAGTGAGATTGGCTAGCGCCCCGTGCCTCGCCCGTCGCGAGCGAGACAATCTGCAGTCGCTGAGGCTCTCACCTTCGGTCAGCAGTTGAAGCCTTTATTCAGGGCGTAGGTTCGTATCCAATCAAGATCTTAAGGAGCTCGTGGCAGTTCCAACAGCGAGATACTCCTCGAACTTCGCGGCTCAGTTGAAGCCGTTCCGTCGTGAGATGGCAAGCCGGAAGGAACTAGACGTTGCCCTGCCGGCTCTTGACCGCCTCTCCGAGGTACTTGCATGATAGCACCGTGGCCACGCCCTACTTTAGAAGCGGTAGGTGACGCCGGCACCAATCAGCCAGGGGTCGATCTTGGCCTTGCCCGAAAGCTGCCCGAGCGCGTCGTGATCGGCCGACCATTCCGTTTCAAGGAAGATCTTCTTGACGTCGAAGTTCAGGCCCCAGTGCCTGTCAAGCATGTAATCAAAGCCGGCCTGTAGGGCCCAGCCGAAGTGGTTCTTGACGTCCAGATTGCTGAACCCGTCCTTTTCCGACTGGTTGAAGAACAGCGAATAGTTCACGCCGGCGCCGATATACGGCTTGAAGGCGCCGAGATCGGTGAAGTGGTATTGCAGGGTGAACGTCGGCGGCAGAAGCCAGGACTTGCCCACCGGAACGCCGACCGCGCCGTCCTCATTGATGTTGGCGTAGGTGGTGCCAAGGATAAGTTCGGCGGCGATGTTGTCGGTGAAGAAATAGCTGATGTCGAGTTCCGGCACGACCGTGTCCGAATAGGACAGATCCGAACCAGGAACGCCGTCAACCGAGCCGTTGTCCTCGGTGATCACGCCGAGTGCGCGGATACGGACCTGCCATCGGCTGGATTGCTGGATTTGTTCTTCCGCCACAGGGACGGGAGAGATGGCCGTCGGGTCCGCGGCCGCCGCTCCGTAGGCGAAGAACATTGCGCCGATGCCGAGGGCAACACGCGGTTGGAGCCTGCATTGGGTAATCATGGAGCCTGTTCCTTCGAGTCGTGTGAATGTTTCGTCGCGACATCTAGACGGTCCGGACCGAAGACGGGTTGATCCAAATCAACAGCAGCGTTTTCCTTCCATCAGACGTCTCGCAGGGTGGAGGAATTGGTTTGCACACGGACCCACTGGACGTTGCGCGACCTTTGGTCTGGTTGTGATTTGCCCGAGCAACGGCTAAACGTGGTGGCTGAAAGGCCGTGATCGTGAACCAGCAGCTTCAGCCGACAACGAAGATCGAGTACCGCAAGCCACGCAGCGCCTGCGAAAAGTGCAGCGTCCGCAGCCTCGCGATCTGTGCCGCCCTGGACGACGACGAGGTCGCCGAACTCGAGCGGATCATGACCTCCCGGTCGCTCGGGCCCGAAGAAATGCTGGTGAGCGAAGGGGACCCGCTGAACCGCGTGTTCAGTCTGACTTCCGGCATGCTGAGGCTGTCGGTGGCGCTGCCCGACGGGCGCCGTCAGATCACCGGCTTCCTTCTGCCCGGCGATTATCTCGGGCTTGCGGATGAAGACACCCATTCCTCCACCGCCGAAGCGATCGGTCCGGTGGAACTCTGTTCGTTTTCAGCGCGCGAAATAGCGATGCTTATCGAGCGCTTCCCGAAGCTAAAGGACCGTTTGCACCGCTTCACCCGGGCAGCGTTGCGCCAGGCGCGCGACAACCAGATGATCCTCGGGCGGCTGGCGCCGGTGGAAAAGCTTGCAAGCTTCCTGCTCGGCCTGTCGGCGCGCGCCGAAGAACACAAGCTTCCCGGCAATCCGCTGTTGCTTGCCATGTCGCGCACCGATATAGCGGATTATCTCGGTTTGACGATCGAGACGGTCAGCCGCTCCTTCACCAAGCTGCGCAACAACGGCTTGATCCGGCTACCGGATCCACATCTGGTGGAATTGGTCAACAAGAGCGGGCTCCAGGCCATCGCCGGCCAGGGCGCATACTAGATCATCCGCCGCTGGGAACGGCGAACAGGCGGCCGTTGCGCATCTCGTACGTCCTGTCGACGGTGTCGGCCGGCGGTTCGGCATGGGTGATCAGGAGCACGGTCCGCCCCGCCATCGCATGCTTCAGGTCGGTCCAGAAGGCTCCTGCCGTATCACGGTCGAGACCGCTGGTAGGCTCGTCTAGGATCAGGATCGGCGCCTTCGACAGGAGCGTGCGGGCCAGGCAAAGTCGCCGCGCCTGGCCGACCGACAGCGTGCGGCCCGCTTCGCCGACCTGCATGTCGAGACCTGCCGGTGAAGAGCGAATAAGATCTGCCAGGCACGCGGTCTCGAGTGCCGCCCAGCAGGCCTGGTCATCGGCATCCGCGCGGCCGATAATCAGGTTCTCCCGTACGCTCCCGATGAACACGGGCGCGTCCTGTTCCAGAAGCGCGATTCGCTCCCGCAGGTCCGTCATCGCCAGCTCCCGGATATCGACACCGCCCATGTGGATGGTGCCCGACAGGGGATCGGCCAGACGCAGCAGGAGGGCGGCAAGCGTCGACTTGCCGCTGCCGCTACGCCCCTTGATCGCAACCCGTTCGCCCGGGTGCAGTGTCATGTCGACGGCGTGAAATACGGGTCGGTCACAGTAACCGAAGACGACCCTGTCCAGCTTGATCATTGCCGACGGGGCGGGGGCAGTTGGCTCGACAGTCTCAAGAACGGCAGCGGGTGCCTGCGCCATCTCCTGCAGCCGCTCAGCCGCGGCCATGGCCGTTGTCAGTTTGGCCACCAGGCGCACCACTTGGGCGGTGGCTTCGAAGCTGCCGATAACGGCAAACAGCAGGCCAACCGCCATCGCTGCGCCGAGCGTGCCGGCTTCGAAGGCCTGCAGTCCGCTTACTAGCGTGGCCAGCAGAGCAAGGCCGGCGCACGCGGAGATGGCGGCCGAGGCCAGCGACGACATCCTCGCCAGATACAGGCGTTCGCGGGCCAGGTCATCTGCGATGCACGCGGCTTCGACACGCACCCGCATGGCCGCTCCAAAAGTTGCGATTTCATCCTGGCCTTCGATAATGTCCAGCGTCGCGATGCGCAGCGCCGTCATGTGGCGGACGATGGCCTTGCCCCGTTCTCGCGTGGCGGTGCACAACAGGAACGGCACCACAATCCCGGCGCAGGCGAACAGCACCGCGTAAGGCAGGGCTGCCGCGGGCAGGAGCAGGGCCAGCGCGCTTGTGGTCGCGGCACTGGCCAAGAGGCCAGTCAGTAGGGGGCCGCCGGCGACGATATAAACGGAATCCAGCGCTTCCACGTCGGCGGTCAGGCGCGATATGATATCGCCGCGGCGCAGATGCGGCGCGCGGATCTGTTCCGGCTTCAAGCGGGTGAAGACCCAGATGCGGATATCGGCAAGAACCTTAAGCGTCGCGTCATGCCCGGTGACCCTTTCGCCGTAGCGGAAGGCGATGCGCAGGAAGGACAGGAGGCGCACCGCAGCGGACGGGCCGAACAGGTTGAAGCTCATCGCCGCAGCGGTGAGAAAGGCTGCCGTCAGGAACCAGCCGGAAAGCCCCAAGAGGGCGATGCCGCAGATTAGGGTCAGGAGGGACAGCGTCAGGGTAACGGCAAACCCACCAGCATGGCGGCCGAATAGGGGGCGGAAGGAAAGAAGCGATTTCATGCGGCGTGCTCCCGTTGGGCGGAGGCAGGGGAAGGGTTTGCGACAAGCTTGGCGTCGGCGAAAAGCACCACCTGATCCATGCGGCGTGCCACGGCGGGCGAATGGGTTGCCACGAGAAGCGTCTTACCCGTTGCGAAGGCGAGGATGTTGTTGAGCACGTCCTGTTCCGTTCGCGGATCGAGATGGGCGGTCGGTTCATCAAGAAGAAGGATAGGAGAGTCGATCAAGAACATCCTCGCAAGGGCCACGCGCTGCGCTTCTCCGCCGGAAAGGCCGACGCCACCATCATGGATCATCGTGTCGAGACCATCCGGCAAGGTGACCGCAAAGCTGCTGACGCAGGCCGATTGCGCAGCGGCGATGACCTCTTCCTCCGTAGCCGAAGGGCGCGCGAAGCGGATGTTGGCAGCGATCGTACCATGGAAGAGGTAAGGCTTTTGGCCAATGAGCGTGACGAGACCGGGAAGTTCGTCGTCGTCGATTTCAGCCAAGGAACGACCAGCGAGGCGGATAGAACCGGTCGCTTGGATCATTCCCGCCAAAGCCTTCAACAGCGTCGACTTGCCGATACCGCTGCTTCCGACGAGCGCTGTGCGCGAACCCGGCGTAAGTGCGAGGCTGGCATCAAGGAGCAGCGCCGTCCCGCTCCCAGGAGCGTGCAGCGTGAGGGCTTCGGCAGACACGACCGGTAGTGTCCCATGCCAGTGCGGTGTCGACTGTGCTTCAGGCTGGACCTGTTGCTCCGCTGCGGTTTCTTCCGTCGCGCCGAACATCCGGTCGATCTCTCCCACCGCGGCCATGGCGTTCGCCCGGTCGTGATAATGGGCGGCAAGAAGCCGCAATGGCTGGTAGACTTCCGGCGCGATCAGAAGGCACAGCAGGCCGGCGTTCAGGGTCAAGGGCTCGGCGCGCAGGCTGAGCATGTCGAGATAGGTGAGGCCCACATAGAGCGCGACACCGGCGACACCGAGGGCGGCAAAGAATTCCAGCACGGCCGACGACAGGAATGCGATGCGCAGGACGCGCTGGGTGCGCTGGCGCAGTTCTTCCGTTGCGCGACGCATCGCCTGCTCTTCCGCCTCCATGCGCCCGAACAATTTCAGCGTCTTGAGGCCGCGCAGCCTGTCCCCGAAATAAGCCGACAGCCGCGACAAGGCGCCGGCTTGCGCATTGCCGGCGGCTTCCGCACCCCAGCCGACCAGCGCCATGAACAGCGGGATCATCGGGGCCGTCAGCAGGAACAGCAGTCCCACCACGATATCGACAGGCATCACCGCGACTGCCAGCGCAAGCGGCAAGATCATTGCCTGCACCATGGCCGGCAGGAAGCGCGCGAAATAGCCGTCCAGCGCTTCCACCTGTTCTACGAGCGTCGCGGCGAGCGAGCCTGACGAACGGGAGCGGACCCACTCCCCCTTGCGCTCAAGAAGACGGCCGATCAACTCGTCGCGCAGCCGCGCCTTGATGGCTTCCGATGCGGCGGAAGACAGACGCTCGCTCCAGGTCGAAAGGCTGATCCGGGCCAGCAGGATCATCGCCAACCATCCGAGCGAGGACCACAGTTCAACCAGCGGAACCCCGTCGGCGATGGCACGCCCGAGCACGTCCGACAGCACCATGACCTGCGCAATCAGCAGCAGTCCCGAGATCACCGGCAGGGTAATTGCGGCGATCAGGCGCTTGCCGCCATAGCGGGACAGCCTCGACAGAATGGCCCGCGCCAGCTTTTGGCCCGTGGGAGTTTTTCCACTTGTTGATCCTCGCATGACTGTTCCCGCGCCCAACCCTGTTCTCTTCAGTTGCAATGCAATGCCTGCTCAATCCCGGCATTGATCCAAATCAAGGCGGGAGCCTCTGGCGTGGCGTAGGCCGCAGCAAGACCGGCATTGGCGCCGGCAAATCCTGAGCAAGGGCGGGTTACCCCTATGATCGACCTAACGGTTGTCGACCTGTCGCGACTGCAGTTCGCGGCAACGGCGATGTATCACTTCCTTTTCGTTCCCCTCACGCTGGGCCTTTCGTTTCTGATGGCCATAATGGAAAGCGTGTATGTCATGACCGGCCGCGAAATCTGGCGGCGCATGACGCTGTTCTGGGGCACGCTGTTCGGCATCAACTTCGCCATGGGTGTCGCCACTGGCATCGTGATGGAATTCCAGTTCGGCATGAACTGGAGCTATTACAGCCATTATGTCGGCGACATCTTCGGTGCGCCGCTGGCCATCGAAGGCCTGATGGCCTTCTTCCTCGAAGCCACCTTCATCGGCATCTTCTTTTTCGGCTGGGACCGCTTGTCCAAGGTCGGGCACCTCGTCGTGACCTGGCTGGTGGCCTTCGGCGCCAACTTCTCGGCCTTGTGGATCCTGATCGCCAACGGCTGGATGCAGAACCCGGTCGGCTCGACCTTCAATCCCGACACGATGCGCATGGAAATCACCGACTTCACTTCGGTGATCTTCAACCCGGTGGCGCAGGCCAAGTTCGTTCACACGGTCAGTGCCGGTTACGTCACGGGCGCCATGTTCATCATGTCGATCAGCGCCTGGTTCCTGCTGCGCGGTCGCCATCTGGAACTGGCCAAACGCTCCATGGCGGTTGCCGCCAGTTTCGGTCTTGCTTCGGCGCTTTCCGTCGTGGTTCTGGGTGACGAGAGCGGTTATGTCGCGACCGAACACCAGAAGATGAAGATCGCTGCCATGGAAGGTATGTGGGAAACCGAACAGGCCCCCGCTGGTCTCAACATCTTCGCCATTCCGGGTGTGCGTCAGAACACCTACGAGGTGAAGGTTCCTTATGTGATGGGCCTCATCACCACGCGCAGCCTCAACACGGAAGTGCCCGGCATCCTGCCACTGGTGGAGCTTGCCGAAAGCCGCATCCGCAACGGCATGACGGCTTACGCGGCACTCGACCGCATCCGTGTCGATGCGAGCGACGCCGCCGCGCGCGAGACCCTGGCCAATACCTGGCACGATCTCGGCTATGGGCTTCTCTTGAAGCGCTATGTCGAGGACGTACCGAGCGCCACCGAACAGCAGATCGAACACGCGGCCTGGGATACCGTGCCGAACGTGCCGGTGCTGTTCTGGAGCTTCCGCTTCATGGTCGCGATCGGCATCTACCTGATCGCCTTCTTCGCGGTGGCCTTCGTTCTGGCCTCCAAGCACAAGCTCGGCGACAGCCGTACGCTTCTGTGGATCGCTCTGTGGAGCCTGCCGCTTCCGTGGATCGCCATCGAGCTCGGCTGGCTGGTTGCCGAATACGGCCGTCAGCCCTGGGTGGTGGAAGGCGTGCTGCCGACCTTCTACGCGGCCTCGGGTCTGACGCTGACCGATCTTTCGATCAGCCTCGGCTTCTTCCTCACCGTATATACCGTCCTGGCGATCATCATGGTGATCCTGATGCTCAAGGTCATCAAGGCCGGCCCGAGCGGAAAGAACGTTCTGATCGACGGCATCGGCGGATCGA
The DNA here is from genome assembly GCF_050275975.1 of Neorhizobium sp. NPDC001467. Taxonomy (NCBI): domain Bacteria; kingdom Pseudomonadati; phylum Pseudomonadota; class Alphaproteobacteria; order Hyphomicrobiales; family Rhizobiaceae; genus Neorhizobium; species Neorhizobium sp. NPDC001467. The sequence continues at coordinate 96,558 of NZ_JBNNPS010000007.1, read as the reverse complement.
GCCGCATTCCCGATGGCGCCACAGCCGCTCCCGACCGCTGATCGCTTCTCACTGGAAACAATCCTATGACAAACATTCCTTTGGACTATGAAACCCTGAGGCTCATCTGGTGGCTGCTGCTCGGCGTGCTGCTGATCGGCTTCGCGATCGCCGACGGCTACGATTTGGGCGTCGGGGCGCTGCTGCCCTTCGCCGCCAAGACGGACGAGGAACGCCGCGTGATGATCAACCTCATCGGCCCGACATGGGAAGGAAACCAGGTCTGGCTGGTGCTCGGCGGCGGTGCGATCTTCGCTGCCTGGCCGGCGCTCTATGCCGCCTCGTTTTCGGGCTTCTACCTGGCAATGATCACCATCCTCCTGGCGCTGATCCTGAGGCCCGTGGGCTTCAAGTTCCGCGGCAAGATCAGGGATCCGCGCTGGCGCAGCATGTGGGATTGGGGCCTTTTCATCGGCGGCTTCGTTCCGGCGCTGATTTTCGGTGTGGCTGTGGGCAATGTCCTGCTCGGCGTGCCTTTCCGGCTCGACCAGACCATGCGCGCTTACTACGACGGCAACTTCTTCGGCCTTCTGCGTCCGTTCCCGCTGGTTGCGGGCCTGATCAGCGTGTCGATGCTGGTCAGCCATGGTGGCGTAGTTGCCGCCATGCGCTGTGCCGAACCGGTCGCCGAACGGGCGCGCCGCTATGCCATGCTGGCGGCGCTCGCCACTACCGTCCTTTTTGCAGTCGCGGGTCTCTGGGTCGCCTTCGGCCTCGACGGCTACGTCGTCACCAGCGTGCAGCAGACCGCCGGTCCGTCGAACCCACTCACCAAGACCGTGGTGACGGAAGGCGGGGCCTGGCTGCATAACTTCCGCGCTTATCCATGGATGACCATCGCACCGGCGCTTGGCGTTGTCGGTCCGCTGCTTGCGGCTTTGGCGCTCGCCGCCCGCCGCTACTGGGCCGCGCTTGCCGGCTCGAGCCTGGCGATCTTCGGCATCATCTCGACTGCCGGCCTGTCGCTGTTTCCGTTCCTCCTGCCGTCGTCGATCAACCCGGAAGCCAGCCTCACGGTCTGGGATGCCTCATCAAGCCACCTCACGCTGTTCATCATGCTGCTGGCGACCGTGTTCTTCCTGCCGCTCATCCTTGCCTACACTGCCTGGGTGTATCGGGTGATGCGCGGGCCGGTGAACGCGACCTCGATCGGCCGCAATCCCAACGCTTATTGAAGGAGTTCAACATGTGGTACTTTGCCTGGGTGCTGGGGATCGGGCTTGCCTGTGCGTTCGCCATCTTCAACGCGATGTGGTTCGAGATGAAGGAGGATCGTCGGCTGTCGGCACTTCCCGACGTCCCGAACGTTCAAGCGGGACGGGCTTTGGGAGACGAGGCAGCATGACCGCGATCTCCCTTGGACAGCGTTTCGCGGAAATCACCGTTCCGCGATACACGTCCTACCCGACCGCGGCCGATTTCACGGACAAGGTCGGAGCAAAGGAGCAAGCCACCTGGCTTGCTCAACTCGATCCGGCGGAACCGATCTCCGTCTACCTGCACGTCCCTTATTGCCGCCAGCTCTGCCATTACTGCGGCTGCCATGCCAAGGCGGTGCGCAAGGATGGGCCGGTGGAGGAATACCGGCAGGCGCTGGAAGCCGAGATCGCCTTGGTTGCCGCCCGGCTTCCGGGCCGCATGACGGTCGGCCGCATCGCCTGGGGTGGCGGCACGCCATCCATTCTCGGCGAACACGGTCTGAAGTCGGTTGTCGAGGTTCTAAAGGATCATTTCGATTTCGCTACCGACTTCGAGCATTCCATCGAACTCGACCCGCGCATGCTGGATGCTTCGCTGGCCCGGGCTCTTGCCCGGCTCGGCGTCAACCGCGCAAGCCTCGGCGTCCAGGATCTCCATCCGATGGTGCAGCAGGCGATCGGCCGCGTCCAGCCGGAACAGCAGGTGGCGCAGGCGGTTTATGATCTTCGCGAGGCTGGGATCTCCCGCATCAACTTCGACCTGATCTACGGTCTGCCGAACCAGACCGAGGAAGGACTGCTCGCCACCTGTCGCTCGGTAGCTGCACTTTCGCCCGATCGCATCGCCTTCTACGGTTACGCGCATCTTCCGACCCGGCGCGCCAACCAGCGACTGATCGACGAAAGCCTGCTTCCGGACTCCCACGCGCGGATGCGGCTCGCCGAAACGATTGCGACTTTCTTCCCCGGGGAGGGCTACGAACCGATCGGTATAGATCATTTCGCGAAGCCTAACGATCCGCTGGCCGTAGCGGGCCGCAGCGGCGGGCTGCATCGCAATTTCCAGGGCTATACCGATGACGGGTATCGCACTCTGTTGGGGTTCGGCTGTTCCTCCATCTCGCGCCTGCCGAGCGGCTACGTTCAGTCGGTGTCCGGGATCGAGGCTTACAAGGAACTAACCATGGCTGGACAACTTCCGGCCCTGCGCGGTCATGAGATGGCCGAGGACGATGATGAGCGTGGCTGGATAATTGAGAGGCTCATGTGTGACTTCGAGGTGAATATCGAAAGTCAATCTCGGAAGTACGTGGATGAGATCGCCCTTCTCCGGCCTTTGGTTCAAGAAGGGCTGGTTGCCGTTTCTGGTAGCCATATCCGCTTGAGCAACCGGGGACGGCCATTTGTACGGTTGGTCGCAGCAACCTTCGACAGCTACCGGCAAGATGACGTAGGCATCTTCAGTCCCTCCGTCTGACAGTGCCTTCGTTCCTGCAGCTCAAATGAGCGGCAGCAGGTTGGTCGATAGTCGAGGAGCGTCGAGCGCGGGGGGAGGGGGACTACGGGTGCGGATCGTTGACGACAATCTCGACTGACGATCTGCCGGGCATTGTTATGCACTGACTCTGGCGTCGGCTTCGCAGTAGCAAAGAAACGCCTTCCTCCCGAAAGACCAAATTGAAGGTCTACCTTGAGACCCGACTCTGGAGAAAGACTATGGATCGTGGTTAATGGCGCTCAGGTCGTGCTCGCAGATGACCACGGAGGAATAATCCTCTATCTCCTGTTCGGGCTTCCGAAATAAGGTGTCGGCGGTTCAAACCCAATCGAGAGCGTCAAATTTGAACTGCTCCGAAGCCCTTTGAACTTGCGGGCATAACTGATTGGCAAGTGAACGAAGCCCTGAGAACCAGCCGCCCCAACAAGGCTATGACTCAGTCCACGGCTTGCGCAGCTCGAACCGCAAAGACCCTGCTAGTCGCTGGCGCCTATTTGCCCCGACGTTTGCGACGCAGGCCCGTAAAAGCATTGATCCCACATGATCGTATGGCACCGCTATAAACAGCGGATTAATGGTCTGCCTTCCACTACTTATCTGCCTGTCGGGTAGGGGCGAGGTCCCCCTTGTAGATGGCCTACAGCGGCGCTGTCGCGTTTTCGGCCAGCATTGCTCGATAGAGCGAATGCCCATGCCGTTGATTATCGTTGAGACATCTTAGTCGCGATGGACAACAGCACCGGTGAGCGGAATTCAACGGTATCGTCGACGATATGGTCATCGATGATTGCTAGAATGGCATCGTCCACTTTACGACGATCCGCTTCATTCAAGGCCGCGTAGGGCGCCATATAGACGTGAAGGTCCTGCATCGCATCAAGGTACGAGCGCCCACCATATCCTTTCCAAATAGTCTCGAATTCAACGACCTTTATATCCGTAAAGCCGGCCGCTTGCATTTCCATGACGGTCCGTACCGGATCAGAGAATGTCAGGAAGCCTTCTGAAGCGGGAGGGGGCGGGCTATCGGGAAAGACTGTCCGCAACGCCTTCGCCATAACCATGAACGGCCCTCCGCCAGGTGGCGTCTTCCAGCTTGCGATGCATGCTTTGCCGCCGGGGCGCAGAACCCGGCTCATTTCCCTGAGACCCTTTTTCCAGTCGTGAAAAAGGCTGATCCCTAGGATGGAGAACGTCAAGTCGAATGAATTGTCCGGCAGGCAAAGATCTTCGCCGTTCATGACGCGTGCTGACGCTAACGGGAACGGTGCGAGACGATCTGATAATAGATTGACCATGCCGGGAGCGATATCGACCGCAAGGACGGTTGCACCGCCATAAGCTGCGGGAATGCTGAGGGCACCTGCACCGGCACCTATGTCGAGAATTCGGGAGTGGAATGGGATCGGCTGCATCAATCGAAGAGCTTCGACCGCTATCGGAGCAGTCACCCGAGTGCCGGTCAGCTCGTAAACCCGCGCGAATTCGTCGCTGGTGTAGTCGATGGCTGGCGTACTTGCGCGCCGCTTCGGTGTATTTGATGTCTCGGGGATGATCGACATGATGCATTTAAACCTTACGTCCTGTATCTGATGACGGCAGTCTTAAGGCTTGTGCGGTTTTGGTATTGTACGTCCTTGCAGCGGCTCGATCGTTTCCGGCGTCGGTTGGAAAGTCTAGGCGGCTAGCTGAGTGGGCGTGGCGCCATATACGCGCTTGATCCATTTTGTCATATGGCTTTGGTCACTGAAGCCCGTGGCCGCAGATATCTCAGCCAGCGACACCTTGCGTGCCCGGATCATCGCTCGTGCCATCTCCAGCCTGCGGCGTACGATATATCTGTAGGGACTTATCCCCACGGTTGACCGGAAAAGGCGTGCGAATTGGAAACGCCCGCAGCCGGCGATTGCCGCAAGGCTATCCAAATCCAGCGTTTCATCCAGGTTTTCGCGAATGAAGCTATCCAGACGATTGGTAATATTTAACGCCAGCTGATCACGATTAGGAGGAGGGCGTCGGTCCAGGTGTTGCCGCACCAGATGCGCCAGAAGTGCATCCGTCGCCGCGTTCCAGAACAGCATACCGTTCGGATGACTGGCCGCAGCTTCCGCTTTCAGCACATGAGCAACGTGCGCAATGAAACCGTCTCTTCCATTGAACTGCTCGATCAGACCAGCGTTGTAGCCGAGCAGATCGTTTGTCGCGAGCGCCAGGCATTCCGGCGAAATCCGCAGAACAATTCCGGACATCGAGCCGCTGAAAGCGGTAGCGTGTCGCGCCTGCGCGGGGCACAGGCAAAGCGATCCCGGTGTAATATGATGTCGAAGATGTTTTCCGTCGATCATATGTTCAACCGGTGTCGGCAGCGAGCAACCGATACCAATCATATGATGCGTTGCCACAGCGCTAGTGAACGTGCCCTTTTTGAAACTCACTAGGGCGACAGCAACGCCGTAATGCGACGTTGGGCCGGACTCGCTGAGGACCTCGATGTTTTCACTTCCCTGCAGAACAGCAGGCTTTCGGACCGCAGTCCGCACGGTTGAAGCGGTGACTTCGTGCCGTACGACGGTTCCGTCGGATGGTTTTCTTTTACTCCCATTCACGGATCTATCTCTTTGGGCTTGCGGCGAGAATGCCGCGCTTTCCATTTCTGTAGTCAATACAATCCTGATAAGCCGCTGACGATCTCGCACTTCGTTTCCCGACGGTCGCTTTTGGTCAGCGTGAGCCCGACCTGGTGGGTTACGCGTCTCAAGATCGCTTGAGCCGTATTCTCCCATTCATATGCGGCATATCTTCACTGTCGAGCTATTCAGTATCGCCTTTATTCATCCCGCATCCGGTGTCCAGTATAACGAATAAATGGGTCGCAAAATCCAGCTCGACGGCTAACTGTCTGTCCATTCCCCTAAAAAACGGAAGGGGAATGTCGAACTGCATCTCTGCCGTCGATGACAATACAGTACTAGATATTTGTCTCGAACGGGCTAACTCAACCAAGTCCTCTGAATCCTCTTCACTGGTGACGAAAACGCAGATTGGTGCGTGACCGATCTTTTGCTTTTTGTGCATTTTGATTAGCTCACTCCTGTGGCGGGCGCCCGAGAAACATGACCGGCGCCAATGATGGGCGTTGCTAAGCCGCGAGAAGCTCATCAGAGGGGCCAAAGAATTCGAAATGTATCCGGCAAGGCTCAACCCCTGCTTCCCACAAGCCATTAACCAACGACCGGAGGAAAGCCTTTGGGCCACAGAGAAAGAAGTCGGCATCCGCAAAGGGCGTATGGCTTCTAAGCCAGTCGACTGAGATGAAGCCGTCATAGTCATGGCTTTGGCCAGCAACATCCAATTCACCGGGCTCGCTGTAAAAGGTGGAGACTGCAATGCTTCCATGTAGTCGAGCGAGAGAGCGAACGTGGCGGTCCATTGCGTGGGTGGAACTGTTGAGCGCGGCGTGGATGTAGTGCACCTCAAGGGCCGGGCGCTCAGCGTTAATCGTCTCAATCATACTAACCATCGGAGTGAGACCGACGCCGGCGGATAAAAGGATTACGGGTCGAACCTGATCCTTCTCCAAGAAAAAATCTCCGGCAGGTGGCGCGAGATCGACGATATCGCCGATTGTTGCAACATCATGAAGGTAGCGTGATCCGCCGGAACCCGCGGCTTCCCGCTTCACGGAAATGCGGTACGACTCGCTATTTGGCGCACTTGAGATTGAGTAATTACGTTTTACCTCAATGCCGCCATCGATATCGAAGCGTAGTGTAAGATACTGACCTGGTTGATGGCGAACTACAGGATTTCCATCAACCGGACGGAGGATAAAGGACGTAATGACTTCGCTTTCTCTAATCCGTTCCGATATGCGGAATTGTCGCCAGCCCGTCCACCCACCTAAACTGTTCTCGAGATCTAGGCGAATGCTTGCTTCGCGTTCCTTCAATAGATCGGCAAGAAACCAATATCCTTCTCCCCATGCATCCAAAAGTTCCGGAGTAGCTGCCGGCCCCAAAACATCCGCGATGGCGTCAAGCAAGGCCGTGGCGACAAAGGGATAATGTTCCGGAAGTATGTTGTAGCCGATATGTTTCTGCGCGATACGCTCGACCACGGGTAATAACGGTTCCAGATTATCGATATTTCGCGCGTACGCGAGGATCGCAGTCGCGAGTGCGTTGACCTGGGAACCGCCTTCTCCCTGATTGGAGTGGTTGAAAAGAGCCCGGATATGATCCTCGAGAAAGAGCCGGTCGTACATGGTCTTGGTGATCGCGGGCCCATGTTCGGCGAGTGCTGGAACGCTCGCCCTGATGGCCGAAATAGTATGTGCAGAAAGAGCCTTGGGCATCGGATTGTCCTTTTCACGGGCACGATTGGAGAACCCGTCGCCGACGTTGGCAACGTATGGGCTGACTTCATTCATGAAATTTTGTGGGTTAAGCCGTGCTGGACGGCTTCATAACGGCTTCGCATTGGCCATCAGTGCACGCAGCATTCCTCGCCTCACTTTTGTTAGGTTCAAGCGGAACAAGATGGCCTGCAAGTGCCATTGCGATACGCGCACCGGTTGCCAGATCGTCCTCCACGCCAAATGCATGGTGATGGATCGTACCGTCACGACCAATCAGCACGGAAGAAGGAGTACCTCGCATTCCGTAAAGCTGCATCGTTACAGGTAGTCCTGATGCATTGCGGTCGACTCCAATCGGAAACGTTATTCGGTACTCGTGGATGAATGCTTCGAGCGTAACCGGGCTCATGGCAGCATGATGCTCGAAAACGGTGTGAAGACCGATGATCTGCAGATCGGTGCCGCCAAAGACTTTCTGGATACGCTTCAACTGCGGAAGTGCATCGGAAACGCATCCTGGGCACAGGAGCTGGAAACCATGAAGCAAAACTGGCTTCCCGCGAAGCGCCTCCAAAGTAATTGGTTGTTCGCTATTGAACCACTTGTCGACAACAAGCTCGGGAGCACGTTTGGTGGTATATGTAGGCATTGGACAGTTCTCCAAAAGGGCGGGCCGCTCAACGGCCCGCCTTCAGGCTCAGTGACTAGGCGGCGGAGCGAGTGAGCTTCACCCCTGGAAAGTCGACCGGAACGTCCAGAGCGACGTTGATGTAGTTGGTAAACAGGTTCAGAGCGATGTGCGCGATGATTTCAACGATGTCCTCGTCGTCGAACCCAGCCGCGCGCAACGCGTCGAAATCTGCATCGCTCAGCTCGGCGCGTTCTTCGACCGTCTTGACCACGAAGGCCAGAGCCGCGGCGGTACGCGGATCCTCTGACCGGCCAGCTTGAGCCGCGGCCATTTCCTGGCTCGTTGCACCCGCTTTCCGGCCGAGCGCCGTATGGGCGGCAAGGCAATAGTGGCAGTTGTTACGGTCTGCGACCGCAACCGCGATTTGCTCGCCCAACTTAGCGCCTAGCCGGCCGCTACCGAGTGCGCCGAAAGCGCCCCACATGCTGTTCAATGCCGCCGGCGAGTTGGCGACCGCCTTGAACATATTCGGCACCACACCGAACGTGCTCTTGATCTGATCCAGCTGAGGTGTGACTTCAGTTGTTGCATTCGAAGGATCAATAAGGGTAATTCTGGTCATGTTCTTACTCTCTGTTAGCCTGGAGGGGAGAATGATGCCGGTTCGCCGATGGCAGTCGGCGAGCCGGCGCTTGCAAGGATTACTTTGTGGACGGAACCTTGCCGGGCAGGCTGAGGTCGCCGGAAGCAATCTTGAAGACATCAGTCACGCACAAAAGTGGTGCATGCAGGTTTCCGTTGACTTTCAGACCCGCGGTCACGCCATCAAAAGACGCACCCTTGATACCGTTGATGAGCGATAACGGAATCTCGACATCGACCGTATCGCCAGTGAACGTCGTGGGATATTCGGGACTATCGATAAGGAGCGGGACGCCGGGCCAGGTCTTTGGCACCTTCGGCTTTGTACCTTTCGGAATGTCGACAACTTTCAAACCGGCGCCGCATGCCTTGTCCTTTGTCAGGACCACCCAGTGCGGATGCCAGATATGACGGTTCTTGGCGCCGTTCGCGGCGTCGTCGAAGTCCGGGTGGAAGGTGACAGCAAGCGCCACGATGCCTTGTGTCTTCTCAAAGCCGATTTCGCTGCTGTCAAGGCTTGTCGGCCAGACATAGGCGTAGACCTCCGATCCCTCGAACTTTCCGGTCGCGTCCGGCTTATCTTTACCAGCCTCGCCTCTGACGCGGGTTGAAAAGACAACGCTGTCGCCCTTCGTTGTAATCGCCGTTTCAACGATGTCGAAAGAGGCCGTCACATCGTCTTTGGCTTTTGCGGCTATCGGGTCGGCATGGGCGGAAGAAAGGCAAAGCAATGCCGTTCCGGCAACAAGCGCGCCGGCTAGGTATTTCGGGTGCATGGTGTTTGTTCCTTCTTGGTGGCCTGGAGGTTGGGACTATCCCTGTGTGAAAGCTTTCCAGGTGGCAGCCTGGCGAGCGGGATCGGCTTGTTCATGATCGCGACAATCGACCCGCAGATCACGCTGGCCGAAGGAGGCATTCACAAAGTTGCAGTGGTGCGGCGAATGATCGTCCGCGTGAATGTATGGGTCGAAAAATCGGCAGGTGACGCACATCCGCTGGAGCGGAAAACCATCAGTCTGCTGCATCTGCCGAATCATTTGCACAAGGGTCACCAGTAACTCGACCTGAACATCTTTCTCGAGGCTGCCGATTGACCGTTCAATTATCGTCGGTAAGGTATCCGCAGCGACGAGAGCGTTTGCACCCTCCTCAGTGAGGACGATATCGACGCTACGACGATCAGCAAGCCCTCGCTGTTTTCTAAGAAGGCCTTTCCTTTCCAACGCATTTATCGAGTCAGTCGCGCTCGGTTGAGAGACACCCAACTGGGACGAGATCTCTCTAACTGCAACACCATTTCGGCCTCGGCTCTCAAGAAGAGTAAGAATGGCTAGTTGCGCGGGATTGACGCCGATCGTCTTAGCCTTGGCCCAGTCGTCCATCCGCAGGGCTGTAGCCAAACGTCCCAGACCTTCTCTAATACGGTAGTTGATGCTCAGCGGGTTTTTCGGTGTTTCCATGCGTCATATATACATAGGACTCCTATCTATTGCAAGTGTTTTCCTGGACCTCGTATTTTAATTTCAACTAACTGCCTTCATCCGGCATCGAGGCCTGCAGAAGATTGACAGCCCTGTGGAGCTCGCGGTCATCGAGAGCCGCAAATCCCAGGCGGAACGACTCGGGAGCACGAGCGATATCGAGCGCAAACTTCATGCCCGGCAAAATCGATAGGCTGATCCGGGCTGCATTCTTTGCCCAGGTTTCAGCGCTCAATCCGGCACGAAGTCTAAGCCAGATTGCTAGACCGCCGACCGGAAGGTCGAAATGAGCATGGCTGCCGAGGTTTTCTCGAAGTAACCCGGCTACCACGTCACGCCGGTGATGGTAGATGTGGCAAGCCTTCCGGGCATGCCTGCGAATTGTTCCGTCCGCAATGAGATCGCCCAACGCCTGCTCCAAAGGTAGGTCGCCCTGTCGGTCGATAGCCTCCCGAAGGTCGGCCATTCGTTGCAGCGTCGCACGCGGAGCAACTGCGTAACCAATGCGGATGCCCGGCGCGATAAGCTTCGACAGTGAGCCCAGATAAATGATTGGCGGTCCGCTGTTTTCATCGGCCGCCAGTGGCAGGATCGGTGGCCCCGCGAACCGATATTCATGATCATAATCATCCTCGATAATCGTTAGACGATAGCGGCAAGCAATCTCCAGCAGCCGACTGCGTCTGGAAGAACTCATGGTCACAGTGGTTGGGTATTGATGATGCGGCGTGACGTAGACTGCCTTGAGGTCCGGCTGCGAGCGCGCCATTTCTTCGAGATAATCGACATCGAGCCCTTCTTCATTAACCGGCACGCCCCTGATATTGGCGCCCGCCGCTTGAAATGCCGACCATGCGAGCGGATAACCGGGCGTCTCGACGGCGATGCTCATACCCCGCTCTCCAATCGCACTTGCCGCGAGAAAGAGTGCCATCTGGCTACCTCGCGTGACAAAGACGTTGGCAGCCCGAACGTTAAGCCCACGATCATCCTTAAGATAGAACGCTAAAGCCTCTCTGAGAAATGGCGTACCCATCGGGTCGCCATACGCATTTTCACAAATGAATGTCGGCGAAACGATCGCACGGCGGAAGGCCTGTCCGAGCGCGACGGTGGGTGCAAGACGCGTGTCTGGTATGCCGTCCGAAAACCGCACACTAGGCGGCTGCACCGCCTGTCCGTATATCGGTTTCCGGGAAGCGGGTGGAGACAGGCGCGTTTCCCTGCCGAAATCCGGCAATGCACGAGCAACGAAGGTCCCTCGAGATGGAGTCGCGGCGAGCCAACCTTGCGTCAACAATTCCTGATAGGCTGCATCCACGGTGTTTCGATTGAGCTTCAGTGACTTGGACAACGATCGCGTACCGGGAAGCGGATCGCCGGGCTTCAGCCTTCCTCGTTCGATTTCCCCGATGATAGATCGCGCGAGAGCAAGAAAAATCGGCTCGCGTTCGTCTCGAACCACGTGAAGAGCCAAGACTGTCCCTTTACCCATCAAAACCTCGTCCGCATCGCTCCACGAGCCGTGCTTTCCCTACTGAGCTTGCAGCCGCCGCGTCCAATCCTCGACCGCTCGTGTCTCAATCCTCCTGGCAGCATACGATCGCCATTTTTCCGGCAAAACGGATAGAGTGCTGATTTGTCGGAGCTCGTCGATGTTCTGACGGTCTACGTAAAATGCATTCCATAAACGGTGGACAGTCCACGCCGGAGCAATTCGATCGATGAGGTCCAGTTGATCACCCGACTTCAAGGTTCCGGGTTGCAGAACCCGGTAGTACCAGCCTGTCATCCCACTATCCTGGACCTTCCGCGCCATATCGTCGGTTTCGAATCTGATGTTGAGCTTCCAACATGGCTGCCGTCCTTGACTGACCTGCAAGATAGCACTGCCGATCCTGAATATGTCGCCAACTGCGACATCGAATTCGGTTAGACCCTCGGTCGACAGGTTCTCGCCGAAAGCACCAGGCTGTCGCAGTACATCCTTGTCTCCGATTATTTCGCGCCACTGGTGATAATGCTCCGAGGCGTAATGGTGAACTGCTTTGTCAGCACCGCCATGGTGCACCGTGTCGCCTTGCCCATCACCGACAAACCCGTTGACCGTTAGCTCGACGGGGCCGGCGACTGGAGCTTTATCGATGCCCGAAGATACCCCACATTCCCCGAACGGGCGGACAGCGCCCAATAAGATTTCATCAACTTTCGTCGGCACAGGACCAACCTCCGGTATTCGGGGACTGGGAGGAATTACAACGCCGTATGCATGGATTAATCGGCCGGTTTTTTATTGTTCGGTAGGCCGGTATCGGTCCATCGTTCACCTGGTCCACATCTTCTTCGGAATCCGGCCCTCCATTATCCAAACCGGTTGATTGACTGTAGTCCGGTGGCTTCAAAAGAGATACGAAATGCTCAAGACCGCAGTGGCGATACGACACGTGTATTTCGAAAATTTGGGAGCGTTCGAAGCCGTTTTGCCGCCGGCAGGCTACAAACTGCATTACCATGATGTGGGTGTTGATGACTTGGCAGCGTTGGATCCTGTTGGGCCTGATCTCCTGTTCATCTTAGGTGGCCCCGTCGGCGTGTATGAGGCGGCGCTTTATCCATTCATATCGGAGGAGCAGGCGCTGATATCGGCGCGCTTGCGCGCCAGTCGTCCGACGGTTGGTATTTGTCTTGGTGCCCAGCAGATAGCGGCGGCATTGGGTGCAAAAGTCGCTCCCACTGGTTTGAAAGAAATAGGATTCGCACCGCTAAACCTTACTCAGGAAGGTGCAGAAAGCCCACTTAGACATCTGGCAGGCACTCCAGTTCTCCACTGGCATGGCGACGCGTTCGATATCCCGCCGGGAGGGACCAATCTCGCCACCACGTCAAGATGCTCCAATCAGGCTTTCACCATTGGATCGTCGGTTTTAGGGGTGCAATTTCATCCTGAAATAGACGCGTGTGGTGGAATGGAGGAATGGCTCGTAGGCCACGCATTTGAATTGGCGGCTGCAGGGGTTGATCCGCGTACAATCCGCGCCGATGCCAAGCGATACGGTCCGGTTCTGCGCGACGCTGGTCGAAGAATGCTTAGCGAGTGGCTTACCCAGTTGGGCTAAGGTCCTCTTGCTGGCCATAACGATCAGGACCCAAGCGATTGTCGGTCACGTTGGAACAGCGCCGCTCTGTACCCAATGCAATCGCAAGGCATATCGGTTGTTGCAATTCCCACTGCCCTTTTTTCTAATCGTCCTCAGTACCTCGCGTTTCGTGGGGAAGTCTTCTATACAGTTCTCGTGCGAGCGGTACTGGAAGGTGTAGAGGAAAGTGCGGTAGCAACCCCGCGGCCCATCCGACCTTGCGGGACAGGTGGCCCACTTACTGCCCTCATTGCCGTAAATGGAGCGAAAGGACTCGATATTCGCAAATCCATTCTAGCTGCGATTGTTCGCACCTATATGATCACGAGCAGACAGAACATGCGGGAGTAAATGAACCTGTCTTGTTTCCCAACGAGTATCACCCAAGCCCTGGACACGGAACCCGTTGGTGAGCAAAAGACCGGCTAGCAAGCCGGTCTTCCTCAACGCAATGGAGGGGAGCTACTTTGAACGCAGCCCAAGGGAAATTGCGTAAGCTGTCGTGCGCGCTGAAAATATCTCATCGGTCGGGGCGTCTATTCCGGCAGCTAGAAGCCCAGGATCAAATATAGTTTCGTCACAGGTAGTGTTTGGTTCCAACCCAGTAACAGCAATGCTTCCAAGCGTGACCGTCGGGTGCGTATCTTCTTCATTCCACCGAAGCGTAACGTCGTCCCTACGGTCAATAGGCTGAGCCAACAGGGCAATAATGTCAAAAGTTGCTGGACCGTCCCCCAAGCGATCTGTTAGTTCGGAAACCAGGAAAGACGCCGGTTTATTCGCAGCTTCGGCGTCAGAAACTGTCAATTCACCAGCGCGGGGCATGACCTTGAACTTGAACGGCACCTTGGATCCATCATTGTTGGTGCCAGTGAAAACGTGAACGCCCCAATAAACGATACCGGCATAGCTTGCAGGCAACAGCTTTTCTTTGATGAAGTCAGCCTGACGCATCGTTTCCGGGTTGTTACGCGTAAAGGCAGCGATCCGTGCTGGATCAGGTTTGCCATCTGCAGCCGGCGCACGTGCCTGAAGGAAGCCAAGCATCTGATCGAGCGTCTTTGCAAAATGGACAGGTGCGTTTTCGAAAAGCAAATGAGTTTCGTCGTTTTCTGACAGGATCTTGATGGAGAATCCTCGTAATGCCGTCTTTGATGTGTCGGCGACCTTGGGATTACCGCCACTGACCGAGAACCGACCGATCACAGGCCAAGGCTGGGTGAAGCTTTTAGAGATTGTGACACGATCGACGTTCGGTGCGGGGGTGTAGGTCCCATGCACACACTGGCCCTTCGCAAATGTAGCTCGGAAGCCTTCAGGATTCCCAGCGACAGTCTTGAGTGCCTCAACGATACTTTTAGCATCCGCAGCTACAACTTCATGTGCGAACCCTGTGTATGCGACAGCGGCGAGGCCACCTATCAACGCCGCTACATGACGGTTTAGACTTTTCATTTTCATCCTCCCAATGCACGCAAGGAACCGCGTATCTGCGTACCCGGGAAGATCTCGGATTTTAGAACTTTCCTCACCGTCCGGATTGTTTCGCGGCAATAGGCCGGATGCGCTCGTGTGGCCCAGCTTTGTTTACGAACCCGGCACGCTGCGCCGTCTGGTGGAGTGGGTAAAGTACCCGCCACTGCTCAGAAGAGCCTGATGGCCATTGGGCCATCATGAGGGAGATGGGACATGACTAAACTAACAACTGTATTCGGCGCGCCTGTTGCCGACGACAACAACACGATGACAGCGGGCCGCCGCGGCCCTGCGCTTCTACAGGACGTCTGGTTTCTGGAAAAGCTGGCGCATTTCGATAGGGAGGTTATTCCGGAGCGCCGTATGCACGCCAAAGGCGCCGGTGCTTTTGGAACGTTCACCGTAACACATGATATCACTCGCCTTACGCGGGCCAAAATTTTTTCGCAGGTTGGCAAGCAAACCGAGATGTTCGTGCGCTTCTCCAGCGTGGCCGGCGAACGCGGCGCAGCGGACGCGGAACGTGATATCCGCGGGTTTGCAATGAAGTTTTACACCGAAGAGGGGAACTGGGATCTCGTCGGTAATAATACCCCAGTTTTCTTCATTCGTGACCCTCTGAAATTTCCAGACCTCAATCACGCGGTGAAACGCGATCCGCGCACCGGGATGAGAAGCGTAAATAACAATTGGGATTACTGGACCCATTTACCGGAGGCCTTGCATCAGGTCACGATCATCATGAGCGAGCGCGGAATCCCTAAGTCCTGGCGCCACATGCATGGGTTCGGCAGCCATACATTCAGCTTCGTCAATACCCAGAACGAGCGGACCTGGATTAAATTTCACCTTCGCACGCAGCAGGGCATCGAAAACATTTCCAATGACGAGGCTGCGGTAATCATTGGTAACGACAGAGAAAACCATCAAAGAGATCTATTTGAAAACATCGAATCTGGGAATTTTCCTCGGTGGAAAATGTTCATACAGACCATGACGGAGGATGAAGCGGAGTCTTGTAAGTTTAACCCTTTCGACTTGACCAAAATCTGGCCCAAGGCGGATTTCCCTCTTATCGAGGTAGGTTACGTTGAGCTGAATCGGAACCCTGAGAACTTTTTCCAAGATGTCGAGCAGGCCGCATTTTCCCCGGCAAACGTTGTTCCGGGTATAGGTTTCTCTCCTGACAAAATGCTTCAGGGCCGTCTCTTTTCCTATGGAGACACCCAACGTTACCGACTTGGCGTCAACCATGCGCAGATTCCAGTGAACGCACCGAAATGTCCTGTCCATTCTTATCATCGAGACGGTGCCATGCGTGTGGACGGAAACGGAGGTCGCAGTACGCACTATGCTCCAAACAGCTTTGGAGTGTTGCAGGACCAGCCAGACTTCTCAGAACCACCACTGAGGAGCGGGGGCGCGGCGGGACGTTGGGATCATCGTGAGGATAATGACTATTTCACCCAGCCAGGAAACCTGTTCCGTCTGATGGATGAAAGGCAACGCGCGATCTTGTTTGAGAACACTGCGCGAGCAATGAAAGGTGCAGACCGAGCGATTATCGACCGCCATATAGCCAATTGCGCTATGGCAGATCCGCTCTACGCGTGCGGAGTAGCTCGAGCGCTCGCGAGCTTGGCGCCGGATGAGGCAGCGCATTCAGCATTCGAACCGGCTGTGGAGTAGACGATGTGTGCTGGCAGGGTCGCGTTTTTCGGCCCTGTCACTCCAACCTCATACTTCATTAGAAGTATAACTAGTTCCATAATCTAGCTTACGCGACTTTCTTTAGCCGGCTAAGCTACAATGCTCTTGCCTGGTATATGCTTGGCTGCAACGTGGCTGCTACTTGTCGCGGGAAATATAGGAGGTCCAGCTATCCCCGGCCGAGCTATCGCCTTGATGAATCAGCCCTGTCCCGCTGCCTTCAAAATCAGGCCAGCAATCTCGCGCGGATGCGACAGTAGCGAAACATGACTGGCGGATAGCTCGACCGTTTCTGCGCCCATTCGCTTGGCCATGAAGCGCTGCAGCTCAGGATCGATCACTCTATCGCGGGATGAGACCGCGTAAAAGCTCGGCTTCTCACGCCAAGCAGCATGGCTGGTCCTCGCGTCGGTCAGCGACTTACGGAAAGGCCACTGGGCAGCGAAGAGCGCACGCGCTTTCGCGGGCGGCAGATCTGGAGCAAAGTCGTGGAGAAACGCTTCTTCGCTCAACCTCCCTTCGTCGCCGTCGAAGACAATTCCGGCGGAGGCTGGAGGCGTTGGATATCTGGCGGCAAGTTCCTTATAATCTTCGCCCGCATCGGGTGCGCGAGCGGCCACGTAGGCTAGCGCCGACACGGACGAGTGGACGCCGGCTTCGGTGACGATAATGCCCGAGAATGAATGGCCAGCCAACACGGTCGGACCGCTCTGACGATCGAGCACCTTAGTGCAAGCGGCAACCGCGTCCGCTAGTGACGTTAGCGGGTTTTGAACGGATGTGACATTCAGCCCCTGTGCCTGCAGGAAGGGAATAACCTCCAGCCAGGACGAGCCGTCCGCAAACAAACCATGGACCAACACCACGTTGCTTGCCGGTACTGCCTTTCGGGGTGCGGCAAAAGCTTCAGGCGCTTGAAGCGTTGCGCCGAGGGCCAGCACCGAACCGGTGAATGTTCTTCGATTAATCATCCTATGGACCTCCATGATACGTTGACTCTCGAGCGCGTCGGATAAGAAAAAAATGGAGTTTGCCGGATAGAGGAATCCACATGGTGAACGCAGAAAACCGCATGGCTCCTCAATATCCGGCTTCGTTTCAGCACTACCAATCGAGACGTTCGTCCCGGTAATCGAGATAAAGGTTTTCACCCGAGCTCATATGGATTTCGACAACATCTGCGATCCCACGGACGCTTGGTTCCAGTTCGATTTCAGCGTTAACTGTGCCGTTTAGCGTACCCATTGCCGTGCTAACCCAGCCAGGGTGAATGCACAGAACAGTGAGGTTACTTTTCCTGTTCTCGGCATAGATCCCGCGAGCCAGCATGTTCGTCGCCACCTTGCTTGCGCGGTAGAGTTCGAGCCCCCCTTCGAGGTTAATGGTGATGCTACCGCGGTGAGATGACATGAAGGCCAGCGTACCATCGGGCACTAGTGTGCCCAGAAGGCGGCGAGCGAGCCTTACAGGACCGAACGTGTTCGTCAGCATGATTTCGGCAAATTCTTCATCGGTTGCCTCAAGCACGCTCTGATGCGGTGCGCCCCAGATGCCGGCATTCATGAAAATCACGTCGAAGCGGCGGTCGCCAAGTGACTCGAGGAAGGACGGGATTTGGTCAGCGCTCGTGACGTCGACGTTAGTGATCGCAAGGCGATCCGGGTCCGCTTCGCCCACGCGACGAAGCTCGTCAGTGTCGGCGCCAGATCTTGAGGTTCCGACTACAGTCCATCCGCGATCGAAAAACTGCTTCGCGAGCCCAAGGCCAAGACCACGTTCAGCGGCCACAATTAGGATTGCTTTCGTCATTGCTGGTTTCCTTTTCAATCAGATTGCCGTGTAGCCGCCGTCCGCCATTACCAATGCGCCCGTCATGAAAGCCGACGAGGGCGATGCGAGGAAGGCGATGACTTCTGCGATGTCCTCCGGCAGGGCGACACGCCCGATGGGATGGGCGCCGCTGTAGCCTGAAAGGGCAGCCTTGCTGTCTTCGACGATACCGTCGAGAATATCAGTAACGACGACGCCTGGCGCGACGGCGTTTGCCCGGATACCGCGATCACCATATTCGACTGCGATAACTTTGGTGAGCTGGGCGATCGCGCCCTTGGAGGCGGCATATACAGACGTGTCCTTCATGCCCACCGCCGATACGATTGAAGCCACGGTGACGATGACCCCCGCCCCCTGATCAATCATGACCTTAACGGCTTCTCTTGAGTGCAGAAAATTGCCGCGGGCGTTGACGGTCATAATCGCATCCCAGTCGTCAACGCTCATGTCGATCAAGGCCTTGTTCATGGTCCGGCCGGCATTGTTGACTAGGATGTCAACCGCACCGAAACGTTCCTTTGCCAGCGCGATCGCACCTACTGCCGTCGCCTCATCAGCAACATCTCCGCAGAACGTAGCAATCTCGGTTGAGGCGATCTGGGCCACCGCCGGATTGACATCACTTGCGACGATGCGAGCACCCCTCGCCGCTAATAACGATACGGTAGCATGGCCAATCCCGCGCGCCGCACCGGTCACGACAGCGACTTTCCCTGTTAAATCCCAATTATCTGGTTTGATTAGCGACATTTCTCTTCCTCCGCGAAGTCGGTGCTACGCGTGACTGCGTCCCAGGCATCAATTTCATCAACGAGCTGATCGATTTTGCCGCGCGCACGCCGTAGCGCGTCGCTTCCCAAAAGCAGGTGTAAAGGCGGTTTTTCGGCGTTAACAAGCGTGATGATCGCCTTGGCCGCACGTTGGGGATCGCCCGCCTGTCGTCCGGCTGCGGCGTCAAAAGCAGCGCTGCTCCGTCCGATTGTATTGGCATAATCCACGTCGGCTACGTCGCTTTTGCGGATAGAATGTGAGGACAGGAAATCTGTCCTGAAGGCGCCCGGTGCAACGGCCGTTACTTTGATCCCAAGCGCATTGACCTCGAGCGCAAGAGCGGCAGAAAGACCTTCTAGCGCTGATTTTGCCGCACTATACAATGCCGAACCCGTTGAGGGGGCGCGCCCAGCGATCGACGTGATGTTGACAATATGGCCTTTGCCCTGCCTGCGAAGGTGCGGTAGGGCTGCTCGGATAATCCGGAATGGTGCAAAGACGTCCACAGTGAATAAGTGCTCGACCTGGGCATCTGTAGCGGCCTCCAGAGCACCCAAAAGGCCGTATCCCGCGTTATTGACGATCACGTCAATTTCCCCAACGAGCCCGAACGCGTCAGCTACAGCCTTCTCGATTTTTGGACCGTCCGATAGATCGACGTTGAGAACATGCAAAATGCCATTTTCGTGATCTATGTCAGATTGGCCTGACCTAATAGTTCCGATGACCGTATCGCCTTCGGCAAGCGCCGCCACTGCCAAGGCGCGTCCCAGCCCGCGTGAGATCCCTGTGATAAACCAGGTCTTCATCTGATGCTCCCTGTTCTTCGCGATGCCCATCAGTTAGCGCGCCAGGAAAAAAGTTATAATGCTCGAAAAACATACAGCCGTTGTTAGATTAGCTAACAAATTAAAGGGTGGGTGATGAACGGTCTTCTCTTAAGCCAGGAATACAATCGGCTTCGTGCTTTCATCGCGGTTGCAGAATGCCTCAGCTTCAGCCGAGCGGCCGACCAGCTCGGCGTCTCTCCGTCCGCACTCAGTCAGATGATCAAAAGCCTCGAAGATGAGGTTGGTATGCGGCTGCTGCACCGAACAACCCGCAATGTCTCTCTCACCGAGACAGGTGAAAATCTTTTTCAACGTGTGCGGCCGGCCGCATTCGAGCTTGGGCTTGCGGTGACTCAGGTTCGACAGTCTGGTGAAAGACCCGCGGGAACCGTCCGTGTCCACACGTTTAGATCCGCGTACCAAAAACATGTGGAGCCGATAGTCGAGGCTTTCACAGAAGCCTTTCCGGATATCGTGTTGGACATGACGCTAGACGACGAAGTCGTCGACATTGTTGCTGGCGGCTACGACGTAGGTCTGCGTATAGGTGAAGTCATTGAGAAGGATATGGTCGCCGTACGGCTCGGACCGGAACTTCGACAGGTCGCAGTCGCTACGCCCGGCTATCTCCAACGCTACGGCTACCCAGAGCATCCGCGTGATCTCGTCAACCATCGCTGCATACGCTGGCGCTGGCCCGGACGGGCAACACCCTATGCCTGGGAGTTTTTCGACAAGAACGGATGGTTCAGCGTGACGGTCGATGGCCCGCTCATATTCAGCGATAAGGAGAGTGCACTAAACGCGACCCTAAGAGGCATCGGGATCGGGTTCCCAGTCGAGGATGCGGTGTCAGCATACATTGGAAAGGGAAGCCTTGTTAGTATTCTCGACCAGTGGTCCGCGCCTTTTCCAGGGCTCTTCCTTTGCTATCCCCAACAGCGCCGAATGGCGCCGGCACTGCGCGCTTTCATCGACGTCGTGCGCGCAGGGCCGCCGCACTCACAAGATAGCAGTGCAGACATCCCGTAGTCTGATGAACTCGATGCCCACCTCAGCTCAAAGCGTCTTTGTTCCCGTAGCTATCAGTGCCGTCGCAGGTAGTTCTGTCCTGCCATTTTGGCTGAACTCTTCGATTATCTCCAGAATGACCTCATGGACCATACTGCGCTGTGCGCCGTCCAGGAGAGCGTATGGTGCCATGTAGCCGTGTAACGCGGCCATTTCATCAAGGTAAGCGGTGCCTGCCGGGCCGGTCCAAAGGGCGTCGACTTCTGTCACAGCAACATCGGTAAAGCCTGCAGATTGCATTTCAGCGGCCAAACGAACTGGATCTGAGAGAACAACCAAGCCCTCTGGGGGCGCAGGAGGCATTCGGTCAGGAAACAGAGTACGTAGAGCCCTCCCCATCACAACAAAAGGACCGCCTCCTGGAAGAGTTTTCCATGTGGCAACGCAGCCCTTGCCGCCGCGACGTACTACCCGCGCCATTTCTGAAAGTCCGCGGCGCCAATCATCAAACAGAATAACGCCGAAGATTGAGAAGGCGAAATCGAAGCTATCGTCTTCCATCTTTAGGGCCTGACCGTCCATTAGGTCTGCTTTTGCGTCGGGAAACGCGGCAATCCGGTCTGAAAGAAGATCTATCATCCCGGGGGCGTGGTCTACTGCCAGAACATGGGCTCCACTGAAGGCTGCAGGGATGGCTAATGCGCCCGTCCCGGCTCCTACATCCAACACCCGAGCTCCAGATTTGACGCCTCCTACCCGCTTGAGTGCCTCGACCGCAACTGGACCGGTTATCCGGTTCGCTGTCATTTCATAGACGCGTGCGAAGTCGTCGGTCATGTGAGGATTGCTTGCGGGGGTCGTGCGTCCCGGCAGCCACGTTCCATTATTCGACGGTGAGCTTGACATAATTCTCTAATCCTAATGAAGGCGCTGAAATTTGTTTGGTTAGACGAGTAGTCTCTCGATTTGTGCCACTCCGAATTTAGGGGCGAAGGAAGACAAAACCATTTCGGCCCGGAGCTTCCACAGCAGCGACGGCTGCTTGTATGTCTCCAAACTCAAAGATTTTATGTGTTCTGAACAGCGACGGAAATGCGCGGGACACCTCGAATGCCGATCTGATATCCTCGCTCTGCTGTTCCAGCGATAACTCAGAGAACCACCGCGTAAATACTACTCCTCGGATGACGAACTGATGACCAACGACCTCCAGCGTGTTGATGTCTAGCGTACCGCCACCGAGAGCTCCGTAGCTGATGATTGCGGCATCATCGGCCAGAAGTGTTGCGAGTTCTGAAAGAATCTTGCCCGAGACGCAGTCCAGAACCCCTACAATCTTTTTTCCAGCACAAGTATCGGTAACCTGGGACCGCCATGTCGGGTTGTCCATCGCAGCGACTACCACGTCCCCAAGGACTTCCTTGATACGAGCGGCGCTGGCAGCAGTTCGGGCTAGACCGATGCCTTCTATCCCCTCCTCTCGAAGTAAATGAAGGAGCAAACTGCCCACAACCGTGTTGGGGCCGGTTACGAGAACCGCGCCTTGAGAAAGATCGATTTGCGGAACAGATTTTCGCAAGCCACGAATGGCCATTCGCGCCGTGACGAAATTTATCAGAAGTTGCGCAGCCACATTATCCTCTATGTCCGACGGCACCGGAATACACGCTGCCGCCGGAACCACTACTGTTTCCGCCCAGGACCCGCTGGCAGGGAATGCAATCACACGGTCACCAACCGCCACCTTTGAGTAGCCCGAGACATTCGCACCGATCGACCTGACCATCCCGACAGCCTCCGAACCCCGCCGAATATGCGGGGGATGTTCAGGCTTATTGAGCTCAGATCGAATAAGAACAAGATCGCCGTAGTGAACGGGGGTGAGCAGCACGTCGATCGCCACGGAATCTGGCTGTAGGACGGTATCGACTGCGCCGATCTCCATAAGCTGCAGCGCCGTCGCCGGTTCGCCGGTATCAATCTGAACAACAGCCTTCATAAGGGCACTCCCGTGATATCTTGCTCTATGCAGGCGAAAGCCTTAATGATGATGCTTATCATTATTGGGTTCGCAAAGTACCTTTTGTCAAGCCTCCTAAGGAGTCACCATGCGGATAAAGAAGGAAGCAGCCGAGGAGAATAAACGGAACATTCTGGAAACCGCTTCGAAACTCTTCAAGACCCAGGGGGCGGAGAATGTTTCAGTCGGAGACCTCATGAAAGCCGCGGGTTTCACGCATGGCGGCTTTTATAATCACTTTGAATCGAAGGCTGATCTGACTTCACAGGTTGTACGATATGCCTTTAAACGAGCGCTCTGCGAAATTGAGTCCGGCCTTCGACAGGGAAAACACTCAGTAGCGGAACGGCTTACGAGCTATTGTACTAGCGAACACCGCGATGACCCAGACGGCGGCTGCCCAACCGGCAGCCTGCCTGTCGATGTCGCGCGCCTACCAAAGGAATCTCAGAAAGCATTTGCGGACGGTTTGGAACGCTACCTGGTACTTATACAGGGCGACACGACCCGGCTAGACCTCAGTCGAAAAGACGCGATCGCGACATTGTCAATGTTGGTCGGTGGCATCATATTGTCGCGTGCCGTCAGGAACGGTGATCCGTCGTTATCGGATGAAATCTTACGGAGCGTCCACGACAACTTGGACCTGTGATGCCATCCAACGCATGCTGGGAGCCAAAATTAAACCTTATGGAGTTGGCTCCAGACAGCGAACACATTGTTGCACTCGTGCTCGAAGCGCGGGCCGTACTGTGTAGTTTCGATCGGCTGCCCCTTCGCAGTAGCAAGCCCACCGCATTTGCGTGTCAGGGGTTCGCTGCGCCGTAAATCGCATCGTATATGCCATCCCGTTCCGCTTGCCTTTCCAACCGAGCTCGCTGAACCAAGACTTCACCTCCCGCATGATCACGAGCTTCCAACAGGCCCAAAGCTTCAGAAACAAATTCTTCGACGTCCATGCCGCGAGGATCCGAGGCTTGGCTTGGCCCGTTCAGTTCCGTCCGGACGTAGGGCGGAACCAACTCTAAAACTTCTACTGGAACGTCTCGCAGCTGTCGGCGGAGCGATTGCACCCTTGAATGGAGAAACGCCTTGGTTCCGCAGTAAGTTGGAAAAATAGCCTTAGGTACAAAGGCTAGAGACGATGTCGCTACCAGTACAGTGGTCTCTTTTTGCTTCATAAAATGTGGCAGGAACGATGCTATTAGTCGCAAAGTTCCGGCTTCCAGTACGGGACTCTTTAGCCCTGCCGCTTTTTCGTACGCCTTTCGACAGGTCGTGGGAATAAGTCCAAAGAACTTTAGCAAGACACCACAAAAATATCACTGAACCTTGCTGCGGCGAATGGGAGGCGACAGCCGGCTCAGCGGAACAGACGATCTTGAAACAACAGCGGCGCGACGAGTTCCGGTCTTCCGACATAACCTAAATTGTCGTAGCCTGAGAACGGCAATAAGCGTCGAGCCCACCAACTAGCTCATCGAACACCACCCGGTAGCGCGGCGTGGCTTTCAGGTCTTCGTGCATTGCTATCCATGTCTGCATGGAAAATTGAAAACGAGTAGGTAGAACGCGAACTAGATTTGCGTCTCTTTTCGCAAGACCGACTTGCGCGAAACCTATGCCAACGCCAGCGCGTATGGCCGCGAATTGAGCCACGTTGCTGTCGCAACGATAGATCCAGTTCAACGTATCGACAGGCGGGAAGTCCGGCATTTGCCTACCGATCGTTTTGATCGCCGACCTTATGAATTCTGTTTGCTGATCATAGCCAATGAAACGGTGTTCTTGGAGGGACGCTTCCGTTTCAGGCATTCCGTGTTGCCTTATATACTCGCGGTGGGCGTACAATCCGATCACAACTGAACCGACGCTCTTGATAACGAGCGCCTCTTGTGTTGGCGGCGTCATTCTCACGGCGATATCTGCCTCCAGGTGAAGCAAATCTTCAACTGAGTCGGAAATTGAGAGTTCGACCGCGATTCCGGGGTAGCTGTCCTGAAGTCTTTTCAAAATTGGTGGCAACACTTCTGTACCCATGACATCACTGGCGGCTATCCGAACTGTGCCTGCGGGTGCCTTCAGATCTGCGGATGCCAGACGCAGTATTGCGCCTGTGGTATCCGAGAGCACTTTCGCATAAGGAACAAGGCGAAAGGCGACTTCCGTTGGGATAAGGCCGTGCCGCGACCGCGTGAACAAACTGTGTCCGAGCGAATATTCAAGTGATTCAATGTGCCGACCTGCCGTTGGTTGTGTCAGTCCCAAATCACGGGCCGCGGCGGATAACGACCCGGTGCGCACAATCGCTAGAAATGTGCGATAGTGATCCCACGATGGCCCATTCATTTTTGAATATCCGCCCTACGAAAAAAGCTAATTCCGTATACCATGCAATCGAGTGACACTCCATCGACAAACAAAGGAGTGGTCGACGATGAGTGCTGCAAAACATAGTTCAGAGCCTGGCGTCGCTCTCGTCTTAGGAGCGACTGGGGGGATTGGCGGACACCTAGCGAGAAAGCTCAACGATAGAGGCTGGTGTATCAGAGCGCTCCATCGCGATGCGCGGAGAAATTCACAACTCTTGCCCGAGTATCAGTGGATCCAAGGTGATGCTTTACGGATCGACGACGTGCTTCGTGCCGCCCTAGGATGCGAACTGATCGTGCATGCAGTTAACCCGCCCGGTTACAGGGAATGGAGCGAACTCGTGTTGCCAATGATGGACAATACGATCGCTGCGGCAAAGCACGAGGGAGCGCGCATCGTACTACCCGGCACGGTATACAATTTTGGCCCGGATGTTTTCCCAGAGCCAAATGAGGAAAGCCCACAACAGCCGGTCACAGCGAAGGGGAAAATCCGAGTCGAGCTCGAGCGACGCTTGGAAAAAGCCTCTGGCCAAGGCGCAAAGGCTTTGATTGTCCGCGCCGGGGACTTTTTCGGCCCATTGGCTGGCAATAATTGGTTTTCGCAGGGCCTCATTAAACCAGGCATCGCTGTAAAGAAAATAGTATCGCCCAATGCACAGGGGGTGGGACATCAATGGGCATACTTACCAGATGTTGCGGAAACTATGGCTCGGCTCATCGAAAGGCGGCACAAGCTACCAACGTTTGCAAGGTATCATATGGAAGGCGTATGGGACCCTGATAACTCGCGAATGGCAGACGCTATAGAGAAAGCGGTGGGATATAAAGTCGCGCGAAAGCGCTTCCCTTGGTGGCTGCTACGGCTAGGGTCGCCTATTTCTCCCCTTTTCAGAGAGATCCTCGAGATGCAATACCTGTGGAAAATCCCATTGCGGATGAATAACTCAAAGCTCGTGTCCGAGATTGGGGAGGAACCCATGACCCCTTTGATTGAGGCAGTCAAGGCTACCCTTATAGCGCAAAGCTCAATGCCTCGATGCGATTAAATATGAAGAGCTCGACCGGGTACGCGAACCAAAACGGGCGGGGTTTCTCTCAGGCGGATAGGAAGGGACCCGCACTTGGGCTACCGCTCGCATAAAGTTTGTACGAGTTTACAAGATGATCGTAGACGGCCCGAACACGCGGGATTTTCAAGACATTTTCATGTGCAACTACCCAGGTGTCGATCGTATGTACGACGACTTCCGGGAGAATGTGACATAGACCTGCGTCAGAGATACCGAGCGGGACCTGACATGCTACGATCCCTATGCCCGCTCTGGCTGCTGCGATCTGGGCGGGATGACTATCGGTGCGAATGACGAAGGTAGGCATTCCCTCATTCAGACCTAGCGTTGACGCGAGTTCCCACTCGGCGCGGCCACGATCTGGGCCTATGAGGTCATGATTTCTAAGATCCTCGACCGATGTTGGGCTCCCACGACGAGATATATAATCGTGGGCGGCGAACAAGCCTAGCGCGACCGCGGCGACCTTACGGATGACTAGCGATTCCTGTTCCGGCTGCACAGTTCGGACAGCAATGTCAGCCTCGTTGGTGAGAAGGTTCGATAGGCCGTTGGTTAGGACCAGCTCAACGCTCACCATTGGATATACGTCCCGCAAAGAGCGTAGCATCCTTGGCAACACGTCCGTGCCGACAACCTCTGGAACGCTCAGCCTAACTCTGCCTGATACGGTAGTATCAGATGAAGTAGCGTGTCGCGCGAAGCGGTGAGCAGCATCCGCCATCGCCTGGGCAGGCTCGCGGAGAGCTCTAGCCGACGCAGTTGGAACGAGGCCAGATCCTGACCTTACAAACAGAACGGTCCCTACCAAAGTTTCGAGCGCACCAATGCGCGAACGAACAGTGGGATGCGAGACACCCAGCTTGCGCGCCGCTTTTGCAAAACTTCCTAGCTCGAGAACTGCAAGAAAATACTTTTGGTCATCCCAAGACCATGAGTTGTCCATATTGCGCATCGCTTCGTAATTTGCGGTTGCGTCCTGCGCCTTCGCTCGCGTATCGGAGCGGAGACTGGCGAGAACAGGGATCACAAGCTCTATAGTGGTATGCCTCTTACTTTCACCGGTCTAGTTAGCCTGCGTCAGGGATATGAGCTAGACGGTGTTTCGCCATTTTCGCTTCTGCCGCTGTATGAAATTTTGCCATTCCAAACAGTTGACGTCGCACAGAATATGTCGCGGTTAAGGCCGGCACCAACCACTCAGCCTCCCGATAAGCAGTCTGTGAACATTGTGTCGCATCGATTGCCTACGCAACATTAGAAAGGTCGCAACATCATGACTGAGAGAGGACGTAAACTCGAGGGTTCACGCGATGTCGTAGTCGTTGGGGCGGGTATTGCAGGCCTTGCGCTGACAAGGTTGCTCGGACAAATGAACGTCTCCTGCGTCGCGTTGGAAAACCGGACGGCCCTAGTAGATGCTGGTCTCGCTATAAATCTGCCGGGCAATGCCATTGCGGCGTTGAGAACAATTGGTGTGGGCGATGAATTGAAAGCCTGCGGCGCCTCTATTGGACGACGCGAGTATCGATCCGGCAGCGGCCGTCTGCTGTTCGCGGTAGACGAAGCTTCCTTTTGGGGAACTGAAAACACGCCCCGATGTGTGCGCCGTTCCGACTTGGCTAGACTGTTCATGCAAGGTATTCCTAACGACAATATCCTGTACGATCGCGCAGTGACTTCCGCCACCATTGGTGAACATGACGTAGAAATCGCGACCTCTGCGGGAGACTTCCTTTCAGCTAGGTACTTCGTCGGCGCTGATGGCGTCAATTCAAGCGTCAGAAAGTGGTGTTCTCCTGGCGACGGAACATCGATTGCCACTCTTGGCGAAGCGAGCTGGAGATATATTGCGCCGAATCCCGGAATTGATTGTTGGACAGTTTGGATGGGCAAACACGCCATATTCCTGCTGATACCGTGCGGGCCAAACGAGGTCTACGGCTGGGCTACGATTAAGAGCGGGGCCGCTGACAATCATAATGTCGACGCGCTTCTCCACCATTCAAAAGATTTCCCCATAGCCGTAAGGCAAAGCCTTGTAGAGGCAATGGCAAAACCAGATACCGTTTTTCATTCGCCACTGACGGAAATACGGCCGTCACAGTGGGGTCGCGGCCGAGGCGTTCTCATCGGAGATGCAGCCCATGCAACTGCTCCCGTATGGGCTCAGGGAGCAGCACTGGCCCTTGAAGACAGCTTGGCGTTGGCCCTTCTTCTTGAATCGAAAACAGATCCAAGCGTCTTGACGGAAAAGCTCGCCAGCATCCGACAAACCAGGGTCCGTCACGTGCAGGCGATGACGGATCGCGCATCGAGGGTTGCTAGACTTCCTGCGTACCTGCGCACCATCCTTTTTCCAATACTTGGCCCAATGAGCTACAAAAATACATACGGGCCTCTCAGGCCATCAAAGTGACCGAGATCTAACGAGTGAGACCGGTTTTTTTTCATTGCGCCATGTGCTTCAGTCATTGCTACTCAAGTCGCAACACTTCCGTCACTGCTCTTCGCGTTGAAGCTCTACCGAAGACGCGCCGCGGCACGTACGGTCGCCGCACGCCGCTCCGCGATAAAATCATCGATTGCAGCTCTTGCGGCATCGACGAAGGAAGCTGGCGCCGTTTTCGGCGATCCAGTCTCGAATGGCGGCTTTGGGTCGTATTCCATCTGAAGCTGGATGGAGCTCGCGATTTCGCTCCCATAGAGCGACGAGACGATAGTGAGTGCAAAGTCTATTCCGGAGGTAACGCCAGCTCCCGTAACGCGGTTACGGTCCCAAACAACGCGTTCAGATACTGGTTCAGCGCCGAGAAGAGATAGTTGGTCTACAGAAGTCCAGTGTGATGTCGCCCGATATCCCCGCAGAAGCCCGGCCGCACCAAGCACAAGCGATCCTGTACAAACCGACGTCACCAGGTTCGCTTCCCCCGCGACCTTCTGAAGGAACGCGAGCGCTTCATCGTCCTCCATCAGTTCCACCTGCCCGGGGCCGCCTGGGACGCATATGATGTCGAGTGGTGGACAGGTCGCGAATGTCTTAGTTGGAACAATTGCCAAATTGCGATCCGACACGACAGGTCGGCGATTTTTCCAAATGAGGTGCACCGCCGCGCCAGGTGCGCGCGCAAAGACTTCGAAAGGCCCAGTCAAGTCAAGCTGAGTGAGTCGCGGGAACAGCAAGAAACCAACCGAAAGCGATTGTGGCGCGGACAATAGGGCATCCTCCTCGTCTCTTATCTCAATATAGATTGAATGGCCGAAGACGGGAACAATACGGGTCGTTCCCGTCCATCGAATCTCAGTGAGCAGCGTTCTCGATAAGGCTGGCGACGGTCTTCGGATTTGAAATCATCACAACATGTGAGGCGCCTGGGATCACAACAGTGTTCTTGGATTTAGCGCGTTCGGCCATGAACTTTTGAACCGCAGGCGGGATATTCTTGTCTTGGTCACCATAGACAAACCATGACGGGATAGACTTCCACGCGGCCGCGCTGGCGGGCTCGTCGAGTGCTGATTTGGCGATCGGCCGTTGTGTGGCAGCCATGAGAGAGGCCTCTTCGGCACTAACATCATGCGCAAACTGCTCACGAAACTTCTTCTGGTCTATGTAGAGATCAGCCCCTCCGTCCGGAAGTGTGACCGGATTGGCCAAAGCTGACGCCAAGGTGCCGCCAGGAAACTTTCCGGACAGTTCGGCGGCCGACTCTCCTTTATCGGGTGCAAAGGCCGCCACAAAGACAAGCGATTTCACATTATCCTTGCCCACAGCAGCCTCGGAGATGACCGAGCCACCGTATGAATGCCCGACGAGAACGACCGACGTGTCGATACTGTCGACGATCGATGCGACGTAACGAGCGTCGGACTGAACGCCTCGTAACGGGTTTGCGACGGCAATGGTCTGATACCCATCATCGTGCAAAATTTTCAATACATGGTTCCAACTAGCGCCATCGGCAAAAGCGCCGTGAACAAGAACCACCGTGGGTTTACCCGCGTCCGCGGCACTGAGTGGGCTAGCCAGCATCATGGCGGCCAGCCACGCCAAAGCAAGTTTATACATAGTTTCTCCTCATCGAGAGCTCTATCAATTAATACATTGCCTCGCCACGTACGGACCGCCCGGGCGTGGCTTGCTCTGAAAAATGTAGGCGACATCCTAAGGAGGAAACTGAAAATCAGCTTTCAGGTCTTGTAAGATTTTATGAGAGCAAACGCCGAAGGCTCGAATGAATTTCTCTCAGATTTCGTGAGGTGGGCGGTGAAGCCGATAACCAATCTGGAGGGATAACGGCAGGCGATCGCCGACGGTTACTCGTGAGAAATAGCTACCGGGTCCGGCATCAACTCGGCCGTCGCGTGGCGCCACCTGAATTTATGCCTTTTAAAGAACCGCCTCAGCACTTGCCCTCGCCCTCAGTCACCTTACGTTGAGTGTGTTGTAGCGAGGTGCGTGCGCGCGTTGCACCTCGATAATGCCAAGAGCCCCTTAAACTTATGAAAATTGTCGAAATCCACATCTATCAGCACGATCTGCCCGTCAACGGCGCCCCCTTCCATATCGCAGGCACAGAATTATCGACGCTTGAAACAACCCTTGTGAAAATCGTGGCAGATAACGCCCTGACAGGGTGGGGAGAAACTTGTCCAGTTGGGCCAACATACGCAGAAGCGCATGCAGGAGGAGCCCGAGCTGCTCTCCAACTTATGGCCCCGCAACTGGTGGGGATTGAGGCACTGCCCCTGACGCTGCATCGACAGATGGACAAGCTCTTAGCCGGTCACAACTATGCCAAGGCAGCGCTTGATATTGCCGTTTACGATCTTCTCGGAAAACATTTGAAGGTCAGAGTTTGCGACCTCCTGGGCGGAGCCCTTACTCGTCGGGTTCCGTCGTACTATGCGCTCGGGATTGGTGAACCCAGCGAAACCGCGCGTGCCGCTGCGGAAAAACGTGATGAAGGCTACCGACGTCTCCAAGTTAAAGTTGGTGGTCGTTCGGTTGAAACGGATATCGAGACTATTCGTAGAGTTTGGGAGGTCATTTCCAGTAGCGGCATTCAGCTCGTGGTGGACGCAACCGTAACTGGACGACCCGAGATACCTTACGTGTGAGCAGAGAATGTCCAGATATTCCATTCATTTTTGAGCAACCTTGCCGCACCATTGAGGATCTTCGTAAAATTAGGCCCCAGGTCTCCCATGGGATACACATGGATGAGAACGGTACCGACCTTGCCACGACTATCTCTGCTGCTGGACTAGGAATCATCGATGGTTTTGGAATGAAGATAACTGGTATTGGCGGTCTTCAACGTATGGCATCATTCCGGGACGTTTGCGGAGCAATGCGCCTCCCACATACGTGCGACGACGCCTGGGGCGGTGATATTATCGCGGCAGCGTGCGTACACATGGGCGCGACCGTCGACCCGGCACTACTGGAAGGGGTTTGGATCGCCGCCCCGTACATCGATGGTCACTACTACGATGGAGAGAACGGCGTCGGCGTCGAGGCAGGTCACATAGGGCTGCCTTTTGGTCATGGCCTTGGCATTGTTCCCGACGAGGGTAAGCTGAAACCACCTAGTCTTTCTTTCTGATCACCAACCCACGGGTCAGAGACAGAAGATTTTATTGCAAAGACTGAGACAACCCTGCCGGAGATAGGAATCGAAACAAGGGGTTCGAAAAAAGCTGCGCCTCCTGTTGGGACCGAGTGTCTAGTCCAACTCGGTCCCCGCCACTCACTCCCTCCTTAATCGAGGTCCGGTGTGCCCAACGAATTTTTTATGTCGTTATGGAATTGCCAGTTTCCTTCTGTCCAGCTTACACTCTGAACAGATTCCGAGATCTTCCAGCCATCGTCGCTTCGGACGAACTTCAGGTCATAACTGCCGACCAGCGTCTGGTAAGGGCTGCCCGCGGCATCCCGATAGAAATGGCTCGCATGCATCAACACGCGGCAACTGGCGGTGTCCCCGTGAATAACGATGCTCTGCGGGATCATAACATGCTCGTCGCCATCGAGCTGACTATGGAATTTTTCCGCGAGAGAGCACCATTTGTCAGCCGATACCCGAATACGTCCCATTCCAATCGTCGGGCTGTGATCCACCTCGATATAGTCCCCGTAGCACGTTCTCAGCAGCTGAAAATCATGCGTGTCGGTACCCTGGCCATATCTTTGGATTAGGTCACATATGGCCATATGATCAATGAGATAGTCCAGTTTTTTTTCGATTGGTGCATCTCGCAGCTCGAGCAGCTGCGCCGCTGTACTTACGTTGTTCAGCATAATGTTCACTTTCATCCGGTAACGATGTGGTAGACGGAGGGCTCCTCCGCCTTTATCATTACGGAGGCATCCTCCGTTTAGCAAGGGTAGAAATATGGCACCAAATGGCGAAGGTTCGAGAACAAGACGACCTCGCGCAGACGGCGAGCGTAACAAAGCGGCACTAATAGCCGCAGCCAAGGAATGCTTTAAGGCGCATGGACTGTCTGCCAGCTTGGAGCAAATAGCTCGCGACGCTGGTGTGGGAATCGGGACGCTATACCGTCACTTTCCAACGAAAGACGCTCTGATCGAAGGCGTTTACCGACACGAAACGGATCGGCTACAAGACGCTGCAAGCGACCTCGCTAAGACAAACTCCCCTGTCGACGCATTGAGAGCTTGGCTTATGCTGTTCGTGGATTTTCTCGAAGCCAAACAGAATCTCGGCAACGTCTTGGAAAGTCTCATAGGTGGGCCCGAAAAACTTTATAGTAACACTCCCAGCCTGCTCTCGCCGCCGGTTACGGCCCTCGTCACTGCTGCCAACGAAGCCGGGGAAATCGATTTGGCAATCGAGCCTCTCAACCTTCTGCGCGCCATCGTCGGGGTTGCTACTATCCGGCCGTCCCCGGTGTGGAGACGGCAAACTGAAGCGCTCATAGATTTGTTGCTCAAAGGCGCGCGGATAGAGCTACCGAAAGAACGTCGGTAGCCGTTGAGTTAAACGGCAGGGTGATGACGTCATCCATGGAGACCAACTTCGCGCGGAATACAGGTTCAGTCGCGGCACGTTGTCTTTGCATGATTTCGACGAGCGACGGTGAGCGATTTCCCGCTTCAACGACGGTGTGGACCTCGGTTGTCTTCTCTACGCAGCCTGGGGTCCACAAAGCATTTGCCCAACAATCCCCGCCGGACGGTTATGGGACAACAATGAGCTCTTCGGTCACAAGGCGGACTACGGAACTCAAGTCTATGAAGTTTTCGTGGTCCGGATCCACTCGGGCTGCAAAGTTTTCTGACAGAAACAATGCGTTCATGTCGCCCTCGTTCTGGAACCAAGCTTCTACGACGGCGTCGAACTGCGGTTCCTCCGCGGCAGAATAGTCCACAGGATAGGAAACGACGAAGCGGTTGATCTTCTTTGCTTCAGGAATGCTAAATAACATGGGAGCATGAATGTCCCGTCGGTAGTCCTGGAATTCTTGGATGCCCATACCATGCCTGCGCTTGAAGCCGATAATGACCTTGATCATGAAATCTCCTTTATGTTGGCGCCGCGTGCGGTGCCTAACTAAACTAGCCATGATCTCTGGGACGATCTATCTTCTGAAGTCCCAAATATTTTCGAGATTGTCCCATGGTCACTGACCCTTTGTCTGATGTCCTCTCATTGTTGACCCCGAAAACCTATATCGCGGGTGGTTTCGATCTGGGGGAGCAATGGGCATTGCAGTTCGAAAAGCATTCGGGGCTCAAGTATTTTGCACTTGTTACTGGGAGCGCTTGGGTTGCCGTCGATGGCGACAAGATTCCGATCCGGCTCGAGGCAGGAGATTGCATCCTGTTACCAAACGGACGCCGGTTCCTCCTCGCCCAAGACCTCGCGGTCGATCCGATTGAAGTTGTCTCTTTGCGAGAGGAGGACTGGAACGGGGGTATCGCGACGGTAAACGGCGGTGGAGAAACAACCATGCTTGGCGGTCACTTCGCATTCGCTGGTGACCATGTCGATATCCTTCTGGGATCAATGCCTACAATCATAGCCCTCCGTGATGAAGCCGATAAGGCGGGCCTTAGATGGGTGCTCGATCGAATGCGCCAAGAACTGTGTGAAGCACAGCCCGGCACGAAGCTCGTAGTGCAGCACCTCGCTCACTTATTGCTGGTCCAAGCTCTTAGGCTTTACCTTTCTCAAGGTTCGAGAGACGGGGTAGGCTGGCTCTTCGCGCTCGGCGATGAAAGGATTGCTGCTGCCATAACTGCTATCCACCTTAATCCGGGAAGCCAGTGGACCTTGCCTAAATTGGCGCGAAGAGCCGGGATGTCTCGATCAAAGTTCGCGCTTAAATTCAAAAGCGTGTCCGGTACGTCTCCAATTGCGTATCTGACACGTTGGAGGATGATGCTTGCTTGCCAACGCTTAACCAGCGGGTCGGAACCTGTCTCAAGGATCGCGCTGTCCCTGGGCTATGAATCCGAAGCAGCATTTAGCACCGCATTTAAGCGCGTAATGAACTGTTCGCCCCGTAAATACGCTTTGATCGGATAGCCAATATTTCCAATTCAGTCTCGGACAAACCGCCGTAGCGCACCTTCAGTTCGCCAGAGCACGATAAAGCGTCGCTCGATGAACGCCGAGTAACCGCGCAATCGAGGCGACAGACTTCTGCTCCGAA
This sequence comes from Neorhizobium sp. NPDC001467, assembly GCF_050275975.1. Classification (NCBI taxonomy): domain Bacteria; kingdom Pseudomonadati; phylum Pseudomonadota; class Alphaproteobacteria; order Hyphomicrobiales; family Rhizobiaceae; genus Neorhizobium; species Neorhizobium sp. NPDC001467. Next base: position 61,793 of record NZ_JBNNPS010000007.1, on the reverse strand, counting down.
TCGATCAGCTGCCGTGCATGCGCTACCTGTTCGGGACTGAGCGCGTTCGGTGGTCCAAACCGAACACCACGAGCTTTGGCGGCCGCTCGTCCAACGCTTGTTCGATCCAAGATCAACGAGCGTTCGAAGTCCGCAATGCCGGCGAAGACGGTCATGATCATCTTGCCGGCTGGCGAAGTAGTGTCAGCCCAAGGCTCGGCCAAAGAGCGAAGGCCAGCCTCCTTCTCTTTGATCCGATCAACGATATGGAGCAGGTCAGTTGTCGACCGCGCGAGACGATCAAGCCGCGTGACGTTAACCACGTCACCTGGTCGAAGGTGGTCGAGCATTTTTGCTAACTCCGGTCTGTCTTTACGGGCACCGGAAATCTTTTCCTCGAACACGCGCTTGCATCCGGCCGCCAGCAGGGCAGCGCGCTGTTGTTCGAGATCCTGTCCTTGTGTCGAAACGCGCGCGTAAGCGATGTGCATATGCGACCCTCATGTCGCAAATCCTTCAGCATTTGCGACAGAGTTATGCGACGGCCAAAACCGTTGAACTGCCGCCCACGGCCACGGTGTCGCATAACTTAGGACTTCCGCGACCTTAATATGTTGTCGGGGCCGATGGCCGGCCCTGATCATTGATCAGCTAAAATAGGTTTCTGCTATCACTTCTCGGATCACCTTCTATGTTATGAGGAGGGTAGAGATCGCTGCAAGCTTTTTTCCGCCACGGCCGCGCAAGACACCCCGGGTTGGTTTTGATATCCGATAGCGATATCAGCTAACCCGTTCATAGGACACTGCACTCTTACTGCCCCATCCGCTGAAGCGATACCCGAGGGAGCGGCCGTGCTCTGCGGTGCGAGAGTAGAAAAGCTAACCCAAAAAGGTATTGCTTGCAGCATGCCCCAATACTCGCGCAGGAAATGCCGGGGCACCGGAAGCTGTCTCTCCTGCCGTCGGTCGTCAACTCAGCGAACGAGCATCCTCTAGCATGCCCCTTCTCGACGAACGAAAGCCTAGTTGGTCTAAAGATGCTCTTCGCACCAGCTTCAATCTTTCAGAGAACTGGCTTACGAACAGTGTGACCCAATATTTGCAAGACGGCCTGGCATCATACTGGGAGGTTCGATTGAAAATAACAAAACTAGAAACGGTCCGCGTAGCCGAACGAAGCAATCTGCTGTGGGTTATGGTGCATACCGACGAGGGCATCACCGGCCTTGGCGAGACATTCTTCGGAGCGGAAACGGTTGAGGCCTATATCCACGAGTACGTGGCGCCTCGTGTGATCGGTCGCAATCCGCTGGCGATCGACCTCCTCGCTCAAGAGCTTGTCGGATATGTCGGCTTCCGCTCGTCGGGTGCCGAGGTTCGGGGCAATTCCGCCTTCGACATTGCGCTCTGGGACATTTTCGGTAAGGTCACCGGTCAGCCGATCGCCCAATTGCTTGGCGGTTTCTCTCGCAGCGAAATCCGCACCTACAATACCTGCGCCGGGACCGAATATATCAAAAAGGGGACCGGCCAGACGACCGCCAATTATGGCCTGTCGACCGGTAAAGACTACGATGACCTGAACGGCTTCCTGCACCACGCCGACGAACTGGCGGATTCCCTTCTCAGCGAAGGCATCACGGCGATGAAGATCTGGCCTTTTGATGCGGCGGCGGAAATGACCAGGGGCCAGTATATCTCCTCAACCAACCTCAAGGCGGCGCTCGAACCGTTCGAGAAGATCCGTACGGCAGTGGGCGACCGAATAGACATCATGGTCGAATTTCACTCCATGTGGCAGCTGTTGCCGGCTATGCAGATAGCCAAGGCTCTAAAACCCTTCGGCACCTTCTGGCACGAAGACCCGATCAAGATGGACAGCCTGTCCAGCCTCAAGCGCTATGCCGAGGTGTCGCCGGCGCCGATCTCGGCCTCGGAAACGCTTGCCACCCGCTGGGGTTTCCGCGACTATCTGGAAACGGGCGTGGCGGGCATCGTCATGCTCGACATCTCCTGGTGCGGCGGCCTGTCCGAGGCGCGCAAAATCGCCTCCATGGCAGAAGCTTGGCACTCGCCAGTCGCGCCGCATGACTGCACCGGCCCCGTGGTCCTTTGCGCGTCGACACATCTTTCGCTGAACGCACCGAACGCCCTGGTGCAGGAAAGCGTGCGGGCCTTCTATTACACCTGGTATCGGGATTTGGTCACGGCACTGCCGCAGGTGAAGAACGGCATGATCACCGTCCCCCCCGGCCCGGGACTCGGGATGGAACTCAATCCCGACCTCGACAAGGCTTTTACCGTCAGCAGGCGTCTTTCAAACGCTTCCAACCTGTGAGGGCACAACCTATGCAGGCCTCATCTCTCCCCGGCGTCAAGAGGGTTTCGGTCGCCGGTCCGGCGATCATGCTCCTGGGTATGCTGATGTTCGCACTCAACGACACGATGGGCAAATGGCTGGTCGCCAGCTACGGGCTCGGGCAGGTCGTCCTTCTGCGCAGCCTTGCGGCACTTGTCATTCTCGTACCGATTGTCTGGGTGGTGGGCTTTCCGGCGATCGCCAAGGCCGAACGCCCGTGGATGCAACTGGCCCGCGTCGTCTGCTCGACGGCAGAAGTGTTCTGCTTCTATTACGCAGTCATGTATCTGCCGCTTGCCGATGTCATGACCTACTGGTTGGCGGCGCCGATCTATGTCGCGGCGCTCTCGCCGCTTCTGCTCGGCGACACGGTTGGGTGGCGGCGGTGGACGGCCATCGCGATTGGATTCGTCGGTGTGGTCATCACGCTGGAACCGTCAGCTGCGATGTTCACAGCGCCGGCATTGATTTCGATCATCGGCAGCGGCGCCTTCGCTTTCATGATGATTTCCGGACGCTTTTTGCGTGCAACGCCGGATTCGACGCTGGTCTTCTTCCAGGTAGGCGGCGCCGGTCTGGCCGGCCTGGCCTTTGCGCCCTTCGACTGGGCCCCCGTCCAGTCGGGTTTTGATCTCAGTCTGCTCGCGCTTCTCGGCATCGTCGCGATGTCGGCCCATATGCTGGTCAATCGCGCCTTAAAGATTTCCGATGCGGCGACCGTCGCGCCGCTTCAGTACACGCTGCTGCTCTGGGCGGTCCTGTTCGGCTGGATGTTCTTCGGTGACGTGCCGCGGCTCAGCATGGTGATCGGCGCGGCGCTGATCGTGGCATCTGGCCTGTTCATCTTCGTGCGCGAGCAGATGCTGAAAAAGCGGGAAGAGGTCTTGCCGGCTTTTCCCGAGTAAGAAAAAGCCCACGCCGGCGTGGCGTGGGCTTTCTCTCGTGGCTATTGGGCGAAACGCTGTTCGGATCAGTTGCCGCGGATGGTTTTCAGTTCGGCCAGGATGCCGTCGACAACATTCTCACCGATCTCTGCCTTGTGCTTTTCATAGACCACCATGGACTTTTCGCGGATGCGGGCCTGCTCCTCCGCAGAAAGCTGGTTCACTTCCAGGCCTGCATCCTTGATCTTTTCCAGCGACTTCTTGTTGAGGTCGGCGATGACCTGACGCTCGACGTCGCGGCCGACGACCGCGCAATCACGTAGAGCGGTCTGTTCTTCCGGCGTATAGGTGTTGAAGATCGCCTTGGAGAACAGGAAGAGGAATGGCGTATAGGCGTGGTTCGTCTCTGTGATGTATTTCTGCACTTCGAAAAATTTCGAGGTGTCGATCGTCACATAGGGGTTTTCCTGGGCGTCGATCGCCTTGGTCTCAAGCGCCGAGTAGACCTCACCGAACGCCATCGGGGTGGCGTTGGCGCCGAGGTTCTGGAACGTGTCGAGGAAGATGTTGTTTTGCATGACGCGAACCTTCAACCCCGAGAAATCTTCCCATTTGGTGACCGGGCGCTGGGAGTTCGACAGATTGCGGAAACCATTCTCCCAATAGGCGAGATTGACCAAGCCGGAGGCGTCAAGCTTCTGGTTCATGGAATCGCCGAACTTGCCATCCAACACTTTGTAGGCTTCCGCCTGGCTGGAAAAGAGGAAGGGCAGATCGAAAACGCCAAGCGCCGGAATGATGCCGACGAGCGGCGACGAGGATGTCACGACTGCTTCCTGGACGCCGGAACGCAGCGCCTGGGTTGCTTGCAGGTCGCCGCCGAGCGCGCCACCCCAAAACGCAGTCATCTTCAGCTTCCCGTCGGATTTCTCATCCAGGCACGCCTGCATGGCCTTGATGCCGTTGCCGACCGGGTGATCGGCATTGATGCCGTTCGAGACGCGGATGTTGCGGCTGTTGAATTCGGCGAATGCCGGAGCCGACCCCGACACCGCAATCGCCAGTGCGGTGGTTGCGAAAAGAAGCTTCTTCATGATGGTCCTCCCATGGACAGTTGAATTGACAGAGTTGCACGCCGCCCGATCAACGCAGCCACCGCGCCGGCACGGTCACGATCTCGGGGAAAGCGACAAGCAGGAGCAGCAGCACCGTTTGAGCGAGCAGGAACGGCAGTACGCCGCCTGTGACCTTACCCAGCGGGATCCTCCCGACCCCGCTGACGACGTTGAGCACGACACCAACCGGCGGCGTGATGAGACCGATGCAATTGTTCATGATGAACATCACACCGAAATAGACCGGGTCGATACCCGCCTGCTTGACGATCGGCATTAGAACGGGCGTCAAGATCAGGATGGTGGGCGTCAGATCCAGTGCGGTGCCAACGACTAGCACGAGGATCATGATCGCCAGCATCAGAAGTTTCGGACGATCGATCAGCGGCTCGATATAGCCGGTGATCTCGGCCGGAATGTTCGCCGCGGTGATCAGCCATGCCGACACGAGGGCGGCGCAGACGAGGAACATGATGACGGCCGTCGTTTTTGCCGCGCGCAGGATCACCTGCGGCAATTCGCTGAGCTTGAGCTCCCGGTAGATAACCATGCCGACGAACATTGCATAGACGGCTGCAACGACGGCGGCTTCGGTCGGGGTGACCACACCGGCCTTGATGCCGCCGAGAATGATCACCGGCATGCCGAGCGCCCAAAGGGCGCGGCCGGTAACGTTCAGCCTTTCCTTGCCGGTCGCCTTCGGCAGCGGCTGGATATTGTCCTTGCGCATCACGTAGAGCCAGGTGCCGACCAGCGATACGCCCATCAGGAGGCCTGGCACGATGCCGGCCATGAACAGCTGGGTGATCGAGACGTTGGCAGCGACGCCGAAGACGATGAAGGCCATCGATGGCGGGATGACCGGGGCGATGATGCCGCCGGCGGCGATCAGGCCGCCCGATCGCGGGATGTTATAGCCGGCCTTGGCCATCATCGGGATGAGGATTGCGGCAAGTGCTGCCGTATCGGCCGCGGCCGAACCGGAAATCGAAGCCATGATGACAGCGGCAACAATCGCCACTATGCCGAGACCGCCACGAATGTGGCCCACCAGTGCGATGGCAAAATCGATGATACGCTTCGACAATCCGCCAGAATTCATCAATTCGCCGGCGAGGATAAAAAAAGGAATGGCGAGCAGCGTGAACGTATCGGCGCCCCCGATCATGTTCTGAGCGATGATCTGACTGTTGAACATGCCCATGTACCACATGAGAATGACGCCGCAGAACATCAGCGAGAAGGCGACTGGTACGCCGATGGCCATAGCTCCAAGAAGCGAACTAACGAAAACGAAAAGGGTCATTCAGGTGCGCTCCGCCATCTTTTCGATCGTCATGTTTTCGCCGGCGAAAGCAGCGATTTCGTCGTCGGTGACCCGGCCCGTGAGGAGACGAAGGAGCCGTTCGAGCGAGATCAGCACGCAGCCTGCGCCGGTGAAGAAGCCGATGCCATAGACCCAGGCCATGGAAAGACCCGTGACCGGAGCCGCCATGCTGGAATTAATCGGGAGCTGGACCCAGGTTCCCCAGAAGAAGATGGCGGAACACAGGATGATCGTCAGGTTGGAGAGGATCATGCAGATGATGCGCCCCCTGCGGCCGAACATGGCAACCAGGGTTTCCACGCCGAGGTGGCCATGCTCACGAAACGCCACGACGGCGCCGATGAAGGTCAGCCAGACGAAGAAGTAACGTGACATTTCGTCGGAGACCGTCAGGCCGGAATTGAAGCCGTAGCGCAGCACGACGTTGCCGAACACCATCAGGGCCATGCCCGACAGAAGCAGGATCAGCAGGAGCTCAAGGAACCTGTAGAATAGATCGACCGTTTTTTTCATGCTCTCCTCCCCGAGCCCTCCTACAGCAGCCCCCGCTGGGCCAGGTTCTGCATCAGCGCCATGATCCCGAACTTCCATTCAGGGCAGGTATCGCTGTGTTCCACCCGATTGATCAGCCGCCCGAGTCTCGGGCTGGCGATCTCGACGATGTCGCCGATCTCATGGGTGAAGCCGAGGCCCGCACCACGCCTGTCTTTCACCGGCGCGAACATCGTGCCGAGGAACAGCAACGCTCCGTCCGGATATTGATGGTTGCGGTTCAACAGTTGCGACGTCAAGTTTTCCGGCGAGCGGCTGATCGCCTGCATGTGGCTCGAGCCGGTCATCTCGAAACCGTCCTCGCCTCTGACGGTCAGACTGATCTCGGCCGATTTGACGTTGTCGATCGTGAACCTGCCGTCGAACAGGCGGATGAAAGGGCCGACCGCACACGAGGCATTGTTGTCCTTGGCCTTGCTCAAGAGCAGCGCCGAGCGGCCTTCGAAATCGCGCAGATTGACGTCGTTGCCGAGTGTCGCGCCCACGATCTCGCCCTTGGAGCTGATTGCCAGCATCACTTCGGGTTCAGGGTTGTTCCAGTCCGACTTCGGATGGATGCCGATCGCCGCACCACAACCGACCGACGACATCGGCTGGGCCTTGGTGAAGATCTCGGCGTCAGGGCCGATGCCGACTTCCAGATATTGCGACCACAGGCCCATGTCCTGCAGAACGCGCTTTACCTCGGCAGCTTCCTCGGACCCCGCAACGAGGCCCTTGAGATTATCGCCGAGGACGGGAGCGAGGCGGCCGCGGATGTCCTGGGCACGCAGCGGATTGCCCTGGGCCTGTTCCTCAATGACCCGCTCTAGCATGCTGTCAGCAAATGTCACACCGGCAGCTTTGATTGCCTGCAGGTCGGCGGGCGCGAGAAGATGGCCGGCCGAGCCGCTGAGAAAATCCTCGAGGCTGGCGAGTTCGGGCAAGGACGGCGTGCGTTGAAGCGTCTGTGTGATACCGTCGATCTCAAGCAGGGCGGACAGGGTCGGCGCCAAGGAGGAGAGATCGACAAGGCGTTCATTCGACACCAGGACGGGGCATGGGCCTCCGGCTGATCTGGACCACACGCGTCCGACCAGCACTGCGTTTGACGCATCGCCAGGCAATATCATATCAGATGAAATGGCATGCTGATGCGCCACGATTACCTCCCATTTCAAGAGAGAGCCTCCACTCTCTCTCCGACCTTGTCAGATGTCTGACAAGGTCACGACGTTATTAGTATGACATTTGACGCGAGTCCAGCAGCGCCCTGAAAGCCGCTATTGAAGGAACTTAGCGTCGCAACCTTGCCTACATTTCGAGTTCGAGACTGAGCCGTTTTGCAGCACCTTCCAGGTGATGCCGCATTGCCGTCTTGGCCGCCATCGGGTTACCGCCCTCGATTGCATCCCTGACGGCAACGTGTTCGGCAATGGTGATCTCAACAATTTCCTCCAGAATGGCAGAGGCGCGCGCCGCATTGATCGCGATATGTGTTTTCTCGGCGATAAAGCCGACGAATTGCAGAAAATAGTCGTTATGGGTGGCGGCAGCGACGGTCTTGTGGAAGGCGAGATCGGCAACAATTCCCTGGTCAGTCCATTTATCCGCGCCCGTCATCTGCGCTAGGGCATCGTCAAGCCTGGCAAGATCGGCTTCCGACCGGTGCAGGGCGGCGAGGCCCGCCGCTTCTGTCTCCAGTGCAAAGCGGACCTGAAAAAGACTGCAAAACGCCGCCTGGTCTCCGTGATGAGCGACCTCGAACCTAATCGACTGGCGCTGCTGGATCTCAGTGGCGAAGGCACCCACGCCCTGGCGTGTCTCGACGAGGCCTTCATTGCGCAGCTGCGCGATCGCCTCGCGCACGACAGAACGGCTGACGCCGAACGAACTCGCCAGAATATGTTCGGTCGGCAGTTTCTGTCCCGGCCGGATGCTGCCGTCAGCGATCTCCCTGCTGATCTCCGCAGCGATGCGGACCGGCAGGTGCTCGTTTCTCTTGATCTGGGTGAAATCAGCCATGACGGTTCCTTAGGCTTAAGCCGGCTTGCAAAAGGTCGCGTCGAGGTTGATCTGGCAGTGGGGGTTGAACAGCAGATCCGGGTCGATCGCCTTCTTTATGGCGACGAGCAGATTGCGCTTGGTGTCCGACACGCGCTGATCGAAGTCGTCGCGTTTCAGGCGGCCGATGCCGTGCTCGGCGCTGATGCTGCCTTGGTATCTGTCGATCACCACGTTGACGACCTTTTTGGCCTCGTAGATGCGATCAAGACGCTCGTCTGGCGTCAAACCGGCGGGCGGCAGGACGTTGAGATGGACATTGCCGTCGCCCACGTGACCGTAGGAGACGCTGATGCAGTCCGGCAGGGCCCCCAAAACGGCCGCCTCCGCATCGGCCACGAAAGAGGCGAGCTGCGACAGCGATACGGAAATGTCCGTGCGCATATGGCTGCCGCGCTTGGCCTGGCCTTCGTTCATGCCTTCCCGGATCAGCCAGAGATTGCGGGCCTGCGTCTGCGACGAGGCGATAGTGCCGTCGACCACCAGCCCGTCCGCCATGACACCTTCGAGAAAGCGCTGCATGAGGTCGTCGATATCCACCAGTCCGGATCCGGAAATTTCCATCAGTACATAGGCCTGGTATTGTGGGGAAAGCGGGATCGGCAGGTCGGGCATGGCCTCCTGCGCCAGGGTCAAGGCGAGCGGGGGCATGAATTCGAAAGCCGACATCAGGTCGCAGCAGTCACGTCGCGCGCGGCGGTAGAGCGTGATGGCGTTATCCAGCGAACCGAGCGCCAGGAGGGCGGTTGCGACATGGTCGGGATAGGGCGTGAGCTTCACCGAAACCGCGGTGATAATGCCGAGCGTACCCTCGGCCCCGATAAACAACTGCTTGAGGTCGAGGCCGCGATTGTCTTTGCGCAATGTCGACAGACCGTCAAAGACACTGCCGTCGGGCAGGACGACTTCGAGGCCGAGCACGAGTTCCCGCGTCATGCCGTAGCGCAGAACATTGATACCGCCGGCATTGGTGGAGACATTGCCGCCGATGCGACAACTGCCCTGGGCGCCGAGCGCGAGTGGAAAGAACATGCCCTTTTCGGCAATCGCATCCTTTAGTTCCGCAAGGACACAGCCCGCCTCGACCACAGCTGAAAAATCGTCGGAATCGATGCTGCGGATGCGGTTCATACGCTCGAGAGTGAGCACCACCTGATGATCGGGCTGATCGGGCGTAGCGCCCAACACCAGGCCGGTATTGCCGCCCTGCGGTACGATCGCAAGGCCCAGCGCCCCGCAGGCCCTAACGGCTGCCTGGATGTCCATCGTGGTCCGTGGCCTGATGACCGCAACAGCACCACTGGTGACGTCCCCATGCCAATCAGTGCAGTAGCGCCTCATGTCGTCGGCTTGGGTGAGAACCACGTCTTCGCCAAGAACGGCGCGCAGTGAAAGACGCTTCTCATCGACCGAGCTGTTACGATTGCTCAAGTCACCCTTCTTTCTAGGCTCAGTCGCGAAGGCCGGGAGATCAGACGTATCTCTAATACCCAACCTCCCTCAACGCCCCGACAGATTACCTCGCGAAGAGTTATCAGACAACCTTACAAACTGTCTACCATTTCTTGAAGCGCACCGACCATCAGCCCTCGTGGTTGGTTGGGTTTACGCGACCGAGATATACGCACCCGTAGAGCGACTGCCCGGCCGCGTCAGCTTACAAAAGCCTCGCCATTTGGGCGAACTGTGTGCCAGCAGTGACGCAGCCAGTGCAGGAGCCGCGAGTTACGGCCGTACTGCACACAAAGAGGTCAAAGATCCGGAGCCTTCTCCTGAGTGGGTTTGAACCTGTAACCCACTGCTGCTTCGCGTCGATCTCATGCCAACTTTCATTTACGTCAGAGGTTTGAAAAGCCCGGCCCCCGTGCTTTGTCGCCAATTCCTTGTGAAGGACATCCGAAGAGAATTTCGAACTCACAATGGAAAATGACTTCGAACATTATCTCTTCTCTTGCTGTTCGGTCCCTGTCCTTTTCGAAGAACAGCGTCAAATTTTCTGGCTCCTATCGCCGGAGGGTTAGCAGACTGTGTGGATATGGACTTCTGCGCGCCCCACTATCACGAGCGTCTAAACCGCAGCCATCTCCTCCAGTCGCACTCCACTGGCCGGATCGAAAAGATGGAGATCACAGGCGTCCACGTTCAAGCCGATGGTCTGCCCCTCCTTGAGCGGCATCGTCGCTGGAACGGCAATATTGACCTCGTCGCGTCCGACCTCGACGGTGACCAGCCTTGTCTCGCCGTGGAACTCGTTGCGCTGCACACGCCCCCTCAACTGACCGCCTTCCCCACACGGTTTCAAGGCACCCGGACGAACGCCGATCGTCACACGGCCGGGCCGGACGGCGAATGGCGCACTCAACTGCATATTCCCATTGGAAAGCATTCCCTCCACCGCATCCACCTCCATGAAGTTCATGTTTGGGGTTCCAATGAACCCTGCTGCAAAAAGCGTTTTGGGAGATTGATAGATTTCCTCGGGCGTTCCCATCTGCTCGACGCGGCCGTCCTTCATCAGCACGATCCTGTCCGCCAGTGTCATGGCTTCGAGCTGGTCGTGCGTGACATAGATGCTGGTGGTCTTCAGCTCCTTGTGCAGCCGGGCAATCTCGACACGCAGGCTTCCGCGCAGCTTGGCATCAAGGTTGGAGAGCGGCTCGTCGAAGAGAAATACCTGCGGCGTCTTGATCGTCGCACGCGCGATCGCAACGCGCTGCTGCTGGCCACCCGACAGTTCGGTCGGCTTGCGTGACAGATAGACTTCCAGCCCCAGAGCCGAGACGACCGGCGCAAGGCGGCTTTCAATTTCCGCCTTGGCAACCCCTGCCCGCTCGAGGCCGAAAACGATGTTTTCGCGCACCGTCATGTGCGGATAAAGGGCATAGTTCTGGAAGACCATCGCAATGCCCCGGTCGCCCGGATCACGATCGTTCATCCGCTGACCGCCGATCAGAAGATCGCCACCTGAAATCTCCTCCAGTCCGGCGATCATGCGCAGCATCGTGGATTTGCCGCAGCCGGATGGACCGAGGAAGACCACGAATTCATGATCGGCAATGTTCAGGCTGAAATCACGCATGACCTCGAGCGAACCATAAGCCTTGCTTATGGACCGGCACTCAACTGTCGCCATTAGATTGCCTCCCCGTCCATGAGGATTTGGAGCTTGACATCATCGGGACGTCCCTCGGCCGCGCGCTCGAAAGCCTTGATCGATTGGTCGAACGTGTAGCTATCGGAGATGAGCGGCTTCAGATCGACCTTGCCAGCAGCAATGAGCGCCAGAGCACGATCAAAGACATTGGCATAACGGAATACCGTTTCGATCCGGCACTCGCGCGCGCAGGCGGCAGCGATGTCGACTGGGACAGGTTCCGGCGGCAAACCGACAAGCACCACGGTGCCGCCGGGGCGAACGATCCTGAACAGGTCACGCACTGCCGCCGGAGCGCCGGAGCATTCGAAAACGATATCGGCGCCCCAACCGTTGGTCGCCTCGTCGATGGCGGAAACGATGTCGGTCTGCCGCAGGTTGATGCCGGTAATCCCGTCATAGGTCTGGGCAAGGTCGAGCTTGGTGTCCGACAGATCGGAGATAAATACTCTTGAGCATCCCCCAGCCAGGGCAGCCAGCGCCACCATGATGCCGATCGTGCCGCATCCGGTGACGACCGCCGTGTCGCCGGGGGTGATGCGTGCACGGGACGCGGCCTGCATGCCGACCGCAAAGGGTTCGACCATCGCGCCCTCGGCAAACGTCACATTGTCGGGAAGCTTGTAGGTGAACGCGGCCGGATGCACGGTTTCGGGCGTGAGTACGCCGTGAACCGGAGGCGTTGCCCAGAAGGTGACCGCCGGATCGACATTGTATATGCCGAGCCGCGATGCGCGGGAACGAGGATCGGGAATACCCGGCTCCATGCAGACGCGATCGCCAGGCTTCAGATGCGTGACGCTGCTGCCGACCTCGATGATCGTCCCGGCCGCCTCATGCCCCAGCACCATCGGCTCGTTGACGATAAAATCGCCGATGCGGCCGTGGGTGTAATAATGCACGTCGCTGCCGCACACGCCGACCGTATGCAGGCGGATGCGAACATCGTCGGGACCGACCTCTTGCGGCAGGTCAATTTCGCGCAGGGAAAGCTCGCCGACACGTTCGAGTACAAGTGCTCTCATCATCTTCAACCTTGGTCAGATTTCTTTGAGAATGCCGCGTTGAGACCGCCCGCGAGAAAGCCGAGCAAGATCAGTGGCGGTAGCGATAAAAGGACAACGGCAGCGTTGAGGATGCCCCAGGGTACGTTCATGCCGAGCTGGGACATCTCCGATGCAATGATCGGCAGCGTTTTGGCCGAAGACGTGGTCAGCATCATCGCCAGAAGGAACTCGTTCCAGACGAGAACAAAGGAGAAGGCGATCGCGCCGAAAATCTGGAACCGTGCGATCGGCAGCGCAATCCGGAAGAAGGTCTCGTATGGCCCGAGGCCATCGACACGGGCAGCCTCTTCGACGTGCAGGCTCACCCTTTCGAACGCCGGTACCGACAACCAGATGGTGATCGACGTCGTGACGATCAGGTAGGTGACGATCAGCGAGACGCGGGTATCGTAGAGATCCAGTCCAAGCCAGATCACGAGCATCGGGATCGCTATGGCAACCGGCGGCAGGAAACGCAGGGACAGCACGAAAAACTGCGCTTCAGCGGTCAGACGGTTTTTGAACCGTGCGATGACATAGGCTGCCGGAACTCCGAGAATGGCGCCCAGCAGGACGGCTGACGAACAGATGATGACCGAGTTCGTCAGCGCCCGTGAAACGGAACGCCTGTTGAGCACATAGCTCATATTGTCGAACACCGGCTGGAAAAACAGTTTTGGCGTACTGACCAGCAGATCGGCATTGGTCTTGAAGGCATTGAGCAACGTCCATAACAGCGGCAGCACGACAAGAGCAGCAGCGAGAAAGAGGACGGACCTGAGAAGAAAAAGGGAAATTTTCATCGGTTCAACCTCTTCCACGTCATGGTGAAGGCAACGACGGTCAGGACCATCATGATCACAGCCATGGACGACGCGTAGGAGATCTTTCCGGACTCGATGAAACCTTGCGAATAGGCATACATGTCAAGCGTTTCGGTCGAGATGCCTGGACCACCACGGGTCATGACATAGACAAGATCGAAGGAACGAAGGCTCTCGATCGCCTTGACCAGAAGCAGACTGATGAGCGGCACCTTCAACATCGGGAGGGTGACGTATCTGTGGATTTCCCAGCGCTTCGCGCGGTCGATACGAGCAGCCTCCAGCGGCTGCGGCGGAAGGGATTCCATCAGTTTCAACACGATCACCGCGAAAAACAGTCCCCACTGCCAGACATCGACAAAGGCGACGGCAAGCAGGGCGCCGATCGGTGTGGACAGAATATCGGGCGTGGCTCCGGTCAATTCACGCACCGGCCAGGTGAGCGCGCCATAAAGCGGGTGAAATGCAAATTTCCAGACGAAGGCTGCGCAAACCCGCGGCAACAGGACCGGGATGATGAACAGCAGACAAAGAATGTTGCGGGTTCGCTGGCTTGCCGCCTCGAACATCGCAATGCCGAGACCGATACCGACCATCATCGTCGCAGTTACGCTGATGATCTCCCACTTGAAGGAGACCCAAAGAGCGTTGAGAAACCGGGCGTCGGAGAAAAGCGCAATGTAATTGGCAAGCCAGACATAGTCGGCGGCCGGTTGTGAGAGTGTTCGGTTCTGCAGCGAAATATTCACGGCATAAACCGTCGGTACCAGCGCCAGGATAATCAGGATTATCAGCGTGGGCCCAAGAAAGACGTAGGGAAGCGAACGTCCGCGACGCATATGGAAACCTCGAATGAGTGGGTGGGCGCGCTGGTCGGCGCGCCCTCGCTGTGCAGCGCCTAGAGCTTTTCGGCGAACGCCTGCAGGTCATTCAGCGTCGCCTTGATATCGGTGCGACTACCGGTAATCAGTTCCTCGAGCATGATGCCCCACTGGTTGCCCAGTTCCTGCCAGCGCGGATCCTGCCAGAACGTCACCTGTGTCCGGCTGCCGGTCGCCGCCATCGCGTCCGCAAGGTTTTGCCCAAAAGTCTTGGCGTATTCGGGGCTCTGATAGGTGCTGGTTCGTGTCAGTTCACCCGGCTGGCCAGCGGCAAGACGGCGTGCCTCCTGCTCCTTGGACGTCGCCCATGCAACGAACAAACCGGCGCATGTCTTCTCTTCGTCAGTCGCGTTGGCCTTCGAGGCGATTGCGAAACCGTGAGCATAACCGGCGCCCGGCAGCGGCGTCGGCGGCACGGCGAAGGCAACCTTGTCCGCGACCTGGCTCTGCGCCTTGTCGACCGACATCCCGCCGAGCGGTGCGGATTCCACGATGATCGCGACCTTTCCGGCGCGGAAGGCACCGGTGGACTCGTCCCAGGAGCCCGTCTGGGTTCCCGGCGCCGAGTATTTGAACAGATCGAGATAGGTCTGCGTCGCCTTGACAGCCGCTTCGGAATTGAAGGCCGGCTTGCCGTCCTTGAACCATTCGCCGCCGTTGGCCTTGAACAACGGCATCCACCGCCAGACGTTGGCGCCCGAACCGCGCTGACCGCGCAAGGCGGTTCCGTAGACGCCGTTCTTGGGATCGTGCAGTTTCTCGACCGCAGCCAGATATTCGTCCCAGGTCTTCGGCGGCGCCACGCCGGCCTTTTCCAGAAGGTCAGTGCGATAGACCATCAGGTCGCCACCGCCCTGGATCGGAGCAAACCACTGTTTGCCGTCATAGGTTGCCGCAGCACGCATGCCGGCATCGAAGTCATCATAATCATATTCGGTGGGATAGAAGCCTGCGAGCGGCACAATCCAGCCGGAAGATGCGAAAAGCGCCAGGTTGGCTTCGTCGACGTAATAGACGTTGAAGCTGCCAACCGTCGAGGCATCCGCCTGCGACTTGGCACGGCGATCGTTTTCGTTGAGGTAACTGATCTCGAAGCCGGCGCCGGACAGTTCTTCGAACTCGTCGACATGGCTTTCCAGCAATGTCAGACCATCTCTCGGCTGCGCAAGGATCCGCAGATCGTCACTGCATACGGCAGCGGCAATTGCGTTCGATGCGGCAAAAATTGCGATGGCCGCGCAGCCTGCGCGAAGCGTGATACGTCCCATTGTTCCCTCCCAGGTTCGGCATCTCCCATGCCGTGGACGAGGGTATTTTGACGCGGAGACGAAAAGGAAATAGTTCCCTTCTTGCGTGAAAATGATATTATTTTGACAAATGCCAACAGATGCGGCCAGCTCGTGACAACAAACCAACAGAACACGTCCCAGCCGAGTTCCTATTCAGCCACCCGCGAACAGATCATCCTGCCTGGTGGCATGTCGTACCTCATCAGGCGCGACGACTATCCCAACCCGATATGCATCTGGAACTACCACCCTGAATGGGAGATTCATTACATCCCGGAGGGACAGGGTTTCGCCTATGTCGGAGACTATGTGGGGCCGTTCAAATCAGACCATCTGGTCCTGACGGGAACCAACCTCCCCCACAACTGGATCACGCCCGGAGCACCGTCGCTGCCGGGCCGCGATCTGGTGCTGCAGTTCGATGCCGATGCTCTCATGAACATTCGCAATGTATGTCCCGAGTTCGACATCATCTACAGGCTGAGAATGCTCGCTCAGCGCGGTGTCGAGGTTGTCGGGCCGCAAGCGTCCGAAATCGGCGCCAAGATCCTCAGGTTGCACGCCAAACAGGGCAGCGGCGGTCTTAGTCTGTTCCTGGAGATCCTCAACGACATCGAGGCCGCTGGCCAGAAGAGACTGCTGGCCAGCGAACACTTCATATCGTTCTACAATGAGATGTCTGACAAGCGGCATCGCAGGATCGATCAGGCGATCCAAATTCTTCAGTCAAATCCCAGAACCCAGATGAACGAAGTTGCCGAGGCGGTTCGCTTGGAACCTTCCGCATTTTCACGCGCGTTCAAACGCCTCACGGGGATGAACTTTTCTGACTACAGCCGGTCCGTCCGGGTATGGCGTGCCCGCACGATGCTCGCGGAATCGGACATCGCCGTCACCGATGTATGCTTTGAGGCCGGCTTCAACAACCTCTCCAACTTCAATCGGTATTTCAAAATGGAAACCGGATTGACCCCGCGCGCCTATCGGACGGCCGCGCGTATCCGTGGGAAATCGATGCTTTAAACGTGATGGAGCATGCTCGTTCCGATTTTTGTATTTGCGCTGCCATAAGCCCTGAGCTCATTCCGTGTCCGACTTGAGAGATAGGTGACGTTTTGTACCGGAGACATGGGTCACACTTTTCGCTTTGCGGGAGGTGTTGATGCCGTGGAGAGAGACTTCGGTCATGGAGGAACGTCTACGCTTTGTCGCTCGGCTTCTGGAGGGCGAAGGGATGAGCGAGGTTTGCCGGGATTTCGGCATCTCGCGCAAGACCGGCGACAGGATCTTCAATCGCTACAGGGACGACGGGCTGGAGGCGCTGACGGATCGATCCCGGCGTCCTGTACGCTATGCCAACCAGCTCCCGACCCAGATCGAAACGCTGATCGTCACATCCAAGAGGGACAAGCCGCATTGGGGTGCCCGCAAGATCCGGGAATTGCTGATCCGCAAGCTGGCTGGTGATGTCCGCATTCCTGCGACCAGCACGGTGCATGCGGTTCTTGACCGCTACGGACTGGTCACTCATGCCCGCAAGCGCCATCGTCACAAGGCAGAAGGCACGGCGCTGTCGCATCCGCTTTATCCAAACGATCTGTGGTGCGTCGACTTCAAGGGGGAATTCAAGCTTGGCAACGGGCGATATTGTTACCCATTGACGGTCACCGACCAGGCCTCGCGTTATCTTCTTGCCTGCGAAGCCTTCGGATCGACGAAGGAAGTCCCCGTCTTCGAGGCCTTCCAAAGACTGTTTGCCGAACGTGGCCTGCCGGGCGCAATCCGAAGTGATAACGGCGTCCCATTCGCCAGCCCGAACGGTCTCTATAATCTGTCGAAGCTTTCCGTCTGGTGGCTCAGGCTTGGCATTGCCATCGAACGCATCAGGCCGGGCCATCCGCAGCAGAATGGTTGCCACGAGCGCATGCATCTGACGCTCAAGAAAGAAGCCACCCGGCCACCCCAAATGAACATGCTCCAGCAGCAGGCTCGTTTCGATGCCTTTCTCAACGAATCAATACCGAACGACCGCACGAGGCACTTGGCATGCAGAACCCGCAGGACGTCTATTCAGCCGCAGCGCGACGCTATAACGGACTACCGGACGTGGACTATCCCTTCCACGACAGGGATGCGCTCGTCACCAATTGCGGGCGCATATGCATGTACCGAAAGAAGATCAACATCTCGATCGTCATGGCAGGCCAGAGACTGGGAATAAAAGAAGTCGATGACGGCATTTGGCTTGTCAGCTTCATGCACTATGATCTCGGTTACATCGACCTGGAACAGAAGACCTTACAAACAATCGACAACCCGTTCGGCACGAGGTTGTCACCCATGTCTTAGGTACAAGATGGTACCCATGTCTCCGGTATGGACACCGCCAAAGTTACGGTCTTGACCGGATATGAACCCTCGACCTGCTTCTTTGAGAAGACGCTACCTGTTCCGGTGGTTACTGTCTAACACGAACAGAATAGCTGGCCATGTCACCAACTCGCGCCCTTCTTCGCACAGCTGCGTGGAGGTCGGCTGACGAGGGCTTCTGTGCAGCAGCAACTGACTGGCAGTTTCCGAAGCGGCCGCCCATCACCACGCTGCTGCATCGTCCGTTTTCTCTTTGTCCTTGAGGCTCTTTGGAACCGGACAATAGAGCAAGATATCGAGACGTTAAGGCAATGCTTTGCAGGACTTGTCAGGCTAGCTTGAGGGTGTCGCAACGTTGAGAGCATGCTCGAGGGCGACGAAGTTCGCACACTTGATCTTGAATACGAGCGCATGCCGCAGGCTGCATGTCGTGAACCGAGAGGAGAGCCCTCATGATCATTATCTCTGACATCGGCGCTAGCCCCTAAGCCTAAGAAGCGCTTTCGCGCCCACGTTTTCGAACCTATTTCCGCTCAACCGGGGTTTCGATCTATGCCTCTGATCTACGTCAACGCGCCTGAGGGCACATTCTCTCCTGAAGATCGCGATGCGTTAGCAGAAAAGCTGACGACGATCGGTCTCGATTCAGAGAAGTTGCCGCAACATCCCTTCGACAGAAGCACGTGTTGGATCTACTTTCGGGATTATCCCCATGGCAGCATCTATCACGGCGGCAAGCCGGGCGGCACCAAGGTCATCTCGTTAGAGGTCAACAGCTTTGCTGGTCTGCCGACTACCGAAGGCAAGCTCTATCTCTACCAACATTTTACAGACGTAATCCAGAAACATGCAAATGCTCCACAGGGAGCACGTGTTCCTGTCTACATTATTTTGCGTGAGGTCGAGACGAGGGACTGGGGCGTCTTCGGACATACCCTCACCATCGACGATGTCCGTAAGCCTCATCCTGAGCTTGCGCCCATCTGATCATCCGACGTTGCAGGAAGTGGAGTGAAACATGAAGGACTTTAAGGGAAAAGTCGTTGTCGTCACTGGTGCCGCGACAGGCATAGGCTTTGCCCTTGCCGAACAATTCGCAAAGCGCGGAGCAAAGCTGGTTCTCGCGGCACGCCGTCGAACTCGGCTTGAGGAGGCCGCCGCCTCGCTTTCGCCGATCACGCCGGACGTGCGTATCGTCGAGTGCGACGTCACGCAACGTGAGCAAGTCGAAGCTCTCGCAGATTATGCATGGACCGCCTTCGGGAGGGCCGACGTCATCGTTAACAACGCCGGGATTGGTCCGATCGCAGGCAAGGTGATCGATGCGAAGCGGGAAGATATCGAAAGCATTCTCGACGTGAACCTTTTCGGCGTCTGGAATGGCGTATCGGTGTTCGGCAAGCGATTCATCGAGCAGGGTACACCTTCTTCAATCTACAACGTGGGATCAGAAAACTGCTTCTTCAACGCGGTGCCGGAGGGCGCAGGATACATCGCCAGCAAGCATGCCCTCTTGGCGATGACGATGGCCCTAAGGGAGGAGGTTCCCAAACACATCGATGTGGCTCTTATCTGCCCCGGCCTTGTTCGTTCGGAGCTGTCGCAGGAAACAGTACATGGCATGTCAGCCGATGTTTTTGCTGAATCGGTAATGAGGCAGATGGAGGCGGGTGAGAGCATATAGTTTACCACGCCTATAACATGGCGCGCATCGATCAGCGAACGAAAGAGATCGAACGTGCCTACGCCACCTACGCCCCCCGCTACTCGGGAGAAGAAGAGTTCGACGTTCGTGTCCTTGGCGCCAGACTTGGCTGGTACCCCAACATACCCGCCTCTGCGCTCGGTCCTGTTCATGATCAGGGGCGATAAGGAGGCTCCTGATCATGAAGATCACACGACTGAGAAGCCAGTTGACGTATGATGGTGCTGCTTTGGCGTTGGAGGCTGCGATCGCCAAAGCCAAGGCGATTAACGCGCCCGAGAACATCGCGGTTGTTGATTCAGGCGGCAATCTTCTGGCTTTCGCTCGTCTCGATGGTGCACGATTTCTGGCCCAACATTCCGCATATTCCAAAGCGCAAACGGCGGCCTCGTTGATGATGCCAACGGGCCAACTCGGGCTTCAGTTCGGCGTTGATCTCGCGCTAGCCACGGGTAGCCGGTCCATCAACCTGCCCGGCGGTATCCCGATCATCGTAGATGATGTCGTCATCGGCGCCATAGGCGTGAGTTCTGGCGCAGATCCAGATGATATTGCCGTTGCCGAGACGCGGTGCTGGCCGGACTAGCCAAAGGCAATTCGGAGACCCCAGCCTAAAGTCGAGCGGCCCGGTGCGTTAGCGGCGAGGTTGCTATTCTGCACGCTGTGATTGCTTTATTGCATAGCCGGGCCTTTGCTATTTGGCCGGCACAAGGCAATCTCACATCAACATTAAGGGAGTTAACGGTTCGCAGAAACCTCCAGCATAATCTTGAGGAAGAATGGAAGAACGTACGCTTATCATCAATGCCATCATGCGACATGCTCCCTCCGACGGGACTTTCGAATGCGGCCTGCCTGGCGTCACCTTGATCCGTTGGTCTGAACCCTTCTTGCCTATGCCGGTCGTCTATCAGCCCACGCTGTGTTTGGTCGCTCAAGGGCGCAAACAGGCAATGCTCGGTTCGCAAACCTATGTCTACGATAGATCCCGCTACCTGGTTGCTTCCGTCGATCTTCCGGTCATGGGGTCAGTGATCGAGGCAACCGCCAGTGCGCCCTACCTGTGCATGCAGCTTGACCTCGACATGGTGGAGCTTGCCGAACTTGCTGTCCAGTTTCCAAAGGAGGCCTCTGATGGTCCAGGATCCGCAGGCCTGCTCCTTCATGAAACGGATCCCGGCATCCTCAATGCGGCGTGGCGTCTTCTACAGTTACTCGACACGCCCAAGGACATCAGGGGCCTCTCGCCTCTTGCAACACGGGAAATCCTTTATCGTTTGCTAACTGGGCCAAGCAGCGGCCCCGTCAGGGGACTACTCGACAGCGGGAGCAAGCTGAAGCAGATCGCACGGGCCATCGTCTGGATGCGCCAACACTTCCGACAGAACTGCCCGGTCGAAGATGCGGCAGAAGTCGCCAACATGAGCAGATCCAGCTTCCACCTGCACTTCAAATCGATAACGTTGATGAGCCCTCTCGAGTTCAGAACGCAGCTGCGGCTCCAGGAAGCCCGGCGCTTGATGTTGACAGAGGACTTCGATGCAGCCCGCGCAGGTTATGAAGTAGGCTATTCCAGCCCATCGCAGTTCTCTCGGGAGTATCGCCGCGTCTTCGGAATACCGCCATCAAGGCACAAGCACGAGCAGCGCTACATCGACATCCCACATTTCCCATTGGCGTCTGCCGGCATGGCTACCTGAACCGCAGATCTCACGACCCTGAGGCGATGCTCTAGCTGTAAGCTTTCAGCCGGCTGCTCTCGTCGGACGTACGGGCAGGACAGCTGATCAACCCAGTTCGACAGCGATCCCGGACAGTCACGGCGGCGGATTAGGCAAGAACTTGAGACGTGACGGCAACGCGCAGGCCGCGAGCTCGCGGTAACCTTTTGATCCAGGCGGGCAAGTGGCGATGCCACTCGCCAAAGCCTGACTGGAAAAAGAGGTGGTGGAGACCGCAGACTCGACCTCTGCCGCCCATTTTGATCAAGGAGCCCATAATGACTGTATCAATCGTAACCGGCGCAAGCCGCGGTCTTGGCCGAAACACCGCTGTCAGCATCGCTAGACATGGCGGCGATGTCATCTTGACCTATAGAACCGGCTCCGAAGAAGCGAGAAGCGTCGTCGCCGAAATCGAGGCTTTGGGACGCAAGGCGGTCGCGCTGCAGCTTGACGTGACCGATGTGTCATCCTTTTCAGTGTTTGGCGAGGCGGTCCGACAGTCGTTGTCCACGACCTGGGGCCGCACCGACTTCGACCATCTGGTCAACAATGCGGGGCAAGGCATCATGGCAGGCTTCGCCGATACCACGGAAGAGCAGTTCGACGCCCTATTCGATACTCACGTCAAGGGTGTCTTCTTCTTGACGCAAGCGCTTCTCCCGTTGATCGCCGATGGAGGTCGCATCATCAACTTCTCTTCCGGTTTGACCCGAGTATCAGCCCCTGGCTTCTCTGCATATTCCGCGGCGAAAGGCGCCGTGGAGATCCTCACCCTTTACATGGCCAAGGAGTTGGCGACCCGCGGGATAACGGCAAATACTGTTGCTCCAGGCGCAATTGAGACGGATTTTTTAGGTGGCGCCGTGCGCGATATGCCTGATCTCAACTCGCAGTTCGCCGGAATGATTGCTCTTGGACGCGTTGGTGTTCCTGACGACATCGGTCCTATGATCGCGAGCCTGCTCGGTCCGGAAAACCGTTGGATCACGGCGCAACGCATCGAAGTTTCAGGCGGGCAAGTCATCTAGTGAGCAGGTTGGGGAAGTCGCTGTTCTTGCCAGCTTCCCCATCCCCTAATCTGTTTTAGCGGCAGGTTGAAGATGAATCTGTCTGGCAATCTCTGAGTCTGACGTGAACGCCTAAAAAGCCGACTGGATGGCAGCAGGTACAAAAGCAAGAAGGACAGACTCAAGAGCAACTTGGTGATTAGAGCTCTGCCGGACGCAGCCATATATTATTCGGTGCGCGACGACGGCCGCGGCATTTTCAAGGCATTCGCCGGCATCAGTGGGAGATTGACATGCACATGTTCGTAGACGCACGCGTCCTTACGATAGCGACCAATGGTTTTGCCGAGCTAGCGGAACCGCGGCAGGCGCTGATCGACGCGGGCGTCGTGGTAGATCTCGCTTCGCCGTCTCTGGACACCATTCGGGGAGTCGCAGGCACCGACCTCTCGAACATGTCTCCGCACTTCGTTTCGCCCGATCTGGTTCTGGAGGACGTCAACGTGGAGCACTACGACGCGCTCTTCATTCCTGGAGGCCTAGCCAATCCCGACACGTTGCGCACCATTCCGTCAGCGGTTGCAGTCGTCAGGGCATTCATTGCCGCCGGCAAGCTGGTGGCGTCGATTTGCCATGGGCCGTGGATGTTGATCGAAGCGGACGCCGTCAAAGGAAAGGCGGCAACCGGATGGCACTCACTCAGAACTGACCTCACGAACGCTGGCGCCAGGGTTTGGGATGAGCCGGTGGTAAAAGACGACAATCTTCTGACCAGCAGAATGCCTGAGGACATTCCCTTCTTCAGCGAAGCTCTCGTCCAAGCCCTCCGGCAGCAGTGTTCGGTGCGCAAGGTGAGAAAGGTCATGTCGGATGGTGCATAACACTGCTTTAGGAGAAGCTAGTTCTCGCGGCTACGAAGTGGCGCCCGCTAGTCTACTGGCGCGCACGGTCATCCCTTCGGTTAGTCAAAGATCCAGCCGGGACTTTGGCTGGCGATCGCTTCTTGTTGATGTGCACAGCGGCGT
Source organism: Neorhizobium sp. NPDC001467 (assembly GCF_050275975.1). Lineage (NCBI taxonomy): Bacteria > Pseudomonadati > Pseudomonadota > Alphaproteobacteria > Hyphomicrobiales > Rhizobiaceae > Neorhizobium > Neorhizobium sp. NPDC001467. Next base: position 38,507 of record NZ_JBNNPS010000007.1, on the reverse strand, counting down.
CTCCTCCAATGACAGGTACACCTCAGTACCGACTCCGGATATCCGCATCGGTGTTACCCTTTCCGGGACCTTCCTATGCGATTCCCAGGAGAAGGATCGGTGGCGACAGGATACGTTCGCACCTGGCTCGATAATGCTCCACTACACGCCTGAGCAAACAAATTACCGCTTCCCAGAACCTCGGAATGAAAATTTCCAGCTGGCGCTGATCTACGTACCTGAAGATTTGGTGCTGTCTGCAAATGAAGAATTCAGGAGGATCGGCGTTGCTTCCAATCTTCCCGAATTTCGCTCAGCACCAGGCCGCGACCGCGCAATATTTGAGGTCGCCTATGCTCTGGTTGACGCCATGGAGCAGGAAGGAGGAGAGCTTTATGCCCAAGCGGTGGCAACCTGGTTGGCCACACATGTCGTTAGTCGCTATGGGTCGGCTGGAAGAGGCGACGATAAACGTTCAGCAGGTGAGTTGTCCGACCCTCGTCTGGCGAGAGTGATCGAGTTCATGTCCGCGAGTTACGGGCAGGCGCTGACGCTGGAACAGCTTGCAGCAGAAGCCTGCATCAGCAAGTTTCATTTTCTTCGCCTCTTCAAAGAGAAAACTGGGCAGTCGCCGATCCAACACTTGGCCGACATCAGGGTCCGAGCAGCAAAACGGATGCTGCTCACTTCAGATCTTTCTGTTTCTGAAATTGCACGTTTGTCCGGCTTTGCATCGTCTTCCCACCTTGCGCGACATTTCGCTAGCCGCTTCGGACTGACGCCATCGCGCTACCGGACCCTGTCAGCAGCGACGGGCACGCTTACAGACGACGGTGACGAGGAAACCCCGGCCTGAGATCGCAGCGCCGGTGGCCATCACCGCCGTTAATCACAATGTATTGGAGGAAGTTCATGACGAGCCTGACGAGACGAGCAACGCTGAAGGTCGGCGCCGTAGCAACCGCAGCCGCTATGTCTGCTCCGATCAACGCGTTTGCGTCCGATCCAACATCACCCTTCTCGATCATCGAGCGCGGCAAGCACTTCGCACGCTGCCAGTTCGGCGACCTCGCGATCGTGGCGCTTTGCGACGGTTACGTCGACATGCCACCAAGCCGGTTAAGGCAAGCCGGTGGTGAACCTTTCGATGTCTTGCCCTCACAGGTCGCGCTGGTCGATGGTCAGCTTCGATTGTCCGTCAACGCCTACTTGATCATCGAGAATGATCAGCATCTGCTGGTCGACACCGGGGCGTCCGACAGCTGGGAACCGACTATGGGATTGCTGCTGGACGCTCTGGCCGAGGCCGGGATTCCTCGAGAGGCTATCACAAACGTTGCCTTGACCCATACCCACACCGATCATGTCAACGGCCTCATAGCTGCCGGTGGAGGACCAGCCTTTCCACGTCTGGAACGGCTTTTCGTGCCAAAAGACGAAGCAGTTATGTTCGAAACGAGCAGTCGTTTGGCTGCCGTGCGCGAACTTGTTGTCCCAGTCGATAACAACTTTCCGATCAGCGATAGGGTCACTGCAGTCAACGCCTTCGGCCATTCCATAGGGCACACTGCCTATCAAGTGGAGGCGGGTGAAGAACGTCTCCTGGTCATGGGCGACATCATCCATGTCCCGTCTCTGCAGTTCGACCGCCCTGAAGTCACTTGGGAGCTTGACGGTGATCAGGAGGAGGCGCTCAAGGCGAGGCTGGAGATTCTCGGTCGTGCTTCTGGTCCAAACTATCTTGTTGCTGGGATGCATCTCGACTTTCCCGGCATCGGCAAGGTCACGAGACACAGGTCCGCGTTCTCGTTCATGCCGCTTACCTAGCGGCTTGCTGTAGGTACAAGGCTTTTGCACCTCGTTGCTCCATCCACACCGGGGCTAGGTAGTCCGTCCATGGTCATGGCTCAAGCCATTCGTACAGTATTTCCGGATAGAGCGCCGCCCGCGCCACCGGCGGGGTTTGCCACACTCTCCGATCCACTTCAGGTGGTCGCCGAGATGGAGTTGGCCGCCCTGGTTGATATCCAAGTGGAAGAGGTCAAAGCGGAATGGCGTGGACGTGCCGGCAACTCCTACCTAGAGGAACTACAAGACCTCCACAACTTCATGGCACCCTACGCTGCTCTTGATGAGCGAGCTCGCAGAGATGTCGATGAGGTCATCCTCCAGATCATAAACGAGCATACAGTCGGATGGCTGAGGCGGCCGTGCCACATCAGACATGACTCCCGACCGTCAAAATCATCTCTTGAGGCTATTGCCATCCCTATGACGCTAAAATCTTGTTTTGTGCTGTCGAAGGTACTGATCCGAGCCTGTTGTTAAGCCAGAGGATCGCCTTAGGTTCCGTGCTTTACCCGGTACGTTGATGAAGGAGCAGACATGGACAACAACCTCATCTCCGAGCACGTGCTGGTGCATGGTTATCGCATTGCCTGCGGTTCCCAGGGAGAAGGTGAACCGGTGGTTCTTCTTCATGGCACACCGTCATCATCGCTGATCTGGAGAAAAGTCGCACCACGTCTCGTCGATGCGGGTTATCGGATCCACTTGTTTGACCTCCTCGGCTTTGGATTGTCTGAGCGACCATGTAACCCTGAAACAGACACTTCGATCTCCGCGCAAGTCCTGATTTTAGATAAGATGCTTGAGCACTGGCAGCTAGATCGCTTTCATCTCGTAGCACATGACATTGGAGGCGGGATCGCGCAAAGGTACGGGGTGTTCAATCCTCATCGACTGAGGTCTTTGACGATGATCGACGTCGTGAGCTATGACAGCTATCCCTCGCCCCGCACGCGCCAGCAGATGCAACAAGGGCTGGAGGCTTTGATCAAGGCTCCGGACGCCGTGCACCGAGCTCACTTCAGGGAATGGCTGCTAAGCGCAGTGCACGACAAGGACGCTTTTGCCGCGGGGCCCCTCGAGACCTATCTTGACTACATCTCCGGTCCCCTCGGCCAAGCTAGTTTCTTCACGCATCAGGCCCGGCACTACGATCCGGTTCATACACTTGAGATTGCGGCCAGGCTTCCTGAACTGGGACGTTTGCCGGTGCAGCTCATCTGGGGAGCTGAGGATACCTGGCAGGTGCTCGACTGGGCGAAGCGCCTCCATGAGGCAATTCCAAACTCTAAGCTGACAGTACTCAACAAGTGCGCGCATTTCGCTCCAGAGGACCAACCAGAGAAAATCGCAGATCTGCTGTTAGCCTTTATGCAAGAAGTTTGACCATGGCTCATGCCACCCACCGCGGCGCCTGCACAACGCCGGCCCAGCGGTCCAGCGGCTATCGAACCAACAAGTAACGGCAGAGCCGCTCACGCGAGGAGGTCGTGAGATCGATCTCTAATGCGCTACTTGCTCGACACGAACATTCTCAGCAACATCACCAAACCAGAACCGTCAGTGTCACTTTTGACCTAGATGGCCGAGCAGGCTGACACTGATTTATTCATCGCATCGCCCACGGTCGCCGAGATACATCGAGGAATACTGGAAAAGCCGGTCGGTGAAAGGCGAGCCGCTCTCGAAACGTGGTTCGCGGGCAATGACGGGCCACAAGCACTCTTTGCAGGTCGCGTCCTCCCGTTCAACGAAAAGGCCGCTCTGACCTGGGGAGAGCTCATGGCACAGGGAAAGGCAGATGGCCGCTCGCGGAGCGCCTTGGACACAATCGTAGTCGCCGTCGCTCAATCCATTGGCCGCGTTGTTGTCACCGACAATGAGCGAGATTTTCAAGGGATCGAAATCATCAACCCTATTCGAGCGAACGCGATCTAGAACGGCCGGCGATCGTAAGCTCTTGAGCGGAATCGAACCGCTGCATTGCTCTGTGAATGGAGCTAACCTCCTGAAATATCAGCATCGCGTGGTCTTGGGATAGGTCCGCACCGTTGCTATTGTTCACGCTGCCTTCGTCGAGGCATATCAGCCCGGCACGTTACCCGAACGGACATTCTCATCCGGGCCAGAGCGCTGGTTTGGCGGCGGCCGACCGAGCCTTCCGCGCTTATTGGCGGTGTGAATGTCAGGTAAACTCAGGCAATCGGGAGCTTGAAACTGAACTTCGTTTCCACATCGTCAGATTTTACATGAAGCTGACCGCCGTGAGCTTCTGCAATCTGTGAGGCAATGTAGAGCCCGAGCCCCAATCCTTGCGAACTAGGGCTGACGTCGCCGCGATAGAAAGGCTGGAACAGGCGCTCCATGGCCGCAAGCGGTATGGGCTCACCGCCATTAGAAACTGCCAAATGGAACACGCCATCGACGATGCCGGCGTCGACAACAATGGGACGGTCCTTCGATCCATGCGCGATCGCGTTGCCGAGCAGGTTGGAAAACATCTGGGCGACCCTCGCGTGGTCGACGTCCACGGGTTGGGGCACATCGAACCGCAGCTCAATCTCTCTGTCCGGATGGCTAGCTCTGATCTCGTTCACGACCTGGGTAAGGGTAGGCTCTATCCGATCGCCGTGTCTGATTTCTACCCCAATACCGCCCCCCAGACGACCGCGTGCAAAATCCATCAGATTGTCGATGAGCCCGCTCATCCGTGTGACACTCTCCCCCATGAGGCGGGTAATTCGCGCTGTCTTGGAGTCGAGGTGCGTCTTTTCTATCATCCGTCTGCCGGCATTGATTGCCGCCAACGGGTTGCGCAAGTCGTGGCCAAGCACGGCGATGAACTGCTCTCGCAAATCGGCGTTCTGCTTCTCAAGCAGACGACTGGCAACCTGCTCAGCAACATCGGCCGTCAGATCAGCGTTGTTTTCCTCAAGCCGCAGCCGCGCCTCGCGTTCCGTAGACTGGGCATCGACGAGATCGCGTTCGTACCGTCGTCTTTCCGTCGCCTTGAATATCGTCAGCCGGGTGAACAGGGGTTCATCCTTATCCCCTCGCCGTTCGGATGCGTTCGCAATGGTTGCAATGGTGCTCCCGTCCGATGTTTTTAGGTCGAGGGCGACTTCGTTGAAAAATCCCTGCATGCGAAGCAACGGGGCGAAGTGGGTCTCGTAGAAGATTCGACCGGGAACGTTGAGGAGATCGCGAAAACGCTTCCCAACGATCTCTTCGGGCTGTTTGTCGAGCCATCCGCACAAGGTGCGATTGACCTTGGCGACCCGTCCGTCCGGACGCATGGAGAGATAGCCGCAAGGCGCGTTCTCAAAGAGGTCTTCCAGATCGTCGGAGGGTTCGGCGTCAGACAAACTTGGCAACCGCGGATATGACTTCATCAGGTGCGCTCAAATTCGGGCAGTGGCCGCTCGCCTTCAAATAGACAATCCGGCTGCCCGGTATCGATTTGTGTACGTATTCGCCGACTTGCTCGGACGCGATGATGTCGTCGCTCGATTGCAGGATCAGCGTCCTGGCTTTCACGCTCGGCAGGTCGGCCCGATTGTCGGACGTGAAGGTTGCCCGCGCAAATTGCCTGGCGATTTCAGGATCGGTGCGGCAAAAGCTGTTTGTCAACTCCTCGCCGAGTTCCGGTCGGTCAGGATTGCCCATGATAGCCGGGGCCATTGCTGAGGACCAACCCATATGGTTGTCAGCCAGCGATGTCAGAAGTTCTTCGATCTCGTCGGCGGCGAAACCGCCGACGTAGTCGCCGTCATCGATGTATCGCGGGGACGGGCAGACCATAATCAGGTCGGCGAACATCTCCGGCGCCTGTTTCAATGCCAGCGCTCCAATCATCGCACTGACGGAATGGCCGACGAACACAGCATTCTGAAGATCGAGCTCACGCCCGATCTGGACAACGTCCTCGGCGTATCCTGACAGAGAGGCGTACTTCGCCGCATCGTAGGCGGCCAGATCAGAATGGCCGGCTCCCACATGATCGAAGAGAACCGTCTTGAACCGATTCCGGAAGGCCGGCTCTACGTATCGCCACATGTTCTGGTCGCAGCCGAACCCATGAGCGAACACCATAGTGCGGTCGCCGGCTCCTTGAAGACGAATGTTGTTGCGTTCGGCGACCGACATAACTAACCCTTTAGCACGTTCTCGCGTCTTGGCAGGCGTTTGGCAATCGGGTCTCTACATTTATTTCGTGGTAATCAGGAACAATTGTTCCTCCAGACCATTTCGATGTTGTCAGTCGCTGTAGCTGGCCTCGCACATATTGAAGGCGACTGATGAACATCCCCATCTCTATATTGATTGTTGAAGACGAACCCTTAATTCGTATGGAAATCGCTGACGACCTGTCCGATAGGGGATTTCACGTACTCGAGGCGCCGAATGCGCACGAGGCGATGCTGCTCTTGGAAAGCCACTCAGACATCCAGTTGCTGTTCACCGATATCGACATGCCGGGAAAAATGAACGGCCTCATGCTTGCGGCAGAAACACATATTCGATGGCCGGCCGTGAAGATCATCGTGACATCCGGCCTGCACAGCGTGAAATCAGACGAGATCCCCCCAGGGAGCCGTTTCATGGGGAAACCCCATCAGCCGGACGCGGTCTCGGCGGCAATGTTGGATATGGTGGCTTAGCGGATTTGCGGCGGTGGAAGCTGGACGTTTTCCACGTCGCTTCACTTTGAATCATCAGCCGAGCTGAGCCGGAAACCTTGCCCGTCTAGTGTCGGTCGAAAGATCGACTACGCCTTCGAGTGCAGCTGTCTATCTTGACGGCTTTCCGCCAATCTTGTTTTTTGGGCGATGTTCAAGCCCGCAAACGCCGTGCAGATCAGAGTTTCCATCGACGAGATCGAGCCGGACGTCTGGCGCCGTCTGGTCCTGCCGGTTCATTGGGACCTGGAGCATCTGCATCTTGGAATCCAGGCCGCCTTCAACTGGTGGAACTATCATCTTTATGAATTCCGGATCGGCGGCCTGCGGTATGGCGACGTCGAGATCCTCACGGAGGATGCCACCGATGACGATCCTCGCGTCTTCGATCAGACAGAGGTTCGCTTGCTGGACTTCGAGCAAGGTGCGGTCTTCAGTTACCACTATGATTTCGGAGATGGCTGGCGGCATACCGTCGCGATCGAGGATTTCTTTACGCTCGCTTCTGCGCCCAAACACGGTAGCTGCGTTGCCGGCGCCAGGGCGCGACCGCCCGAGGATGTTGGTGGCGTGTCTGGATATGAGCGGTTTCTGGAGATCATCGCGGACCGTGGAGATCCCGAATATGCCGAAACACTCCGGTGGTGCGGTGGCTACTTCGATCCGGAATGGTTCGACCAGTCAATGACGGACAAGGATGTTCGCAACGCTCTTCGCCCGAACGTGAAACGGCGTCTCTATCAACCAAAGCCGACATCCGGGCCGAAGAAATGACCGACGGGTTCATTGCTTTGACTTGTTAAACCCGCCCGCTTGAGAAAGCGGAACCCCTACTGTGACGAGGACGTGTAGCTCTCCTGCTTGGGATCACCCGCGTCGTCGCCAACACCGAGCAGTTCGATGAGCGCTTCCCGCTCCGGACCGAATGGCCGAATGTTCAGGAAGTCTGCGACAAGCGTTTCCGTCTCATGGCCGCCTGAAGATGGATTGGCGCGGTGAAGAACGATCGCCTCGCCGTCGCCGGCGCGTTTGCCCAGAAACCAGCGATCTCCATTGGAGCTCATGGCGAACTGTTGAAGATTTTGCATCGGGAATCCGTTCTGTTCCTAAGGGAGCCAAAATCAGTGAAACGAGGGCTGGCCGGAGTCGACGCCGTCCCGCTCAAGCCGAGCATGACGAAGCCTCGCCGTCTTGGCACGCAATCTGTCTGCCTCGGTATCGCTCTTGGAAAATTGATCGTCGCCAGGAATGGAGGCTTGCGTTTTCTGAAACGCGATCTCCGCCTGCTGGCGAAGCTTTGAATATGTCTGAGCCATTTTTGGCCTCCAGATCTCTCTGAGAAAACAAAAGGCCGGACGCGTGTCCGGCCTTGAACGCCCCCGCTTGCCTGGTGCCAGTACATCCGTGGTCACCGGCAGGCAGAGGCTTGTTCGATTAGGCAGCTTGCAGATTGCAGGCCGACATTTTGCCCGACTTCATATCGCGCTCCATGTCGTAGCCAAGCTTCTGGCCTTCGACGATTTCGCGCATACCGGCGCGCTCGACAGCGGAGATATGGACGAACGCATCGGCGCCGCCATTGTCAGGCTGGATGAAGCCGAAGCCTTTTGTGGAATTAAACCATTTTACTGTGCCTGTGGTCATGATGAACCCTTTCAAAGCAATGTTGATCGACCGCGGAACCGACGGTTTCGCGGGAAGTCTGTAGCGATGTTTTGAGAGGGAAAATCGTTCAGGACGCGGTGCCAGACGCGCAACAAGCAAAGCTCAACAAGCAAAAGATCGATAAACCAGAGATAGTGCGATGCGCATGAATGTCAACTTTTAGTTTGATTATGTTTGGATGGTTGCTGCGAAATCCAAGACGCCCTCGCCAGTCGCATCCGTCAAGATGCGAGAGACACAGCTGTATCGAACATCGCGAACGGCAGATAAAGCAGTGTCAGCGCGGCGTAGACGCGCCTGGATCTGGCGGCGAACGTAGCAAGCGATCCGACGATCATGACGACGTCACTGTACGCCCACTCCGACGCAATCGGGCTGTTGAAGAAGAAGAGGTTGACCACGAAGCCCAGAGTCAGGAACGCGGCGAATGCCAAAACGCCGAACCTGCCGTCTTTCTCGAAATAACTCCGAAGTCCCTGCTGCTCGTCTTCACCCCGGCTTGGCAGCAGCAATGCTGTCGACAAGAATAGCATTAGTGTAAGAAGGATCAGAAATGCAAACTCTGGGAAGGAGTAGGTCGGCTTGATCGTTGGCAGCTGGTTGATCGACCACCAGTATTCGAGCTGAGTGACGAATAGCACCAGTGCCCACACGAGCGGAACCCAGTCAACCGGCGATGTCCTCCGGATCCGGAAGATCGTCACGAGGCCAAGCAGAAGGCGCGTAACAGACAGCCCAAGGACCATCGAAAGAACCGTCGCAATGACCGGAAAATTACTCAACGACCTCTCCCGAACTCCCAATTAGTATCCGTGCTAGCCGTCTCGATGACCCAAGAAAACGGTTGGACCAATAGTTGCTATGGCTCTCCGAAACAGACAATGAGGGATATTATCACGTTGGCCGAATGCATTATACCGGACCCTGAAGAGATGCGAACCTACCCATTATCGGGGAAATGCACAAAGCCGGTGACGCCACTAATTCCTGGATATTGATGACGCAAATATGCGCACGCGACCAACGCCACGGAATTTCTTCAGCCGTTGAGATAACGACGCATGCAATAGAGCAAGGTTGCCTGCTTTTCGTTCTCACGAATGTCAATGACGCGCCCAAAGATGATGCGGTGGGTTGCCTCGTCTACGGCACTGGTGAATTCGCATTCGAAACTGACCGACGCATTGGCCAGGACCGGGACACCTGAAAGCCCCTCCCTCCATTCGCCAAGCACGAACCGGTCGGCAGCAGGCGTCCTTCCGCCGAATACGTCGGAAATGTCTTCATGCCCCGGCATCAACGTATTGACGCAGAAATTGCGTGCGTTCTCGAATGCATGGAAACAGGAGCTTGCGCGGTTGATGCAGACGAGCAGTGTCGGCGGCGTATCGCTGACACTGCAGACCGCAGAGGCTGTAAAACCGTATCGCATGCCGGCAGATTTGGTGGTGACGACGCTGACCGACGTGCCGAGGCGCGACATGCCGTTTCGAAAGGCGGCTTTTTCGACAACATCCAACCGATGGGTCATGATATTCATGTCAGCCTCCAGACATGTTCGGTGACGCGCGAACCGAGATGGCGCCGATCTAATGATCTTATCCAAGGCGATGAAGGGCTTGCGGCAGGAACCGGTTAGCCATCCGGTAGTGGCGACATGAGGCCGACGCTACTGGGGCTGACCAGGTCAGCAAGCCTGGGCGACGAGTTCTTTTCGGACAATTTCCGCGCCTGCGCTCAACGCGTTCAGCTTGCCCCTCGCCACCCGACGGGACAGAGGCGCCATGCCGCAATTGGTGCAGGGGCAAAGTTTGTCGGCATCGACAAATTGCAGTGCCTTGCGCAGCGTGGCAGCGACTTCCTCCGGCGTTTCGATCCTGTCGCTTGCCACGTCGATGGCTCCGACCATGACTTTTTTACCCCGGACAAGCTCCATCAAATCCATTGGAACATGGGAATTGTGGCATTCGAGCGAGATCATGCCGATGCTGGATTTCTGCAGTTGCGGAAAATTTTTCTCATATTGCCGCCATTCGGAGCCGAGTGTCTTTTTCCAGTCCGTATTGGCCTTGATGCCGTAACCGTAGCAGATATGCACGGCGGTCTCGCATTTGAGCCCCTCGATCGCTCTTTCCAGGGTGGCAACACCCCACTCATTCACCTCATCGAAGAAGACGTTGAAGGCGGGCTCATCGAACTGGATGATATCGACCCCGGCGGCTTCCAGTTCCCGCGCTTCCTCATTGAGAATTTTGGCGAACTCCCAAGCAAGCTTCTCCCGGCTCTTGTAGTGGTCGTCAAAGAGCGTATCGATCATGGTCATCGGACCCGGCAAGGCCCATTTGATCGGCTGCTTGGTCTGCTGACGCAGGAACTTGGCGTCGTCGACAAAAACGGGCTTCTGGCGAGATACAGCGCCGACAACTGTCGGGACACTCGCATCATAGCGATCCCGAATTCTGACGGTCTCGCGTTTTTCGAAATCGACCCCGCCGAGATGCTCGATGAATGTCGTGACAAAATGCTGGCGTGTCTGCTCACCATCGCTGACGATGTCGATACCTGCCTGTCGCTGGTCGTCGAGGGACAGACGCAGCGCATCCTGCTTGCCCTCGGCCAATTCCTCATCCTGCAACTTCCATGGCGACCACAGCTTTTCGGGCTGCGCGAGCCACGAGGGTTTGGGCAAGCTGCCGGCGGTTGACGTGGGCAACAGTCTCTTCATGTCAGGCAACCTTATGCTTCTAGTACTTCAATGGGAGTGGCTGGTAGACCATTGCTCAAGAACGGTCTGGTACGGTTTGATGAAGTGCTCCTCAGCGAACCTTCCCTGCTCGACAGCCAGCCGGCTACGCTCTTCGCGATCGTAGACGATACGCGTCAGTGAGTAGTCCTGGTGCTGGAGACTCGGGCGATAACAGGCCGCTGCCGCGGAATTAGCGTTGTAGATTTCGGGCCGGTAAATCTTCTGAAAAGTCTCCATCGTGCTGATGGTGCTGATGAGTTCGAGATTGGTGTAATCGTCGAGCAGATCGCCGAGGAAATAGAACGCAAAAGGCGCAACGCTGTTGGGCGGCATGAAAAAGCGAACCTGCAGACCCATTTTCTGAAAGTAGAGATCTGTCGCCGACAGCTCGTCCTGGTGATATTCGACGCCCAATACCGGGTGCTGATTTCCAGTCCGACGATATGTTTTGCTGCTTGAGGCACTCAGGCAGATGACCGGAGGTTTATGAAAATGTTCCCTGTAAGACTGCGAGTTCACGAAACATTTGAACAGGTTTCCATGGAGCACACCAAAATTGTCGGGCGCGCCGAATGCGGGGCGTCCTTTGTTGTATTCGGGCAGCACCACGCTGAAGTCGTAATCCCGGACGTAGGACGAGAAGTTGTTGCCAACGATGCCTTCGATACGCTCGTTTGTCTGGCGATCAATAATGCTCGTTTTCAATATCTCGATCAGAGGAAAGACATCGTTGATGCCGTTATCGCCAAGGCTCATCTCAACCGAAATGATTTCGAGTTCTACAGAGTATCGATCGCCTTTCGGGTTGTCCCAATGCGCAAGGGCGTTGAAGCGGTTGTCGATCATCTTCAGCGCATTTCGGAGATTTTCCCGGCGGTTCTCCCCGCGGGCCAGGTTGGCAAAATTGGTTGTAGCACGGGTATTGACCGAGGGATGGTAATCCTCGTCAAAACGAATGCTCTTGATGGAAAATCTGAAATCGTCGTTCATCGCGGTCCGTCTTTCTTCATTCCCGGCGCAGAACAGTTCCTGTCTTTCCGGTACCGGGACATGTCGCCGTATGATTTTTTCAGCCAGCCTTCTTCGGGTTGGCTATTATCAAAAGCGCTGAATGCTTTATGCCCGAGCGATGCAACGAGAAATAATGGTTTTATCTCATTGAAGCATGAGCCGCGTTCATGATTTACGGCAGTTCGAAAGCCGTTCTCCTTGCTTTGAAAGCTTTGCGAAATGCGCGCGGGTCAGAAAGCATGCGGATGCCGACAAGATCGACGATCCATGCCTTGACCGTTTCGGCGGCATCCGACATTGGTGTGTCATCGTGGTTCTGCGGTGCGCGAATGCATCGGAGCTAAGAGGGAATTCGGTGAAGGCTTCGATCGGAGCCTGAAGCCGAAGCTGCCCCCGCAACTGTAAGCGGTGAGCGAAAGTCCAAACCTGTCACTGAGGCCTGCCTCGGGAAGACGGACCGGAGCGAAGACCCGTAAGCCAGGAGACCTGCCGCGATAGATAACGTCCACGGGCGGGGTGTCCCGGTGTGCCGCTTTTGCGAACGGCATTTCTGGACCGTCGCCTCTGCGTCATGTCATTTCCCTGCCGCAACCTGATGGCAGTACCGATGACAGAAAACGCGACGATAGGAAAGCTTGCTCAGCACGGCTCGATAACCCGCCTCATCGATATCGTCTTTCCCGGAGACACCAACCACCACGGCATCCTCTTCGGGGGAACCGGGCTTGCGCTTATGGATCGCGTTGCCTTCATCGCAGCAACGCGGTTCGGACGGGCGCCATTCGTGACCGCCTCCTGTGAGCGCATCGATTTCAAGCAACCGGCCCGCATAGGGCATATCATCGAGTTCGCGGCGCGACCGGTGAAGGCAGGCCGTCGGTCCCTGACAGTCGAGGTCGAAATGGCGGCCGAGACTATCGTCGGCCGTCAGCGGCACAGCTGTACGCGCGGCATGTTCCATATGGTTGCTATACCGGAGGGCGAGGATGCCGCAGGTTATGTCTTGCCCGAACTCCTTTCTGAAGAGAGATCGGATGCGAGCGACGTTGTTGCGATGGTCGAGATCATCTTTCCGGATCAGGCAAACAGCGTCGGCCGGATGTTCGGAGGTGAAGCCATCGCCTATATGACCAAAGCCGCTTTCGTCGCAGCGTCCCGCTACTGCGGCAAGCTGGTGGTGCTGGCCTCATCCGAACGTATCGATTTCGCAAGAGCTATCGCGATTGGTGAGATCGTTGAGGCGGAGGCACGCGTCGAGCATGTGGGCCGCAGTTCCATGTCGATCGAAACGAAACTCTGGTCCGAGAACCTTCTGACGGGCGAAAGAAACATCACAGCGACCGGACATTTCACCATGGTTGCTGTGGACAAAGACCACCGTCCGATTCCGGTGCGCGACAGCGTCACCGAAGAAGCAATTCCTTTTGAGAACGGGCGGGCATAACCATGTTGGACAGGCAGCATCTGTCGATCCTGCGTGAAGTCGACCGCCTGGGCAGCCTGACGGCTGCGGCGGAGCGGCTGAACGTCTCCCAGTCCGCTCTCAGCCACACGATCCGCAAGATGGAAGAACGCTATGGCGTGGCGATGTGGGAAAAGGACGGCCGCAACCTTCGTCTCACCGAAGCCGGCCGCTACATCGTGAGGTTGGCGCAGCGCGTTCTGCCACAGATCGAACGGGCCGAAGATGTCCTGTCGGATTACCGCCACGGCCAGCGGGGTTCGCTCAAGATCGGCATGGAGTGCCATCCCTGCCATCAATGGCTGATGGGTGTCACGAAGCCATATCTCACGGAATGGCCGGACGTGGACCTCGAATTGACGACATCATTTGCCTTCGGCGGTGTCGCGGCGCTGACGGGTTACGAAATCGATATCCTGATCACACCGGATCCGATCGAGACACCCGGCATTCATTATCTCCCTGTGTTCGATTACGAGCTGGTGCTTGCCGTGCCAGCAGATCATCCGCTGGCACTCAAGCGCCATGCGGAACCGGCAGACCTGCTCGATGAGACGCTCTTCACCTATCCTGTTGCGCCAGAACGGCTGGATGTGTTCACGCAATTTTTGGTGCCCGCAAATTGCCGCCCGCGCCACCACCGCAATGTCGAGACCACGGAAATGATGCTTCAACTGGTGGCAGCTGGCCGCGGGGTCAGCGCTATTCCGAACTGGCTAGTGCGCCGGGAGGCCGCAACACTCGGCGTCCGTCCCGTCCGCATCGGTCAGAGCGGGATCCAGAAAAGCATCCATCTTGGCTTGAGGGATGGCGACGACACCATCGACTTTATTGCCGGGTTTCTCGCGACCTCATCCAGAATATCGGCCTGACTGTTGGGCCCCCTATTCTGGCAACCTTCTCGTGGGCGTAATCCCCATTCATTTTCGTGGTCTGCGTTCATATTCGTTGACGGAATTTTCACCACGTATACTATATCTAGTGTTCGAGGTTCTCTCGATTCGCAAGGATCGGAGCTAAGACGGGAATACGGTGCGGCGTCCATGAGGGGCGCAGCAATGCCGGAGCTGCCCCCGCAACTGTAAGCGGCGAGCATCTGTTCGAAAAAGCCACTGGAGCCTCATGCTTCGGGAAGGCGAGGATGGATGCGACGACCCGCGAGCCAGGAGACCTGCCTCAGAGCGTAACGTCCACGGGCGGGGTGTCCGGTTGGTCGCGTCGATACGCGCAATGTCGCGCGTTCACGCCGCCCTTGATCCCCCGCATGAGCAAACTTCGGGGTGAAGTCCATGACCAGTCATTCAGTTCATCGCAAGCGCGAGTAGCGCCGATCCGCGCCCTGTAGGTGCGCGCCATTCCATTCCTGATCTTTCGTGCGGGCGTCGGCGGACGCCCGACCGACATCCCCTGCCTTCCAGTCACGAGGTATTCCCAATGAGCATTACCGTCTACAGCAAGCCTGCCTGCGTCCAGTGCACCGCGACCACCCGAGCCCTCGACCGTCAGGGCATCGACTACACGATCATCGACGTTTCCACCGATAGCGCTGCCTACGAGCTCGTGCAGGGCCTCGGCTACCGCCAGGTTCCGGTCGTCATCGCCGGCGAGCAGCATTGGGCCGGCTTCCGCCCCGACATGATCAGCGCGCTCGCCTGATCGGCTACTGCGATGGGCGAGATCGTCTATTTTTCCAGCCGGTCGGAGAACACCCATCGCTTCGTCGAGAAACTCGGCCTTCCCGCCCGGCGCATCCCCATCACCGGCGAGACCCTGCAGGCAGGGTCGCCCTATGTGCTTGTCGTCCCGACCTATAGCGGCGAGGGTGGCAAGGGGGCCGTTCCCAAACAGGTCATCCGCTTCTTGAACGATGCGGCGAACCGTTCGAACCTTCGCGGCGTGATCGCCGCGGGCAACAGCAACTTCGGCGAGACCTTCGGGCTTGCCGGCGACATCATCTCGAAGAAATGCCAGGTGCCATACCTCTACAGGTTCGAGCTTCTGGGCACGGACGAGGATGTCGCCAATGTCACACACGGATTGGAACGATTTTGGACACGGCAGTTCTCGAACGCCCGGTGAAGGCGGCGGATACGAAGGTGGCGGACGCAACGCTCGACTACCACGCACTGAACGCGATGCTGAACCTCTATGACGAGGACGGAAGGATCCAGCTCGACAAGGATCGGCAGGCAGCGAAGCAGTATTTCCTGCAGCACGTCAACCAGAACACGGTGTTCTTCCATAATCTCAGGGAGAAGCTCGATTATCTGGTGACCGAGGGCTATTACGAGAGGGAGGTATTGGACCAGTATTCGTTCAATTTCGTCCGCGACCTGTTTGACCACGCCTATGCCAAGAAATTCCGCTTCCCGACCTTCCTCGGGGCGTTCAAATATTACACCAGCTACACGCTGAAGACCTTCGATGGAAAGCGCTACCTGGAGCGCTACGAGGATCGTATCTGCATGGTGGCGCTGGCGCTGGCGCAGGGCAGTGAAGCACTGGCCCGCGATATGGTCGACGAGATTATTTCCGGCCGCTTCCAGCCGGCGACGCCGACCTTCCTCAATGCCGGCAAGAAGCAGCGCGGCGAACTCGTCTCATGCTTCCTGCTCAGGATCGAGGACAACATGGAGAGTATCGCGCGGGGCATCAATTCGTCGCTGCAGCTTTCCAAGCGCGGCGGCGGGGTCGCCCTGTCTCTGACGAACCTGCGAGAAGCCGGCGCGCCGATCAAACAGATCGAGAACCAGTCCTCAGGCGTCATTCCCGTAATGAAGCTGCTCGAGGACAGCTTCTCCTACGCCAACCAGCTTGGCGCGCGGCAGGGCGCGGGAGCGGTCTACCTCAATGCCCACCATCCCGACATCATGCGCTTCCTCGATACCAAGCGCGAGAATGCCGACGAGAAGATCCGCATCAAGACGCTGTCGCTTGGCGTCGTCGTCCCTGACATCACCTTCGAACTCGCTAAGAACAACGAGGACATGTACCTGTTCTCGCCCTACGACGTCGAACGCGTCTATGGCGTCGCCTTCAGCGAGATCTCGGTCACCGAGAAATATCGCGAAATGGTGGCCGACAGCCGCATCCGGAAGAAGAAGATCAAGGCACGCGACTTCTTCCAGGTGATTGCCGAGATCCAGTTCGAGAGTGGCTATCCCTACATCATGTTCGAGGACACGGTGAACAGGGCGAACCCGATTGCCGGGCGTATCACCATGAGCAACCTATGCTCGGAGATCCTGCAGGTCAGCGATGCCAGCACCTATGCGGCCGATCTGTCCTACGATCGCATGGGCAAGGATATCTCCTGTAATCTCGGCTCGCTGAACATCGCCGCGGCGATGGATTCTGCGGATTTTGGCAAGACGATCGAAACCTCGATCCGGGCGCTGACGGCCGTTTCCGACATGAGCAACATCACTTCGGTTCCCTCAGTGGCCAAGGGAAACGAGGACAGCCATGCGATCGGTCTCGGCCAGATGAACCTTCACGGCTATCTCGCCCGCGAACGCATCTACTACGGCTCCGATGAGGGCATCGATTTCACCAACATGTATTTCTACACGGTGACCTATCACGCCATCCGCGCCTCGAACCGGCTGGCGGTCGAGCGCGGCCAGAGCTTCAAGGGGTTCGAGAACTCGAAATATGCATCTGGTGAGTATTTCGACAAATACACCGAAGCCGAGTGGACGCCCGCGACGGCGCGCGTCGCCGAACTGTTCGAAACCGCGGGCATCCATATCCCGACGCAGGAGGACTGGCGGGCGCTGAAGCAGGCTGTCATGGAAAGCGGTCTCTATAACCAGAACCTGCAGGCTGTCCCACCGACAGGTTCGATCTCCTACATCAACCATTCGACCTCCTCGATCCACCCGATCGTTTCCAAGATCGAGATCCGCAAGGAAGGCAAGATCGGCCGCGTCTATTATCCGGCCGCCTTCATGACCAACGACAATCTCGATTACTATCAGGATGCCTACGAGATCGGGCCTGAGAAGATCATCGACACCTATGCGGCGGCGACCCAGCATGTCGATCAGGGCCTGTCGCTGACGCTGTTCTTCCGCGATACCGCGACGACGCGCGATATCAACAAGGCGCAGATCTATGCGTGGAAGAAGGGCATCAAGACCATCTACTACATCCGCCTTCGCCAGATGGCGCTGACCGGCACGGAAGTGCAGGGCTGCGTCTCCTGCGCCCTCTGATCCCGGTGACCAAGATGAACATTCAAGTGAAGACCAATACCTCGACGGTTGCCGCCGTGCGCGCCATCAACTGGAACCGCATCGAGGACGACAAGGATCTCGAGGTCTGGAACCGCCTGACAGGAAACTTCTGGCTCCCCGAAAAGGTGCCGTTGTCGAACGACATCCCCTCCTGGGCCACCCTGAAACCGGAGGAGCAGCAGCTGACCATTCGCGTCTTCACCGGGCTGACACTCCTCGACACGATCCAGAACGGCGTCGGCTCGGTGAAGTTGATGGCGGACTCGGCAACACCGCATGAGGAGGCGGTGCTTTCCAACATCTCCTTCATGGAAGCCGTGCACGCACGCTCCTATTCCTCGATCTTCTCGACGCTGTGCTCGACGCCCGATGTCGACGATGCCTATCGCTGGTCGGAAGAAAACGAGTTTTTGCAGCGCAAGTCGGCGCTGATCATGGAGCAATATGCCTCCGGCGATCCGCTGAAGAAGAAGGTTGCGAGCGTCTTCCTGGAAAGCTTTCTCTTCTATTCAGGCTTCTATCTGCCGATGTTCTGGTCGAGCCGCGCCAAGCTCACCAACACCGCCGACATGATCCGGCTGATCATTCGCGACGAGGCGGTGCATGGCTATTACATCGGCTACAAGTTCCAGCGCGCCGTAGAGCGGTTGCCGGAGGCGCGGCGCCAGGAGATCAAGGATTTCGCTTTCGATCTGCTCATGGAGCTCTACGACAACGAAGCCAAGTATACGGAAGCGCTCTATGACGGCGTCGGCCTGACAGAGGACGTGAAGAAGTTCCTGCATTACAACGCCAACAAAGCGCTGATGAATCTCGGTTACGAGGCGCTGTTCCCACCCGAGGCCTGCAAGGTCAATGCGGCGATCCTCTCGGCGCTCTCGCCCAATGCCGACGAGAACCACGACTTCTTCTCGGGCTCCGGGTCGTCCTATGTCATCGGCAAGGCAGTGGCGACCGAGGACGAGGACTGGGATTTCTGACTGCAGCGGTTTCGCGCTGTCCTGCTAGGGCAACGTCCCACCGTGGCAAAGCACGATCCCATGACCTACAATCACGCTTCCAGGAACGGGCTTGCACCTCGGTGGGAGCCCGTTTTTGCTGGAGTGCTTATGCAGCAGGGATGATCGGGGTATCTGCCTGGTGTGGGCCAGGGACATGACCCGCCGGCACAACCGCGGAAGCGCCGAGAACATGCTTTTCCTGATCGTCGAAGAAGATATGAGCGCCACATGCTTTCAGGATCGGAGCCTTCTCGAATGTGCCGACAAAGTGAGCCTCGTCAGCGGGCGTTCCCCAAGCGCGTAGCGTGTGCACCACACGCGCATGCGCAGGAGCGTTTCGTGCCGTGACAATGGCAATCCTCACCTTGCTGAAGCCGTTTCCATCCATATAGATTTCGCGCAGGAGCGAAAGCTTCTTAAGGAAATTACCAAATGGACCACCGGACATTGGGCTGGTAGCATTGTCTTTCTCGTGTGCTAAGAATGCCGCTAGGTCTTGGTCTTTATAGATTTGATCGGACTCCGCGCTGAAGACCACGGCGTCGCCGTCGAAGGCGATCCGGACCTCGTCCTCGGCGATTTCGATGCGATTGGCGGGCGGCGATCCGAGCCTTGCCGCCGCCGCCCCCGCTTCGACTGCTGCTCGCACATCATCGTCTTCGTTCGAGAGAAAAAGATCGATCGCCCATGCAGACACATAGGGGCCAATCGGCCTTCCGCTTGTGAAGCTGCCGGTCTTGATCCCGAGGCCATAGGACTGGATCGAGTTGAAGGCGCGGAGCGAAAGATCGGGCGAGTTTCTCGACAACAGGACGACTTCGACAAAGGGCCGTTCGCCGTCGATATTCAGCCGCAGAAGGCGCTCGATGACGTCGAAGCCGGTCCCTTTGCCGATCGGTAATCCCTCGCGTTGCAATTGCAGGTCGGAATAGGCCCAAACTCCGTCACGCACAAACACGGCGTGTTCTTCCTCAAGGTCGAACAACGCGCGCGTCGAAATGCCGATGCGGAGCGGGGCTGCCTGGAGGAGCCGTGCCTTCTCGTCAAGTTTTCGCATTTTCCAGCTCTCTACATTATGCAGGAAATCAACAGCTTACATTGATAGCGTCCTGAGCGCAGGCGCAAATCGAGGCGGTGGTTGTCCGCAGGAAAATGCGATCAATTGCGGTGTACCAGTTCGGATGTGGTGATTTGCTGGTCACGTCGTGAGTATGAGGCAACTGTTTTCAATTGGACGCCGAGCTTGAATTGCCTTTGGCTCCGGTTGCTTCCGTCGTCTCGGTGCTCGATGGGCTGGACCGTCGGCACGACCTCCGATCAGTTCGCCTTGAAAGGGATCGAACCCTCGACCCACTACGAAAAACTAAGTTTTGGCGAGACATCCGATCTCATCGCCTATCTACCTTCGTGTCGACTGTGCATGAGCTGCCGGTCGCCGATTGGCAGATCATCAAATGCAATGTTCCTTTTTTGTTCTTAGCAAAGATCTAATGTGTTAACTATAATTTTGTACCATAGGGCCGGATCCCGCAGAAACCAAGCAACAGGAAAGTGTCGCAACACATGGCCGAAACCCAGATCGAGTGGACCGACGCCACATGGAACCCAGTCGCGGGCTGCACAATCGTAAGCGCTGGATGTACAAACTGCTACGCTATGGAAATGGCGCGCCGTCTTGATGCAATGAAGATCGAGAAATATGCGGGCCTAACGAGAAAATCCGGGCAGCGCGTCGTGTGGAAAGGGATTGTTCGCGAGGACCGGGAGGCGCTTAAGATCCCGCTGAAGTGGAAAAGGCCGCGCAAGATCTTCGTGAACTCAATGAGCGACCTCTTTCATGAAGGCGTTGAGGTGGATTTCATTTCCGAAGTCTGGGAGATAATGAGGCAAACGCCTCACCATCACTATCAGATCCTGACCAAGAGACCCGAACGAATGTCCGAGCTTCTTTCGGAAGGCAGCTTTGAAATCCTGCCGAATGTTTGGTTGGGCACCAGTGTTGAGAATGCTGATGCTGCCGGCCGGATCGATGCCCTGCGACGCGTGCCTGCGGCTATAAGGTTTATATCGTTTGAGCCCCTAATCGGTAGCGTGGGCGATGTCGATCTTAGAGGCATCCACTGGGCGATCGTAGGAGGAGAAAGCGGCCGCTCTGCGCGCCCCATACGCGAGGCATGGATCGATGAGATCTACGAGCAGTGCCAAGAATCTGAAACCGCGTTTTTCTTCAAGCAGTGGGGTACATGGGGTAAGGATAACAAACGTAGGTCTAAAAAGGCGAATGGTAGAATCTATCGTGACCGCGTATGGGATGAGATGCCTTCGGCTGCCAGTTCGATTTGATCACATCACAGGAGATTCTCAATGGTTGCTAAGCCTTATACGTTTGCGAAAGGGGCTAAGCTTGAGGATCACACAAAACAAAAGCACAAGATTCTACGGGAGTATTTCGACCGCTACCTTTGGGTTCGATGCCGGCTGCCGCAACAATCGAAATTTCGTGTGGCCATCGTAGATGGCTTTGCCGGTGGTGGCCGCTACGAAGATGGCAGCCCAGGCTCCCCTCTCATATTCCTTGAAGCATTGGCGACCGCGACAACCGCGTTTAATATCCAGCGGGCTGCTGACAAAATGGCCGAGCTCTCGATCGAGTGCTTGCTGATTTTGAACGATGAAGATCCCGAAGTCGTAGAATTTCTCAAAAGCCAAGTTTCGCCGGTCTTGGCTTCGATCAAGGAAACTCAACCTAAACTCCATATTCAGGTCGTCTTTCTCAATAGACCTTTCGAGGACGCCTATCCGGAGGTTAAAGCCCTCCTCGACCGAGGCAGTTATCCAAACGTCCTTTTTAATCTGGATCAGTGCGGGCATTCACAAGTGCATAGCTCGACGCTGACTGACATCATGCGGTCGTTTCGAGCTCCCGAGATCTTCTACACATTCATGATTGAATCGCTCATCGCCTTCCTGCGGAAAGGTGATGCATCGCGCTACAGGAAGCAGCTTGCTCACCTTAATCTAACGCCGGAAGCCTTTGATGCGCTGGGAGCGCAAATGAGTAACCACAGCTGGCTCGGTTCGGCGGAAAAGGTCGTCTTTGAATCTTTCCACGATTGCGCCGCCTTCGTCAGCCCGTTCTCGATAAACAATCCGAAGGGTTGGCGGTATTGGCTGATCCATTTTGCCAACAATTATCGGGCAAGGCAGGAGTACAATAACGTCTTGCATCGCAACAGCACTATGCAGGCCCATTTCGGACGATCTGGTTTAAGGATGCTCTCCTATACCGTATCCGATCCTTCAAGTGGCCTGTATCTTTTCGAGGACGCCGACCGGGCGCGGGCGCGCGACCAGTTGCATGACGATATACCGAGACTTGTGAACGAGTATGGTGACGCCATTCAGGTTAGTGATTTCTATCGTGGCATCTACAACATGACGCCAGCTCACATGGACGACATCCACACGAGTGTTATGAGTAATCCCGACCTGGAGATTGTAACTGAAGCCGGCGGTGCACGGCGGGCGGCAAACACAATCGTCCCAACTGATGTTCTGAGATTGAAGCAGCAGCGAAGCTTCTTTCCAATGTTTCTTGATCCACCTGGCTCTCAAAAGAAACGCTAAGGACGACCTCGGGGTAGCACAATAACGGAGCTACTCTGGCCTCGAAGGCAATCTTGTTCTTTGAAGCCGCGGGATCGGCCTCGATCTCTTTACCAAACGTAGATTGCATACTACGAGATTAAGTTCTTGGACGAACAGCGGGATTCGTGTCCGCGCTTGAAGTCAGGAACCGAGGTGGTAGGGGAAGTATATTGGGGTCATCTGCAGCGTTGAAAAAGAAGATCAAAGAGATCGTCGCCAATGAGGCCGACGAGCCCGATCTTTACGCCTATATCCGGGATCTCCTGACAAGGAGTACCTTCGATATTGGTCTTGACACCAAACAGGTGGTCATCGACTCAAAGTTCGATGGTTCGCGGCGGCGGCCTGACCTCGTGGTATATAGAACAGCAGATGGTAAGCCGCTGCGAGGCGGAGATTATGCCTATGCAGTCTTCGAGGTGAAGACTGATGAGCAGATTGAGACAAATTGCCGTTCGGTGTTGAGAGAAAAACGTTCTTACATCCAATCTGGTACGCGTTGGTTTTTCTTGATCGACCAGCGCGTCGTCGTCCGTATCGATATTGCTGACCGAGAGGCATTTGCTGCCGCGTTGGCGATGCGCCAATTGCATGATGCAGAAATCGTAGAAACGTGGCGATGGTCCGACCTCGAAGAACCTGAAGTCTTTGCAAGTTGCTTTGGTGTTTTGTCCGTCGCCGAGCTGAAGCTGGAAGCTGAACTTCAAAATTTTCGTCAGAATAAGACACCTTTTGCATATTTGGACGCAGCAGGGGATGGTCGCAGGCAATTCGCTGCTACTGTGCGCGAAGCGTCAGAATTATTACGCGAAGCGGTGCTTGAGATCATCGAGCTGCGCGGCATCAGCGATCTTCAAAAAGCGACTGCTGCGCTGGGTCCGATGCAAGCCGACTACGGACCTGCTCGTTTCGACTGGTCCAACCCACAACGTCCCATCGATTTCGAACACTTTCTATCCGCTCGACAACGGGCACTTCTGTCAGACGATCTCGTCGTAGAGTATGAGCCGCGCCGCGAAGTTCTGATGATTGAGCTTGAGCCTTTTCTTTATGCATTGCGCCTCGAGCACGATCTCCTTCAACAATACGCGGCGCGGCAGGGCATCGCCAACGCCAGTCTTCTGAAAGTCGAGAAGGACAAGGACAAGCCCAACAATCGCCTTCTCCAATCGCTCGCTTACGAGACCGGATCGCTCATACTGTCACGCATGCTGACGATCCGTTTCTGCGAGGATTACGGGCTCTTCAGAACGCGCTATATTTCCAATGGCGGTATAGAGGTGTTTTGGAAGTTCGCCGATCATTTCGGTTTGCCAATGCAGGAGTTGCTCCGGCAGTCATATCGCCACGCTCGAGATATTTTTCATTCGATCTTCGATGCCAATTTGCTCGATTGGGCGATTCGTCGCGACGACCCGGTTCTTTCGAAGGCACTTGAACGCGCTGCCTACATTCTCTCGCGATGGAATTTCGAATCAGTTCGCGGCGATATCCTTTCTGGGGTGTATGACCAATATCTCGATGTTTCGCAGCGCCGCCGGTTGGGTGAGGTTTATACGCGTCCCGAGATCGCACGCTTCATGCTCAAGGCTGGCGGATGGCAAGATGCCCAATCTATTCTCGACCCTGCCTGCGGGACCGGGACCTTTTTGGTGGAAGCGCTTGTGCAGAGATTGGATCATCTGCAGAAAGCCGGCGCCATCACGGCTGACAATGTGCGCCAGGTTATCGGGAAACTCCATGGCTTGGATATCTCAACATTCTCGATCGCGCTTGCGCAGATTCAGGTGTTCTGGCACCTGATCGACGTTGTGCGCGACAAGACAATCGAAGAGACACGAGAATTTGCGCGTGCAATCCTGCCGGCCGTACCTCTGTACGGTGGATGGTCATCACTTGATCCGATGGGCTTCACCTTCGCGGAGGGCCACTCGGCCGGCGAAGCAGCCCAAATCGGCATGACATTCCGCCTTACCCATGAACGGAGCGGGAGAAGTCATACCTTGATCCCCCCCGGTTTTGAACGCACCGTCAAGTCGGACTACGACCTCGTTGTAATGAACCCTCCCTATATTCGCGCCGAGCGCAATAGTTCGACGAACTATGGTTCAACCTATTCCGAAGTCTCGTATAAAAACACGGATACCTCTATCTATTTCATCTACCGCGCGCTCCGACAGTGGGTGAAACCAGGCGGGCGCCTAGTATTTATCGTGCCAATTGGGATGAGTGAAGCGGCCTACGCAACATTGCTCCGTCGCGTGCTCGAAAAGTTCCGGATAACTTTGATAGCAGACCTTGAAGGCCTTGGTAAATCTACATTCCGCGGCATTAAGAGGCCGACGGTCATCATGGTCGTCGAGCGAGCCGATCCTTCGCCCAACGACGAAGTCGAGATGCTTCAGCTCGACACATCCGCACTGGTCAACGATGTGATTGACTTCGACCTGGCAAAAAGAACGACAGTTCGCCGAGACAAGCTTGACCGACTGGCATATGTGCCCCGATCGCTCAAAGGCGTACTGGCTGAAATCCCGGACAATGCTGACAACACTGACGAGGCCTCGGCAACTGAAGGCACCGCCTTCAATTCTGATGCAACTGTTTCTGGTCAGGCAACCCCCGGTATGGTCCAGACTGCCGATCAAGACTTGCCCGTATGGATGCAGGCGTTAAGGGCCAACGACGATGGATCGGATGCGATACTGACGAAACTCGGCGCGGGCGACGAGGACGCATTATTGGCCATGCGAGAATTGCCGAGACTAGGCGAAATCGTTCGGGTCGTTTGGGTAAAACGCGACAGAGGTCGAGTAGTCGACGTGCAACAGGACCGTCCGACCTCGGAAGGATATTCATATCGCCCTGAGCTTCTATTTAACTATGGCGTGAAGCTTGGCGGTCAGACCGCGCTCGGCGAACCTGTTGCTGGCGATACGCTCGCTCTTTTCAAGGGTCAGAATATTTTCCCCCAAGGCCTCCTTGGTGAGCCCCTCGGTCGATGGTCGTTGACCGCGCGGCGAGAAACAACCCGCTACATCTATACCTATTCCGATTACCTATCTTATCAAAATACCTTTGCGCTAAGAGAGATCTCACAGCTTCCGACAGCTGCGCCAATTGCGGAAGGACAAGGATTCCAGAATACCGCCTATGTAGTCGAGTTGACCGAGGCATTCCCCCTCAACAGCTTTTTGATGAGTAGGATTGTTCAGTTCTACGCTGCTCGCGTTTTGCGTTCCTCCATCATCGAGGATCTAGGCTGCCATTGGTACAAGCGGACGATACCCCTTCTGCCTATTCCTCCACACAGAACGGCTGAGCGGATGGATGAACTTAGAGCGGCCGGCCAGGCAGTGCTTGACGCCGACAGTGATCTGGCGAACCGCTATCGCGAGATCGACGCTCTGATCGCCGCGGGAAAGGCCAAGGCGCTTACGATCAACGATTTAATCCTGAGCGGCAATCCGGCTGCACTCAACATCGACCTGAATGGAGTTTCCGAAGACCCTGTCGTTCTAGTTCAAATCGTAGAAGATGGTGATCGGATTCGTTCCTCCGACATGTTCTTTCAGCTCGTGATCCCGGATGCCGATCTCAGAACGTTCGTGTCCTTCCAGTTATCGCGTCAAATCGAGGCGAATCCCGACGCCGAACTGCGCCGAAGCGATATCTTGGAGTATGCCGTGCCTGTCAATTTGGACGCCGTATCAAACGCAATCAGGACGCTTACTACTGGCGATTTGCAAGTGAAGTACAATGAAGTGCAGCAAAAGCTCGATGAGATTGTCGCACAGCAGTTCGGCATTTGCGACGCGCACCGAGATCACATAATCGAGGCGATGACGACCGATGCAATCTTGGCTCGGATGCGGCCGATGACTGCCCAGCGCGGCCTCCGGGTCCAACCCTATGCCGACCACAGCGAAGGCGACCGGTACGATTGATATACGGTAGAAATCCGCACCGAGTTTCGCGACAGAGCTTGACAGGTTCAAGCTCTAAGGCTTGTCGTCGCCAATCACCCGGAGTGCGTGTACCTTGAGGCAACTCGGAGCGGAATCAAGCGCCTGAAGTGCGCTTGCTTCCGCCATGACTGGCGCGGGGCGCTAGACGCGGAAATCAGCCCGTGCGGAGGGCAGGGTAGAGAGGAAAGCGCTGTTGATGAGGGGGACTCCATGAGCGTAGTTCGAATCCTGGAGATCGCGAATTTTCGCGCGATTAGAAAGCTCCGGTGGCTACCAGGACCAGGGGTAAACTGTCTGGTCGGCCCGGGCGATAGCGGGAAGTCCACCATTCTCGACGCGATCGACTTATGCCTCGGCGCGAGGCGATCATTGACTTTCACCGATGCGGACTTCCATGAGGTCGACTTCGATCAGCCTATCCGCATTTCTATTACCCTTGGTGCGCTTGATGATCCGCTCAAGAATATCGATGCGTATGGTGACTTCCTGGTGGGCTTCAGCGCCGTGACAGGAACCGTGGAGGCGGAGCCAGGTGCCGGGTTGGAAACGGCTCTAACCCTGCAACTCACCGTGCAGAGCGACCTCGAGCCGGAATGGACGCTCGTGTCGCCGCGCGCGCAGGCAGCGGGACGAATGCGTAACCTCAGTTGGGCCGATCGCACCCGGATCGCCCCAGCGCGGCTTGGTGGGGCGGGCGACTCACACCTAACGTGGCGGCGTGGCTCGGTGTTGAGCAAAATCACGGAAGGCAAGGCAGATACATCGAGCGAACTGACCCGGCTGGCGCGCGAGATGCGTGATGCTTTTGATCAGGAGAAACTCAAGGAGTTGGAAGGGTCGCTGAAGATCGTCACCGCCGCTGCAGGTGAGATGGGCGTTCCTGTCGGTGCGGCGGTGCAGGCCCTTATCGACGCCGGTTCGATCAACTTTACGGGCGGGTCGATCTCGCTGCACGACGAGAGCGGTATTCCACTGAGGTCGCTCGGCCTGGGATCGTCACGTCTTTTGATCGCCGCTTTGCAGCGGAAAGCTGCAGAGAAGGCAACGACCTTCCTGATCGATGAACTGGAATACGGTCTTGAGCCGCACCGCATCATCCGCTTGCTCGGGGCGCTCGGTGCGAAGGAAGAAGTTCCTCCGATGCAGGTGTTCGCGACCAGCCATTCACCAACGACCGTCACCGAACTAAGCGCTCACCAGCTGCACATTGTCCGACACAAGGATCACGAACACACCGTGACCCGTGCCAGTGACGCAGGCGACGTCCAGGGGACCATCCGGACTCACGCCCATGCCCTCCTCGCCACCTCTATCGTTGTGTGTGAAGGCGGAAGCGAGATCGGCCTTATGCGCGGGCTGGATCAACATTTTACCGGAACAGGTGAATTATCTCTCGCCGCCTGCGGCGCCACGCTGGTCAACGGCAATGGCGATGAGACGTTCAGCCGCGCCAACGCGTTGCAGTCCCTTGGATACCGCGTCGCCATCCTGCGTGATAGTGACAAAGCCGCGCCTGCAGCCGCGGAAGCAGCCTTCCTCGCCGGCGGAGGGCAGGTTTTCGCCTGGGCCGGCGGGCGGGCGCTGGAGCAGGAGCTGTTTTCTGCCTTGTCAGACGCATCCGTCGCGCAACTTCTTGAGCTTGCGGTCGAAGCAAAAGATCGTGCACTCATCGACGCGCATATTAAGACGATTTCGAACAGCTCGACGTCTTTGATTGTTCTTGAAACCGACGCTTTGATTAATGGCTTCGATGCCGCCAGCCGAACGCTCCTGGGGAACGCTGCGGCGCGGTTCGGCTGGCTTAAGACCATTACAACCATGGAGATCGCTGGACGGACCATCGTCGGACCTTCTTATGCTGCCGCCAATGCCAGTCTGACGAGCGTGATGGATGGCGTGTTGGATTGGATTGAAGATGGCAGCCGGTGAAATCGACCTGAATGCAATCGGGCGGGGACTTGTCGTAGCGCCTGCTGGCTGTGGGAAGACGCAACTCATTACGGACGCGCTTGCGCGGCATAGCGGCGCGAAACCGGTTTTGGTCTTGACGCACACGAATGCCGGTGTTGCAGCCCTGCGTGGGCGGCTCGAAAAGGTCGGAGTGAAACCCAGCTCTTATCGAGCAGCCACGTTGGATGGTTTTGCCATCCGACTGATTTCAACATTTCCGCAGCGCGCGGGGCACGATCCGCGGATCATAACCGGTGCCCGGCCGAATTATGAGGCCATCCGAGATGCAGCGGCACGGCTCGTCGCAGGCGGGCACGTGCACGACATCCTGGCCGCCAGCTATGAAAGGCTGTTCGTCGACGAGTACCAGGACTGCTCGATCCGGCAGCACGCGCTCGTGACCTGGCTCGCCCAGAGCCTGCCAACGGCGATCGTCGGAGACCCTTTCCAATCCATCTTCGGCTTCGGGGCCGACCGTCTAGCGGACTGGAATTCAGAGGTTCTGGCGTTCTTTCCGGCGGTAGGGGAACTAACTACTCCATGGCGGTGGAACAATGCCGGAGCCGCCGAATTGGGGAGTTGGTTGCTCTCTCTCCGACCCCAGCTCGCTAGCGGCAAGCCGATCGATCTGCGAATGGCACCCGCTGCCGTTCAGTGGATTGAGCTCGATGGTCGGCGCGATGATGCGCTTCGTCTCGCGGCCGCCGGCGTACAAGTCCCGAGCGACGCAAAGGTGCTGATTATCGGCGACAGCACCGACCCGACCGGGCAGCGCCGGTTCGCACGTCAGGTCGACGGTGCCGTCACTGTAGAAGCCGTAGACTTGCGCGACCTCACGGAGTTTGGAGCTACGCTTGATCCCTGCCGCCCGGAAGCGCTGGCCGTGGCTGCTGGATTTGCTGAAAACCTGATGAGCAATTTTTCAGCCGATGACCTTGTGCGGTCGATCGCTGCCGCCCGGGCGGGCAGCCTTGGCCGTGCCTTGTCCGACATGGAACAGGCGGCCGTTGTGTTCGAGCAGGAGCGAACGCTCAGCGCGGTTGCAGACCTTTTGGTGTCTATCAACAGGGCGGGCGGGGTGCGGTGTTATCGTCCGGCGGTGCTTGCCGCAGTACAGCGCGCCCTGCAGCTCGCCGCCTCCCCAGGGGGACCATCCTTCCGGGAGGCGACCGTTGCGATCCGCGAGCAGTCGCGGTTGGTTGGGCGGCCGCTTGCCCGACGCTCGGTCGGCAGCACCTTGCTACTCAAGGGCCTTGAAGCCGATGTCTCCGTTGTTCTTAACGCTGGTGCCCTCAACGCTCGAAACCTCTATGTCGCGATGACGCGTGGATCTAGCCGGGTGATCGTTTGCTCCTCTTCCCCGATACTCAATCCTGTCTGGTGATCAGGGGACTCATGGTTCGACCCAGGAGACATGGCCAGCCGACATGTAAACGATGGCCCCGCGTTCAGCGCCGGTCACGCTCAGATAGTCACGGAGCTGTGCCGCGTGTGCACCCTGCGCAGTCGCATCCGGATTCACATCCGATTTCCAGTCTATGACCAGGGCGATGCGATCACCGTCGATCCAGGCGGCATCCGCGCGGCCGGCCAGATAGCGTGGCGGGGCTGCTGCCCATAGCGGAATTTCGGGCACGAGCCGCTCGATGAACGGCTCAAGGTCGGGCATGCGCAATGTCCGCAGTGCCGTTCTCCCCATCTCCAAGGGATCCGGCCTGCGTTCGTTGGGATCGTCATCCACAACTGCTTGCAGCTGGTCAAGCAGTTGGGCCGCGCGCCGAATGATCTCGTCCTCGCCATCAAACAGTTCGCCGTTGAGAAACTCCTCCATAAGCTTGTGAAGAACGTTGCCGCGGAGGGCGCCTGCGCCGACGATCCGCTGGCCGTCGGTCGTAATGTCGACGACAAAGCTGTCGGTTGTGTCTGCGCTGCGGTCTGGATCGCGCTCGCTTGGGCGATCCCAGAGGATGGGCTCCGAGGCCGCATCGATGCGCTCGCGCTCGGCGAGAAAAATCGCGTCGGTCTGCTCGTTGACGAGGACATCAGCATTGGTCACTTCGGACGCAGGCAGCATGTCCGTTCGAAGCTCACTCAGGCGCTTCTGTCCCAAATCCATGACCCGGGACCACGAGCGCGACGAGGCTCCTGGCAGATCGGGGATGACGAGCAGATCGCGGGCACGCGTCATCGCGACATACCACAGCCGTTCACGCTGCCTCGCTTCACGAAACTCTTCCTCGCTGCGGGCGGCTGCCAAGTCCGGCGGCTCAATGCCGCCGATGATCCAGTGAAGGGTATCGTCTGATTGGCGATAGACGAACTGGTCCTGAGGCTTGAAACGAGTTGACGAATTCACCGTGATGACGACAGGCCATTCAAGCCCCTTGGCGCTGTGCATCGTGACAATTTCGACCGCGTCTCCAGAGACATCCACCCGTCCCTCAGGGTGGCGGCGTTTTCGCTCCCACCCCCGCTGGAGGTCGAGCGCAAACGCTCGCAAGCCAGCGACTCCGTAAGGCCTGGCGAGCTCGACAATTGCATCGAGGTTCGTCAGTGCTCGGGCGTTGCGCTGGCCATGACGCGCTGCCATCACCACCCGGAGGTTCAAACGTTCGATCGCGTACGCCAGCAATTGCATGGGCGTGAGTTCCGCCGCGAGACGGTGCAGACCCTGGAGTTTGACGAGTACCTCACGAGCGAGGGAGTGTACAACATCGTCAGCCACCGTCCGCAACTGAAATCGGCGGCGCCCGTCCGCGTCAGGCTTGAGCGCCGCGGTAATGTCGAGCAACTCTTCATCGCTCAGTCCAACAACAGGGCCGCGCATGAGGGCGCCAAACGCGAGTGTGTCCAGGGGATCGGCCAAGGTTCGGACCAGAGCCAGAAGATCTTGCAATTCCTGCCGCCGGAAAAGTGCGTTACCAGCCTGAGATGCAACGGAGATCCGGTGTTCTTCAAGGGCGCGCTCGTAACGCCATAAATCGGTATGGGTGGGCGCGAGCAAGGCAATGTCGCCTGCGCGAAGGCGCCGCTCCGTGCCGTCTGCCCTGGTGATCGTAAGTGCCCCTATCAGGCGTGCGCAAAGCTGGGCCACTGCCTCCGCCTCCGCCTCGCGCTGCTCCTCTGCGCGGACATCGCGCGGTACGTCGATCGTGAGCTTCGCCGCGGCTGGAATTGGCAGCGGCGGCGGGCTCATCGTGGCCGTCAAGGCTACGAAGCCGGGCTGTCCCGGCTGAGCAAGCACCTCCTGAAAAACCTCGTTGACATGTTCGAGCACTTCCGCCCGGGACCGAAAATTGGCTGTAACGGCAAGCAGGCAGCCATTCGTTGATTTTGCGATCACCGACTTTGCCACCGCATAAGCTTCGATGTCGGCCCCGCGAAACCGATAGATGGCCTGTTTGGGATCGCCGACCAGAAACAGCGCGCCGGGCCGAAGCTGAACCTGTTCCCAGCGGGTGGGAGGCGCGGTTGCCGCGATGAAAAACAGGATCTCGGCCTGCAGCGGGTCAGTGTCCTGAAATTCATCGACGAGGAGATGCGAGTAGCGACACGCGAGCCATGCGCGGATTTCCGTATGCTCGCAGACAAGAAGGCGCGCCTGAAGCAGAAGGTCATCGAAATCCAGCACCGCAGCATCACGCTTGCGGAGGTCATACGCGTCGATCACTTCGCTCAAGGTTGCAGCAAGTTCGTGCACAAGCCTCTGGGCAATCGACCCAATCATGGTTCGATATGCCGCGGTTACCTGCTCGTAGCGGGCGGACGCTTCGTTACCGCGACGCTGGCCCTCGGCGGCTCCGAGGACACTCTTCCAGGCGGCCATTCTGCGATAGGGCTGTAGATCGATGGACCGCGGCAACATTGCTTCGATGCGTGGAGGCTGCGTCAAGCGCCAAAGCTCTGGGAAAGCGGTATTCGCCAGGGTCTCGTCATAGAATGCGGCGAGATGCTCCAGGTCATTGATCAAATCCGCTGTGCCAGCCTCGGCTGGACCGGCGGCGTGCCAGCGGGAAAACGCCACGACGGCTTCGTTGAATGTCCGGTCCGGCCGGGATGAAAAATCAGGTGCAGGAGCGCTCGCGGTACGATGGTCGCGGCGCAATATGGCAAGCTCGCGAACGCGCTCGACAACGCCAAGCGGGTCGTCTTTGGCCAGAATAGCGATCGCTCCATCTTCGTCGGCGCTGTCCGCCAGTTTGTCCTTCAGCCACTCGGCGAGCACTTCGTCGAAGAGGGCCTCGGCGACCGTCGCATCAACCACTCTGGATCCGGGATCCAGACCCGCGGCGAGCCCGTGCGAGCGGATGATGCCTTGGCAGAAGCCGTGGATCGTCGTCGCCGTGATCTCATCGAGTCGCGGAACCGCGGCCTCGAGACGAGCAAGCGCATCCGCGTCAAGCGGCTGAGTAAGTATTTTCGCGAGCGCCGGCGGGATCTTTCCGGCCCGGAGCTCCGCAATCGTCCAACGAATTCGCGCTTCAAGGTCGCTTGCCGCTGGTTCGGTGAAGGTGATCGCGGCGATCTTGGAGGGTTCAATCCCGCTCGCTATCATCATCGCAACACGGGCAGCCATCAAGGACGTCTTGCCGGTGCCGGCGGCTGCCTCGACCAGGATGTTGGATTTGAAGTCTGTCAACGCGCGTCTACGAGCATCTAGGTCAGCGGTCACGGGCTGCTCCAAAGCTTTGATAGCGGGCTATTCACCTGCGCGAAGGGACGTTGTTTGGTACGACGATAGACTTCTAGGTCGGATGGAAGCGCGATCGAAATCGGGTCGAAAAACTCTGGCTGGGGACCCGGCGCAATCTGCCCGGTCTTCTGAAGTTCGACACCAGCGGCTGTGAAGGTGATCGCTTCCTCAATTGCAGCTGCGAGTTCGTCGTGGACCAAGCTCAATGTGCGGGCGGGCTCATGTCTGAGATAGGTCAGCCGAGACTCGACGTTCCGAACCTCCGGCAGCAACGATCTGGCGGCCAGGGCATAGAAAACGCGTTGGAGCTCTGTTCCTCGATTGAAAACGATAGTCTTCTTCCGCTCGGGCGCCGCACCTGCCTTGTAGTCGGTTATGATAGCCGTACCTCGAGACCCGTCCTCGTCGAGCCGATCGATTCTGCCGCGAAATGCAACACCGGTCGCTCCCACAGAGACGGGCGAAAGCGTCGTCCAAGGATGAGGCTCGGCGATGGGCTCGCCGAATGTAAGTTCGGTCCAACTCGTGCCACGAGGTTCTCCTAGAGCATCCCTCAACCCGCGGGATGCGCGTTCGCGGGCCACTGTCATGGTATGGCGCCATAGCAGACCCGGTGGGACAGCACGTGCGATTGGCCACGAATCGCCCAATCGCCTGGCTTCATCCGCTAGACCGATCTCGATCTCATCGGTATTCCTCGGCGCACCGTTGCGGAGAACGCCTCCAATGAGGGCGTGGACGAGTTCTCCAAACGCGCGATGGTCAAGCGCCAGCGGCTGGGGGTCCAGATTGGGCTCACGCCAGTGAAGCGCGTACTCCCAGACAAACCCGAGCGGATTGCAAAGGAGGCGATCTATGGACGTCGTGGATTGCACCTCCGCGAGTGCATCCAGGATCAAAGGATGGTTGGCCCGAACCAGCCCGTCGTGCATGGTATGCCGCTCGCTGTCCTGCCAAGCCCGCCAACAGGCGCGGCTGGACCGAACCTGCAGTTGCTTGCCTGCATCGGGAGGTCTTGCATACAGGCGATCGCTTTCGCTGAAGGCATGCCTAGGGATGCCGCTCCGGCTCACGATCCGCTCCTGATCGCGGCGCCATAGCGTGCTCGCGGCTTGCAGCGCACCCGTCGCACTTCTGTGTCCGCGTGAGAGCGCATAACCGTCAGACTGACATACGAGGAGGTTGTGCATCCTTCGGTCCTCGTCGGCTATATCAGCTGATGGAAGCCTAACCTTCCCGAGTAGATGCTGCGGCAGCAACGGATCTTCGATCGCCTGGCGCGGCCAGGCGTTTGCCTCGAGGCCAAGAAGCCGGACATGCTTGCGAGAGGCGCCGGCTAGATGACGAGCCGGTCCCCACACGACGCTGCTGCCGGGCTCTTTCCCGTCATCGACTCGGAGTGCCTGGAGCGAGAGCTCCACTGCTTGGGGAGGCGCCATGCGTAGGGCATCCTGCCACAAGGTGAGCGCCGGCCCATGCAACAGAAGTCGTCCCGCTCGATCCGCCTCGAGGAGCCCGCGAGCGAGAAGCTCGATAACCGGTAACAACGCATTTTCGGCAGCATCTCCATCGGCCCGCTCGGCCCGTGCTTGCCTGAGGGCGTGCCGCCAGTGCTGCGCGGTCGAGAGAGCAGCGCTTCGCCTTAAACCCTTGGCCCAGTCGAGAGGGATATTCTGACGAGCTGGAGAAACCCGGGCGAACAAGAGGCGCACGCGTTCTTGCGAGAGGCCCCTCAGTAGAACATCAGCCAACGCGGCACAGCTCTGTCCCTCGCGTGTCGCCAAGGCGGGGACGCCATGGCTAAAATGCAGTGGAAGCCCAGCCTCGCGCGCAAGCACCAAAAATGTATCGTCCCACGTATTCGGCGAAGTGGCCGTGATCGCGATTTCACTCGGAGATATGCCGTCTTCCGCAATGAGCGCCCGCGCCCAGCGCAGCGCCTCTCGCACCTCGCTTCGCGGATCGGCGCAGAGATCGGCGACGGTGATCTGGCTGCGGCCGGCCGGCAAAGCTTCCACCGTTCCCGCGAACCAGTTCCGCTGGCAATGAGCCGGAGCGACCCATCGCACTGGAACAACATCGCAGAGCTGTACAATGAGCTGGCGCCAGATGGGCTTGATGTCGGGGATCTCTTGAAGCGTGACGGAACCCAAGAGTTTTTGAGCGTGGTGCAGGCGCTTCAGTGCCGCGTCAACGAGGTCTGGCGGGGCAAGTGTACCCGCAGGCAATGCCTCTCTCACACGCCGTTCCAGCTTAGTGAAGTCACGAAGGCGGGGGTTGTCCGCAATTTCAGTTAGGATGCCGGCGTCCCACCAGCTTCGGAGTGAGGTGAGTACAGCAGATGGCATTCCGGGCAGGTCGGAGACCTGTCCGATGTCTTCGTACATCCCAGCGGCAAGAGCCGCTCGTATCGCGGGATACAAGTTTTCTTGTGAAGCTGGAGCTATGAAGCCGCCCGCGAGCCGAGCAGCTAGAAGGGGAAGCGTTAGTATCTGGCGCCCGATCGCGCTTTCGCGTGCAGCAGTGAGCCGTTGCATCCGCAATGCAAGGGGGCCATCGACGATCACGGTATGAATGGACATTTCTCCGCCCCCACATCTTGGCCTCGCGCAGTCACCTATCCCGGAGTTTGCCATGCAGGCACCCAACAATGCCTCACCCGTTTGTGCGCCGCCGGACAAACAATCCCTCAAGGTGGGCGACCATGTTTTCAAGGGCGCTACCCAGCTTATCAAGATCTACTTTACTTATTGTACGCTCTCGACCGTCGTGATCGCGACCGTAACGGTGGACGCAATCATGCCGTATAGGAACGAACTCCATAAGTACTTTTTTCGTCGCTTCATCGGGAAATATCGTAGAGCCGAGCGCACTTCGATAGTATTGATCGATCTTCACGAAGTTGTGGTACATCAGCTCGCGCAAGCGCGTGTGCACCCAGTCGCGAAAAGCATGTGCATTTGATGCAAGCTCAACGACACCAATCTTTTCGCCGGCCCATTCCTTGTTGCCGATAACGAGTGCTGCCAAGGATTTGGGATTGTCGAGCACCAGGCGGATCAGGCGGTCGCTAAGATACGCCTCGATCGCGGAAAAGTATTGGACCAGCAACATGCGGTTCAGCGCAGCAACCGATCCATGGCCTCCGCTCTCCACCTCGCCGGCAATAAAGTCGATGTCGTAGGTCGCAAACTTAAAGATCTGCCCAGGGTCATTTGGCAGGTTTTCGCGCTGATAGGCTTCAGTATCCCATTCGTCATCTGGACGCTGAGTGGAATCATCGATCACTTCAACCGGTGTGTTTTCATCCTGGAGTGCGGCTACCAAACCTGCGCCCGTATTTCTGATCCCAACGGAAAGCTGTCGATCACACTCGGAGCACTCAACGGCTTGTTCAACAAAACCCTGCGCGTCTGATTCGCGATCCGCCATGAGGTCGTAGGCCGGCACCTCCTCAAGGACTGTGTGAATAGTAGCCCCACATCCGGAGCACACGAATTTTACCGCTGGTAAAGTAGACGCCATGCCTCCCCTTTCGTTTTACTCAAGTGTCACTATCGCGTCCGAAAGCTATTTGCGCCAGCTCGTTTTGGAAAGAACATACGGCTTCGAGACTCTCTGGCAGGTTAGAGTATCCCCCACGCCCGAAACCTCCCCCTCCCAGTCATCTCCCGCAGGCCCAGCTCCAAAACAATCCGCCTCGCCGCCTGCGGCGTCACCTCGAGCGTCTTCGCCACCATCCCGGCCGACACCAATGGCTTTGCCATCACCAGCGCGACCAGCTCCGGCAGTTTTGACGATGTCCGGCGCCCTTCCAGCTTACGATCCATCATCGCTTTCGCCAGCGTCAGCCGGTCATGTTCCTTCAGTCCGGTCTCGGCGGCCGAAAGCAGACCGTGGGCGATGGCCAGCAGCCGGGTTTCGCGATCGCGATGCCGGCGTCGATCCACCGGAATGGTTTTCAGGCCAAGGTTGATGGCGGCCAGATGCGCGCCGGTGGTGATGCCAGCTTCCCGCAGGATCGAAGCGGCCAACAGCCGGCCTAGCCACGGCGCATGTTGCAGCACGGACAATTCGTTCCAGGCATCGAGGGCGATGATTGCCTGCAGCACTGCTGGCAAGTTTTCTGCCTGTCGCAACACGCCGCGCCACTCGTCCAGCCTGGCATCCTCGTCCCAATCGAGATCGTAGACAAGCGGATCGGCCGGAGCCCGGCCGGGCCTTTTGGCTCGTTCAATCGCAGCGTCAGAGCGCGCGAGCAGCGCATCGATTGCAGCATAGTCGACGCCGGGGAGATCTTGGGCTTCGTCGGTGTCATCCCCCTCCCCTTCCGCGTCGATTGCGATCGCTGGCCGAATAACTCCGTTCGTTGTAGCCTCGTCCGCACCGCCTGCGCCGATCTCCGAAGTTTTCCGCAGCGAGCGGATGCCGTCGGCAGAGAGCGCCCACTCAGGGGACTGGCCGGCGATCCGCCGACGAGTGCGCAGCACGTCGCGGGCGATTGTCAGCTCATGGGTCGGGGTGCGGATATCGCGGATGGCGTCGTGGAGCACCAGCTCTTCGAGATGGACGAGTTCGCCGTCGATCCACAGCGAGGCGCAGGCATCGGCGAAATGGGTGCGTTCGATCCACCCCTGACCGACCGGCGAGCGGGCGATGCGCTCGTCTAGGCGCGTGAACACGATACCGGCTTCGAAAGCTGGCCGCATCAGGGCGCTCATGCTGATTTCTGCGAGATCGTAAGCCATTGAAATCATGGTAAATGATTTGCTAAAGGAACTCTACATGGATATTGCGGTTCCTCACATGGTATGACTGGCACTTGGCGCGCTAACCATCGATAAGTATTCATTATCGGAAGTGAGCCATCTGACGCGCATTTCTTGCCATCTGACCCACAAATAGCTATGTTCGAGCACAGATCTGACAAGGGAAAACGATGTCTGAACCGCAACTCTCCGTGCGTAGCACAAAGGCCAGGGACTTGGCCCATGCACTGGCACGCCGCACAGGCCAGCCAATCAACAAGCTCGTCGAAATCGCGCTCGAGCGATACGATGTCGAGCTTCGCCAGCAAAGCCATATCCATCCTCTCGATGCCGTATGGGAGCTCGCCGCCGAAGGAAGGCGCACCGTTCCGTCCGGCACGACATCCGCTCACGACGATCTTTATGACGAGAATGGATTGCCCAAGTGATCGCCCTCGATACCTCGGTGCTCGTCTCGATCATGCTCGAAGAACCGGAGGCCGAAACGTTCAAGGCCGTGCTGCGGCAAGAGCCGTCAATCGTTATTGGCTGGCCGACAGTGTTCGAAACGAGAACCGTGCTGACCGCCAAGCGGTTTTCCAATCCCGGCAATATTGTCAGCCGTCTCTTGAGCGCCCCGAACATCACTGCCGTGGCGTTTGATGCAGACCATTACCGTGCAGCAGAGTTGGCGCTGGAACGGTATGGCAAAGGCCGACATTCCGCCAGCCTCAACATGGGTGACTGCTTTTCTTATGCGGTGGCGGCGATCAGCAAGGCACCACTGCTGTTCAAAGGGCGCGACTTCGGGCAGACGGATCTGAAACTGCATCCTGCGTCTTCAATGGCATGAAACAAGTAGTCCGCAATC